>NZ_JBWKWT010000019.1:0-92546 GCF_059422365.1 Pseudomonas sp. GW821-FHT01E10
AAGATGTCACCGTCACCGGCCTCGGCAACTTCACCGTGATCGGCAACGACCTGAACAACACCCTGCTCGGCAACGCCGCTGCCAACTTCCTCGACGGCAAGGCCGGGGCTGATACCCTGGACGGCGGGGCTGGCAACGACACCTACGTGGTCGACAACCTCGGCGACACGGTGATCGAACGCGGCACCTCGCTGGTCGAAATCGACACGGTTATGTCGTCGATCAGCTACACCCTGGGTAGCAACCTCGAGAACCTGACACTCACCGGCAGCGACAACCTCGACGCCACCGGCAACTCCTTGGGCAACCGTCTGACCGGTAACAGCGGCAATAACGTTCTGGATGGCGGAACCGGCGCCGACCTGATGATCGGCGGCACTGGCAACGACACTTATATCGTCGACAACCTCCAGGACGCGGTCACCGAGACCAGTACCCTGGCGAGCGAAATCGACACCGTACGTTCCTCGGTGAGCTGGACCCTGAGTGCCAACCTGGAAAACCTCACCCTCACCGGCAGCGACAACCTCACCGGTGTCGGCAACGCCCTGAATAACGTGCTGACCGGCAACAGTGGCAACAATGTGCTCAATGGTGGAGCAGGCAACGACCTGCTTGATGGTGGTATGGGCAATGACCTGCTGATAGGAGGTCTGGGCACAGACATCCTGACGGGCGGCTCTGGTGCCGACCGGTTTGTTTTCAATTTACTCAGTGAGCTGGGCAAAGGGGCAAACAGTGACGTCATCACCGACTTCAGCAGCCTACAGGGCGACAAGATCGACCTGTCAAAACTCGATGCCAATATGCTCACCACTGCGTTCAACGCCTTTACATTCATTGACTCGAATGCGTTCACAGGAGCAGGACAACTGCGTTTCGAAGATCATGTGTTGTACGGCAACGTCAACGGCAGGCTGGATGCAGATTTCGCAATCCAACTGGTAGGCGTCGATACCTTCAGTGCCAAGGACTTGGTAGTTTGACCAAGGTTTGAACAATACGCCCTGACCAATGTCGGGGTGTTTTGTTTTGTATCACCAAGACTGAACCCAAGCGCCAAGACTTGAACGCGAAAAATGTCGGGGGCCCCGTTCACCCCAACACCCCTAACTCTTTCGCCCGAGCCACGGCCTGCGTGCGCCGCTCAACACCTAATTTGCTGTTGATATGACTGGCATGGGTCTTGACTGTATGCAGCGAAATGAACAACTGATCACTGATTTCCTGATTCGAACATCCCTGCGCGATCAGCCGCAAAACCGCCAGTTCACGCGTACTGAGTTGTTCAGCAACAGGCGATGACTCAACCACTGGACGGGAGGCCATGGCCGGAAGCTTTTCCAGCAGATGCTGCGAAACCGGCGTCGGCGCACAGGGTTGAAGTTGCCCACGCAGCCAGTTCGGATGCTCGGCCAGTAATCGGTCAAACGGTTGCAGGACACCTCCGGCGGCCGCTTCCAAAGCCTGGGCCAGCGCCTTGCGGGCCTCGGGTTCGCGTCCGCCCGCCAACAACAGCGTAACGTTCTGATTCAGCGCCATCACGCTGAGCATCTGCCGACCGCTGCGCTGACCGTGTTCATGCAGCGCATTCAGGCGCCCTTCGGCGAGCATGGGCTGGCCCTTCATCATGTCCAGCACCGCCTGTTGCAACTCAATGTGCAGCGGCAGTTGTGGATGGAATTCCGGGGGGGCAGCCGGGTGCTCGCCGTTATAGGTCTGGCCCAGTCGCGCAAGCCAGGCTTCGGCCAGATCGGTGCGACCCTGAGCCAGCCAGAGTTCACATTTGACCAGGGTAATCATCGCCAGATAGTAAATCGGCGGGACGTCCCAGATGTGCATCAGGCGCTCGGCCTCGGCAAGTTCGGCGAAGGCCTTCGCGAATTCGCCGCTGTTGCCCTCCAGCCGGGCAATCACGCAGTGGCCGATCAATACGCTGATATCGCGACAGGCCCGGGCTTCGCCCAACCCCGCTTGCAAACGTGCCCGTGCGGCCTGGGGTTGCAAGCGCAGCGCCAGCAAAAAACCCTCGTACAAGGTCAGGCGTGCGCGCACCGCATAAAGCCGTTGTGGGGATAAACCTTGCAGGCGTTGCAGCCCCTGACGGACTTCATCCAGCGAACGCAGGATCTCCCCTCGCGCCTGCAATACCCGGGCGCGGTCGTAATGAGCCAAGGCCTCGAACAACGGATTGCCAACGCGCTGTGCCAACTCCAGCGAATCACGATTCAACCCCCGGGCACGCCACAAGTCGCCATCGGCAATCGCCAGATTGGACAAGGTCGACAGGCACATCAGTCGCTGTCCATACCGTTTGGCCGGCAGGCTTTCCAGTGCTTCGGCGCAATAGAGCATGGTCAGCTCGCGATTGCCTCGCCCCCGGGCAATGATCCCGCTCAGGGCCAGCCATTGCGCCAGCATGGATTTTTGCGCAGTAGCCGACGGCGCCGGCAGGAAGCGGCTCAGGTGACTGGCCAGCTCTTCGGCGGCGTCCAGTTGACAGGCCAGCCCCAATGCCCAGCTGTAGAGCACGATCAGCCGTGGCGTGCTGATTAACAGGCTATCGGGCAAGTCCATTTTCCAGCGCAGCAACATGCCGACGTTCTGCTCGGCCAGCAGTTGCTCTTCAGAAAGGTTTTGCACCAGATTCGCCGCGACATCCAGATGCCCGGCGCGCAACGCCTGCTCCACCGCCTCATCGAGTAGCCCTTGGGCGTTGAACCAGCGGCAGGCGCGCAGGTGCAAGCTGGCCGTCGGCACCATCGCCTGGGCGGTGGGCCGGCTGCGCAACAGATCGGAAAAAAGGTGGTGATAGCGATACCAGTGACCGTGTTCGTCCAGCGGCACCAGGAACACCTGATGCGCCAGCAGGAAACGCAGGATTTCGGCGCTGTCATGGGCTTCGCGCACAGCGTCGCACAGCTCACTGCAAAAGCGCTCCTGGGGCGCGGTGTCGTACAGGAATGACTGCACCTCGGCGGGCAGGCAATCGATGACTTCTTCGAGCAGGTAATCGCGAATCAGTCCTTCCCCGCCGTACAGCGACTGGGGCAATGCACCCTCGCTGCCCGCCTCGGAGGCCGCCAATAGCCAAAAGCGCAGCCCTGCCACCCAGCCTTCGCTACGCTGGATCAAATTCTCCAGCGCCTCGCCACGCAATGAAATGCTGTGTCGATCCAGCAGGCTCAGGGCTTCATCATGGGTCAACCGAAGATCCTGCTCATGCAACTCGAGCAGTTGCCGCGACAGCCGCAGGCGTGCCAGATGCCAGTCCGGACGCTGCCGACTGGTGACCATGACCAACAGGCCATCGGGTAAATGATTGAGGAAAAACTGCAGACAACGATCGAGCACCGGCCCCTGGGCCAGATGATAGTCATCAAGTACCAACAGCAGCGGCGTGTTGGGTGAGAGGTGCACGGCCAGTTCATCGAGCAAACCGTCCAGCCATTCTTCAAAGGCGAACGGTTGATGACGTTGGCGCATTTTCAGCAGCCCCAACGCCTGGCTGCCAAGTTGTGGAAAGTAGTCCTGAAGACCTTCGAGCAGGCGCTCAAGAAAACGGCCAGGATCACTGTCCCGCAGACTCAAGCCCAGCCACAGGCTTTGCCAGTGATCCGGCAACCCCTGACAAAACTCCACCGCCAATGAACTCTTGCCGAACCCTGCCGGCGCGCTGACCAGCAACAGCCTGCCACCGAGACCTGCACTCAGGCGCTCGCACAGACGCGGCCGCAGCACATGGCCGGCGGGCAGCGGAGGCCGGAAAAAACGCCCGTCCAGTGCCGCGACGGCAACGCTTGCAGGGCCCGGAAGTGGGGACAGATCAGTCATGGCCGGCTCTTGTTTGAAATACTGATGGCGGCGTTACAGATGTCCGCAGCCTAGCGGTAAACGAAGAGCTATTGAAGGTTATTGCTACAAATGGCTACAAAAAGACTACGAGCAAAAATGTCGGTAAACCGGACAGCCACACCGGACAACGATCTTTATGAACTGCCAAAAAAACGCCCCGAACCAGTCGGGGCGTTTTTTCGAGGATGCGGCCTCGGGTTACAACGTTTTAGCGAACGCCTTCCTGACGCAACGCGGCCGGAGTGAAGTCGGCGGTGCTGGCGGTGAAGCCGAAGTTATAGGCCGACTTCTCTTCGTTCTTCATGCCCAGTGCCAGGTAGCGGCCCGATTGCAGGTCGTACAAGGTTTCGAGGGCGTACCACGGCACTTGCTTGTCGTAGTAGTTCTCGGAGTGAGCCTCGGCGACGCGCCACAGTTGCCCGCGACCGTCGTAGTGGTCGACCACTGCCGCCTGCCAGGTGTCTTCGTCAATGTAGAAATCACGTTTGGCGTAGATGTGACGCTGACCTTCCTTAAGCGTCGCGACCACATGCCAGACCCGGCGCAGTTCATAGCGAGCCAGGTCCTGGTTGATGTGACCAGCCTTGATGATGTCGGCGTACTTCAGCTGTGGCGAATCGAGCTTGTAGCTGTCGGAGGCGATGTACATCTCTTTCTTGCCTTCGAGCTTCCAGTCATAGCGATCCGGCGCACCGTTGTACATGTCCAGGTTGTCGGAGGTACGCAGGCCATCGGCAGCGGTACCCGGCCCGTCATAGGACACTTGCGGCGCACGACGCACACGACGCTGCCCGGCGTTGTAGACCCACGCCGAACGCGGCTCTTTCACCTGGTCGAGGGTTTCGTGCACCAGCAGCACACCACCGGCCAGACGAGCCGGCGCGGTCACTTTCTGCTTGAAGTAGAACAGAATGTTGCCCGGGTTCTTCGGGTCGTAATCCTTCATCCTGTCGCGGAACACGAACTGGTCCTCGAAGTACACCAGGCTGAACGAGCCGTTCGCCTGCGGCGTGGCCTGGGTTATCAGACGGGTCACACTACCGCCGCGATAACGGGTGATATGGTTCCAGATGACTTCAACGCCACTTTTCGGAATCGGAAACGGGATCGCGGTTTCGAAGTTCTCCAGACCATTACCACCGGACACCAGGTTAGTGTTGGTAGCGTTCTTCTTGATGGAGGCAAACACCTCATCCGGCACAGTGGCGCCACGATGGGACGGGTAGACCGGCATCTTGAAGGTTTCCGGGTAGCGCTTGAACATCGCGTACTGGCCCGGCGCGAGTTTGTCCTTGTACTGGTCGACGTTCTGCGCGGTGATGGTGAACAGCGGTTTTTCACTCGCGAACGGATCAGACAGAAAACCCTTGCTGTCCACGCTACCGGCGTTTTTTGGCATCGGTTTCCAGGCCGGGATCGAGCCGTCGGCGTTGCCTGCCATCTCGGCCCCCATCGGGGTCAGGCTCTTGCCCAGCTTGTCCGCTTCGGCCGCAGGGACCGCCGCCATGACAGCGGTCGCCAGCAGCGAAAGCCCCAGAACACCAACATGGAACAGACTCTTTGTTATTTTCATAAATGTGTTCGTCCTGAAAATGCAGTGCTTAGAAGTTCACGCCGAAGCTGAGCGCAACGAAGTCGCGGTCATCTACGGTGGTGTACTTGCCGTCAAAGAAGTTGGTGTACGCCAGGCTCGCGGTGTAGGTGTTCTGGTATTCGGCATCGAGCCCCAGGCTTACCGCTTTACGACCTTCCTCGAAGTTGCCGCCAGGGCCTGGCGAGTAACCGCTCACGTCGTGGGACCAGGCCACGTTCGGCTTGAGGTTCACACCGGCGAATACGTCGGGGTATTCCCAAATGGCCCGGGCGCGATAACCCCACGAAGTAGCCGTAGTGAAGCCGTCGTTGTTGCAATTGCGGCTGCGGTTGTTGGTAGCGGCACCCGCACCGGCACCATTGATGGTGCTGGTGTTGAGGATTGCCGAGCAAGTATCGAGGCCACCGGTGGACGGCAGTTCGCCAGGCCCGTAGACCGGGTCACGGCCATAACGGACGTCAGAGGTACTTTCCAGGCCTCCGACGTGGGTCACACCCACTTCGCCCACCAGGGTCAGGCGGCTGGCGCCCATGACCTGATCGAAGAAGTGCGTCAGGGTGGTCTGGAACTGGGTGATTTCCTTGCGGCGATAGCCGTGCAAGTCCTGACCCGGCACACCGTTAAGCAGCGAAGCATTGGTCAGGGTGCCGCCCAATGGACGCACGCCGGCGAACAGAATGTCGGTGGAGTTGAGCTGCACCGGCGCGTTCGGACGATAGCTGAGCTCACCGCTCCACGCCGTGCCGGTAGGCAAGGTGGTGGAGAAGCTCAAGCCGTAGAGGCGGATGTCTTCCGGGTACTCGACGAAGTAGTTCGAGTTACCCGCGACCACCAACGGCGCCAGAGCCCGAAGCGCCCCCGGCAAGGCCGCTGCCTGCGCATAGGCCGATGCTGGAGCCCCCGTAGCGCTGAAGATCGGCGCACGGCTGTGGTAGTTCATGAAGTAGGCACCGAACTCGGTGTCCAGCGGCTCGAACATGTATTTGAGGGACGCGCCCCATTGGCCGCTGTCCCGTGCATCGCGATCAGGGCCACGACGCACCAGTACACCTTCGTCGTTAACGTCGACGCCCAGCCTGGCCAATGCGGGCAAGGCGGCGCCCGGAATGGTCGAACGCTTGTTCAGCACGCGCAGGTTGTTGTCGCAACCGTCGGCAATGATGTCGGGCTGGGAGAAAAAGGTGCCGCAGTTATCGACGACGGTCTGGTCCCATTCCAGTTGATAAAAGGCTTCGGCCGACAGAGTGTCGGTGAGGCTCTGGGACACGTAGAACATGTTGACCGGGATCAGACCTTCCTTGACCTCGGCGCCGGGACGACGAAACGCGGAGACGTCGATCGGGTTGATCGAGTTGATGCCGCCGCCGATGAAAGTACTTTCACCCCAGCTCACAACCTGCTTGCCCAGACGCACGGAACCCGGCTGATCGGCAATGGAGTAGTTGTGGTAGACGAAGGCGTCGAGGAGCTCGCCGCCGGAGGATTTGGCGCCTTCCTTGCGGTTGCTGTCGCTGATGTCCTTGAATTCGCGGCTTTCATCCTTGAGTTCGAAGTCGTACCAGTATTTGCCTCGGACGAAGACACCGGTGTCGCCGTATTTCAATTCAAGGTCATGAATACCCTTGAAGATCTTCGAGAAGGTTTCGCCACTCTTGAAGTTGGCGTGACCGTCATCGGACGTCTGGGACAGGCCATGGCCCCCGTTATTGACGCCGATCAGGTTTTTGTTGGGACTCTGAGTAGACCAACTGGCTCCGATCGACAGGGATGAGTCGAATTGACCTTCGATTTCACCAACGTTGAAACTGACGCCGAATGCGGGCCCGGCGAGCGAAGAGGCAAGACTGACCGCCAGGGGCAGTTTCGCCCGGCGCCAGAACTGGTTTACTGATGTCATCGACGCTACTCCATGTGCATTATTGTTATGGCTTAGTACTTTTAAAAACGCTGTGGGTAACCGGAAGCCAAGCGGTCCGAAGTCACTCCAAAGTTGCATCGCCCCGTTTATTGCGTGAGCTCCGTTCTTAAAAATCCTTGAGCGGACTATAGCCAGCAGGTAGTAGTGCTTGATCCCTCTAAAGTGTGATTTGCGCTGCCGGCCACCCTGGAACAGTCCTTTCGCCAGTCCGACACATGTCGGCACGGCAAGGATGGCTGAAAAATCGGATTTCACAAGCCAAGCGCTTGCTTGGTGGCTCTGGCGTGCCCTTTCGGGCACGCCAGATGACGCTTAAAGCGTCGAGAGGAAGGTGCTGTTGTTGGCCTGCCATTCGGTGATGTCGACGCGGATACGCTTCTTGTCGAGCTTGCCGACGCTGGTCTTGGGAATTTCAGTAACAACGGCGATCTGACTCGGGATAGCCCACTTGCTCAGGTGCCCCTGTTCAACGTACGGCTTGAGGTGCTCCTTGAGTTCCCTGGCCCCGATCTGATGCCCTTCGCGAACCACCAACAGCGCAAATGGGCGCTCGCCCCACTGCGGATCGGCGATGCCCACTACTGCTACCTCACGTACCGCAGGGTGGCGACTGATCAGGTCTTCCAGGTCCAGGGAAGAGATCCACTCGCCACCGGTCTTGATCACATCCTTGATCCGGTCACGGATGTCGATCACGCCCATGCTGTCCAGGGTTGCCACGTCGCCGGTGTGCAGCCAGCCCCCGGCCCAGAGCTCGGCGCCTTTTTGCGGCTCGTTGAAGTAACCCTCGGTGAGCCACGGCGCACGCAGCACCAGTTCGCCCTGGGTTTCACCATCGGCAGGCAGGAAGTTGCCCTCGGTGTCGACGATTGCCGCCTCGACCAACGGCCCCGGCACACCAGCCTTGATCCGGTAGGTGGTGCGTTCGTCTTCGGTGCCGGCCATCAGCTCATCGTTGAGGTGGGCGCATGATACCAATGGCCCGGTCTCCGACATGCCATAGGCGGCGGTCAATTGGATGCCCTTGGCCTTGGCGGCGTCGTACAGCGCATGGTTGAGCGCACTGCCGCCGATGACGATTTTCCAGCCACCGAAATCGACGTTTTGCGCCGCCTTGGCATTGAGGACCATTTGCAGAATGGTCGGCACGCAGTGGGAAAAGCTCACCTTCTCCTTGCGCCACAGCTCCACCAGATACTCGGGGTCGTAACGGCCCGGATAAACCTGCTTGAGCCCGAGCATGGTCGCCACATACGGCAAGCCCCAGGCATGCACATGGAACATCGGGGTGATCGGCATGTACACGTCGTTGGTGCCCAACAGCCGCACGCTGTCGATGGCGCCCATGATGGTCGCCACGCCCATGGTATGCAGCACCAGTTGCCGATGGGTGAAATACACGCCTTTGGGGTTACCGGTGGTGCCGGTGGTGTAGAACGTGGTGGCCACCGAGTTTTCGTCGAAGTCCTGGAAGTCGTACTGCGGGCTCGCCGCGGCCAGCAGTTGCTCGTACTCGCCGACAAGGTTCGGCAACTCGGCAGTTTTTTCCGGCAAGTCGGTCAGCAGCAGGGTTTTCTCCACCGTGGTCAGGTGCCCGGCAATCGCCTTGTACAAACCGACGAACTCGCTGTTGACCAGCACAAAGCGGTCCTCGGCGTGGTTCATGGTGTAAAGAATCTGTTCTGGCGACAGCCGCACGTTAATGGTGTGGATCACCGCGCCGATCATCGGGATGGCGAACATGCACTCCAGGTAGCGATGGCTGTCCCAGTCCATTACCGCCACGGTATCCCCGGCCTTCACGCCGGCCTCTGTCAGCACATTGGCCAGCCGCGCAACCCGCTCGATCAGGGTCGGATAGCTGTAGCGCAACTGATCGCGGTAGATGATTTCGCGAGTTTTTTCGTAACGGGCGCCGGACATCAGCAGCCGTTTAATCAACAGCGGATACTGGTAAGCGCCCTCGGCTGGAGGAATAACGCGAGTCTGCAACATAAGAGTCCCTTTTTGACTGCACAGTCTTGGCTGCTAAAGCTAAGCACTCTAGAGGCCTTGAACGCCAGCCAAATCAGCCAAAGGTATGATTTGCAGAGCCGTACAAATGCTAGCTTTACGCCAGCACTTGCGAGAATTCGTCAGCCGTTACGCCATTTTTCCTACGGCAGCCTCGGCCGGTGTCCGGGGGAAAACCATTGCAGCCACGAAGGTCAACGCCGCAATACTCGCCAATATCAGGTAAAGACCTACAAAACCTTGGCGCGGTTCGACGAACGAAATCAGCGGAATCGCGGTAGCACTGGCACCGAACGATAAACAGTAACGCAGCGCGAAGACTCGGGATTGCCATTGCGGCGCGACAAAGTTGGCGACCATCGCATCATTCACCGTGACCTGGCCAAACACCACGAACATGAACGCCGCACCCAGCACGATCACGGCCCAGCCGTCGACATAGGCCAACCCGAACAACAGTGGCGCCTGGCACAGCGTCAACACTATGAACGGCCATTTCAGACTGAAACGATGCAAGACCCGGCCGATGCTCAACTGCGCCACGGCGCCGAAGGCATACGCCAGGCTGACCACGACGCCAAGGATTTGCGGTGAAGTAAACAAATCGTGCAGGCGTTCCTGAAACAATTTCGGATAGGTCATGGTCGTGGCGTTGAACACCACACCGCCGGTCGCGGTGGCCAAGGCCAGTACGCCGAACACCATGACCATGGAAATCCGCTGACCGGCCGCATCTTTGAGCGGTGTGTGCGCACGCTTGGGGATCGGTTCTTCGCGCACCTGAAACGCGAAACCGATGCCCATCCCAATCGCCACCACGCCAGGCAAAACGAACGCCGAACGCCAGCCGAGTTGCGCCACCAGCAACCCGGTGATCAGCGCCGAAAACGCCACGCCAAGGTTGCCCCACATGCCGTTGATACCGATTTCGCGGCCCCGGTTGTGCGCGTAAGCCACCAGCATCGCGGTGCCCACCGGGTGATAGATCGCGGCGAAAATACCGATCAGCGTCAGGCCGAGTACCAGCATCGGTGCGCTGCTGCTCACGCCGGTAAAGATCGCCGAAGCGCCAATGCCGAAAAAAAACACCAGCATCATTTTCCGTCGGCTCCAGCGATCCCCCAGCCAGCCGGCCGGCAGCGAACAGGCGCCAAAGGCAATAAAGCCGCCGAGAGACAGGCCGATCATCGCGGCGTAGTCCAGTGCGAAGGCCTGGGTCATGCCGAGAACGGCGGCGGGAAAAATCAGCATGAACATGTGATCGATCACATGGGCTGCATTGATATAGCGGAGGACATTTCTGGACTGGTTCATCGCGGCACGCTTACGTTGTAGTGAGCGGCTTATGCTAAGTTGGCGAAAAAGAGTAATCCTGACAACAAAGTCATTGGATCTGACATGTTAATCAGCCATTTCCTGCACGGGCCGGTCAGCGCCTATCCGCGAGATTACGTGGACGGTGCTCACCAGGAACTGCATCAACACCGCGAAGCTCAGTTGCTGTACGCCGTTTGCGGCACCATGCGAGTGGTCACTGCGCAAGGTGCCTGGGTCATTCCACCAACCCGAGCCGTGTGGATTCCACCATTGGTGGCGCATGAAATTTTCATGTCGGGCGAGGTGCGCATGCGTTCGCTGTTCATTGCCCCCGAACTGTCGCCGCCAACGCTGCAACAGTGCTGTGTGCTGGCCGTCACACCGCTGCTGCGCGAGCTGATCCTGCGCGCGGTGCAAGGTCCGCGACACGCGGAAAACTCATTGATTCAGAAGCTGATGCTGGAAGAGATCGCCAGCCTGGAAAACCTTCCGCTACACATTCCAATGCCCGAGGACCGACGCCTGCAGGGCATCTGCATGGCGCTGCTGCGCGCACCGAATCACTCCAACACCCTGGAAGACTGGGCACAACAGGTCGGCGCCAGCTCTCGAACCTTGGCGCGGCTGTTCCAGCAGCAACTGAAGATGAATTTCAATGCCTGGCGCCAGCAACTGCGCCTGATGGAAGCCCTGCCGCGTCTGCTCGCCGGGGAAAGCGTGCAGAGCGTGGCGCGCGATCTGGGCTACGGCAGTGCTCGGGCGTTCAGCGCGATGTTTCGCCGCTTGCTCGGGGAAAACCCTCGGGAATACCTGAACGCGCTGAACAAATTGAGCGAGCTCAATCCCCCGTAGACACTCAGCGCGATCAATGCATCTCGGTGAACGCGAGTTTCACGCCGATGGCGATCAGCACCGCGCCCATGGTCCGGTCGAACCAGTGGCCCATACGGGCGAAACCGGCGCGCACGCGTTGTTGACTGAACAACATCGCCACCAGGCAAAACCAGAGCGCCGTTGCCGCTGCCAGATAGATCCCGTAACCGGCCTGTACCGCCAGCGGCGTGTGCGGGTTGATCACCACGGTGAACAACGACAGGAAAAACAGCGTGGCTTTCGGGTTCAGGCCATTGGTCACGAACCCCGCAGTGAAGGCGCCCCGCGCGGTGCGCTCACCCGCTTCCTGGTGCAGATCGTCAGCCGCAGGTTTGGCCGGTTGCGCGCGCAGGGCCTTGTAGCCGATGTACAGCAGGTACGCGGCAGCGGCCCATTTCAAGGCGTTGAACAGCACGATCGACTGAGACACGATCAACCCGATCCCCAGCAGCGAATAACCGACGTGCAGGAAAATCGCCGAACCAACGCCCAGCGCCGTCCAGGTCCCGGCGCGGCGACCGTGAGTCACGCTCTCTCGCACCACCACGGCGAAATCCGGGCCGGGGCTTGCAACAGCCAGCAGGTGAATCAGCGCAACGGTCAAGAATTCTGTCCAGTACATGGGGGCTCCCTTTGGCCAAGCGTAACTGCTTGTTTCATCTGGTAGGCTCGGCAGATTACGCCTTCAGTTCAACGCACAAAAGGTACAGTTGATGACGAACTCTCGCCGCGCCGTTTTCCTCGACCATCCGTCCCTGGACCTCGGCGATCTCGACCTCAGCCCACTACGCGAGTGCTTCAGCGACTTGCAGCTGTTCGCCCAGACCACGCCTGCGCAGGTGATCGAACGCCTCAAAGGCGCCACTGTCGCCATCACCAATAAAATCCTGATTGATGCGGCGGCCATGGCGGCCAGCCCCGAGTTGAAGTTGATCCTGATCACCGCCACCGGCACCAACAATGTCGACCTTGCTGCAGCCCGCGCCCACGGAATCACTGTTTGCAATTGCCAGGGTTACGGCACGCCGTCGGTGGCTCAGCGCACGATCATGTTGTTACTGAACCTGGCGACGCGCCTGGGCGACTATCAAAAAGCCGTCGCCGAAGGTCGCTGGCAACAGGCGAAACAGTTCTGCCTGCTGGATTACCCGATCGTCGAACTCGAAGGCAAAACCCTCGGTTTGCTCGGCCACGGTGAACTGGGCGGTGCCGTCGCGCGGCTGGCCGAAGCGTTCGGCATGCGCGTCTTGTTGGGGCAGATTCCGGGCCGCCCTGCCCGCCCGGACCGCTTGCCGCTGGACGAGCTGCTGCCGCAAATCGACGCCCTGACCCTGCATTGCCCCCTCAACGAACACACCCGACACTTCATCGGTGCCCGTGAACTGGCCTCGATGAAGCCCGGTGCTTTCGTGGTCAACACCGCGCGCGGCGGCTTGATCGACGAACAAGCATTGGCCGACGCCCTGCGCAACGGCCACTTGGGCGGCGCGGCCACCGACGTGTTGAGTGTCGAACCACCGACTGCGGGCAATCCGCTGCTGGCCCAGGACATTCCACGGCGAATCGTCACCCCGCACAACGCCTGGGGCAGCCGCGAGGCGCGGCAGCGAATCGTTGGCCAGTTGACGGAAAACGCTCAGGCTTATTTCAGCGGTAAAGCGCTGCGGGTCGTCAGTTGATAAACTGCGGCACTTTTTTCAAGGAGCAGAGTATGGATCCGCGCAGTGAAGTACTGCTTCGTCAGGCCGAGTTGTTCCAGGGTTCGGTGCTGCTGGCCGGTTTGCCCGCCGATGACTTGCTGGGTCGCTTGCCCGATGCCCACGGCTGGTGCTGGCACGCCGGCGATCAAGCAGCACTGGACGCCCGTTTCGCCGGGCGCAGCCATTTTGGCGTGAATGCGCCCGAGCGCGAATTCGACAGCGCCGTGGTGTTTCTGCCCAAGTCCAAGGACCTGACCGACTATATCCTCAACGCCCTCGCCTCTCGTCTGGCCGGTCGTGAGTTGTATCTGGTCGGCGAAAAACGCAGCGGCATCGAAGGCGCGGCCAAGCAGTTGAACCCCTTCGGCAAACCACGCAAGCTCGACAGCGCACGGCATTGCCAGCTCTGGCAGGTCACCGTGGCCAATGCGCCAGAAGCCAAATCGCTGGAAAGCCTGGCCCAGACCTATGAACTGCCATTGGCCGAAGGGCCGTTGAAAGTCATCAGCCTGCCGGGCGTGTTCAGCCACGGTCGACTGGATCGCGGCAGCGCCCTGCTGCTGGAACATCTGGACAAACTGCCCAGCGGCCACCTGCTGGACTTCGGTTGCGGTGCAGGCGTGCTGGGGGCCGCGGTCAAGCGGCGTTATCCGCACAACCAGGTCACCTTGCTCGATGTCGACGCATTTGCCGCCGCCAGCAGTCGCCTGACCCTGGCCGCCAACGGTCTGGAAGCGGAAGTGCTGACCGGTGACGGCATCGACGCAGCGCCCATGGGCTTGAGCGCGATTCTGAGTAATCCACCGTTCCATGTCGGCGTACACACCGACTACTTCGCCACAGAGAACTTGCTGCGAAAAGCAGCTAAACATCTGAAAAATGGCGGCGAACTGCGGTTGGTTGCCAACAGTTTCCTGAAGTATCAGCCGCTGATCGAAGAGCACTTGGGCGCGTGTGCGATCAAGGCTGAAGGACAGGGTTTTAGAATCTACCGGGCCAAGCGCGGCTGAAAACGCTTTTGTAAAAGAAGGCTTGCCCAATCGGATTTGCCTAGGCAGAATCCGCTCCGTCCTAGGGGAGTAGTCTCCCACGAGCGCCATGCTCGTCCGGCATACGTCAACATACTTGGTCCTCAGACCATGGCGTATGCGACCCACGCGTCCGCATCAGACGGATCGCAGGGTTTGACAAGACCTATGACACGAACACCTTACCCGGGGCGGGAAGGCTGTACGTGTCATAGCCGTGTCGACCCGCCCCTTAGGAAAACCCTGATGATGCTGGACTCTCTACTCGTTCCCACCGCAATCGTTGCCTTGGCCGAAATCGGCGACAAGACGCAACTGCTCGCACTCATTCTCGCCGCTCGCTTTCGCAAACCCTGGCCGATCATCGCCGGCATCGTCGCCGCGACCCTGGCCAACCACGCGGCGGCCGGTGCGGTAGGCGCCTGGTTCGGCAGTTTCTTCTCGAATGCGACGCTTCACTGGATCCTCGCCGCCAGCTTCGCCGCCACGGCGCTGTGGACACTGGTGCCGGACAAGATGGACGAAGACGAAGCCAGCACCGCCCGCAAGTTCGGACCGTTCCTGACCACGCTGATTGCGTTCTTCCTCGCGGAGATGGGCGACAAGACCCAGGTCGCGACCGTGATGCTCGCCGCGCAATACCCGGATCTGTGGCTGGTGATCCTCGGCACCACCGCCGGGATGTTGATTGCCAACGTGCCGGTGGTACTGGCGGGTAATTTTGCAGCGGAAAAACTGCCTCTGACTTTGATCCGTCGCCTGGCGGCGTCGGCGTTCTTCATCCTGGCGATTGTCGCGGTGTACAAGGCGATGCAGAGCAGTGGCTGGGTTTGACCCTGGATCTGTGAGTAACAGATTGTGGCGAGGGGGCGTTCCGACAAGCCTCCTCGCCACAAGCCTCAGCACTTGATGATCAGGATTTCCTGGCTTTCTCGTACAACGGCATGACTTTCGGAATCGCCGCCTGCAACGACGCAATCCGACTGGCCGACGCCGGGTGAGTGCTCAAGAACTCTGGCGGTGCGCCTTCCGAGGCTTTGCTCATTTTGTTCCACAGGGTGATCGCAGAGTTCGGGTTGTAACCAGCGCGGGCGGCCAGTTCGAGGCCGATCAAGTCGGCTTCGTTTTCGTTCTCGCGACTGTTGGGCAAGGTCATGCCGTATTTGGCCACGGTGTCCGCCAGGGCCAGGCTGTCCTGCCCCAGACCGAGCAACGCACCGGCGCCCTGCTTGGCCATTTCGAGACCATAAGCCCTGGACATCGCTTCACGACTGTGCTCGCGCAAGGCGTGAGCGATTTCATGGCCAATGATGGCGGCGATTTCGTCGTCAGTGAGTTGCAGGGTGTCGATCAGCCCGCTGTAGAAAATGATCTTGCCGCCAGGCCCGCAGGAGGCATTCAGCTCATCGCTCTTGATCAGGTTCACTTCCCATTGCCACTGGGCCGAATCCGGACGAAACACCGGTGCCTGGGCAATCAGGCGATTGGAGATGGCCTGGACGCGCTTCGCATTGTTACTGGATTTATCCAGCACGCCTTTGGTGCTCGCCTCCCCGATGGTCTGTTGATAAGACTGGGCGTACATCTGGTTGACCTCGGAGGTCGACAACATACTGAACATGTATTGCGTGCGCTCAACGCCCACGGCGCCACCGCTGGTGGTGTTGACCGACTGACAACCGGCAAGCAGCAGACTTGCACTCAGTGCACACAAAACCAATGTCTTACTCATCAAGAAGCTCCCTGGAAACATGCCGCGTATCCTAGGTGGGGATTTGTATCGGCGCCAGATACAACGGACGTGTAGCACGTACATTTCAGACAAAGCCCCGATTACCGTAGGAAAAAATTCACACAACAGCGTCCACCGCGGCTGATCACGGCCAGCAATGATTCATTTACGACATCCAGCACTCTAAAACAGCCAATTCGTTACACCTGGCTCATGCCCCACCGCCCCAGTGCCGATACAGCTCTGCAGACGTCCTCTTGCGTGCGGAGCACCCATGAAATTCAAGTCGATCCAGTTTTCCGTTGCCGCCCTGGCCGGCGCCATTGTGCTCAGCGTTGTCGCAGCCCTGGTGCTGTATGCGCTGTTTTCCGGCGCCCGGACCCAAGACATGGTCCAGCAACGGACTCAGGCGCAGTTTGAGCAAGTCATCGAACAGCGCCTGACGTCGCTGGCACAAACCCAGGTCAGCCAGATCCAGCGCGAACTCGAAGCACCGCTGCTGATTGCCGGCGGTCTGGTGCGGGTCAACGCATTGATCGGCACACCGGGCGCCGATGGCCTGCCGCAACTGAGCCTTAGCCGCGAGCAACTGATCAGCCTGATCAAGGAAAACGTCGCCCGGAACCCGAAAATTCTCGGCACCTACATTGGGTGGGAAAAAAACGCCCTCGACCACAACGATGCGGCCTACGTCGACACCAAAGTAGTCGGCATCGACGCCAGTAACGGGCGCTTCCTGCCGTGGTGGTTCCGTAACGAAGACGGCAGCCTGGGCCTGGACAAACTGGTCGACGTCGACGACCAGAAAACCTTGTCCACCGGTGTGCGCGCCAGCGAGTACTACCTGTGCTCCAAGGAAACCAAAAAATCCTGCGTGATCGATCCGGCGCCCTACAAGGTTGGCGACAAGATCGTCATGCTCGCCTCCTTCATTGAACCGATCATGCTCAACGGCGCGTTCCAGGGCATCGTCGGCGCCGACCTGTCGGTGAACTTCATCCAGGAAATGCTCCTGGGGGCGAATCAGAAACTGTACAGCGGCGCCGGAGAAATGGCCCTGATCGGCGGTAACGGCCGGATCGTCGCCTACACCAAAGACCCGAGCAAATTCGGCGAAAAGGTCAGCGACATCCTCGACAGCAAGCAGATTGCCAACATGGCCAATCTCAAGCGTGGCGAAGTGACTTACACCGTCGACAAGGCCCAGGGCCGGATCGAGTTGTACCTGCCCTTCGGCATCGGCCAGACCGACGCCCGCTGGACCTTGATGCTGCAACTGCCGCTGAACGCGGTGATGGCCGACCTGCAAAAACTTCAGAGTGACCTGGACGCACAGCGCAAGTCCGACACCTTTGGCATGGCCATGGTCGGCCTGCTGATCGCCGGCATTGGTTTGTTGGTGATCTGGCTGGTGGGCCACGGCATTGCCCGGCCGCTGAAGCAGATGGTGACCATGCTCGATGACATCGCCCAGGGCGAAGGCGACCTGACCCGCCGCCTGACCAGCGACCGCAGCGACGAACTGGGCTCGATCGCGAAGGGCTTCAACACCTTCCTGGCCAAGTTGCAGGCGATGATCACTCAAGTGGTGACTTCGGTGCAGAGCGTCAGCGACTCGTCGGAACACACCGCGGACATCGCCATTCGCACCAACATCGGTGTGCACAAACAAATGGCCGAGATCGATCAGGTCGCCACCGCCGTACACGAAATGACCGCCACCGCCCAGGACGTGGCGCGCAACGCCACCCAGGCCGCGCAAGCTGCCAGTCATGCAGATCAGGCGGCGGCACAAGGCATGCAAATCGTCCGGGATACGTCGAATTCGATTGGTGTGTTGGCCATCGAAATCGGCAAAGCCGTCGGCGTGGTGCAGACCCTGGCCAAGGACAGCGAAAACATCAACGCGATCCTGACGGCAATTCGCGGCATCGCCGAGCAGACCAACCTGCTCGCCTTGAACGCGGCCATCGAAGCCGCGCGGGCCGGTGAACAGGGTCGGGGTTTTGCGGTGGTGGCCGATGAAGTACGCAACCTGGCGCAGAAAACCCAGAAGGCCACGGAAGAAATCCAGACCATGATCCAGCAACTGCAACAAGGCACCCGCGATGTGGTGCGGGTCATGGAAGACAGTCAGAACCGCACCGACGAAAGCGTGCAGCACGCGGCGAAAGCGGCCCAAGCGCTGGAAACCATTACGCAAGCGGTGTCGGTGATCAACGACATGAACACCCAGATCGCCAGCGCCGCCGAGGAACAGAGCGCGGTGGCCGACGACATCAACCGCAACGTGATCAACATCGGGCAAGTAGCCAATGAAGTGGCTGGTGGCGCGGATGAATCGAGCGCAGCGAGTGCGGATTTGACCAAGTTGGCGGAACAGCAGCGCCGGTTGATCAATCAGTTCAAGGTTTAGGGTTCAATGACGCGGAGCGTCCATGGCTGCATTCCCACGCGGAGCGTGGGAACGATCATTACGCGCTCAGCCCGGGGTCAAACACTCCGGCCCATTGAGCTTCGGATCATTCACCATGTTCGCCAGCACCCGCTCGCGCAGCGCCGCGGGCTCGCTGGCCAGCAGCGCCTGCAAGGCATGTAGCGGGGTTTCAGGATTGAGCCAGGCTTCCTGCCCCGCCGCATCGAGAATCAACGGCCGACGCTGACTCGAAGCAGGTTGGGTGATTACCGCCGTACTCAGCCATACCTGCTCCTGCACCGGATATGCCTCCCAGATCGCCGCGAAGTACAGCGTCGAGCCCTCCCCCGGCGTCAGCCAGTATGGGCGTTTGCGCGTAGTGCCGCGCCACTCGTAAAAACCATTGGCCGGCAGCAGACAACGGCGCAGGCGCAAGGCTTCGCGAAACATCGGCTGTTCGGCAACGGTTTCGGCACGGGCATGGGCCGGCGTGCGGGACAGGTCGGTCAGCCACGGCGGCGTCAGGCCCCAGCGGGCGCGGGCCAACTCACGCTGCCCGTCTGCACCGGCACGCAGCATCAACACCGAATCGTTGGGAGAAATATTCCACTGGGCCTGCTGATCGGCGGGAAATCCGGGCAGGGCTGCGAAGGCGGGGTTCCAGCGAAACAGGGCATAACGTCCACACATGGGGCAATACGACTCTTGATCAAACGAACGTCAGCCTAACAGACCAGCGTGCCGGGAAAGCTGTCCGGTTCATCGCCGGACAGCGGCAGCGCGGCATTGTACGCGGCGATCAGTTCCCGCGCGTATTGCGCCTGGTCGTTATCGACCGATACACCCAGCAGGCCGAATATCGGCAATTCCCCGGTACCGCCGATCAAATCCCGGCCCACCAGATGCGCCTCGATGCCTTCACTGGCCAGCATGCTTAGCAGCAATTCGCCTTCCATCAGGTTTTCCGGCTCGTAGATACGCTGCATGGGTGAACCCCTTCATTCGTTTTCGCTGTAGACGTCGAGGTGCCACTCCTCGCCGTGAACCTGCAAGACAAAGGTAATGGGACGACAACACACCGGACAATCCTCGATATAGGTCTGATCACCGCCAGACAAATCCAGAACAGCCTCGACTTCTTCACCGCAATACGGACATTCATACTGCGCAGTTTCCAGCATCGCGGTCTCCCAGGTGACTTGTGCGTATAATCGCCGGTCTATTTGCAGGGCTATTTTTGTCTGACTACCTTTCAGACCGTGCCCCGTTGGTTTTCGATCAATACCTTTACTTACCCTAGCCGTTTCTAACAAGAGAGCATGATGGGCGAATTCGATGCCATCCGACCTTACGACGACAGCGAAGTCCCAGCGGTGCTGGCACGGCTGCTCGGCGACAAGGCGTTTCTAGATATCCTCACCCACTTCCGCTTCCCGCGTTTTGCCGGTGCCTTCGGCTGGATGCTCAAACCTCTTATAGCGCATCGGCTGCGCCGTGAGTTCGCCGGCGTCACGTCGGTGGCCACGTTGCAGGACAAAGTCGAGTTTTACGTCGACCACACCATCGAGCGCGCCACGGACGGGGTGACCTACACCGGCGTGGAGCAATTCAAGTCCGGCAGTGCCTACCTGTTCATCGCCAACCACCGCGACATCGTGATGGACCCTGCCTTCGTCAACTACGCCGTGTACCACGCCGGCCTGCCGACCCCACGCATCGCCATTGGCGATAACCTGCTGCAGAAGCCTTTTGTCAGCGACCTGATGCGCCTGAACAAGAGCTTCATCGTGCACCGTTCGATCACCGGTCGTCGCGAGAAAATGGCGGCGTATCAATTGTTGTCGGCCTACATCAACCATTCGATCCGCAACGATTGCGCCTCGATCTGGATCGCTCAGGCTGAAGGCCGGGCCAAGGACGGCGACGACCGCACCGAGTCGGCGATCCTCAAGATGTTCCACATGAGCCGCAAGGACGAGCCGTTCGGCGAAGTCATCCGTTCGCTGAACCTCACCCCGGTGTCGATCAGCTACGAGTACGACCCCTGCGACCAGGCCAAGGCCCGCGAGCTGTACATTCGCGCCACCACCGGCACCTACACCAAGGCACCGGGCGAGGATGACGCGAGCATCGCCAAGGGCATCACCGGTTACAAAGGCCGGGTCCACGTGAACTTCGCCGCACCGATCACCGAACTGTTCGAAGACACCAAGCAATTGGCGATCGAAATGGACAAGCAGATTCTGGGCGGTTACCGGTTATTCCCGGTGCATTACCTGGCGTATGCGCAGTGGAAAGACGCCGACCCGCAATTGCAGGTGCCGAAAGCGGCCGAGCTGTTTGTGGCAGATGAACTGGCCAAGGCTCAGGAAGAATGGCAGCGTCGACTGGAAGCTTGCCCCGAGGAACATCGTCCGTTCCTGGTGCTGCAATATGCGATGCCGGTGCGTAATCAGTATCGGGTCAAGGCCGGGTTACCGTTGTAGGGTAATGGCTGGATACGACAACGGCGCCTTCGGGCGCCGTTTTTGTTTGTCTTGGTGCAGTAGGTCAGTCAGACACTGTAACTGTGTCAGAACTTCAGACGCGAGTACTGACCCACGACACCAGCAACGCCATCCCAAGGCAGGCAAAACCGAAGCGATAGAAAAACCGGTTCATGCGCAAGGTCGCCCAATCGAGGGTTGGCTCTTCGCTGGGCCTGCTCTGGCGCTGGGCTTCGATACTGGCCATCGCGCGCTGTTCACGACGACGGGTGGCGTGCAGCAACCAGCCGCCCGGGCAGGCGAACAGCAAGGCCAGCAGGTTGATCAGTTTGGCGGGATGAGCGGTAAAGAGCGAAATCAATTGCAGCGACATCACAAACCTCAGGCAAACCGGTGTAACAGACGCCGGGACCGACGACCACGGCGCGGATTCTACCGAAAGCGCTCCGGCCTGCCCCCCCTTTCCGACAAATAACGAAACCATTTAGCCGATTATTGTCCTGTGTCACGGCGCCGTCATCTGAATCCGCCAGTCTGTCGCCCTTCGAAACCGACACGGACCGCGTCATGCTCCACGCCGAAAACCAGGATCGTCTTTACCTCATTGCCCAAAGCGACGAACAACAAACCTTAGTCGGCAGCCTCGCCTTCAATGTACAGGACCGGCATTGGCTGGTGTATTGCGCGTTGGGCGGGCATCAACATGCGGATTTGCCGGAGACGGATTTGCTGACCGGGGTGAGTGTTCTGGACTTCTATTCGCAAGCGGCTTGATTTCCCTTGCTGGAACGGCAGGCACAAAAAAACCCGGCGCCATCGCTGGCGCCGGGTTCTTTAAACAAGCTACAAACCGTTACTCGCCAAGCACCTGACCAATCGTCGGGTCCTTGAACAAGCGGGTCAACGCATCACTCAGCACATCACTGACCAGCTTGGTATTGGTTTCCTGATTCGGTGCCATGCCAAAACGCTGATCCAGCGACGCGCCGTAGCGACCGCTGTAACGACGGTTGGCATTCTGCACATCGGAACGGAACGTCGCGCCAATTGTAGCTTCAGTCACATACAAACCTTCTTTGGGCGACTGATACTTCAGCTCGGCCAGGGTCACCGTCAATTGCGGCGCATTCAGCGCATTGGCCGTCGGCGTGAAGCCCAGCAACCGCACGGCCGCCTCAGCTTGAGCCTGCAGCTTCGGCAGAATCTGCGCGCCCTGCACCGTGATCGCACTGGTCTCCGGGTACAAACCGCCACGGGTCCCCAGGGTTGGCGATGGACGACCGTCCACCACACGCACCACCACCGGCTGACCATGGCCGACCGGCGCCAGCTGAGCCGTCAGCTTGGGTTCCGGGCTCAGTTGTTGCGGGCTGTGGGCGCAGCCGACGAGGGTCAAACTGGTCACAGTGATCAAACCGAACAACAGGCGTTGCAACATGCTCTTCTCTCCAGAATCAGGCAACTAACGATGCCCGCAGTATAGCGGTGCGCCACTGCGGCGAACTAGCTTCGCGCAACGATTACTGAAATCTCTGACAAACCCGGCGCAGCGCGGTTCCTGTCACACCTTTGTCACCGCCCGCTGGCAACCTTTATGGCAGTCACCCCCAAAAGGTACGTTGCCATGCGTTTTCTCGTCTCCCTGTTCGCGCCACGCCCGCTGCACCGCAGTTTCGCCCTGCTCGATCACAATGGCCACTGCCAGGCCTTCAAGCAGTGCAGCCTCCAGCCCATGGGCGATGGTTGGGTCGAAATCGAAGAAATTCGCCTCAACTGGCTGCACCAGCCTCTGCCCGCCAGTGCCCGTGTCAGCCAGCACCAGCCACGTGCACGCGCGCAGCAACTGCTGACCACCTGACCCGACGCCTAATAAAAGTCATTAAACACGACCATTTCCCTGCGTTTCTTAGATACAATCTCCCCCCGATTATAAGGACGTCTCCTGATCGGGCCTCGCAGCATCGTTCAATGCCTCGGTATTGACACCCCGCACCGCCCACAGAGAGCCGCCCACACAGATCGAGTGAAGCTGGCGCGCTTGCTGTTTCTCAAGCAAACCCCCCACTTTTCGCGAATCTGCAGAGCTGTCATTACGCTCGGTCACTGAGCTGTTTGCCCGTTTTTGCTGCCCATGCACCCCATGGCGGCAATCCATCCGGGCACGGTGCCAGGCTGGGACAGCCCTTTTTTGAGGTTCACGTCTTCAAAAGAGCGTGAAAAAAACGGGTTTTCACAACTTCACAAGAGTGTGGCGAGCAAATGAATAGTTTTGCGTCTGAAAATGCACCATTAGCGTCTACAACAGCCCAACGACACAGGACCGAGTACTCCTCGAACACCGGAGCCTGAAGCCTGTCCGCTACGGATTTGGTTGCACAAACGGATGTCTCGACCATAAGTCGAATTGCCAGCCGCGTGCCGAAATGAGTTCATGTGACTCTTGAAGCCAGGCCGCATGCATCCGTCGAAGTTGCGAAAAATTGCGAAGATTCGGACATGGCGATCCTGGCCATGGGTACCTGGGGCATCACTGACACGCCCCGGAACGCCTGGCAGCTATGCCGACAATTTGGTGCTGCAGATTTTGGAGACGCGTTAAATGGCGCATAACGAAGCAGTCGACGTAGTACTGGTTGGGGCCGGCATCATGAGTGCCACCCTCGCTGTACTGCTTAAAGAGCTCGACCCCGCGATCAAGCTGGAAGTCGTCGAGCTGATGGATTCCGGTGCCGCGGAGAGTTCCAATCCGTGGAACAACGCCGGTACCGGTCACGCCGGGCTGTGTGAGCTGAACTACACGCCGCAGGCCGCTGACGGCACCGTCGACATCAAGAAAGCCGTGCACATCAACACCCAGTTCGAGGTGTCGAAGCAGTTCTGGTCCTACCTGACCAAGAAAGGCACCTTCGGTTCGTGCAAATCGTTCATCAGCCCGGTGCCGCACCTGAGCTTCGTGCAGGGTGAGAATGGCGTGTCCTTCCTCAAGGAACGCTTCAAGACCCTGAGCAAGCACCATGCCTTCTCGGACATGGAATACACCGAAGACAAAGCCAAGATGGCCGAGTGGATGCCGCTGATGATGCCGGGCCGTCCGGCTGACGAAGTCCTCGCCGCCACCCGCGTGATGAACGGCACCGACGTCAACTTCGGCGCCCTGACCAACCAACTGCTCAAGCACCTGACCAGCGCGCCCGATGCCCAGGTCAAGTACTGCAAGCGCGTCACCGGCCTGAAGCGTAACAACGGCGGCTGGACCGTCAGCATCAAGGACGTCAACAGCGGCAATACCCGCGAAGTCGACGCCAAATTCGTCTTCCTTGGCGCCGGCGGCGCGGCACTGCCGCTGCTGCAAGCGTCGGGCATCGAAGAAAGCAAAGGCTTCGGCGGCTTCCCGATCAGCGGCCAGTGGCTGCGTTGCGACAACCCGGAAGTGGTCAAGCACCACCAGGCCAAGGTCTACAGCCAGGCCGCGGTCGGTTCGCCACCAATGTCCGTGCCGCACCTGGACACCCGTGTGGTCGATGGCAAAAAGTCCCTGCTGTTCGGACCTTATGCCGGCTTCACCACCAAGTTCCTCAAGCACGGTTCGTTCATGGACCTGCCGATGTCGGTTCGCGCCGGCAACATCGGTCCAATGCTGGCCGTGGCCAAAAACAACATGGACCTGACCAAGTATCTGGTCAGCGAAGTGATGCAGTCGATGGAGCAGCGCCTGGAATCCCTGCGTCGCTTCTACCCTGAAGCGAAAGCCGAAGACTGGCGCCTGGAAGTGGCCGGCCAACGGGTGCAGATCATCAAGAAAGACCCGAAGAAAGGCGGCGTTCTGCAGTTCGGTACCGAACTGGTCGCGGCCAAGGACGGTTCCCTTGCCGCTCTGCTCGGCGCCTCGCCAGGCGCCTCGGTGACCGTGTCGATCATGCTGGAATTGATCGAGAAATGCTTCCCGAACAAGGCCAAGGGCGAGTGGGCTGCCAAACTGGCGGAAATCTTCCCGGCTCGGGAGAAAGTCCTGGAAACCGACGCTGCGCTGTATCGCAAGATCAATGCGCAGAACAACGTCGCACTGGAACTGGTTGAAGCAAGCAGCGAAACCCAAAGCTACGCTTGATTCAGCCGCATAAAAAACGCCCCGTCCTCATTGAGGGCGGGGCGTTTTTTTGTGTGCGGTGAAACAATCTTGTGGCGAGGGTGCTTGCTCCCGCTTGACCGGGCTGGCGCACCAGTGCGCAGCGCTCACAAAATCTCCGCCATTCGCAGCATTTTGGGGTCGCTTCGCAGCCCAACGGGAGCAAGCACCCTCGCCACAAAATTCCAGTGTGCCTGACGTTAACCGCGAGCCTTGTCGATCAACTCGATGTACTCGGCCGCGTTACGTTGATCCTGAATCAGGGCCACGAAGTCATTGCCGTGCGCATCCTTGCCGTCCAGATCGTAGCCGGCTTCGACAAAGAACGTCAGAAAACGCTCGAAGTCATCGATGCGCAGACCGCGGTAGGCCTTGATCAGTTTGTGCAGCGACGGTGAAGTGGCGTCGACCGGCTCAAAATCGAGGAACAGTTTGATCTGCGCATCGCCGATCTCGTCACCAATCACTTGCTTCTTATCTTTACGCATTGCCGACTCCAGCTCGCAGACATTTCACAGGGCGGGCAGTTTACCCCTGCCTTGATGCCGGGCTCAACGCGGACGAACGCTGCCGGTGTGCAGATCGGCCCAGATATGGCCGTTGGCGTAACTCAGAAACTGGCAATACACCGTGTCGTTGCGCAGCAAGTCGATCACCACCCGGTACTGGGCCAACGGGTAATAGAGCGTTAGCGTTTTGCTTTTGTTGTCGTAGATCGGCTTTTTCAGGCTTTTGCTTTCGCCATCGAAGTTGACCAGCACCTGGCTGATGGTCGCACCCTTGTTCAAGGGTTTGCCCTTGAGGCGGATCAGCAAGGGTGAGGTGACCGGGATCGGTTGTTGGTTGGACTGACGCTGGCTGCCGAGGACCACCGAATACTCGGTGACCTGCAACAGTTGTTGCTGCTCGGGTTCCGCTTCACGCAGAGTCAAGTCGTCCGGGGGCAAAAACTGCACATGCATCGGTGCCGGAGCGGCGGCCAGGGGTAGGCTGAAGACCAACATCAGGGCGGCGCAGCTGCGGATCAAAAGACTCATGACAGGCTCCTGGGACGAGGCCGAGCACTCTAGCATGATGATCAATCGGGCGAATAACCGATCCAGATCAATACTCTCGAAGACAAGGCTGGGCATACTGAAAGAGCCTTCAGCCCTATTTCGACGGCGTGCCGTCTACTGTGGAGTCCCTATGCCATTCTCCATCCCCCCGTTATTCGCCGCCTGGCGTCAAACTCTGCGTGCAGGTTATAGCCTCAGACGCTTGCGTGGCGACATCAGTGCCGGGGTGACGGTAGGGATTATCGCCATTCCCCTGGCCATGGCCCTGGCGATTGCGGTGGGAGTAGCGCCCCAGCAAGGTTTATATACGGTGCTGATCGCGGCCCCCCTGATCGCCCTGACGGGAGGCTCGCGCTTCAATGTCAGCGGGCCGACAGCCGCGTTCGTGGTGATACTGCTGCCGATCACCCAACAATATGGCCTGGGTGGCCTGCTGCTTTGCACCATGCTTGCCGGGGCCATCCTGATTGCCTTGGGGCTGATTCGGGCCGGTCGGCTGATTCAGTACATTCCTTATCCGGTGACCCTGGGCTTTACCGCCGGGATAGGCATTGTCATCGCCACACTCCAACTAAAGGATTTGCTGGGCCTGAGTACCACCGGGCATGCCGAACATTACATCGAGCAATTAGGTGCGCTGCTCCAGGCATTGCCCAGCGCCCGCCTGGGGGACGGAATCATCGGTGTCATGTGCCTGGCGGTTCTGATCGTCTGGCCGCGGTTTGTGCCAAGGGTTCCGGGGCATCTGGTGGCGCTGGCCGTCGGCGCAATGTTGGGGCTGGCGCTGGAAAGCGGCGGGTTACCGATTGCGACGCTGGGCGAGCGCTTCAGCTATATCGTCGATGGTGTCAGCCACCCCGGCATTCCGCCGTTTCTGCCGAGCTTCGACTGGCCGTGGAATCTGCCAGGGCCCAATGGTCAGCCGCTGCATCTGTCTTACGACCTGATCCGCCAATTAATGGCACCAGCGTTCGCCATTGCCATGCTCGGCGCCATCGAATCGTTGTTGTGTGCGGTGGTGGCCGATGGCATGACGGGCAGCAAACATGACCCCAACGCCGAACTCCTGGGTCAAGGCATTGGTAACCTGGTCGCACCGTTGTTCGGCGGCATTACCGCCACCGCGGCGATCGCCCGCAGCGCCACCAACGTGCGCAGCGGGGCGTTTTCGCCATTGGCGGCAATTATCCACAGCGCGGTGGTGCTGCTGGCGATACTCGTCCTCGCCCCGCTGTTCAGCTACTTGCCGATGGCCGCGCTGGCGGCGCTGCTCGTGATGGTGGCGTGGAACATGAGCGAGGCCCGGCATGTCGTGCACACCCTGCGCATTGCACCACGCAGCGATGTATTGGTCTTGCTGACCTGCCTGAGCCTGACAGTGCTGTTCGACATGGTACTGGCCGTTGCCGTTGGGCTATTGCTGGCCGCCGGGTTGTTCGTCAAGCGCATGAGCGACCTCACGGACACCGCCGAACTGCCTCGAGAGTTCCATCAAGCCTTACAGGATTTGCCGGAGCATGTTCGTTGCTATGCGATACGCGGACCGTTGTTTTTCGGTGCAGCGGAAAAGGCCCTGGGCGTGCTGCGCAAATTCAGCCCGGAGGTCAAAGTGGTGATTGTCGAGATGAGTGCCGTGTCCATGCTGGACATGACGGCGTTGGCAGCCTTCGACAATATCCTCAGGGATTATCGCACCGACGGCATCGGCCTGATTCTGGTCGGGACGGCTGCGCGCGTGCGCCTGAAACTCAGGCGCGCGGGCATCCATCGGGAACAGCGTCAATTGGCTTACGTGAACAACCTGGAACAGGCTCGACGCAAAAGCGAACGCTGGCTCGTCGGGCAGGACTGAGCGCGCGGTTCAAGCGAACTGCGCACGCATTCGGATGGGAGATCTGCCTTCAAGCATCAACGTGTCTGGCGGCTAAAACCGCCCCCAGACAGTCAACCTGCTTACAGGCCTTTAACGGCAAAAATTCCGTTCGCGTTACGCCAGTAGCCTTTGTAGTCCATGCCATAACCGAAGATGTAACGGTCAATGCACGGCAGGCCGACGAAATCGGCTTTCAGGTCCGGGCGAGCCTTGCGGTCGTGGTCCTTGTCGATCAGCACGGCGGTGTGCACTTTGCGGGCGCCGGCGTGTTTGCAGAAGTCGATGATCGCGCCCAGGGTGTGACCTTCATCGAGGATGTCGTCGATGATCAGCACGTCACGGTCGATGAACGAAACCTCCGGCTTGGCTTTCCAGAACAGCTCGCCGCCGCTGGTTTCGTTGCGATAGCGGGTAGCGTGCAGGTAGGACGCTTCCAGCGGGAATTGCAGATGGGTGAGCAGCTTGCCGGCGAAAATCAGGCCGCCGTTCATCACACAGAACACCACCGGATTGCTTTCAGCCAGTTGTTCGTTGATATGTGCACCGACGCGGGCGATGGCCGCCTCGACTTCAGCTTCGGTGTACAGGCAGTCAGCCTCTCGCATGATTTGACGGATATGCTCGAGATCAGCGGACATGGCGCTCTCCAAGGGGTTTGAGGGGGAGGGACGGATTCGGAAAAGCGGGCAAAGGTACGCATCCCGCACGGCCAGATCAAGCGTTTGTGGACTAACGTACTGTATGTCTATAGGACAACACCCTCGGATAGATTAATCTAGGCCGGTTTTTTTGCCCGCCGCCGGAGCCTTTCCCCATGCCCATCCGTGAGATCCGCCATCCGCTGATCCGTCATAAACTTGGCCTTATGCGCCGCGCCGACATCAGCACGAAGAATTTCCGTGAGCTCGCTCAAGAAGTCGGCGCCCTGCTGACCTATGAAGCCACCAAAGACCTGCCGCTGGAAAGCTACGACATCGAAGGCTGGTGCGGCACGGTGTCGGTGGAGAAAATCGCCGGCAAGAAAATTACCGTGGTGCCGATCCTGCGTGCCGGTATCGGCATGCTCGAAGGCGTGCTGAGCCTGATCCCGGGCGCCAAAGTCAGCGCCGTGGGCGTGGCCCGTAACGAGGAAACCCTCGAAGCCCACACCTACCTGGAAAAACTGGTACCGGAAATCGACGAACGCCTGGCGATGATCATCGACCCGATGCTCGCCACCGGCGGCTCGATGGTCGCCACCATCGATTTGCTGAAGAAGGCCGGCTGCAAGGACATCCGCGCGATGGTCCTGGTGGCCGCTCCCGAAGGTATCGCCGCTGTGGAGAAGGCTCACCCGGACGTGACCATCTACACCGCTTCCATTGACCAGAAACTGAACGAACACGGTTACATCATCCCAGGCTTGGGCGATGCCGGTGACAAGATCTTCGGCACCAAGCAGAAGGACGCGTGACCATGCAGCAAGAGTTCAACGATCCGCTCTGGCGCACGGTATTGTCCGGCGCGCAGATGCTGTTCGTGGCCTTCGGCGCCCTGGTGTTGATGCCGCTGATTACCGGCCTCGACCCGAACGTGGCGCTGTTCACCGCAGGTTTAGGGACGATCCTGTTCCAGATTGTCACCGGGCGTCAGGTGCCGGTATTCCTGGCGTCGAGCTTCGCCTTCATCACCCCGATCATTCTCGCCAAGGGCCAGTTCGGCCTGGCGGCGACCATGGGCGGTGTGATGGCGGCCGGGTTCGTCTACACCTTCCTCGGCCTTGCGGTGAAGATCAAAGGCACCGGGTTTATCGACCGTTTGCTGCCTCCGGTGGTGATTGGCCCGGTGATCATCTCCATCGGCCTGGCCATGGCGCCGATTGCCGCCAACATGGCGATGGGCAAGGCGGGCGACGGTACTGAGCTGATTCATTACCAGACGGCGATGATGATTTCGATGCCCGCGCTGTTGACCACCCTGATCGTCGCGGTGTTCGGCAGAGGTATTTTCCGCCTGGTGCCGATTATCTCCGGTGTGCTGGTGGGTTTTGCCATGGCGTTTTATTTCGGCGTGGTCGATACCGCGAAGATTGCCGTGGCACCGTGGTTCGCGATTCCACATTTCACCGCGCCGGAATTCAACTGGCAGGCGATTCTGTTCATCGTTCCTGTGGCCCTGGCCCCGGCCATCGAGCACATCGGTGGCGTGATTGCCGTGGGTAGCGTGACCGGTCGCGACTACCTGAAAAAGCCCGGCCTGCACCGCACCCTGCTCGGTGACGGCATCGCCACCACCGCGGCCGGTCTGTTCGGCGGCCCACCCAATACCACTTACGCCGAAGTGACTGGCGCGGTGATGCTGACCAAGAACTACAACCCGAAAATCATGACCTGGGCGGCGATCTTCGCAATCAGCCTGGCGTTCATCGGCAAATTCGGCGCGCTGCTGCAAAGCATCCCGGTGCCGGTGATGGGCGGGATTCTCTGCCTGTTGTTCGGTTCGATTGCCGCGGTGGGCATGAACACCATGATCCGCCACAAGATCGACCTGGGCGAAGCACGCAACCTGGTGATTGTCTCGGTGACGCTGGTGTTCGGGATTGGCGGCATGCTGGTCGGCACCGGTACCGGCCAGAACGATTTCGGCCTCAAAGGCATCGCGCTGTGCGCGGTGGTGGCGATTGCACTGAACCTGTTGCTGCCGGGCAATGACAGCTGGAAGCACAAGAAGGCGGATGAGCCGCTGTTGTAAGCAGGCGACTCAATCCCCTGTGGCGAGGGAGCTTGCTCCCGCTTGACCGGGCTGGCGCACCAGTGCGCAGCACTCACAAAATCTTCATTGACTGCAAAGATTTTGGGGCCGCTTCGCGACCCGGCGGGAGCAGGCTCCCTCGCCACAACCAGCCAGCCGTCACTTCAATGTACGTTCCTATAAAGCCAATGGCGCCCTTTCGCACATGGCACTCAACGCCTTGACCCACAGCGGCTCATCGTTGAGGCAAGGCACCAGCACCAACTCCTCCCCTCCCGCCTCGCGGAATTGCTCCTTCCCACGATCACCGATTTCCTCCAGCGTCTCGATGCAATCGGCAACGAACGCCGGGCACATCACCAGGACTTTCTTCACGCCGCTTTTGGCCAACTCGTCGAGGCGAGCTTCAGTGTAGGGTTCTATCCACTTGGCCCGGCCCAGACGCGACTGAAACGATACGGACCACTTGCCGTCCGGTATGCCCACACGTTTGGCAAACTCTGCGGCCGTGCGCAGGCACTGACCGCGGTAACAGGTCGCGACCACTTCCGGTGGCGCACCGGCGCAGCAATCGCCGCCACCCTCGAAGCTGTGCCCCGGATTAAGCTTTTTCAGGTGACGTTCCGGCAAACCGTGGAAGCTCAGCAGCAGATGATCGAAATCCTGTTGCAGATAAGGCCTGACACTCGCCACCAACGCATCGAGGTATTCCGGCTGATCGTAAAACGGCTGCAGAACCGAGAACTGCATGTCGAGCTTTTTATCGCGCACCACGCGCTTGGCTTCTTCGATCACCGTGGTCACAGTGCTGTCGGCGAATTGCGGATAGAGCGGTGCCAGGGTCACTTTCTTATGCCCCAGGGCAGCCAGCCGCACCAACGCGGACTCAATGGACGGCTCGCCGTACCGCATCGCCAGCTCAACAGGCCCGTGAGTCCACTGCCGGGTCATGGCCTGTTGCAGGCGACGGCTGAGCACCACCAGCGGCGAGCCCTCCTCCCACCAGATCGACGCGTAAGCGTGAGCCGATTGTTCCGGGCGCTTGATCAGAATCAGCGACACCAGCAAACGCCGCACCGGCCAAGGCAGGTCGATCACATACGGGTCCATCAGAAATTGATTGAGGTAACTGCGCACATCCGCCACCGAGGTGGAGGCAGGTGAACCCAGGTTGACCAGAAGCAATGCGTGATCGGTCATGCAACGTCCTATTTCAGAGGCGGCCGGACAGATCGTCCAATGCCGCGCGCAAATCAGTGAACCGGAAAGTGAAACCCGCTTCCAGCAAGCGAGCCGGCATCGCCTTCTGCCCCCCCAGCAACAACAATGACAACTCGCCCAGTCCGACCTTCAAGACGAGAGTCGGCATCGGCATGAACGCGGGACGATGCAACACGTCACCCAACGTTTTAGCGAATTCGCGATTGCGCACCGGCTTGGGCGCGCAGGCATTATAGGGACCGCTGGCCCCATTGCGATGCAGAAGAAAATCAATCAGGGCGATTTGATCTTCGATATGAATCCACGACATCCACTGCCGACCGCTGCCGATCGGCCCGCCCAGCCCCAGTTTGAACGGCAACAACAGCCGCGACAAAAAGCCGCCCTCGGCGGACAACACCAACCCGGTGCGGATGAGAACCACGCGGATGCCCAAGGCGTCGGCACGTTGCGCGGTTTCTTCCCAGGCGATGCACAACTGGCTGGCGAAATCATCGATGACCGGTGGCGATTGCTCGGTCAACTCCCGCTCGCCGCCGTCGCCGTACCAACCAATCGCTGAGCCGGAGATCAGCACCTGCGGTTTCTGCTCACGACTTTCGAGCCAGGCCAACAGGGTTTCGGTCAGGGTGATCCGGCTGCTCCACAACAGCGCTTTGCGTTTGTGGGTCCAGAGCCGATCGGCGATCGGCGCCCCCGCAAGGTTGACAATTGCATCCACCGGTTCTGGCCCAAAATCCTCAAGCCGTGCGATTCCCCGTACCTGAGTGCCGCAGATTTTGGCGACTTTAGCGGGCGTGCGACTCCAGACCGTGAGGTGATGTCCCTGACTCAACCAGTGTCGGCAGAGCTGACGTCCTATCAAACCAGTACCGCCGGTCAGCAATATGTGCATGACATCTTCCTCGCGTGGCGTTTTACCCGGATCACTAGTCTATTTTTATAAGCAGGGATCTTTGGTATCGGGCAGGTTCTGTGTTTAACAATAGGCCAAGCTCTCAGAACGAGAACGCTAAAAGTTATACCAAAAAACAATATTGTACAGGTTTGAACCACGGCGTAGTCTGTACAGAAAGGCAAACGAGGCCCCTATGACTGTACCTATCGCAATCATCGGCACCGGCATCGCCGGACTCTCAGCCGCCCAGGCCCTTACGGAGGCCGGGCATGTCGTTCATCTGTTCGATAAAAGCCGCGGCAGTGGCGGACGCATGTCAAGCAAGCGCAGCGATGCGGGTGCTCTGGACATGGGCGCGCAATATTTCACTGCCCGCGACCGTCGCTTCGTTACCGAAGTCCAGCGCTGGCAAGCCAACGGTTGGGTCGCCGTGTGGACACCGCAGCTCTATACCTACCACGGCGGCCAACTCAGCCCCTCGCCGGACGAACAGACACGCTGGGTCGGCACGCCGCGCATGAGCGCCATCACCCGTGCCCTGCTCGGTGACCTGGAAGTGCAGTTCAGTTGCCGGATCACCGAGGTCTATCGCGGTGAAGAGCACTGGCATCTGCAAGACGCCGAAGGCTTCACCCACGGGCCGTTCAGTCATGTGGTGATTGCCACGCCAGCCCCTCAGGCGACCGCGCTGCTGCCCTCCGCGCCGAAACTCGCCGGGGCCGCCGCCGGGGTAAAAATGGAGCCGACCTGGGCGGTCGCCCTGGCTTTCGACACACCATTGGATACCCCGATCGAAGGCTGCTTCGTGCAGGACAGCCCCCTCGACTGGCTGGCGCGCAACCGTAGCAAACCGGGACGCGACAACACCCTCGACACGTGGGTGCTGCACGCCACCAGCGCCTGGAGCCGGCAACATATCGATCTGTCCAAGGAAGCGGTGATCGAGCAATTGCATGGTGCCTTTGCCGAACTGCTGCACGACGCCATGCCTGCACCGACTTTCAGCCTCGCTCACCGCTGGCTTTACGCCCGTCCGGCCAGCAGCCATGAGTGGGGTGCCCTGGCTGATGCTGATCTGGGCTTGTATGTATGCGGTGACTGGTGCCTGTCCGGCCGTGTCGAAGGCGCCTGGCTCAGTGGCCAGGAAGCGGCCCGCCGTCTGCACGAACACCTGCAGTGAACCGCCTCGATTCGAGCACATTGCTGCTGTCGACACGGACAGCAGCCCTGAAAAAACCTATACAAAAAAATTGACTTGTACACCTTTGAATCTATGCTGAACGAATGTTGTACAGATTTAACAATCCGTACAGGTCTGGATTCGAGGTGCCCCGATGCCTGCACAATCAACGACCCCACCCAAAATCGCCATCAGCGCCTGCCTGATGGGGGCCGAGGTGCGCTACAACGGCGGGCACAAGACGTCACGGCTGTGCAGCCACATCCTTTCCGATTATTTCGATTTCGTCCCGGTGTGCCCGGAAGTTGCCATCGGCCTGGGTATCCCTCGCGAACCGATCCGCCTGGTCGGCAACCCTGAACATCCGCAGGCGGTCGGCACGGTCAACCCTGAAAACAACGTCACCCGGCCGCTGGCCGAATATGCTCGGAAAATGGCTTTGGAACTGGGCGACATCTGCGGCTATATCTTTATGCAGAAATCCCCTTCGTGCGGTCTGGAGCGGGTCAAGGTCTACCACGCCAACGGCGCGCCGGTGGACGGCGGTAGCCGTGGCATTTACGCCCGGACCTTCTGCGCGCTGCATCCCGATTTGCCGGTGGAGGAAGAAGGCCGGCTCAACGATCCGGTGCTGCGGGAAAACTTCCTTACCCGCGTATTCGCCTACAGCGCCTGGCAGCAGTTGCTGCAAACCGGCCTGACCCGGCGCGGCCTCACGGATTTTCACTCGCGCTACAAATACCTGTTAATGGCCCACAACCCGGTGCAATACAAAACCCTGGGAAACCTGCTCGGCAACATGGGCCGGACCGCCCCTGAAGTCATCGGCCCGCGCTATTTCAGCGAGCTGATGGCGGCCTTGAAAAAATGCGCCACGCGCCGCACCCACACCAACGTCCTGCAACACCTCAGCGGCTATCTCAAACAGGCCATCAGCACTGAAGACAAACAGGAAGTGCAGCATGTGATCAGCCAGTATCGTCACGGCATCGTGCCGCTGGTGGTACCGCTGACGTTGCTCAAACACTACTTTCGCCAGCACCCGGATCCATACATTGCGCAACAGGTTTACCTGCAACCGCACCCGGAAAACCTCAGCCTGCGAAACGCAGTCTAATGAAAACCCCACCGGACACCAGCGCCAGCGAAGACCTCGGCACCGACTTCAAAAAGGCCCTGGACGCAGGCTGGCTGCCCATCCGTGAAGTGGCCCGGCAGACCGGGGTCAACGCTGTCACCTTGCGCGCCTGGGAACGGCGCTATGGGCTGATCGTGCCTCAGCGCACTCCCAAGGGGCATCGGCTGTTCTGTGCCGAACACGTTCAACGCATCCTGACGATCCTCACCTGGCTCAATCGCGGCGTGGCGGTCGGTCAGGTCAAGCAACTGCTCGACACGCCTCAGGTACTTGCCGAGCCCGTCGGAAACGATTGGCTGGTGTTGCGCCAGACACTGCTACAAGCCGTTACCCAACTGGCCGAACGCACCCTCGATGACACCGTAAACCAGGCGATGGCGCTGTATCCGCCACGCACCTTGTGTGAACACCTGTTGATGCCGTGGCTGGCGGAACTGGAACAACGCTGGCAAGGCCAGTTCGGCGCGCAGATGGAGCGGGTGTTTGTCTATTCCTGGTTGCGCAGCAAATTCGGCGCGAGGATTTACCACAACAACCGCCAGTTACGTACTGCGCCGCTGTTGCTGATCAATCAATCGGACCTGCCTCTGGAACCTCATCTATGGCTCACCGCCTGGCTGATCAGCAGCACCGATTGCCCGGTGGAAGTTTTCGACTGGCCACTCCCGGCCGGCGAACTGACGCTGGCGGTCGATCACCTGCAAGCCCGCGGCGTCCTGCTGTATTCCAGCAAAGCCATGAATCTTGCAAAATTGTCGAAACTTTTGAATGGCGTCAGTTGCCCAAAAATGATCGCCGGACCAACGGTGTGCATCCACCACGCCGATTTGTCCGCAAAAAACACCGCCATTGCTGATTTGATCCTGGCCGATAACCCGTTATCGGCCCATCTGGACCTGATACAGCGCGGGCTCATTTAATGGCGCTTTTTTGATGAATCGTACGGATACGACCATGCAATTGATCTGGCTGCGCAGCGACCTGCGTCTACACGACAACACCGCCCTCTCGGCCGCCGCAGCCCGTGGCCCGTGTGTGGCGGTGTATTTGCCGAGCCCGCAGCAGTGGCTTGCGCACGACGACGCGCCGTGCAAAGTGGACTTCTGGTTGCGCAACCTCGCCGAATTACGACGCGCGCTGGACGCCCTGAACATCCCGCTACTGATTCGCCAGGCGTCCCGCTGGGATGAAGCGCCCAAGGTTCTGCTCGAACTGTGCCAGCAGCTGAAGATCGACGCGGTGCACGTCAACGAGGAATACGGCATTCATGAGACCCGCCGTGATGCGGCGGTGGCCCAAGCGCTGAAAGCCCGGGGCATCGACTTTTACAGCCACCTCGATCAGCTGCTGTTCAAGCCAGGCACCGTGCTCACCAGAACCGGAACCTACTTCCAGGTCTTCAGCCAGTTTCGCAAGGTCTGCTACGAACGCCTGCACGCTTCATTGCCCGGATTGGTCGCTGCACCCGCCCTTCAGGCTCCATTGGATATCAGCAGCGACGAACCGCCCTCCCGTGTCGAGGGTTTCGATTCTCCCAACGACAGCTTGCGTGCCCTCTGGCCAGCCGGTGAAACCGAAGCCCGGCGCCGCCTCGACACCTTTGTCGACGCCCAGATCGACTATTACCACAGCGAACGCGACTTCCCGGCAAAGCCCGGCACCAGCCAGCTCTCGGCCTATCTCACCGCCGGGGTGATTTCCCCTCGTCAGTGCCTGCACGCCGCGTTGCGAAGCAATCAGGGCGAGTTCGAAAGCGGCAAGGTCGGCGCCATCACCTGGATCAACGAGCTGCTGTGGCGCGAGTTCTACAAACACATATTGGTGGGCTACCCCCGTGTATCCCGGCACCGCGCCTTCCGGCCGGAAACCGAAGCCCTGGTCTGGCGTGACGCCCCGCAAGAACTCAAGGCCTGGCAGCAAGGCCGCACTGGCCTGCCGATCATCGATGCCGCCATGCGCCAATTGCTGGAAACCGGCTGGATGCACAACCGTCTGCGCATGGTGGTGGCGATGTTCCTGACCAAGAACCTGCTGATCGACTGGCGTGAAGGCGAGCGCTTCTTCATGCGGCACCTGATTGATGGCGACCTGGCGGCGAACAATGGTGGCTGGCAGTGGAGTTCGTCCACCGGCACTGATTCGGCGCCCTACTTCCGGATTTTCAACCCGCTGAGCCAGTCGGAAAAGTTCGATGCACAAGGGGTGTTCATCAAGCACTGGTTGCCGGAGCTCAACGAAATGAACAATAAAGACCTGCACAATCTGGCCAATCTCGGCGGATTGTTCGGTGTGAGGGGCTACCCGTCGCCTATCGTCAATCTGAGTGCTTCCCGTGAACGGGCCCTGGACGCGTTCAAGAACCTGCCATCACGACAGGGTTTATCGCCACCGTCATTAAATTGATGCTGCAGCGTTGCGTCATGAACACGGAATTGAGCCAGGGAAATATTGGGTAATAAGGGGATTGGGATGAGTCGTACACCTCCAAGGCGATACTGGTTGACCGGCGCCAGCAACGGTATTGGTGCTGTGCTGGCTGAAGAAATACTGAAAACCGGGGCTCATCTGGCGGCCAGCTCCCGCTCGGTGGCATCACTGATATCCCTGTCTGAGCGCTATCCCGGTCAAGTGCTGGTGGTCGCGGGCGATTTGACCAACAGCCAAAGGGTGCGCGAAATCGGTGAGCAGATTGCGCAGGAATGGGGCTCTCTGGACACCATGATCCTTAACGCAGGCACCTGCGAATACGTCGACGCCAATCAGCTCGATTCGTCAATCATCGAGCACATCATGCGTACCAACTTGCTTGCCAGCAGTTATTGCATCGCAGCCGCCCGGCCTTTGCTGCAGGCGGGCACTGCGCCGCATCTGGTGGGCATTGCCAGTTCGGTGACCTGGTTACCCCTGCCGTGGGCCGAATCCTATGGCGATTCAAAGGCCGGGTTGCGTCATCTATTCGAGTCATTGCGCATCGACATGACGCCGGAAAACATCGAAATGACCGTGGTCAGCCCAGGGCTTATCGATACGCCTCTGAACGACGGCGCCCCGATACATCTCGACTGGTCGGCAGGCCAAGCCGCGCGATACCTCCTCGACATGATCAAGAATCGTCCACTGGAATGCTCCTTGCCGGAGCTGCTCATGCCTGTTCTTTGGCCCCTGCCGCAACAACCCGACCGGGCGGGACTGGCAATCGACGAACAAGCGCGAAACAAGCCGCCGATCGAGGATCTGCCGTGAAGCCTGAGCGTCTGTCAGGCCTTTTACACAGCGTGGGCCCACTGCCTTACACTGCGCGCCATGAAAACCATTCCCCACACGCAAGTCGCCGAGCCTGCGGTCACCTGCTCGACCTGCGCAGCCTGCTGCTGCCAGCTTGAAGTGATGCTGATCACTGACACCGGCGTGCCCGAACGTTTTATCGATACCGATGATTGGGGTGGTGAAGTCATGCTGCGACTGGATGACGGCTGGTGCGCCGCACTGGATCGCAACAGCATGATGTGCACCATCTATGAAAAGCGTCCGCTGATCTGCCGGGAGTTCGAAATGGGCGCACCGGAATGCATCACCGAACGCCAGGGGATTGCGACGGCGTATCGGTGAGATCGCAGTCACCCGATGCCATGTGAGAGCCCCCGCCACAGGTAGCTCCCACATCTAAACACTGCAGGCTTACAACGGCATCGTGTAATGCAATGCGTAGCTTTCTACACCGTCGTTCGGGTTACTGATCCCGGCATTGGAGTAGTGGGTGGCGCGAATCCCGACTTCATGTCCGCCGGCAAAGCGCAGACCAAACCCGAAACGGTCTTCGAACTGAAAGGCACTGCCGAGCTTGTTATCTTCGTATTCGGTGTTGGCAAACACCGCGATACCGATACCCGCTTCGACGTAGGGCTTGATGGTCTGACCGGCAAACTCGTACACCAGTACCGGCGAGAACGACAAACTGTGATTGCTCGCCGTTTTGTCGCCTTCCCAGTAGGTGTAAGCGCCGCTCCAGTAGCCGGTCAAGCGGCCAACATCACTCTGCAACCAGCTCTTGTCCCAATCGAACTGCATGCCCAGTCGGTAGGTCATGGTCGAATCGCTGGTCTGGCCGACCCCGAACTCCACCCCTGCCGCCTGCGCGGTAAAACTGTGCCCCATCAATGCGGTCGCAATCGCGGCCAAACAGAATAGTCGCTTCATTAGAAACATCCTTTTCCGAACAATTTAGTATGATTTTTATGCTGCAAAACAAACAAAGCTATAGAAGTCACCGTTTAATCAGAAGCTCACCCCAATTATTCGTTTGCTACGCGTCTCTACTTTTCGAAGCTTCGCACAACCCCAGACATATTCCACAGGATCGGCAAGATATTTCTGAAATGTTCTGGGTCCGCACTCGACCAGAACTGTGCGGGGCGAGCAGGCCCCTCGGCCAGCAATTCACGCTCGGCCAGCAGACGCTGGAGCTGCCGCGCCACAGCGGCACCCGTATCGATCAAGCTGATGCTTTGCGGGAGCATCTGCCTTAGCAGTGGCTTTAAAAAGGGATAATGGGTACAGCCCAGAATGATCGTATCTGCACCTGCAGCCAGCAGCGGCTCGACATACCCTTGCAGCAACTGACGCAATGTCTCGCTGTGCAGATCGCCATTTTCAATCAGCTCCACCAGCCCGGGGCACGGCTGAGTAATCACCCGTACATCGGTGGCGAAACGATCGAGCAAGGCAGCAAACTTGGCACTCTGCAAAGTACCGGTGGTGGCGAGCACGCCGACCACGCCGCTGCGCGTCGCCGCAGCGGCCGGTTTGACCGCAGGCTCCATGCCGACGATAGGCCACTCGGGGTAATCGCGCCGCAAGTCCGCAACACCGGCCACCGTCGCGGTGTTGCAAGCCAGCACCAGCGCCTTGGCGCCTTGCTGCTGAAAGAACTGCGCCATGACACTGCAACGCTGGCGGATGAATGCCGGGGTTTTCTCGCCGTAGGGAATATTCCCGCAATCGCCGAAGTACAACAGAGACTCGTTGGGCAGCAACTGCTGGATCTCGGCCAGCACGGAGAGTCCACCGACGCCGGAATCGAACACAGCAATCGGCGCTTCACGCATGGCGCGACCCGCAGACGCTGCAGCCCGGATCACGCTTGACCCGCAATTCACGAAAGCGTGAGCCCAAGGCATCGATCAATAACAGGCGCCCCACCAGCGGCTCGCCGAACCCCACCAGCAGTTTCAGCGCTTCCAGTGCCTGGAGGCTGCCGACCAACCCGACCAAAGGACCGACGACGCCCGCCTCGCTGCAGGTCAACTCGGCCTCGCTGCCGTGCCCGTATAAACAGTGGTAGCACGGGCTCTCTGGACGACGCGGGTCGAAGACCGACAATTGCCCTTCCAGACGAATCGCCGCACCGCTGACCAGCGGCTTGCGCGCGGCCACACACGCAGCGTTGACCGCCTCGCGGGTGGAAAAATTGTCGGAACAGTCCAGCACCAGATCCACCGCGGCAACAGCGGCGGCCAGCGAATCCTCGTCCAATGCAGTGCGATGGGCGATCAGCTGAATCTCTGGATTGATCGCGGTCAGGCGACGGATTGCCGAATCGACCTTGCTCAGGCCGACGCTGTCGGTGTCATGAACGATCTGGCGTTGCAGATTGGTCAGGTCGACCGTGTCGAAGTCCGCCAGATGCAACTCACCGACACCGGCCGCGGCCAGGTACAGCGCAACCGGCGAACCTAGGCCACCGAGACCGATAATCAGCACACGGCTTTCCTTGAGCCGTAACTGGCCGTCGATGTCGACGTGTTGCAGCAGAATCTGCCGGCTGTATCGCAGCAATTCCTGATCATTCAGCACGGCAAGCGCCCCAGACTGATGCGTTGGTGACCGCCCAGATCGGTGCGGCTATGGACTTCTTCAAAGCCGCGGGTCAGCAGCAAATCGCACACTGCGCAGGCTTGATCGTAACCGTGTTCGAGCATCAACCAGCCACCCGCTTCAAGATAATCCGGTGCCTGGGCGACGATCAGACGCAAATCGTCGAGCCCATCGACACCCGCCACCAAGGCACTGGCCGGCTCAAAGCGTACGTCGCCCTCTACCAGATGCGGATCGGTCGAAGCTATGTAGGGCGGATTGCTGATGATCAGTTGAAAACGCTGGCCTTCCAGGGCACTGAACCAATGACTGCTCAACACCGTGGCATTGTTCAGGTTCAAGCGCTGACGATTGCGCTCGGCCAGGGCCACGGCTTCCAGCACGCGATCCACGGCGGTGACCTTCCAGGCCGGACGCTCGCTGGCCAGCGCCAAGGCGATGGCACCACTGCCGGTGCCCAGATCGAGCACCTTGGCTGGGGTGGCCGGCAACAGTTCCAACGCCGCTTCCACCAGCAATTCAGTGTCGGGACGCGGAATCAGCGTGTGGGGCGCGACTTCCAGGTCGAGCTTCCAGAAGCCTTGCTGACCCAGAATATAGGCCACTGGCTCACCGCTGCGGCGGCGCTGCAAATACTCGGCAAACTTCAGTGCCGCTTCGCTCGGGACGATACGCTCAGGCCAGGTGTGCAGAAAGCTGCGGGACTTGCCCAAGGCCGCCGCCAACAGCAATTCGGCATCCAGACGCGCGGTGGGCGAATCAGGCAAATCGGCGGCGCGCAGCAAGCTGGCAATGATCGTCATTTACTCACCTATCGCTGCCAATTGATCGGCCTGGTACTCGGCCAGCAACGGTTCGATCACCGCATCCACGCCGCCCGCAAGAATTTCGTCGAGCGAATACAGCGTCAGGTTGACCCGATGGTCGGTGACCCGGCCCTGGGCGAAGTTGTAGGTACGGATCCGCTCGGAGCGGTCACCGGAACCGACCAGCAATTTACGCTCGCTGGCGATGGCATTGGCCGCGGCACTGGTCTGCTGGTCGTTGAGCTTGGCCGACAGCCAGGACATCGCCCGGGCGCGGTTCTTGTGCTGGGAACGTTCTTCCTGGCACTCGACGACAATACCGGACGGCAAGTGGGTGATACGAATCGCCGAGTCGGTCTTGTTGACGTGCTGACCACCGGCACCGGAGGAGCGATAGGTGTCGACCCGCAGATCCGCCGGGTTGATCTCAATGGCTTCCTGCTCATCCGGCTCGGGCAATACCGCCACGGTGCAGGCCGAGGTGTGGATACGACCTTGGGATTCAGTGGCCGGAACCCGCTGCACACGGTGCGCACCGGATTCGAACTTCAGTTTGCCGTAGACGTTCTCGCCTTCGACACGGGCGATAACTTCTTTATAGCCACCGTGTTCGCCTTCGTTCTCCGAGAGAATCTCTACCCGCCAGCCACGCCGCTCGGCGTAACGCGAATACATGCGGAACAGGTCGCCGGAGAAAATCGCCGCCTCGTCACCACCGGTGCCCGCGCGGATTTCCAGGAACACGTTACGACCGTCGTTCGGATCCTTGGGCAGCAGCATGCGTTGCAGGCTGGCTTCGAGCTCGATCAATCGTTCCTTGGCTTCGCGGACTTCTTCCACGGCCATTTCACGCATGTCCGGGTCGCTGTCCTTGAGCAGTGCCTGTGCGCCTTCGAGGTCGCCCTGCACTTTAAGCAGCTGTTTATAGGTGTCGACGATCGGCTCGACCTCCGCGTATTCCTTGGAATAGGTGCGGAATTTGTTCTGATCGGAAATGACTTCGCCATCGCCAAGCAGGGCGGTCAATTCCTCGAAACGGTCCTGGAGGATGTCCAGCTTATTGAGCAGTGACGCTTTCATTGCGGTTTCTTATCCGAAAAGCTATCCGATGAGCCCTCACCGAGGGCAAAGAGTTCCTGGGCCATGGCCAGCGCATCGAGGCGGCCTTCGGCAGAGAGCTTTTTCAATTGCACGCTCGGGGCATGCAAGAGTTTGTTGGTCAGGCCACGGGCCAGTTGCACCAGCACGTCCTCGGCACTGCTGCCGTTGGCGAGCATACGCTGGGCCTTCTGCAATTCTTCGTCGCGCAGGCGCTCGCTTTGTTGACGATAAGCCTTGAGCACATCCACCGCCGCCAGTTCGCGCAGGCGAACCATGAAATCTTCGGCACCGACCGACACCATCTCTTCGGCCGCCTGAGCGGCGCCCTGACGGCTCTTGAGGTTTTCGGCGACCACTTCGTGGAGATCGTCGACGCTATACAGATAAACGTCATCCAACTCGCCGACTTCCGGCTCGATATCCCGAGGGACTGCGATATCCACCATGAAAATCGGCTTGTGCTTACGCAATTTCAAGGCGCTTTCCACCGCGCCTTTACCGAGAATAGGCAACTGGCTGGCGGTGGAGCTGATGACGATGTCGCTGCGCACCAGTTCTGTCGGGATGTCCGAGAGCAACACCGCATGGGCGCCAAACTGCTCGGCCAGGGTGCTTGCGCGCTCCAGGGTGCGGTTGGCGACCACGATTCGCTTCACGCCCAGCTCATGCAGATGGCGGGCGACCAGGGTGATGGTCTCGCCGGCGCCGATCAACAAGGCCTGGCTGCGTTGCAAATCACTGAAAATCTGTTTCGCCAGGCTGACCGCGGCAAACGCCACGGACACCGGGTTTTCACCGATGGCGGTGTCGGTTCGCACCTGTTTGGCCGCATTGAACGTGGCCTGGAACAAACGCCCGAGTAGCGGACCAATGGTGCCCGCCTCGCGAGCCACGGCGTAGGCCGATTTCATCTGGCCGAGAATCTGTGGTTCACCCAACACCAGCGAATCGAGCCCGGAGGCGACCCGCATCATGTGGCGAACTGCCGCATCATCTTCATGCACATAAGCGCTCGCACGCAGCTCATCGAGGCTCAAATGATGATAATCGGCCAGCCAGCGCAGCACGATGTCAGCCGAAAGGTGATCCTGTTCTATATACAGTTCACTGCGATTGCAGGTGGAGAGGATCGCAGCTTCGCGGCTGTCGGTGAGTCGGCAGAGCTGCTGCAAGGCCTCAACCAGCTGCTCAGGGGTAAAGGCCACGCGCTCGCGGACGTCTACTGAAGCAGTCTTGTGGTTAATACCGAGTGCAAGGAAGGCCATTCAAGGTCGCTGATGGTGACGTGAAGCCGACAATTGTCCTACTTCGACAGAGCTAGAACAACCACTCGATATCTATCGTCCCGGTTGACGCTGCCGAAGCTGCGATCCGTTCTCGTTTACACCGGCACCGGGCCTGCCGGGATTGCGTATGCGGGTAAATTGGCCGGGCGGTTATGTTTGGCCGAAGGCTTGTGTCATGATGATCCGACCGCAGGTTAGTCGTCCTCTTCCTATATGAATAGATCTTCCGCGTTGCTCCTCGCTTTTGTCTTCCTCAGCGGCTGCCAGGCCTTGGCACCCGTTTCGTCGGACGGTACGCCGCCGGTCGAAGACAGCACTCCGGCGCCTGAAAAGCCCAAGGTTTACAGCTCGTTCAGCGAAGAAACTGTCTTCAGCCTGTTGAGCGCCGAACTGGCTGGCCAGCGCAATCGTTACGACATTGCCCTGGACAACTACGTGACCCAGGCTATCAATACCCAGGATCCGGGCATCTCCGAGCGGGCATTTCGCATTGCCGAATACCTGGGCGCCGATCAAGCGGCCCTCGACACTTCGCTGATCTGGGCAAAAAACGCCCCGAACGATCTCGAGGCGCAACGGGCGGCGGCCGTGCAACTCGCCCGTGCCGGGCGTTACGACGACTCCATGGCTTATATGGAAAAAGTCCTGCAAGGCAAAGGCGACACTCATTTCGACTTCCTCGCCCTGTCTGCGGCCGATACCGACCAGGAAACCCGCAACGGCCTGATGAAAGGTTTTGACCGTTTGTTGCAGCGCCACCCGCACAACAACCAGCTGATTTTCGGCAAGGCCTTGCTGTTGCAACAGGATGGCGACGCCAAAGGCGCGCTGACCCTGCTCGAAGACAACCCGCCGGAAGAAGGCGAAATAGCGCCGATTCTGCTGCGCGCGCGCCTGCTGCAAGGGCTCAACCGTGGCGGTGAAGCCTTGCCGTTACTGCAAAAAAGCATCAAGAAATACCCGGACGACAAACGCCTGCGCCTGACCTACGCGCGCACGCTGGTCGAACAGGACCGCATGGACGACGCCAAGGTCGAGTTCTCGAGCCTGGTGCAGCAATACCCGGAAGACGACGAACTGCGTTATTCGTTGGCTCTGGTCTGCCTGGAAGCCAAGGCCTGGAACGAGGCAAAAGGTTATCTGGAAGACTTGATCGCCAGGGAAAGCCACGTCGACTCGGCGCATCTGAACCTTGGGCGTATCGCGGAAGAGCGTAACGACCCCCAGGGCGCGCTGATCGAGTACGCCCAGGTCAGGCCGGGCAACGATTACCTGCCAGCGCAATTGCGTCAGGCCGATATTCTGATGAACAACGGCAGGACCGCCGAAGCCCAAAGCCGTCTGGCGGCCCAGCGCGACGAGCAACCCGATTACGCGATCCAGTTGTACCTGATCGAAGTCGAAACCTTGTCGGCCAACAAACAGGGCGACAAGGCCTGGAACGTCTTGCAGCAAGCCCTGCAGAAATTCCCGGATGATTTGAATCTGCTGTATACCCGAGCCATGCAGGCGGAAAAACGTAATGACCTGGCGCAGATGGAAAAAGACCTGCGACTGATCATCAAACGTGACCCGGACAATGCGATGGCGTTGAATGCCCTCGGCTACACCCTGTCCGACCGCACCACGCGTTACGCCGAAGCCAAGGCCCTGATCGAACAGGCGCACCAGTTGAACCCGGAAGACCCGGCCGTTCTCGACAGCCTCGGCTGGGTGAATTTCCGCCTGGGCAACCTCGATGAGGCCGAGCGCTATTTGCGCCAGGCACTGGAGCGCTTCCCTGATCAGGAAGTTGCCGCTCATCTGGGCGAAGTCCTGTGGGCCAATGGCAAACAACGCGAAGCCAAACAAGTCTGGAGCAAGTTCCTCAAGGAGCAGCCCGACAGTCCTACCCTGCGCAGTACCATCAAGCGCCTGACCGGATCAGAGACTCTTTAAAATTATGTTTTTGCGCCACATTATCGTTTTCAGCTTCATCGCCCTGCTCGCCGGTTGCGCGGGCTTCAGCGCCCGTGAATCGGTCGGGGGACACGGTAACCCGGCCCAATGGCGCGAGCACAAACAACAACTGAGCAGCCTCGACGGCTGGCAGATCAACGGCAAGATCGGTATCCGCGCGCCAAAAGATTCGGGCAGCGGCACCCTGTTCTGGCTGCAACGCCAGGATTACTACGACATCCGCCTCTCCGGCCCGCTGGGTCGCGGCGCGGCCCGCTTGACCGGGCGCCCCGGCAAAGTCTCGCTGGAAGTGGCCAATCAGGGCCGTTATGACGCGTCGACTCCGGAAGCCCTGGTCGAAGAGCAACTGGGCTGGAAATTACCGGTGTCCCATCTGGCGTGGTGGGTTCGCGGTCTCCCGGCCCCGGACAGCAAAAGTCGTCTGACCCTGGACGTCGACAGCCGCCTGGCCAATCTCGAACAGGATGGCTGGCAGGTCGAGTACCTCAGTTATGCCGAGCAAAACGGCTATTGGCTGCCCGAGCGGATCAAACTGCACGGCACCGACCTTGATGTCACGCTGGTGATCAAGGACTGGCAACCGCGCAAACTGGGGCAGTGAAGATGACTGCCCCACGCCTGACTCTGCCCTCGCCCGCCAAACTCAACTTGATGCTGCATATCCTCGGCCGCCGTGAAGACGGTTACCACGAGTTGCAGACGATTTTTCAGTTTCTCGATTACGGCGATGAAATCACCTTCGCCGTTCGCGACGATGGCGTGATTCGGTTGCACACCGAATTCGCCGACGTCCCTCACGACAGCAACCTGATTGTCAAAGCCGCGAAAAAACTCCAGGAGCAATCCGGTTGTTCGCTGGGCATCGACATCTGGATCGAAAAAATCCTGCCCATGGGCGGTGGAATCGGTGGCGGCAGTTCGAATGCGGCGACCACGTTGCTGGGCCTCAATCATCTTTGGCAACTGGGCTGGGATGACGACAGGCTGGCCGCGCTGGGTCTGACACTTGGCGCCGACGTCCCGGTTTTCGTGCGTGGCCACGCGGCTTTCGCCGAGGGCGTGGGGGAGAAACTCACGCCTGTAGAACCCGAGGAACCGTGGTATCTGGTGCTTGTGCCGCAAGTATCTGTAAGTACAGCAGAAATTTTTTCAGATCCGCTGTTGACACGTAACACTCCTCCCATTAAAGTGCGCCCCGTTCCCAAGGGAAACAGTCGAAATGACTGCTTACCGGTGGTAGCAAGACGTTATCCAGAGGTACGTAACGCCTTGAATTTGCTAGGTAAATTTACCGAAGCAAAACTCACCGGAACTGGAAGTTGTGTGTTTGGGGGCTTCCCAAGCAAAGCTGAAGCTGATAAAGTCTCGGCCCTTCTTACAGAGACCCTTACAGGGTTTGTAGCAAAAGGAAGCAACGTTTCGATGTTGCATCGCAAGCTGCAAAGTCTGCTCTAAAAGGAATCGGGTACTGGGTACTCGTAGCAACAGATACAGGGGCGTCGCCAAGCGGTAAGGCAGCAGGTTTTGATCCTGCCATGCGTTGGTTCGAATCCAGCCGCCCCTGCCATTTTCATATACTCATCCAGGTTACCCTCAGCCTTCAGGTACTGCGCGTGTCCAAGATGATGGTCTTTACGGGGAACGCTAACCCCGATCTGGCTCGGCGTGTCGTACGTCAGCTGCATATCCCTCTCGGTGACATCTCTGTCGGTAAGTTTTCCGACGGCGAAATTACAGCCGAGATCAATGAAAACGTCCGCGGTAAGGATGTCTTCATTATTCAGCCGACTTGCGCTCCGACCAACGATAACCTGATGGAACTGGTAGTGATGGCTGATGCCTTCCGCCGCTCCTCGGCTACTCGTATCACTGCTGTTATTCCTTACTTTGGTTATGCCCGTCAGGATCGCCGTCCGCGTTCCGCACGTGTGGCTATCAGCGCGAAAGTCGTTGCTGACATGCTTACCGTAGTCGGCATCGACCGTGTTCTCACGGTTGATCTGCATGCTGACCAAATCCAGGGTTTCTTCGATATTCCGGTAGATAACATCTACGGCTCCCCGGTACTGGTGGATGACATTGAAGATCAGCGCTTCGAAAACCTGATGATCGTGTCCCCGGACATTGGCGGCGTCGTGCGTGCACGGGCTGTTGCCAAATCCCTGGGCGTGGATCTCGGGATCATCGACAAACGCCGTGAGAAAGCCAATCACTCTGAAGTGATGCATATCATCGGTGATGTCGAAGGGCGTACCTGTATTCTGGTCGATGACATGGTCGATACCGCCGGCACTCTGTGTCACGCGGCCAAGGCCTTGAAAGAGCATGGCGCTGCCAAGGTTTTCGCCTACTGCACGCACCCTGTGCTGTCGGGTCGGGCGATCGAAAACATTGAAAATTCCGTGCTGGACGAGCTGGTGGTGACGAACACCATCCCGCTGTCCGCTGCAGCACAAGCCTGTGCGCGTATCCGCCAACTGGATATCGCACCGGTAGTTGCCGAGGCGGTCCGCCGCATCAGCAATGAAGAATCGATCAGCGCGATGTTCCGTTAAGGGCCCTGCCCTTTTCATTACATCCTGTTGACGAAAAGCGCCCCGCCCCGGCATTCATGTCGGGGCGGGGCTTTTTTGCCCATATCGCCTTTAGCGCTGGTCGCAAACGCTGGGGCGAATGTGGTTATTTTGGAGATACAACATGAACGATTTTACTCTGAATGCTGAAGTGCGTTCCGACCTGGGGAAAGGTGCGAGCCGCCGCCTGCGTCGTCTCGCAAGCCTGGTTCCAGCTGTAGTTTACGGTGGCGAAAAAGCCCCTGAATCCATCAGCATGCTGGCTAAAGAAGTTGCCAAACTGCTCGAAAACGAAGCGGCTTACAGCCACATCATCGAGCTGAACGTTGGCGGCACCAAGCAAAACGTAATCATCAAGGCTCTGCAGCGTCACCCGGCCAAAGGCCACGTGATGCACGCTGACTTCGTACGCGTAGTTGCTGGCCAAAAGCTGACCGCTATCGTTCCAGTGCACTTCATCAACGAAGCTGCTCCGGTGAAGAAAGGCGGCGAGATTTCGCACGTTGTTGCTGAAATCGAAGTGTCCTGCCTGCCGAAAGACCTGCCTGAATTCATCGAAGTTGACCTGGCTAACGCCGAAGTCGGCTCGATCATTCACCTGTCCGACATCAGCGCTCCTAAAGGCGTTGAATTTGTTGCTCTGGCTCACGGTAACGACCTGGCTGTTGCCAACGTTCACGCTCCACGTGTTGCTCCAGAAGCTGCAGAAGGCGCTGCAGAGTAATTTCACTCTGTACGCCGGAGTGACCGGAAACATCGCGGACTAGAGCGTAGCGAGAAAGCGGGCGAGAACGCGGAGTTTACATAATGGTAAATGAGCACTTGTCGTCCACTTTCGCCGCACTCCCTGATGGCGGCGATGTTATCCACCACTTCAAGGAAGGGCCCCTATCGTGACTGCCATCAAACTGATCGTTGGCCTGGGAAATCCAGGCGCTGAATACGAACAGACCCGGCATAACGCAGGGGCCCTTTTTGTTGAGCGCATCGCGCAGGCACAGGGTGTCAACCTTGTGGCCGATCGCAAATATTTCGGCCTGACCGGGCGCTATTCGCACCAGGGTCAGGATGTTCGTCTACTGATTCCCACCACCTACATGAACCGCAGCGGCCAGGCCGTAGCGGCACTTGCCGGCTTCTTTCGCATAAAGCCGGAAGAAATTCTGGTGGCGCATGACGAACTCGACCTGCCTCCGGGCGTTGCCAAGCTCAAACAGGGCGGCGGCCATGGCGGTCATAACGGGTTGCGCGACATCATTGCGCAACTGGGCAATCAGAATACCTTTCACCGCCTGCGGCTTGGCATTGGCCACCCGGGCGTTGCCAGTATGGTTTCAAACTTCGTCCTGGGTCGTGCGCCACGCGCCGAACAGGAAAAACTCGATGCCAGCATCGACTTTGCCCTCGGCGTGCTGCCGGATATCCTCGCCGGGGAATGGAACCGCGCGATGAAAAACCTGCACAGCCAGAAGGCCTGACTCTTACCCGAGGGGAAACACCATGGGATTCAATTGCGGCATCGTCGGCCTGCCTAACGTCGGCAAGTCCACCCTGTTCAACGCCCTGACCAAGTCCGGGATCGCGGCCGAGAACTTCCCCTTCTGCACCATCGAGCCCAACAGCGGTATCGTGCCGATGCCGGATCCGCGCCTGGAAGCCTTGGCGGCCATCGTCAAGCCCAAGCGCATCCTGCCGACCACCATGGAATTCGTCGACATCGCAGGCCTGGTGGCCGGCGCCTCGAAAGGTGAAGGCCTGGGCAACAAGTTCCTCGCCAACATCCGCGAGACCGATGCCATTGCCCACGTGGTCCGCTGCTTCGAAGACGAGAACGTGATTCACGTCTCCAACAGCGTCGACCCGAAACGCGACATCGAAATCATCGACCTGGAACTGATCTTCGCCGACCTCGACAGCTGCGAGAAGCAACTGCAGAAAGTCGCTCGTAACGCCAAGGGCGGTGACAAGGACGCAGTGGTCCAGAAAGGCCTGCTGGAGCAGCTGATCGCCCACTTCACCCTGGGCAAGCCTGCGCGCAGCCTGATGAAAAACATGAGCACCGATGAGAAGCAGGTGATTCGCGGTTTCCACCTGCTGACCACCAAGCCAGTCATGTACATCGCCAACGTCGCTGAAGACGGTTTCGAGAACAACCCGCTGCTGGACGTGGTCAAGGCCATCGCCGAAGAAGAAGGCGCCGTGGTGGTTCCTGTCTGCAACAAAATCGAAGCCGAAATCGCCGAACTGGAAGACGGCGAAGAGAAAGACATGTTCCTCGAAGCCCTGGGCCTCGAAGAGCCTGGCCTGAACCGCGTAATCCGCGCCGGCTACGAAATGCTGCACCTGCAGACCTACTTCACCGCCGGTGTCGAAGAAGTCCGCGCCTGGACCGTCCGCGTCGGCGCTACCGCACCGCAAGCCGCCGGCGTGATCCACACCGACTTCGAAAAAGGCTTCATCCGCGCCGAAGTCATCGCCTACGACGACTTCATCCAGTACAAGGGCGAAGCCGGCACCAAAGAAGCCGGTAAATGGCGTCTGGAAGGCAAGGACTACATCGTTAAAGACGGCGACGTGATGCACTTCCGTTTCAACGTGTAGCGTTGTTGGCATCGAAGAAGCCGCGTTGATTCGCGGCTTTTTTTTGGGCGTTATATCGACCTGCTATGCGCGACTAGAACAGATAGCCCATGTAGATTGCGGCGCCTCCACCGGCCTGCACACCAGCGTTCATGCCGGCCATGACCACCGCCCCCTTGGCCGACTGCAGCAACTGCCGGTTGACCGTGGAGGAGGCAATGGGAACAAATGTCCCTGGCGCCGCCTGACACCATGCTGAACTATTACGGAGTCCCGTTTCTTCCATGCAGGAGGTAGCCAGGTCGACGACTCAACCGTTCGTAATAGGCACTTACAGCAGGAAAGTCTGGATGATCGAGCGGTGTTTCAAACCACCGGTTAACCGACAGGCCTATCGGTATGTCTGCGAGAGAAAACCCGTCTTCGCTGACGTAGGCTCCTGTTGATTCGAGTTGTCGATTCAGGATCTCCATGTGCCTTGACCACAGGCTGCAAGCGGCTGCCAAGGCTCTGCTGTCCTGATGGTCAGGCGAATGCCTGACCAACGACATGAAGGCATACGTCCACGATCTGTTGAGGTCCGACGCTTGCCAGTCTATCCATTGGTCCACCCGCGCTCTTGCTCTCGGTTGGACCGGGTAAAAATGACCTCCGTTATAGCGAGACGCCAAATACCGAATGATCGAGTTTGACTCCCAGAGCACGAAGTCGTCGTCCAGGATCACCGGCACCGTTGCGTTGGGGTTCAGCGAAATGAATTTGGGCGTGCGCGTCGACTTGAAACCAGCCCCCCAATCCTCTCGCTCAAAGGGGATTTCGATCTCGGCGCATGCCCAAAGAACCTTTCGTACATTGATCGACGATGCCTTACCCAATATGCGCAACATTTCATGTCCTTATCGTTCAGAGTGGTTGGTCAGGGGCTTTCGATAACCCACTCGGATCTTTTTCTAGTGCGCCTGGCGCGATGCACAGGGGCCGCTCTCAAATCCGGGTGACGCAGGTTTACCGCGCCGCGCCAACCGCAAACAGCCCGGTTCAGCGCCGCCCTTCTACGGCCATGCGCACGGCCAGCTCGCGAGGACCGTCCCCGTCCCCATCAGCCAGCGTTGCACGATCTGCCACACGGGCCTGCTGGCGAGAAATGTCACGATGGCGCCAGCCATGACGGCAATCAGCGCGTTGACGCTCACGCTAATGACGATCTGCGTAAAACCAAGCACGATGGATTGCGCCAGCATGCTGCCGTGGTCGGCGTGTTGGACTTGACCGCTTGCCAGGCAAGGTAGAGCAGATAGCGCGCGCAGCCGAGTCGTAGCGCGTCATACGCATAGGGAACCGCCAAGACCAAGGCTGCGATAGTAGGGTGGTCAAAGGGGGAACGTTAGATACAGATTGACTGACAAAACGTCATACAGCGGTCGCAGCACTGGGTATCCGCTCCCTGGGAATACGTTCGACTTCAACGTGAGCAATGGCTTGCCCCAATAGCGCATCCAAACACTCTGACGCAGTCAGCCGCGTGCATTATGGATGAGGGCTTTCGGTCAGGAACCGCCTGTTGTGACAGGCCAAACAACACCCTGTCGCGGCAGCGGGGGGCTTGGGCCTTGTCGCGCTACAGTTCTGCTGCGAAGGTCTTGGCTTTCTTCGGCGTGACACCGTACCGTTGCTTGTAGACCTTGATGAAGTGGGAGGTATTTTCATATCCCACCTCCGCAGCCGCGTCGGTGACGGAATAATTTTTAGCCGTCAACAGCTGATGCGCGATGTCGACTTTTTTTTCGATGATCCAGCGGTTCGGGGTGGTGTTGTAGCTGCGCCTGAAGTCGCGGATAAAGGTCGACACGCTGCGTCCCGTCAGCAGGGCATAATCTTCAATCTTCAGCTTGTGCGAATAGTACTGCTCCATGAAGTCGGTGATGAGGCGGCGTTTGCGGCTGCCGCCGCAGGACAGCTCGCGCAGGAAACGGAAGGACTTGTCCTGGATGGCGATCAGGTGCAGTAGTTCGAGCAGTTTCAATTCCAGCAGCGCGTCGGAGCCCTCCGCGCCCTTGTAGACATAATTCAGCGAATCGATATAGCGCTGAATCTGTTCATTGGCGTGCAGGGTATAAGTGCCGTGCACGTTTTTCTGCAGGACGTCCGTATGCGAATTACCTGTGCCGGCCGCACGCGACAGGTATTTGGCGATCAGCTTGTCGTCGAAAAACAGCAGCACCGCCTCGAAGATATCGCTGCCAGTGACGTAGTCCGATACCGTGTAAATGCCTTTGGAGAGGAAAATCAAATGATTCTCGTCGACGACATTGGCCATGGCGTCATAGTCGCGAATAATCTGCTTGCCCTGCTTGATGTAGACGATCAACGGCGTGGCGATATAGATCGCCTTGTTTTCCAGGTTCGTTTCAAGCGTTTTATGGAGGATGGACGAGCTACCGTCAGCGAGGATTGGCTTTACGTTGCGCATCGAATAAAGCGCCGCCGGTACTACTTCGAGTGTCATTGCTATGGCTTCTCAACAAATTGGCCGCCCCATTTGGACAGGACGGTATCCAGCAGCGCGACATGCTGCTACCCAAGCGTGTAGGACGTTCGGGACGGAAGAGGATATCCAGGAAAATAGCAGAAAATACATAACAGCAAATAGCGCGTGTATGCCCGAGATGGCGCCGGAGGCGCAGCCGGACTCGCCGCACGCGCCCTGCCGCTGACGTTACGGCATCAAACTTCGCTGAAGTAGCCGCTGACCGGCGCACTGCTCAGATGCTCGACGATGACGCTCCACTGACCGCTCGAGATCATCTGGTCGACGTGGGTGCCGTGCATTTCACGCGAATCCCAGGCTTCCACTAGCGTGAACGCGAGTGGATCCTCCAAGTGGTTGAGGATCTTGACCGTTTGGCAACCGTCCACCTTCGGCAGATTGATCTTCACGTCGTTCATGATGTCCTTGAACGATTGCAGCTTTTCTTCTTTTACATTAAAGCTGATGACGAGATTGACGGACATATTACTTCTCCAGTTGGATTTGACTACAAAATACATCGTCGATTACAGGAACCGTAGATTGACGAGGCGGCCAAACAAAATGCACAGGATACGAAAAGAATGTTCAGGCTTTCATTTGCTGTTCCGTTCCCGTATCTAACATGGCCAAGCCGACCAGCGAAACCACTAAGTTCTTAATCCATTGCTTGACCTGGACTGCATCAATAGAATCTTTTCCTTTCACATGACGCGCAGCGCTAGCCCAAAACCCTCTTTCGTTAGAGATCATTATGTAAATTCCTTTTTGGTGCAGATTCGATATGGCGCAAAGAATTCGCTATGGAAGCAACTACTATATATATAGTTAAAAAATGAAAATGATTAAAAATGATTAAAAATGCACGATTCCAGTCACTCTTGCGTTTTTCTTGCGCGACGGCCGATGGCATGCGCCGCCTGCGGGAACGGGTCCGTGATTCACTCTCTGGATGACTTATCTACAGGAAGCGGGGCAAACCGCGCATCAAGACCTGAAAAAAGAGTAGCCAACATTAAAGTGTATACGGGGGTGACTATATTTCTGATTCCAGCGCAAACATCCCTTCAGCCACGGCCCCTGCAGCCTCGACTTCCGGTTTAACGTGTAAAGAGGAACCGTGGTTTTCCACGGACCTCGATAGACACAAAATCCCCGTAATCACTCGCTGATACGGGGATTTTGCATATTGGGACACCCCCCCTCCTCCATCCGTAGCCTGTCCGGTAACGCGGGAACGCTGCCCAGTTATGCAAGAATAGTTTTATTGGCAATCACTACAGGGATGAAGAGCATGCCATTTCCTTTCGAGTGTCTCCTGGTTTTGCTTGATGGCATTGCCATCAGGTCCCAGATCATCGCCGGACTTGAACACCTGGAAAAACATACCTCAGGCTTGCCGCTTCAGGTCGCCAGCGTTTTCGTGCAGTGGGCACACAGGAATTTCAACAAGTGAGCCTGGTTACAACCAAAGACGCCTCTTTCGCCTATCAGGCGGTGTACCGCTATCTGATCGAGCTGATCGAAACCGCCAATTCGGAACGTGAACAGAAATTGCCGTCCTTGCGGCAACTGGCCCGGCGCCTGAATGTGTCGGTGTCGACGACCAAGTACGCCTATTCGCTTCTCGAAGACGAGGGACGGATCTATGCCAAACCCAAGTTCGGTTATTTCACCAAGGCGATGCCGGCCCCCTTATTGAACGAGGGCTCGCCCAATCTGCTGGACAGCGTATTCTCCAACGCGCGCCAGCCGGGGATGCTGGCCCTTAGCAGCGACGCGCCGGCGATGTTGTTGTCGCTGGAAAACCCGTTGTTGATGATGGAGCGCGAACTGGCCCGGCAATACCCGCGCTCCCATGCGCCACTCTATCAGCCGTTCGGCGAGCCCGAGTTACGCGGCGCCCTGGCCGACCGCTACACCCGTTCCACTCACAGCTACTGGCAGGCCGAGCACGTGTTTATCGGCTCGGACCTGCGCAGTGTGCTGGAGTTGTCCCTCAGTGCCTTGAATCTGGGGGGCACTGTGGCGCTGGTGGAGTCGCCTTGCTCATGGGCGATCCTGCGTCAGCTGCAGGCAGCAAAGATTCGCGTGATCGAAGTCCCGCTCGGCGAGGATGGACGCTTCGATCTGTCCACGCTCAGTGAGTTGCTCAGGCGTGAGCCCATTCGGCTGGCGGTGCTGTCGTCGACCGTGAATATTCCCCAAGGCAAGCTGATGCCGGCGCAGGATAAACAGCAAATCTGTCGCTGGCTGGCGGAGCGGGATGTCTGGCTGTTCGAAAACGACAGCTATGGCGAGTTCTATTTCTCTCCCAAACCCGCGCGCTATCGCGATTTTGCCGATCCGGAAAAGCTGCTGGTGTTCTCAACCTTCGACAAGATCATCGGCTCGGAAGCGCCCTATGGTTATGTACTGTGTCGCCGACACGGGCCTCAGTTGCATCGGCTATTTCTGGAACGGGCATTTCGTCTGTCGCCGATCCGTCAGAAAGCGATCGCCAAACTCTTCAGCTCCAAACGCATCGACCAGCATCTAATGGTGCTGCGGGCCATGCTGCTGGACCGGATGAAACGGATGGAGGCCTTGCTGGAGGCGCACGGCGATGGCCAGTTACGGGTTGTCGCCCCGCAAGGCGGAGCGACCTTCTGGCTCGAGGCCAGACACTCGGTGGACATGCGGCGGGTGTTCGAGCGCTTGCTGGCCCAGCGCATCGTTATCGCCCCCGGGGAAATATTCAGCCAGCAGGGGGCCTGGCGGCATCACGTGCGCCTGAGCTACACCCTCGACTGGAGCAAGGATATTCCCCTGGCCCTGAAGAAACTGGCCCAGGCTATCAGCGAAGAACCATAGCTATGCCTAGAGCCCATAGCAATGCCGCGATTCAGGGAAGCGGCCATCGCGCACCTCTTCGGCAAAACGCTCACAAGCGCCGCGAATCACCGCGCCGACATCAGCGTACTGCTTGACGAAGCGCGGCACCTGTTCACCGCCCAGACCCAGCACGTCCTCGGTCACCAGCACCTGGCCGTCACAGGCCGGTGAGGCGCCAATGCCGATGGTGGGCATTTTCGAATCCAGGGTAATTTGCCGGGCCACGCCTTCGGCCACCCCCTCGAGCAGCAGACTGAAGGCGCCGGCTTCGAGGTTGGCCCGAGCGTCCTCGGCAATCATCGCACCGGCTTCGGCGGTCAGGCCCTGGGCCTTGAACCCTCCCATGACATTGACGAACTGCGGCATCAGCCCGACGTGGGCCATGACCGGAATACCGCGTGCCACCAGAAACTCGACGGTACCCGCCAGGGCCTTGTTGGCTTCCAGCTTGACGGCATCGCAACCGGTGCGCGCCAGGACCTGCGCGCAATTGCGAAAGGCCTGTTCGTTAGATTCCTGATAGCTGCCGAAAGGCATGTCGGCGATGACGCAAGACAGGCGCGTGCTGTCGACCACGGCCCGGGTGTGTCCGATGATTTCTTCGAGCTGCATACTCAGCGTCGAGGCCCGACCATAGCCGACCATAGCAGTAGAGTCACCGACCAGAATGAAATCGACGATTGGGTCTATCAACCTGGCAATAGAGCTGGAGTACGCCGTAAGGGATACGATTTTCTGTTGGCCCTTCATCGCGACCAGTTGCGGAACCGTCAATCGTTTAGTACGGGTATGAGCGCTCATAAGTGTCTTCCTGTGATGATTGAAAACCCCGGGGATGGGGCGTCTGTCACTACAACCAGTCTTTCTCCCATTCACGCCAGGTTTCATGGTCCTGGCGGATTCTGTCGGCGCTCGGGTGCACAAGGAATACGGCACCCGGCGAGCTGTTGAGGTCGATGGTCGGCGTTTTTGGGCGACCTTCGGTAAAACGAAAGCGCGCGTTGTAAAAGCTCGGCAGAGCCTCCAGGCGCTTGCGTACATCGAGTTGGGCGAAGACGCCGCTATGGCGGGCGATCAGGTTTAGTCCGCGGGCGTGCTGCTGCAAGCGATAGCGCTTGGGAAACGATGCCAGTCGGGCCGGCTCCAGATAGCTGGTGCAGGTCAGCGCGACCTGGTCGTTGCCAGTCGCCGCTTGCAGCGCCGGTGGGTTGGCCAGCCCGGAAAGACGGGCACCGGTTTCCAGCAGGCGCGGGCCGCGAGTCGTGAGGATCACTTCGGTATGGGCCGGACCGTGGGTGATGGCCAAGGCATCGAGCACGCCTTCGACGTAATCGATCAGCCCATCAAGCTCCGGCGCATCGGCGGGCAACAGGTCTTCACGGTCATAGATCTTGCGACCGTCGGCGCTCAACGTCTTGGTGCATTTCCAGACATCAGTGATCCAGTGCTCGCCCTGATGACTGACACTGTTGATAACGTACTCGTCGCCCTCCAGGTATTCCTGCAACAACAGCGCCCGGTTGCTGCGCATCATCAGGTTAGTAGCGCCGAGAATGCAGTCGATGGCCGCATGCAGTTGAGCGGCATCGTGACAGATGAACACATTATCGGAGCCCGCACTGTCCAGTGGCTTGACCACCACCGTCGATTCGCCACGAGCCTGGAACCAGGCCAGAGCCTCTGCGCTGGAGGCGGTACGCAGTTGCGCAGCCACCGGCAATCCGGCAGCAGCGACCTGTTCGGCCATCAGTGATTTGTCACGACGGGCGGCAGAGTATTCGGGATCATTACCGGGCAGGCCGAGACGGGCGGCCAGCAAATCCGCCAATTCGACACCAAATTCGCTGCCGGTCAACACCGCCGCTGGCGCCTGGGCCGCGAGCTTTTCCAGCAACGGTTCAAGGCCTTCCTCATGTACGCCGTAGTGCACGCGGAACAGTGTCTGCGGGCAACTCGCGGCAAAGGCCGGTGGCATGTCGTTGCGTGAACGCACATGCAGCAGTGGGCGATGCTCCGCCAAAGCCTGGGCCAGCAGAGCGCCGGTGGAATAGGCGTCGACCAGAATCAGCGGCGCCAAAGTGGAGTCAGTGCAAGGGTTGGTCATAACGGTTCACCGTGTAATGCAACATCTGGAACAATTCGGACGAGGTAATACCCGGTCCGGTCGAAGAAAGACCGCAGCTCTGGGGCAACGGCAGGCCACCGACATTGCCCCAACGCAAGGCACCGTGGTCGTCAATGCGGGTCGTGGCGCGGCCAGGGTTGTCGGGGTGCAGGCAGTAGGGAATGTCGAGCCGCCCACGGGCGAAAGCCTGGAGTAACGCGACGCCAATATCGGTGTGCAGGTCCAGCGTGCTTTCCACCAGTTGCCGTGCCTCGAACAACACTTCCTGGCGATAGCCTTCACTGACCGGGTCGATCTCCAATGCGTCGCCCGCGGCGGCTTCGGCCGCCATTGCCAGGGCTTCGAGGTTGTCCTCGACCGATGGAATCTGCCGGGATTCGGCAACGGTCTTGACGATCAATCGCTCGCAGCCGGCAGCCTGGGTCAGGCGCGCACTGTCATAGATCAGGCGGCGAGCACCATGACCGGTGGAGGGAAAGACCCCCATGTAGGAATACACCACGACATGCCAATGGACGCCGTCCAGATAGTCGGCAGCCAGTTCGCGCAGGGCCTGCAAAGCTCCGAAATCCTGGGCCATGGACGTGCCTTGGGCGTAGCTTAACGAGACGCTGCGAATGCCCTGCTGGCGAAAGAACAAAGCCTCGAGCAAGGTCATCGCGATCAGCATTGACGGCGGGCACAGCTGACCCAGCAAACAACCGCCGAAGCTCTCGATATGACCATGGGCAGTGGCATCGGCCAGCAACTGACAACTTTGCGCCCAAGCCTCGACTGCCCGCGCCAGTGGCAAACGGCTGTAAGGCATGCAGTAGGACACCGGGCCGCCTTCGGTGGCGTCGAGTCCGAGGGCCGCCAACCGCTTGAAAACATGCTGCGGTTGGGCGGTGCCATGGCGGACCTGGATCGGGAACGACGGGCCGTAGAGCCCATCGAGCATGCCACGCACCGCTTCCAGCGGATGGCTGATGATCGGGAAACCGTTCAGTGGGCTGTCGCTGTTCAGGCACTGCAGCGCGCTCTGGTAATCACCGACCCGGGTGTAGCTGTCCAGGGTGATGGTTCCGATGGTGGCGCAGGGCAACCCGGCCACCGCGGCCAACCCGGCGCGCATCGGCGCCAGTCCGCCGAAGCCCATGCGTGGTTGCACCACCAGTTCGCGCCGTTCCCGGGCCTGCTCGATGAAGCGCTGGAAATGACCTCCTGTCATGTCCATCACTTAGCGCCCCGACACCAGTTCAACCACGTTTTCACCCGTGGCCGGGTCGAAACGGGTTATCCGGCCCTTATGCGGATCACCGGCGCGAACCCGGGCAATCAGGCTGCTGTCGCTATCGAAATCGATCTGTTGATGGGCGTACAGACTACGTAGCGCCGGCAACGGCAAGCCGCTGACCTGGTTCAGCCACAGGCTCAGAGCGCTGTCCTGGCGACTACCGGCCAGGACACCGTGAAGGTCCTCCAGATCTGCCAGGCGCTCAGGGTGACAGGTCGTGATGAAGCTCGACAGCTCGCGGCCACGCTCGACGAAGGGCGCGAACTGCAGACAAGTCAGTTGTATCTCGTCGAGCCCGAACGCCTCGTTGGCGAAACGGTTCGCCAGCGCCCGACGAGCGTCCTTGCCTTCGGCCCCGGCGTAGGCCGACAGTGCCAGGTCGATCAGGCGCTGGGGCATTTCCTTTTTGCGCATCAAGCCCTGGGCCAGCTCCAGGTATTCGCTGATACCGTCATGGTAGTGACGACCCTGTACGTACTGCGCCTTGAGCCCGCGAAAGTGCGCCATCAGCATGGGGTTCGCGCAGTCTGATTCGGTGAAACTGAACGCCAGTTCTTCGAAGCGGAAACCGAGAAACTCGGTAATCAACTCCCAGTGGTCTTCCACCCGGTAGCTCACCAGGTCGTAGATGCTGATGAAGTCCGGGTCGGCGCTTTCGCTGCCGCTGGCCACCCTACGTTCAGCCCGCTGTTCGTCGAAGCCCTCACCGAACAGTTCGACGAAATACACCTGGGCCACCCCATCAAGGGCCTGGAGCAGGCCGCGAAATCCCTGGCGCCGACACTCGTCGACGTTCAGCCCCAAACGTTGGGCCAGGCGCATGATCCAAGTGAAGTAATGCTTCTGTTCCTTGCGCGAATCACCCGTGACCACCGCGTCGACACCGCCTTGCCACCAGGCCGCACGCCCGTAGAAGTCGGCGACCGCCAGGTTGCAACTGTTACAGAACGTCGGGCGGCCGTCGCCAGCGGTACGATGGCCGTTCATCAGCACATCGAAGCGGTTCATCGCGCGCACCTGCTCGGGGAATGGCAAGTGACGTTCGAACGGGCGAATCTGCTGGTGATCGACCACCAGCATCTCGACCCGAGGATCGTCATACAGGTGCAGGGCCCGATAGACCCGGTCGATGTTCGCCATGACCGCATCCGGGACCCCGGCGTGACGCATATTGGCAATGCGCAAGAAGAAGGTGCGGCCATGCAGTACGTTCAGGTGCAGTTGCACGGCGCGGATCAGCGATACGGTGTAGGAACTGTCCTTGCCGCCGCCATAGGCCACCATCAGCTTGTAGTCCGCGAGCCCGTCAACACCGCCAGCGGCATCGACCAACCGTTCCCCCAGGGTGGCGACGGCACGTCGGTCCACCGCACTGAGGTAGCGATTCAACTCGCCGAGCAAGGGGGCGTCGGCCATTTCAGAGGTAATGGCAATGTTCATATCGGTTCGGCCTGGAAGTGAAAGTTCTTGATCGCGTGGTGGATGTCGCTCTCGATATCCATTTCGCTCGCGTCGGTGAAAATGAAGCGACCGCTGTGCAGGGCGTCGTAGCTGCCGCCGGCTTCAAGGATCTGTCCGGGCCGGGGCAGCAGTTCTCGCCAGAGCGAGTTCAGGTGCGGGCGCAGCGTTTGCGCCTCGATTACCCGGCATGGCAGTTGTGCCGGTTTGGGGACGACCAGCCAGCCACCGCTGGGATCCGCCTGGATCGTCGGCAAGGGCACGCGCTCACCGGCCAGGCCTTTGAGCCAATGCTCATAGAGGTTCACACCGAAGACTTTGTTGATCAGATGTGGCACTTCGGCGCCGCCCACCCGGGCTCCCACTTCAAGGAACACTAGCGAGCCATCCGCCTCGACGAATATCTCCAGGTGAAAGGCGCTGTTGCGCAGGTCCAATGCCCGCAGGCAGGACTCGCTGAAGACTTCGATCCGGGTGCGCAACTCCGAAGACTGGAGGATCACTGAACCCAGCGGTTTGGCGTTGGCGAAATCCAGGCAGCTGTTGATATAGCGCGACACCACCTGGAAAGGCACCCCGGCGCTGTCATCGGTGAAACCGTCGATGTGATAAGTCTGGCCCTGGATGAAGGCCTCGACTTCATAGCGCCCCAGGTCCACTTCGCTGAGTATCACGCGCAGGGCCTGGGCGTCCTCGACCTTGGCGACGCCGATGCTGGCGGCGCCATCCACCGGTTTGACGATCACTGGATAGCCGACAACATCGGCGAACTCCAGCGCCTGTTTCACGTCATTGCAGCGAATGAACGGTGGCACCGCCAGGCCGTGTTCCTGGAGGACTTCTTTCATTCGTGCCTTGTCGCGGTAAACCGCCACCTGCTCCAGGCCGTGACCAGGAATGTTCAGGGTCTGTCGTACCCACGCCGCGATCTCCAGAGTGAACTCCGACAGCGCGATTAATTGGTCCACGGGACCGACGCGATCGATGATTTCCTGAACGCCTGCCAACAACTGAGGGTACTGATTGACGTCATCGACCTGTACCAGATGGGCGATGTGCTCCCGGGGGGCCAGTACGCCCTCGGCGCCAAGGCCGTCGACCACATAGCTGATCCGATGTCGCTGATGATCGAAGAACTCTTCGTAGCGGGTCAGTTCATTGTCCCAGCGACTTGGGTCCTGGAAACGCGGCCAGCGATTGACGATAACGATATGCATCGATTCGATCCTGTGAAAAAAAGAGGGCTGGACTCAGGTCCAGCACGGTGCCGTGCCGGTACCCAGGACGAGCGCAGGTTTCGAGCGCTCAAGGGTGTTCAGGTAGTTTTCGAAGTTCTCGATGGCGTCGGGGCCGATGAACACCTCGTTGAAACCGGCGGCCAGCAGCTCCTGGCGAACCGCCCGCGTGTGGTCTTCCGAGGTGGTCAACTTGCCACCGATGACACAATGCAGATCCGGGTGCTGTTGACGCACCTGACGAATCAGCTCCAGCCCCTGGAAATGTCCATGGCCGTTGACGCTGCTGACCACCAACAATTGCGTGCGCCGCAGCTCAAGGGTGGCGAGAACCACCTCCACCGGAGTGCAACTGCCGAGGTTCTTGACGTTGAAACCGTGCTCCGCCAACCACAGCTGCAGATAAACCAGATTCCACATGTGCGAATCCGATTCGACGGTTGCAATCAGGCAGTCTTGCGATCCTTTCATTGCGTTGCCTCCATGGCTGAGGGGGGAAAGTCCAGGGCGGTGCGAAAGCGCCGGGTGGTCAGGTTGAACAGCAAGGCGCCGGGGATGGCGAGCAGCAGCGCGAGGGCCAGGATCAATGTCTGGACTCCGTACTCATGGCCGATACTGGCGGTCAGCAGGCCGCCCAATGGGTAGGACAGCAGGTTGACCAGGTAGAACGGGCCCATCACCTTGCCCAAGTGGTCGGCGGCAATCGCCTTGATACGCTGAGTCCGATTGAACACGTTGAACAAGGCACAGCCGGCCATCGCCAGGAGAAAACTGATGGCATAGAGCGCTACACCGCTGGCCGCGCCCATACAGATCAGCCCCAGGCAGAGCAAGGCAAAACCCCATGTACCGAGGCGGTAGATCGACATCCGCGCCAACAGCCGCGGCACCAGAATGAAATTGAGCAAGCCCAGTGCACCGGCCCCGGCGTTCATCAGGCCGAACACCCCGTCGGCGGCACCGAACACGCCACTGATGACAAAGGCATTGGCACTCAGAACGCAGGCAAAGGCCAGGTTGATGGTGAAATTGAGCAGCGCCAGGGATAAGACCGGCGGATTGTTCAATAACAGACTCCAGCCCAGGACCAGGTCCTTGCGGATGCTCTTCGGCGGGCTGGCCGACTGGGTATTGGGCAGGCCTTTCCAACACACACCCGCCGCGGCGAATGCCAGCGCCGCCAGCCCCAGAAGCAGGCGCTTGTCGGCGTACATCGCCAGCAGTGCCGCCAGCGCCGGGCCCAGCGCCATGGCCAGCAGCTCCATGTTCTGCACCAGGGACTGGCAGTGGGCCAGGCGTTCGGGGCCAGCGATCAGCGGTACGCTCTTTTCCACCGCCATACGCACCGGCGCCATCAGCAGCGAGAGCACGATGCCGTTGCCGATCAAGGCCCAGACCGTAAGCATTGGCGCATACCAGCAGACCCCGGCAGTCAACCCCAGGCTCACCGCTCGCGCGGTATTGGCGTGGCGAAACAGCAGACGCCCGCCGAAGCGGTCCGCCAGCAGTCCGGCAAACGGATAGGCCAGCAGTGCCGGTAGCCACTCCAGAGCGAACGCCACTCCGGAGTAACGGACATTGCCGGTGAGCTGGAAGATCATCAACGGTACTGCGAACAGCACCGTTTGTTCCGCCAACAGCGCGAACAGCAGGCCGGCACCGAAACGCCGCAACCGGGCTGTGTCATGCATGCTGGCTTTCCAGTTCGGCCTCGAGCTTGCGCAGGCGTGGCAACACATGGCGACAGAAACCGCGCATTTCGTCACGAGTCGGCCAGCCGGAAAAGATGAACTCGCTGACCCCTACTTTCTTGTATTCCAGCAGATATTCGGCCACTTCCTGATAGCTGCCGACCACGCACAGCGCCGGGCCGCCACGGTAGGCCACGGCACCGGACCAGAGCATTGGCGACAGCCAGTCATGTTCAGCCTTGTCGGCCAGACGGAACGAAGTCTTGACGGCTTCGGAGTCGCAACGCCCGACGAACTGACGAACCCATTCGCGATGCTGCTCATCCGGGTTTTCCATCATGCTTTCAACGGCCGACAGGGCTTGCGCACGGGTTTCCCGAGCCAGCACATGCATGCGAATCCCCACCGAACAACCCGCCTCGAGCACTGCCCGGCTGGCCTCGGCGATACCCTGCGGCGTGTCGCCGTAGCGTAACCAGCAATCGCTGTGTTTCACGGCGATCTGCTGGGCGATTTCCGAAGCGCCACTCAAATAGATGTGTGGACGTTCGTTGTCCTTGAAAGGCAGTCCCAATTGCGCTTGCTCGATACGGTAATGAGCGCCGTGATGGGTCAGGGGCGTTTCGCCTTTCCAGAAACGATGCAAAATCTCGAGGAATTCGCTGGTGCGTTCATAACGTCCATCGTGGGCCACGAAGTCGCCATAAAAGGCTTGTTCATCGGGGGAAATACCGGCGACCAGGTTCAATGCAATACGCTTGTCGGACATCCACGACACGGTATTGACGATCTGCGTGAACAACGTCGGCGGCAGCAGGCCGGGGCGATACGCCAGGATGAATTTGACTCGGCTGGTCTCTCGGACCAGGGCGCCGATCATTGGCAGCGGGTCAGGCATGTGGTAGCTGATACCCATCAGCAACGAGTCGATCCCCAACTCATCGGCTTCCTGAGCGAAGTCGACAATACCGGCAAAGTCCAGGGCACCAGTGTTGTATTTCTCGGAAGCCTTTTGTTGACCGCTGTCGAGCGGTGAGCACCAGTGGATACGCAACGCGGGCATGGTTTTTCTCCAGAGCAGCGCCTGCCGCCGCCTGAAAGCGGGGCAGCGCAAAAGTGACGGTGGGTCAGAACAGGAAGCTGGTACCGACGGTGCGGTCGAACAGCGCAACATCGCGGATGCGACGTTTGCCGCAGATAAACTTCAGCAGTCGCTCGATCCCCAGCCCGCCGCCGGCGCTCGGATGAAGCAGGCCGCGCTTGGCGACTTGGAGGTAATTGGCGAAGGGCGCAAGGTCCATCGACAACTCTTCCATGCGGTAGATGATCTGTTCGTACTCGAACTCTCGTTCGGCACCCGACAGGGCTTCGCCATAGCTGTCGGGATAGATCAGGTCGTAGTTGTTGTACTGGCCGCGCTTGCCGGGTGTTTCGCGATCATAGAATTCCCGGCGGTAGTTGGTGACGAAGAACGGCGTGTGGGCCTTGGCCGACATGATCTTCTCGAAGTCGTCGCCATACTCGGCGCGCAACTCGTCCGAGCTGTATATCGGAAAGTGCGTCTCGTAGTGCGGCAGCTGGCGATTGAGGTGGGCCAGCTGGGCCGAGCAGTGTTGCCTGACCTCGGCGAAGGTGTGCTTGATCAAGCCTTCGATCAGCGCCATGACCTGGTGCATGTTGCCGCCACGTATTTCGAAGTCGAACTGGGAGAATTCCAGCAAGTGGTTCTCAGAATCCTTGATCTCGGCTTTTTCCAGACGAATGTTCGGCGCCACGATAAATATCTTGTCATGACCTCTGGCGGTCAATGCCAGCTGTTTATGGAAGATCATGCTGGCGGTCAGTTTCAGGCGCCGCGTTTCGTACTGGAGTTCAGCGGGGTAGACCGCATGGTTCAAGGGGTCAGTGATGGGCGACATGAGAATGGGCATCAGCTGCTTGAAGTCGCGCTCCAGCAAATATTGTTGCAATGCCTGCAACACGCGACCGCGGATAATCGCGATCGCTTCAACGTCCGGGTGATTAAAATCGTCGAAATTACGCTGAATTTCTTCCATGTTGCGCTCAATATCCAGGGTTAGGAAGTGCCCGATTATTGGTTAAACACGCAAAAACTCAATGTACAGATTTGCCCTAAAAAGCAACCCAGATGCATTGTCTGGTTGTCCCGCCCGGTAATTGGATGGACCATTACCGGCTATGTACCTGATGGCTTCATTCGAACGACACTGCCTGTTCAAGGGCGTGGTTTCGAATGCTGTTTCAGTCGCGAGTTTTCATGAGTTCCTGTTTAGAGTCCCTTTATGACGGCCCACATTGATCCACAACCCGGTCGCTTTTCCCGGTCTGACTACAAGACCCTGGGCCTGGCGGCGCTGGGTGGTGCGCTGGAAATCTACGACTTCATCATCTTTGTGTTCTTCGCCCTGACCCTCAGCCAGTTGTTCTTTCCGCCAGAGATGCCTGAGTGGCTGCGCTTGCTGCAAAGTTTCGGAATTTTCGTCACCGGCTATCTGGCCCGTCCGCTGGGCGGCATCCTGATGGCGCATTTCGCAGACCGGGTGGGGCGCAAGCGGGTGTTCAGCCTGAGCATCCTGATGATGGCTTTGCCCTGCCTGTTGATCGGAATCATGCCGACCTACGAACAGATCGGTTACTGGGCGCCCTTGACGCTGCTTCTGTTGCGGGTGCTGCAAGGCGCCGCTGTGGGCGGCGAAGTGCCTAGCGCCTGGGTGTTCGTGGCCGAGCATGCACCGGTCAGGCGTCGTGGCTATGCCCTGGGTGTGCTGCAGGCCGGATTAACATTTGGCTATCTGCTGGGGGCACTGACCGCAACCCTCCTGGCGCGGCTCTATAGCCCCGCCGAGATACTCGACTTCGCCTGGCGCCTCCCCTTCCTGCTGGGTGGTGTATTCGGGGTGATCGGGGTCTGGCTGCGGCGCTGGCTGAGTGAAACGCCGGTGTTCATGGCCTTGCAGGCGCGACGTGAGTTGGATGCGGAGTTTCCATTACGGACAGTATTGCGCGATCACCGCAAATCCATCCTGCCGGCGATGCTTTTGACCTGTGTGTTGACATCGGCGGTGGTGGTGCTGGTGGTGATCACCCCGACTGTCATGCAGAAGAGCTTCGGCATGAGCGCCAGCCATACGTTCGCGCTGAGCAGCCTGGGCATAGTGTTCCTGAATATCGGCTGTGTACTGGCTGGATTACTGGTGGACCGGATCGGCGCCTGGCGCGCGGTGCTGGTTTATAGCCTGCTGCTGCCGGTGGGGACCGCGGTGCTTTACGCCAGCCTGATCAGTGGCGGCTACTGGATCAGCGTGGCCTATGCGCTGGCCGGCCTGACCTGCGGCGTAGTGGGTGCGGTGCCCTCGGTAATGGTGGGGTTGTTTCCGACCCGGATCCGGGTGTCCGGTATCTCCTTTACCTACAATATTGCCTACGCACTCTGGGCCAGTACCACACCGCTTCTGCTGATCGGACTGATGCCGTGGAGCCCTTGGGTCTGCGTAGGCTATTGCGTGGTCATGGGGGCCGTCGGGGCACTCATGGCGTTGTTCTTCGTCTTTCGCTCCTCGTCGGTGGCTGACGTTTCGGTGGTTCCAGGCGCCTGAGCCTGACCTTTTCGCGCCGCCGGTCGCGGCGCTTGCCCCTGAATACCAAAGGACGGCAATTGGCATGAGCTGCGTCAACGATTTGCATGATCTATCGGCGGTGCAACTGTTGGTGTTGTTCGCCAGCAAGGAACTGTCACCGCTGGAATACTACGACCATTTGCTGGCCCACATCGAGCGCTGGGAACCCCATCTTAATGCCTTGTACGCCTTTGACCCGCAACGGGTCCGGGAACAGGCGGCTGCCGCCAGCGAGCGCTGGAGCCGGGGCCAACCCCGTGGTCTGCTCGATGGTTTACCCGTGACACTCAAGGAGTTGATAGCGACGCAAGGCGACTGCATTCCCCTGGGCTGCGCCGCGACCGAGCTGATCCCGGCCACAGCCGACGCACCACCGGCGGCGCGGATGCGTGAGGCCGGAGCGATAGTCCTGGGCAAGACAACGGTTCCGGACTACGGGATGTTGTCGTCGGGGCTGTCGAGTTTCCACGGCGTGACACGTAATCCCTGGAACCTGGCGAACAATCCCGGAGGCTCCAGTGCCGGCGCGGCGGCGGCAGCAGCGGCCGGCTATGGGCCGCTGCATGTCGGCACCGACATCGGCGGGTCGGTCCGTTTGCCCGCAGCCTGGTGCGCCCTGGCGGGGTTCAAGCCGACACTCGGGCGCATCCCCATCGACCCCTATTACACCGGCCGTTGTGCCGGCCCCATGACCCGCAGCATGGATGACTGTGCGCTGATGATGCGCTACCTGTCCCGCCCCGATGCTCGGGATGCCACCAGCCTGCTACCGGAACAAGGCGATTGGGCCCTGGGACAGTTGTCGGTCCAAGGGCTGAAAATCGGTCTGATGCTCGATCCCGGCTGTGGCATTCAACCAGACGAACAGGTGTGCTCGGCGGTTCGGGAAGCGGCTCGCCTATTCGAAAGCAGGGGCGCCCAGGTACGTCAGATCAAGCCACTGATGGACCGCGCCGTGCTCCAGGGCCTGGATCAATTCTGGCAGGCGCGACAGTGGAGTCAGTTGCAGGCCCTGAGCCCCGAACGGTTCGATCAGGTCTTGCCCTACATTCGCGACTGGGCGGCAGCGGCCGAGAACCTGAGCGCCGTGCAGGCGGTTGAGGGGTTCAACCAGACGTTCGAAATCCGGCGCCGGGCAGCCGAGGTCTTTCATAATGTCGACCTGGTGTTGTCGCCGACCAACCAGGTCAGTGCCTTTGCGGCTGAATGGGCCTCGCCCACCAATGACCCGCGCCTGCCGTTCGAGCACATCGTCTTCACTGTGCCGTGGAACATGGGCGAGCAGCCAGCCCTGTCAATCAACTGCGGCTTTACCGACCAAGGCATGCCGATCGGCCTGCAGATGATCGCTCCGCGCTTCGCAGACCAGTGGTTGCTTCGGCTCGGCAAGACCTATGAAAACTGGCGCGGCACGATTCGCCACTGGCCCAGCCCGCCGTCTCGCCTGTGGGAGCGTGGCTTGCCCGCGAAGAACGATAACGCGTAATCGCTGAAAAATCGCGGTGCATTCTTCGCGGGCAAGCCTCGCTCCCACAGGATTTTTGTTGCTCAAATTTCTTCACTGACAGCATTAGCGACGTGCGCCTGATTTGTTCCTCTAGAGACTTATCGAAATGGATTTTCGTGTACTTCTGATGGCCAGCATTGCCGTCAGCAGCCCTTTGATTGTAACTGCGGATGAAACGCCGACCACTCAAGCCCAGGCCCCGGGTTTTGTCGACGGCAGCCATTTGGGGCTGAACTTGCGCCATTACTATGCCAACCAACACACCCGACGTTCTACCTACCTGGGGATCAAGAAAGAAGATGGCCTGGAGCGGACCCGCATCCGTGAAACCTGGGTGCAAACCGCGATGCTCAACTACAGCTCCGGATATACCCAAGGGGCGGTCGGCTTCGGGCTGGACGCTTCATTGTTCAGCGCCATCAACCTGGAGCGCGGACATGGGCGTGTCGCCAATGGTGGCGATCGGGTGCTGGTGGACAGCGATGGCGATGCGCTACCGACCTGGAGTCGTTTGGGTGTCGGTGATCTGCGGCTGCGTTTTTCCAGCACGGAAATCAAGGCCGGTCGCTTGCTCACCGACAACCCGATTCTGCGTTACAAGGACAATCGCGCCCTGCCCTCGAGCTTTCAGGGCGTAGGCCTGTTCAGCAACGAACTCGATTGGCTGTCATTGCAGGCCGGCAGCTTCGAACGGGCAATTCCACGTACCGGTACCGGCAGCGAAAAACTCACCACCACCTTCGGTAACCGGGCGTATTCGGGGTCGCGTATTTCCTACCTCGGAGGAATGGCCAAAACCCCTTACGGTCTGGACGTCAGCCTCTACACCTCACGCTTCGAGGACATGTGGCAGCAGACCTATCTGGGATTGACCCAGTTGATCGGGGATCGGCGCGAGATTGCGCTCAAGACTGCACTGAATTACTACCACACCGAGGATCAGGGCGAGCAGCGCCTGGGCTACATCGACAATGACGCCTTCAGCCTGGCGTTCACCGCATCGCACCGGGCCCACAGCCTGACTCTGGCCTGGCAGCAGGTGTTTGGCGACGAGTATTTCGATTACGTCTGGGAGTCCACGGGCAATTACATGGCCAACTCGTTGTACTCGGACTACAACGGCCCGAACGAGAAGTCCTGGCAACTGCGCTACGACCTGGATCTGGCGTCTTTAGGGGTACCGGGCCTGACGACCAGTCTGTGGCACGCAAAAGGCTGGGACATCGACGGCACCCATTACAGCGGCGACCGTAACGGGCGCAATACCGGTTACAACGTGCGGGGTCTGGACAATGCCAAACACGACGAAAACGGTTTAATGGTGGCGTACGTGGTGCAATCCGGAGCACTGAAAAACGCGGTGTTTCGCACCATTGTCTACAACCATCGGGCCACGGGCGGGCAGATCGACGGTAGCTACGACGAGGTCCGCCTGGTGGCGAATCTGCCGATGTGGATTTTTTGAGGCGGGCTTTTTGGGCCGAACAGAATCATCGGCCCCACTTGCGAAACACTGTGGAAGCTTAGCGAGCTCGCCGGTCCCCACAGTGGAGGGATGTTGGTTCAGACTTTTTTGGTTCTTGGCAGAAAGATCGCCAACACCCCAAACAGCGGCAAGAACGAACACAGGAAGTACACATACTCGATGCCGCGAATATCCGCCAAATGCCCGAGCAACGCCGCACCAATCCCACCGAAACCGAACATGAGGCCGAAGAACACTCCGGCAATCATCCCGACATTTCCCGGCACCAGTTCTTGCGCATACACCACGATGGCCGAGAACGCCGAGGCCAGAATGAAACCGATCACCACACTCAACACACTGGTCCAGAACAGGTCCACATGGGGCAGCAGCAGCGTGAACGGCGCCACACCGAGGATCGAGAACCAGATCACTGCCTTGCGCCCGATCCTGTCGCCGATCGGCCCGCCGAAGAAGGTCCCCGCCGCTACCGCACCGAGAAACAGGAACAGATGCAGCTGCGAACTGGCCACCGACAGGTCAAATTTCTCGATCAGGTAGAACGTGAAGTAACTGGTGAGACTGGCCATGTAGAAATACTTGGAGAACACCAGCAACCCCAGTACCACCAACGCACTGATCACCCGGCCTTTTGATAAACCGTGCGTCGCTGCCTGACCTTGTTTGAGTTTGAACAGGTTCAAGTGATTGGCGTACCAGCGGCTGATCCGGTACAGCACGAACAACGCAAACAGTGCGAACACGCCGAACCAGGCCACATTGCCCTGACCATAGGGAATGATGATCGCCGCCGCCAACAACGGCCCGAAGGCCGAGCCCGCATTACCGCCGACCTGAAACGTCGATTGCGCCAGGCCGAAGCGCCCGCCCGAGGCCAGTCGCGCGACGCGTGAAGCTTCCGGGTGAAAAGTCGACGAGCCGATGCCGATCAACCCTGCTGCCAGCAAAATCATCGGAAAGTTGCCGACTACCGACATCATCAAAATGCCGATCAATGTGCAGACAGTGCCGGCCGGCAACAGCCAGGGCTTGGGATGGCGATCCGTGTGGTAACCCACCCACGGCTGCAACAACGAGGCCGTCAATTGAAAGGTCAGGGTAATCAGGCCGACTTGGGTGAAGGTCAGGCCATAGTTGGCCTTGAGCATCGGATAGATCGACGGCAGCACCGCCTGAATCAGGTCGTTGATCAAGTGCGCCAGCGCCACCGCGCCGATGATGCGCATGACCAGCGGACTGCTTTGTGAAGGAGCGGGCGTCGATGTCGCGGCGGACTGAGCGTTGCTGATGGCCATGAGAGTTTCCGTACTGCGGATGGGTGCGCACAGGCAGGTCGGTCAATGTGCCATTTTTCGGTGCAGTCGCGCCATCCCCTTAGCTTGCTAACGACCTCAAAAAGGTGATAGCGCAAAGCCATGGTCTGAATCTTGCCTTGCTTATCCGCTTCAACGCGGCCCCTTACAAAGGGGACCGAGAATGGGAAGTTTCGCTACAGAGTCGGCCTACAGAGCGGACCAAGGTGAACTTTCGAGGCCTTTTAGAAGGACATCAGTCGCGGTCGCCATGGCCTCGACGCACGCCAATGGTGCGTGGTGTCCAGAGGAGTCATGGGGCATGCAGGCTTTTTTATCACCGGGGATCGGGCTGCTGGGGCGTTTCGGCTTCGCGCGCAAATTTCAGCTGCTGTTTCTGCTGTTTATCCTGCCACTGGCAGGCAGCTTGTGGATGATCGGCCAGGACTATCGTGACAAGTTGAGCCTGATCGCCGGCGAACGCGCCGGGGTCCGGCAATTGATTGCCCTGGATGCGCTCGACAACTTGCTCGCCGCCCAGCGTGACCGCGCCGCGCGCTGGCGCGCCACCGAAACCAATCGCCAGCCGACGCCAGCAACCATCGCGGCGATGGCAGCGTTCGACACGGTTCAGCCGGCCGTGGCCCAAGCAATCACAGACTTGGGCAATGCCTTGAAAACCGAAGGCGCCGAGGGCGAGACCCTCACCCGCTATCAAGCCCTGCAAAGCGCCCTCACCGGCCTGGATTCGAAAAGCCTGAGCAGCGTTGGATGGTGGCCGGACGGCTATGATCGCTTCACCAATGCCTTGAGCGCCCTGCAAGCCTTGCGCGAACAAATCGCCATGGACAATCGCCTGACCCTCGCGCCATGGCTGGAAACTTATCTGCTGACGCAGATCTCCACTCAACACGCACCGGACCTGATCGAACGGGTCGGTCGCCTCGCCGCGGTTGGTCAAGCTTCGGTGGTGTCCGGGCAGTTCACTCTGCAAAGCCGCCTGCAATTGCGCGACTTGCGCAGCCGCATCGGCGACGCTCGGGAACAGCTGGTGAAAACTGGCAGCTTGCTGGAAGCGCGCCTGCCCAGCGCCCTGCAAACCTGGGCCGGGCAATACCACGACAGCCTCAAGCAGCTGGATGCCGGTTTGAAAGTGCTGGACGACGGCGTCTTCGGTGGCAGCATCAACCTCAAGCCCGAAGACTTCGAACGCAGTCTCGACGCCCTCCTCGGTAACCTTGCCTCGTTGCGCCAGCAATCGCTGGTTTCTCTGGATCAACGGCTGGATTATTACCACAGTTCGGCCATCCGCCAGTTCATCCTGGTGGCGACGATTTTTGGCTGCCTGCTATTAGCCGCGCTGTACCTGTTCATCTGTTTACAGGCCTCGATCCGTCGCAGCGCCAGCGGCATCACACTGCTGGCCGAAGCTCTGCGCGACGGCAACCTGAGCCTGCAAGTACCGGTTCAGGGGCGCGACGAACTAGCGGCGATCAGCACCTCGCTTAACGTCGCCGTGGTGCAACTGCGCAACAGTTTGCTGGGAGTCGATCACGAAACCCTGCAGTTGAGCAACGCGGTGCGCACCCTCAACGATCACTCCAGCGGTGCCCTTGGCGAAGTCGAAGCCCAGCAGTTGCAGATCAGCCAGATCGCCGCCGCGGCCACGCAATTGGCCGCGACCTCCCAAGGGGTCGCCCAGAGTTGCGAACAGGCGTCTGGCAGCGCTCAGCATACCCAGCGCATCGCCGCCGATAGCAGCCGTGACAGCCAGCGTACGACAGCGAGTATTCAGCAACTCAATCAGCGGTTGAATGACACGGCGGCGGCACTGGGTCGGGTCAGCGAGCAAGGGCAGCAGATTCAATTGGTGGTCGATACCATTCGCGGCGTGGCCGAGCAGACCAACCTGCTGGCCCTCAACGCCGCCATCGAGGCCGCACGGGCTGGCGAGCAAGGTCGCGGCTTTGCGGTGGTGGCCGATGAAGTGCGCAGCCTGTCGCAACGCACCCAGTCCTCCACCGCGCAGATCGCCGGCACCGTCGACAGCCTGCGCAGCACCGTGAACGAAGCGGTAAGCCTGATGGAAGCCGCCTGCGGCCAGGCGCAATCGGATGCGCAAGCCGTCACCGGTCTCGGCGAACGCCTGGGGGAAATCGCCAGCGCGGTGCAAAGCGTCACCGACACCCTGGCACAAATCGCCACTGCCGTTGAAGAGCAAGCGAGTACTGCTGATGAAGTCAGCGGCAACATCCAGCAAGTCGATCAGGCGGCGGTACGCTTGCTCGAAGGCGCGCGAGCGGTGAACCTCGCCGCGGACACCTTGAGCCAGGGTAGCAAGGCCTTGAGTGCGAATACCGGGAGATTTCAGCTCGGTTGATGCCCTCCCGTGACCCGTTTTTTCGGGTCAGCGGGATAAGCGGTTGAAAGTGTGGAGAAATATTTTAGATTTACGCTTGACGCATCGTCGTTCCAGGTGAATAATGCGCGCCACTTGGCTACATAGCTCAGTTGGTTAGAGCATAGCATTCATAATGCTGGGGTCCGGGGTTCAAGTCCCTGTGTAGCCACCAAGTACTAAAAACGGCTTACCGAAAGGTAGGCCGTTTTTTTATGCCTCGAGAAAAGTGGCGGGCGCCCCCTGATTTGCGTAGCACTCCTTCGACCGATAAAGTCCCTGGACCTTTTATCCCATGGACGGAGTGCCTCGCGTGTTCTCAGCCTTCCACTTGAACCGCTATCGCCTGTCAGCCTTTTCGCTGATCGCCACCGCTTTAACCCTCGCCGCGTGTAACGCCCCGCCCTCTTCGCCTTCGGTCTCGACCTTGCCGGCCGCGCCGGAAATCACCTCCGGTTATCGCACCGACCTGCAGACGCAGCACGCCTCCAGACACATGGCCGCAGCCGCCAACCCGCTGGCGGCCGAAGCCGGACGGGAGATGCTACGCGAGGGTGGCTCGGCGATTGATGCGGCCATTGCCATGCAAGCGGTGTTGACGCTGGTCGAACCGCAATCGTCGGGCATCGGCGGTGGCGCGTTGATTGTGCTGTGGGATGGCAAGGCCGTGCGCACCTACGACGGTCGCGAAACCGCACCGGCTGGCGCCACCGAGAAACTGTTCCTGCAAGCCGACGGCAAACCGATGCCTTTCACTCAGGCGCAGATCGGCGGGCGCTCGGTGGGTACGCCGGGTGTGTTGCGGGCGTTGGAGCTGGCCCATCAAAAGCACGGTCGGCTGCCGTGGGCGAGGTTGTTCGAGCCCGCGATCAAACTCGCCGAGCAAGGTTTCGCCATCTCGCCACGGCTGCATCAGTTGATCGCGGCCGACGCGTTTATCCAGCGCTCACCGGACATGGCCGCCTACTTTCTGAATGCCGATAGCAGCCCGAAAGCCGTCGGTACACAGCTGAAAAACCCGGCACTCGCCGCGGTATTCAAGCGCATCGCCAAGGAAGGTCCCGACGCGCTGTACACAGGAACCATCGCAAAAGAGATCGTCGCCAAGGTTCAGGGCCATACCAACCCCGGCAGCCTGTCGCTGAGCGATCTCCAGGGCTACAAGGCCAAGGAACGCGCGCCGCTGTGCACCGACTATAAACGCTGGCAAGTGTGCGGCATGCCGCCGCCGTCATCTGGCGGAATCGCCGTGGCACAAATCCTAGGCACCTTGCAGGCCCTGGAAACCCGCGACCCACGCTTTGCCCTGGCACCACTCAAACCGGTCAAGACCAGCAAACCAGCGGGCATAGAGCCAGCCCCTGAAGCCGTGCACCTGATCGCCGAAGCCGAACGCCTGGCTTATGCCGATCGTGCGCAATACGTTGCCGACACCGACTTCGTACCCGTGCCGGTCAAAGGGTTGGTCGACCCGACTTACCTGGCCAGCCGCGCCGCCTTGATAGGTGATCGCAGCATGGGCCAGGCCAAACCCGGCACCCCACCGGGCATTCAGGTCGCCTACGCGCCGGACCGCTCGCCGCTGCGCATCTCCACCTCGCAGGTGGTGGCAGTCGATGACGAGGGCGATGCCGTGTCCATGACCACCACCGTGGAAGCGGCATTCGGCTCACACTTGATGGTCCAGGGTTTTCTGCTCAACAACCAGATGACCGACTTTTCGTTCATCCCCGAAGAGCAAGGGCAAAAAGTCGCCAACCGCGTCGAACCCGGCAAACGCCCGCGCTCGTCCATGGCACCAACGCTGATCTTCGACCGCCAGAGCGGCGAGTTCCTGGCCACCGTCGGCTCCCCTGGCGGCTCGCAGATCATCGAGTACGTGGCCAAATCCACCATTGGCCTGCTCGACTGGAACCTCGACCCACAGGCCGCCATCAACCTGCCCAATTTCGGCAGCCGCAACGGCCCGACCGAACTGGAACAGGGTCAGTTCAGCCCGGCACTGATTCAGGCACTGAAGGACAAAGGGCACAGCGTGGGCGAGATCGACATGACTAGCGGGACTCAGGCGATTGTTCGAGTCAAGGATGCGCAGGGGAAAGCCGCGTTGGCCGGCGGGGCCGATCCACGGCGTGAGGGGGAAGCGTTGGGGGATTGAGTCTTACGCAGGAATGAGGAAAGGCTTACCGGGAGGTAGGCCTTTTTGAGGACTACCCGCGCCGGATAGATAGCATCAAGTCGATAATTGGTTGGCAAACTGCCCGACTGCGTTCACCACTTTCTGCGCACCGTCCTGGATCTCGACGATCACCGTGCCCGCCTCCGCCGCCAGCGCCAGACCTTGTTCAGCCTGGAGCTTGCCGTCAGTCATGAGCGCCACGGCGTTGCGCGCCATGTCCTGGTTCTGACGCACGACGCCGACAATTTCATCGGTCGCCTGACTGGTGCGCGAGGCTAATTGCCGGACTTCGTCCGCCACCACGGCAAACCCACGTCCCTGTTCACCGGCACGAGCCGCTTCGATGGCCGCGTTGAGCGCCAGCAGGTTGGTCTGCTCGGCGATGCCGCTGATGGTTTTGACGATGGTGCCGATCACCAGCGATTGCTCGTTCAGTGCTTCGATACCTTCGCCAGCGGTTTGCATGTGTTTGGCCAGGTCACGCATCACGTCTACAGCTTGGGTCACCACGGCAGTTCCGCGCTGTGCACTCTGGTCGGTTTGCTGAGAAGTGCTGTAGGCAATGTTGGCCGCCTCGGCGACAGCCTGCTCCTGATTGACCTGATCGGTAATCACCGTGGCGAACTTCACCACTTTGTAGAGTTTGTTGTTGGCATCGACCACCGGGTTGTAGGAAGCCTCCAGCCAGACCACGCGACCGTGGCTATCGACACGCTTGAAACGATCAGCGACGAACTCGCCAGCGTTCAGACGGCGCCAGAAGTTCTGATACTCAGCGCTGTTGTATTCCTCTGGCTCACAGAAGATGCGGTGATGTTTACCCTGGATCTGCGCCAGGCTGTAACCCATGCCACTGAGGAAACGCTCGTTGGCCATCAGCACGTTGCCATTGAGGTCGAACTCGATCACTGCCGTCGAACGCACCAGCGCGCCAATCAGGTTTTCATGCTCACGGGACGCCTCGATGGTACGGGTCAGGTCGCTGGAGTAAATCGAGAAGTTCTTGATACGGCCGTCCGAGGAGCGCACCGGCTGCATGATCGAACGCAACCAGGCTTCGGCACCGTTGCCGCGTAGCAAACGGACCGCGCCGGCAAAGTGCTCGCCACGGGTCAGCGCGGCCTTGAAACGGTTATGGAATTCATCCGATTTCACATGGACCGGAACAAGGTCTTCGATGTGCCGGCCGATCAGATCATTGCTTTTGTAGAGCATCTCACTGACGAAGTTTTGGTTGACCGATTGAATTCGCCCATCGGAGTCAAGAGTCAGGACCAGCATCTCGCTTTCCAGACTCTCCTTGACTTGCAGAAGGCTGGAGAGTTCTTCGCGAAGAGCCGACAGCTCCTGCTTCAAGCGTTTATTGAACATGGGAAGCACCGATGGACAGAGATAAAAAGCGGCTTACAGCCTAGCCATCGGCTTTGCAGGTATTTTCTGAAGAGTGTTGCAGGGTTGTCCTACAAAAATAGTCGCGGCACAAACAGCCTCATGCCGCGCCAGCCACCGAACAGCGCCCGACTCGCGGCATTCGCGCACCGAAATACACCGCGCTGCTGATGCCCACGGCCCCCATCACCGCGCAGAAGATCACACAAATCCACGGACTCCATGGCATCAGACCGATCAACAGCAGCGGTGTGACACTCGCCCAGGCGGCGTAGGCAATGTTGTAGGTGAAGGAAATCCACCGTGCGCAGCGGCAGTTCGACAGCGGCCTCGCGCTGGGCCTGCATCGCCATGAACACCGGGGTTTCGCTGAGCCAGCGGCGCAGCCAGACACCGATCACGCCAAACACACCGCCCAGCAGAAACGGGTAACGCCAGGCGTAATCGAGGATTTGCGCCGAGGTGAACGCCTGAGCCAGAAAAGTCGCCGTCAAGGCGCCGATCAGGTAACCGAAGGTCAGCCCCGCTTGCAGGAAACCGAGGGCATAACCGCGATGTCCGACCGGCGCGTGCTCAGCGACGAACACCCAGGCACTCGGCACCTCACCACCCACCGCCGCGCCTTGCAGGACCCTCAGGGCCAACAGCAACAGTGGTGCGAAATAGCCGATCTGGGCGTAGGTCGGCATGATCCCGATCAGCAAGCACGGCAACGCCATCATCAGAATGCTCAGGCTGAACACCTTCTTGCGTCCCAACCGGTCAGCGAAATGCGCCATCAGGATCCCGCCCAACGGACGCGCGAGGTAGCCCGTGACGAAGATCCCGAAGCTTTGCAGCAGACGCAGCCACTCGGGCATTTCCGGCGGGAAGAACAGCTGGCTGAGGGTCAGCGCGAAGAATACGAAAATAATGAAGTCGTAGATTTCCAGCGCACCGCCCAAGGCTGCAAGCCCCAGGGTCTTGTAGTCCGAGCGAGTGAAGGGCGCCGGGCGCGCATTGATGTTGGCCGTCATGTAAAAGAACTCTGGCAGGCAAAAAACCAAGGCGCCCACGGTCTACGCAAATGCGCTTGTGGACAACCCGTTAGACCATAGTCCCAAACGCCCCAAACAGCGTCCCCGCAACGGGCCGATTGATTTACTGTTGGCACCGACCGGATGGGCCATTGCGCCCTGAACCCCACAATAAACATAAAAACGAGGTACTCCCGTGGCCGCTGATATCGAAGATAGCCGCTATGCGCGCTTTGCCCTGCATTGTTCAAACTTTGCCGAACGCTGGTTTCCCGACTCCTGGGTATTCGCCGCACTGGCAGTGATCATCGTCGCTGTGGCGACCATAGCCATGGGCGCCAAACCCACCGACGCCGCCATGGCCTTCGGTGACGGTTTCTGGAGCCTGATTCCGTTCACCATGCAGATGGCATTCGTGGTGATCGGCGGTTACGTGGTCGCCAGTTCGCCACCGGCGGTGAAACTGATCGACCGCCTGGCACGGGTCCCGAAAAACGGCCGTTCCGCCGTGGCCTGGGTGGCGCTGATTTCCATGGTCGCGTCGTTGCTGAACTGGGGGCTGTCACTGGTATTCGGCGGGCTGCTGGTACGTGCCCTCGCCCGCCGTACCGATCTGAAAATGGATTACCGAGCCGCCGGTGCCGCCGCCTATCTTGGTCTGGGCGCGGTCTGGGCCTTGGGTCTATCGTCGTCCGCGGCACAATTGCAAGCCAACCCCGCCAGTTTGCCGCCATCGATTCTGTCGATCACGGGCGTCATTCCCTTCACTCAAACGATCTTTCTCTGGCAGTCGGGTGTGCTGTTGCTGGCACTGACCGTGGTCTCACTAATCGTTGCCTACGCCACCGCGCCCGGCCCCGCGACAGCCCGTGACGCCAAAGCCTGCGGTATCGATCCGGGTTTCAGTCTGCCGGCGCCAGCACCGCGTACCCGCCCTGGTGAATGGCTGGAATACAGCCCGCTGCTGACGATTCTGCTGGCATTGCTGGCGGCCGGATGGCTGTTCCATGAGTTTGCGACCAAACCGGCGATCAGCGCGATTTCCGGACTGAACACCTACAACTTCCTGTTCCTGATGCTCGGCGCGCTGCTGCACTGGCGCCCGCGCAGCTTCCTCGATGCGGTGGCCCGTGCGGTGCCGACCACCACCGGCGTGCTGATCCAGTTCCCGCTGTACGGCTCGATCGCCGCCCTGATGACGGTGGTCAAGGGCACCGACGGACAATCATTGGCCCACCACATCTCGACCTTTTTCGTACAAATTGCATCCCACGACACCTACGCCCTGTTGATGGGCGTGTACTCGGCTATCCTCGGTTTCTTCATCCCGTCCGGTGGTGGCAAATGGATCATTGAAGCGCCGTATGTCATGCAAGTGGCCAACGACCTGAACTATCACCTGGGCTGGGCCGTGCAGATCTACAACGCCGCCGAAGCCCTGCCGAACCTGATCAACCCGTTCTACATGCTGCCGCTACTGGGCGTGCTTGGGTTGAAGGCCCGGGATCTGATCGGGTTTTCGTTCGTGCAACTGCTGGTGCACACGCCACTGGTGCTGTTTCTGCTGTGGGCGCTAGGGACGACGCTTACGTATATGGCGCCGGTGATGCCTTGACGCCGACCTTCAATCCACCACCAATCCAGTGTGGAAGCGGGCTGCTTCCACACTGGCGACTTATTGTTTTCACAAACGTAACCCCTCTGTCACACCTCGCTGCTAGCGTCCCGCCGAAACATATTGAAACAACTTAGCAAGACGGAACTCGCCATGAACGATGAAGAAAACCGCAACGACGCCTCTTCCCCGCAAACAGATACGCCCACCGACACCAGTCGCCGCCGCTTCCTGGGTGGCGTGGCGGTACTCGGTGTCGGCGCGACCCTCAGCGCTTGTGGCAGTCATGGCGATGAGTCGGATAAACCGCTCGAACGCCTGCTTTCACCTGTCGAATTGGACAAAGCCCTACGCGACCAGGTGAAAACCGTAGTGGTGATCTACGCCGAGAACCGTAGTTTCAATAACCTGTTCGGCGACTTCCCTGGCGTCGAGAAACCGCTCTCGGGCCTCAAGCCCGTCGAATATCAGCAGCGCGATCGCGATGGCAGCCTGTTGCAGACCCTGCCGCCAGTCTGGGGCGGCGTGCTGCAGATCGGCCCGCAAACCCTCGATGGCGTGACTTACCCCAGCGCAACCCAGTTCCAGGAACACCTGCCTAACGCGCCCTTTGCCCTCAAAGGTCCGAACGCAGAAGACTTGCCGTTCGGCCTGGTGACGCGCGACCTGTGGCATGCGTTCTATCAGAACCAGATGCAGATCAACGGTGGCAAAAATGACGGCTTTGTCGCCTGGGGCGACTCCGGTGGCCTGCCCATGGGGCATTACGCCCAGAGTCGATATTCCCTGCGGTTGTGGGACGTTGCCCAAGAATTTGTGCTCTGCGATAACTTTTTCCAGGGGGCTTTCGGCGGCTCGTTTCTCAACCATCAATACCTGGTCAGCGCCACCGCGCCGTTCTATCCGGACGCCGTCAACTCGGTGGCCAAGACACAAATCGCCACGCTGCAAAGCGATGATCCGGCCGATCCACGCCTCAAGCCCCTGGAACAATCCCCAGCCAGCGCCATGACCGGCCCACCCCAATTCGGCCCCAGCGCGCTGACGCCGGACGGCTATGGGGTCAACACGCTCGCTCCGCCGTACTGGCCGACCTGGATTCGCGACCCGGAGCGTCCTGCGTACGCCAAACCAGACCTGCCGAACGTCATGGTCCCCCAGACCCACGAGCACATAGGCGACAAGCTCTCGAAGAAAAACATCGACTGGGCCTGGTATGCCGGAGGTTGGCAGGCGACGCTGGATCAGTACAAGGACTCTGGCGGTATTCCGAAAATCCCGAACTTCCAGTACCACCACCAACCGTTCAACTACTTCAAGCAGCAGGGGCCGGAAAACCCGCTGGAGCGCGGTAAACGTCTACGGGATGCGGGGCTGGGCGATGAATCGAATACCAACAAGTTCTTTGCCGATGCCGAGGCGGGCAAGCTGCCGGCGGTGAGTTTCTATAAACCCCAGGGCAACCTGAACATGCACGCCGGTTACGCCGATGTAGCGTCCGGCGACCGGCACATCGTCCGCGCCCTGAAAGTGCTGCGGGAAAGCCCGCAGTGGAAAAACATGGTGGTCGTGGTCACGGTCGATGAGAACGGCGGTTGGTGGGATCACGTCGCACCGCCCAAGGGCGACCGCTGGGGACCGGGCTCGCGGGTACCGACGCTGGTAGTTTCGCCGTTTGCGCGCAAGGGCATGGTGGATCACACGGTCTATGACACTGGCTCGATTCTGCGGTTGATCACCCGGGTGTTTCAGCTTGAAAAGCTCGATGGCCTCAGGCAGCGGGACGATGCAATGATTGCCTGTGGCCAGAAACCCATGGGCGATTTGAGCAATACACTGCACTTTGCCTGATGAAAAAGGGGCTCTGACTGGCGCTCTTTTCACTTGTGTACTAGACCGTTCGACACAACTAGTTCCAGTATGTACCCGCCCCACCTCCGAGGGCTCACGCTGAAAAGGATCTGAGCATGTTCAAACTCGCAGGATTCACCCTCGCCGCGCTCACCCTGAGCGCCGCCGCTCACGCCGATGTCGATCTGAATCTGGGCAGTACCGAGCGCGTTACCCGGCTGTTCGCCTACCCCAACAACTGTAATGTCATCTGCTTCCGCAACTGGACACTGGAGCAGACCGTCGAGCATTACCTGACCCAAAGCGTACAGCGCGATGGCTACAAGACCGCAAAAGTGCTGGTCAAAACCGAAAACAAGCAGCTCCACGCCCATATCAGCGGTGTGCCCAAAGGCTATGACAAGCCACTGACCGCACTGCTCAATGCTGGGGATTTGGCCTACAACGGTGCCAACAAGCTGAGTGCCGATGGCAAATGGAACTATAACTGGTACCTGTTCCTGCCGCTGGGCATGGCGCTGGAAAACCGCAAAAGCGTCGAACTGCTGCACTTCCCGCCAGATTATTCCCTGACCCAGGCCCAGGACTATCTGGAGTCCAAGACCACCGACCGCTGGGCCGCGCTGCTGACCGCCAACAACATTCCCGCCGACCAGACGCCGGCCTATCAGACCATCATCGACATCGCGCCGATTGCCGCGCCGTCCACCGCCGGCAAGGATCTGGAAGGCGTCTACAACTACTTCACGGACTACCAGACCACCATGGTCAAGGAAGTCAGCCAGAATGCCAAAGGTGCAGCATTGCCAATGGTCGCCTTTGGTTCACCAGTGCGTAACTGGATCAAGCAACAATACGGGCAGACCGTAGAAATATTGGGCCTGGCAACCATCAGCCCGAGCAAGGGGGTGACGGTACCCGTACTGGGTTCCAACCACCCGAGCTACATCTGGTACGCCGCCGACCCCGAAGCCTATAGCGGCGACGATGCGCAGGCCAAGGCCGACGCCGCGGGGCTGAAAGTCATGGGGCAGGATTTGAGTGCCGCGTGCTGGCAGGCCGGAATGGGCAGCAAACCGGGCACTGACCCTACCGCTCAGCTGAAAAGCTGCACTCAGACCTGGCAAGTGACCCAGAAAGAAAAAACCTGCGAACTGTTCTACACCTCGATTCGCAACCTGACGCCTGAGCAAGCGGTGGCCAAATGCTCGACAGCGCCGGTCAAATCCGAGCTGAAACAGCTGCAGACCCCGGCCCTTATGACCTCCGCATCTGCCCCACACTTGTAAAACGAAGGAAGTCTTTCCCGCGTGAGCCATGGCTGACGCGGGAAAGAGCTTTTCTCGACTGTCATATCTGACAGTAGACCGGTTATCTCATTTGCGAGAGGCTTGTGTCGTATCCACGTGCTACAGAGCTGACAGGATGTCAGCAGACGGAGGTCGTAGCACCCAACTGACAAGGATTGTTATGAGACGCCATGCCGAACAAGGACTACCACCGCCGTCATCAAATGGCATCTATCCGTTTGTAGAGTTGCCCCTTCGCCTTGGATTCCCCTCCAAAGACGACTTTGAAATCATCCATAACGCTCAGGGCTCGGCAATGGCGGTCGCGGCACTGCGCGAGTTTCCCCGCATCAGCCGAATCTGCCGTGTTTCCGGACATCTATTGCCCTATCGCTGCCGACACACCCGGCAGTTGGCGCCGGGAATCCATGTCTACGATCCGTGCTTCAGTGGTCTGCTGAGTCACTCCTGCGACCCCAACGTCTTTCTCGATATGAGCGAGCTGTGGTTATGGGCGCTCAAAGACATCAAAAAGGGTGACCGACTGACGATGGATTTCGCCGCGACAGAAGACAAGCTGCTGCGGCAGTTCGCCTGCCGCTGCGGTTGTCCTTGCTGCCGTGGCTGGATCATCGGCTACGACGAGTCACCGAATGCCAATGGAGAACAGTTCTTTCAACACTGGCGTCGGCGAAGTCTCATCTGAATGGCTTTTACAGTGCCTCGACCGGGCGCAAACGGTACTGCGGCGGCAACTGCTCGAAACCGCTGATGGTGGCGTTCAGGCTCTTCCAGCGACCGTCCTTGATGCCATAGATGCAGCCGTGGATCGACAGGCTCTGCCCGCGGTGCCAGGCATTTTGCACAATGCTGGTGTGACCGACGTTGGCCACCTGCTGGATCACATTGAGCTCACAGAGGCGGTCGACCCGCTCTTCTTCGGTGGGCAACTTGGCCAGTTCGTCGCGTTTTTCATAGTAGAGATCACGAATCGAGCGCAACCAGCCGTCGATCAGGCCCAACTGACGATCCTGCATCGAGGCGCGTACACCGCCGCAGCCGTAGTGGCCGGTCACCAGGATGTGTTTGACCTTGAGTACATCCACCGCATACTGAATCACCGACAGGCAGTTGAGGTCGGTGTGCAGCACCACGTTGGCCACGTTGCGGTGCACGAACAGATCACCCGGCAGCATGCCGACGATTTCGTTGGCTGGCACGCGTGCGTCTGAACAGCCGATCCACAGGTATTCCGGAGTTTGCTGACGGGCTAGCTTGGCAAAAAAATCAGGATCTTCGCGGGTGATCGCATCAGCCCAGCGCTCGTTGTTATCAATCAGATCTTGTAAGTCGTTCATGCAATGAAGCCTCGAGAATGATGCACTGCTTTGACAGACAACCGCCCGTCGGGGTCACGCACGAGATGCAGATCCCCCTGATGTCCTGATGTATGTAGCGGCTAGCCGGCGCTCCCTGCCCGCGGGAATTCTCGGCAGTCCAGTGGGTCAATTGTAGTAGGGCCTACAGTATGAGGAATAGCCATGACTGATTCACGACGTCCGTTCGATAAGGAGCCACCCGAGCCCATCGACGACGATGAAGACCGCATGGGCTCGGTGCATGAGCTGGATTTCGACGAGGAAGAACCCGGCACCAGAATCGGCGACCTGGCACCTGAACACGAGCATACACAGCAGATGCCCGACGCACGCGTCCGTAAACCCCGCATGACTGGGGGCTCGACCAATGACAATGACGCCACCGACGATGACTTGACCCCGGAAACCCTGATCCGTGAAGACGGCGCACGGGATGCCCACGAAGCGGGTGAAGACGGCCAGGCGGATTGGGATCTGAGCATTGTCGACGGGGACGATATCGGTGGGGGCGATGGGCTGGATGAAGCGGAACTGGCCCGGCAGGATCCATTGGACGGCAAGCCTTGATCGTTGACGTCCGTGCAGACGCCTTCGCGGGCGAAGCTTGCCCGCGAAGCCTTTAGAAACGATCAATCAACCAAGGTGCAGGCCATCACCACGGCATCTTCTCGCCCGCCAACCGCCGGGTAGTAATCCCGCCGACGTCCGATCTCGTTAAACCCATACCGCTCATACAACCGAAATGCCGCCCGGTTGCTGTCACGCACTTCCAGAAAACATTCCCGCGCCTCAGCTTTGTAGGCAATCGACATCAAATGCTCCAGCAGCGTCAAGCCCAGGCCGCGGCCCTGATTTTCCGGTTTGACGGTGATGTTCAGCAGATGCGCCTCATCAAGGATGATCTGCACTACGCCATGACCGACCTGCTGCTGCCCTTCGAACATCAGCCAGATCTGGTACTTGCCCAGGCCATCGAGAAAAATCCCGCGAGTCCAGGGATGGCTGTAGGCTGCGTATTCGATTTTCAGTACAGCGTCCAGGTCCGCCTCGGTCATCGGGCGGAACGATACAGCGTCACTCATTCGATTCTTTCCAACGCGCCATCAGCCGACGCATGGCTTGCCAGACATCAGCCTTACGCTGTGGCTCTTCCATTAATAACTCCAGGCCCGGCAAGGCCCAGACCGACCCCAGGCCTTCGACCTGAAGTTCACGGTTGAAGGATTCGGCGTTGGCCTCACCGGCAAAACGCACCGCCGGCAGGCCGATCAGCCACAGACAGACGCACGGTGCGTCTTCCAGGCGGGCCGACAGAAAACCTTGTACGAAATCCCGAGCCGCTTCCGGCCCTTGGTCCATTGTGCCGCGAGCCAGCAGCGGCCAGCGCACCGGCTCGCCGACGATCTGCGGGCTGTCCGGCAGGCCGGCGGCGCGCAGCATGTCTTTGAGCAACAGATAAGCGGGGTCGCGGGTCTGGAAAGTTTCGCCTGTGGGTAACTCCACCAGCAACAGGCAGCGACCGGCTCGCAGCAATTGCAGAGCGAAACGCGGCGGCGGCACTGGCGCAGCCTTGGCGACGAGCGGTACCTCTTCGCTCTCTTGCGTCGCTTTGCTTGCTGGTTTTCCAGCCGATGGCGTCGGCCGTGGCACCTCGATTTTCACCCGCTCGGCCGGTTTGGCCGCGGGTTCCACGGGCGTCTGCGCCACCGGAGCAGGTGCAACCGGGGCGACGACCGCTGGCTCGGGCATCTCCAGCAGTTCGGGCCGCGATGGCGCAGCAAAGGGCAATTCGGTGCGCGGCAGCCAGTTGACCACCTGCATGGCGGTCAAATAAGCGCGGCGACGGGACTCGATAAGCAAAGGTCGGCCACTTGTGGATAACTAAAGTGCGGTGATTCTACCGCCCTTCGCTCAAGATCGCCCACGCTTGATCGATAGACTTCACCGATAGAAGAAGCGACAGCCCATCCCCAGAGTGAATCGACACGGCTGCGATGAAGTACAATCGCGGCTTTTAATTGCCAACCAGCCGGCCATTCCGATGATCGAACCCAAGCGCGTCTTGCGCGCCCTCGCTGAACACTGGGCACTTCTGGAGCCACTGTGCGAGCACTTCGACCAAGGCACCCTGAGCCTCAACGAACTGCGTTCACAGTTGGCCGCCCAGCAACTGGACAGCACACCGCAGGACATCACCAGCCTGCTGGACGTGTGGATTCGCCTCGACATTCTGGTTCCCGTGGCGAAAAGCCCGAACCGTTTCGAGCTCAACGCGCAGATCCATGACTTCCTCGCTTACCTGCGCCGTGAGCACCGTCTGGGCCTGTGCCTGGAAATCGAAGCCTATCTGCGCCACCTCGAACGCCTGGCCGGTTACATCCAGGACGCCTTCGACATTCGCGACGGCAACGATCTGGCGCGCCAGTTGCGCCTGCTCGACATGCGCGTGCGGGACGTGCTGAAGAAACTCGCCAACGACGAACAGGCCTTGGTGGCCGTCGCCGAACGGGCCAAGACCAGCGACCGGCAGATTCCGCTGCGTCAGCGTTATGCTGAAGTGCTGGCGACCTGGGACGAATACGTCGAACCGATGATTCAGCTGGTGAATGCCGACGGCGCCTTCGAACAAGGCGTGCGCAAGGTTGAGAACGTGTTGTTGCGCATGCTCACCGAACAGCAGCGCCTCGGCCATCTGGTCGACGACGACATGCTGCTGCGCACCCACGCGCGCATCCTCGAAATGCAGACCAGCGCCCAGTTGACCCTGCGTCACGCCCGCGAGCTGCTGCTGCCGCTGCGCGAAGAAGCGCGCCGGCATAACGCCGTGACCCGTGGCGCAGCCCTGGCGTTGTCGGCCATTCGTCGTAAAGGCATCGATGCGGTGCCACAAGCCGCGATGCCGCTGTTCACCCGTCCGCAAAGCACCTTCCTCGGCAGTGCCAGCCAGGTCGAAGCCTATGTCTACGCCCTGGCCCGTTTCGAGCCGAAACCGGCGCGTTTCCCCAAGGCCCACAAGACCCAGAAAGGCGAAGCCCCGCGCGCGCCACGCACGGTTCGGGAAATGCTCGAACGTTGCGAAGATGCCCTGCCGATGCCGGACCTGATGAGCTGGCTGCTGGAGCAGGAGCCGGACGGCGCCACCGACGAATTGCTCTATTGGTTCTCGCGCCTGTCGCGGGAAAAACGCTTCAAGCGCGAGCGTCTGGAACGCCGCGACTACCACACTCACGAGCACCAGGTCAGCCTGCGCTCCTTCGCCCTGCTCTCGGCCCGCGACACCGCCGCCGAGGATTCTGCGAGCACCCCACATGCATCTTGATCTAAACGAACTGTCCCAGCTGGCGCCGATCTTTCGCGAGCTGTTCAAGGGCTACCACGTCAGCCGCCGCGACCCGGAGCTGTACGCCCAACTGTCGAACTTCCAGGACCAGTACCGCACCCTGTTCAAGGCGCTGGGCTTTGAACTGGTGTGCGACACCCGTGGTTTCTATTACTTCGTGCCCGACCTGGCTGCGGCAGCGGTAAACAAGACGGCGCAACGTCTGGCGCTGTTCACCTTCATCCTCGTCGAACACCTGGCCGACCAGGGCCGCGACCCGATCGCCGTGCTCGACGGTGGCAGCCTCGGTCGCGATGAATTGCCATCGTTGCTGGAAAAGTACCGCGACCTGTTTATCCAGGCCGAAGTGCAGACCGTCGAAGAACTCGAAGAAAAAATCATGCGCCGCATGACCCAGCTCGGATTCGCCGGCGAAGAAAACGGTGTCTACCGTTTCCTGCCGCCGATGCACCGCTTCCTCGATGTCTGCCTGTCGGTCCAGCAAGACCGCGACCTGGCCGCCAGCCTGCACAGCGTGCTGCCGTTGCCGGCGCCGGTGCTGATCGACGAAGACAGCGACGAAAAGCTGCTGCAGACCGACGACCCGCTCGATCTCACCGAGTTTGAAGAAGAGAGCGAAGAAGACGCCCTGGCCCGCGCCATTGCCGAAGAACAGGAGACCGACGCATGAGCAAGGAACGCTACGGCATTCGCCGCTTTGCCCTTTTGAACACCGCCGGTTACAGCCTCGGCCTGTTCCCGCTGGAAGAGCCGCTGTCGGTCTACGGCGCGAACAACCTTGGTAAGTCCGCCTCGATCAACGCCTTGCAGTTCCCGATTCTGGCGCGCATGTCGGACATGAGTTTCGGCAAGTACAGCCTGGAACAATCGCGGCGTTTCTACTTCGCCTCGGACACCAGTTACATCCTCGTCGAAGTCTCCCTGCCCCACGGCCCGCACGTGATTGGCGTGGTCGGTCGCGGCCCGGGTGGTGGTTTCGGTCATCAGTTCTTTGCCTACGCCGGCAAACTCGACCTGGCTCATTATCAGAAAGACGACACCTGCCTGCGGCAGAAAGAGCTGTTCACCAATCTTGAGCGCGAAGGCCTGAAAGCCTACGAACTCAAGCCGGATGAACTGCGTCGTTTGCTGGTGGGCGGCCACACCTCGATTCCGCTCGACCTGACGCTGATCCCGCTGCGTTCCACCAGTGAGCAGAGCCTGAAGACCTTCCGCGCCCTGTTCATCAACCTGCTTCACATGCGTGAAATCACCGCGGCCAAGCTCAAGCAGCTGTTCCTCGATGCCTTCGAACACAGCCTGCGTTCCGGCAGTGTCGATTACATCGCCGCGTGCGAAGAAGCGTTCCGCGATGTCCGCCGCATGGAGCAGGACTACAACTCGCTGGTCGCGGCCGGTCCCTTGGTCGAAGCCTTGGCCAACGGCGTGAAACAGCGGGATATCCTGCGCGGCAAACTGCATCGCCTGTCGCCGCTGCTCGATTCCCTGCTCGGCACCTGGTCGGACTACGCCAGTGCGCGCAAGGAAGAACTGACGATTCAGGCCGAGCACTACCGCAACGAGCAGGACGCCCTGCAAAACGATCAGCGTGGCGGCACTCAAGAGCTGATGCGCCTGGAGCGGGAAATCACCGGCATCCAGCGCTGGCTCGGCGAATTGTCGGTGCTCAAGCATCGCTTCGCCCTGGTCGATGACGTCAAAGTCCTCGAACAGCAATTGCTCGCCGCCAAGGACGCGCACGATGAACTGGCCGGTGCGCTGGCCCAGTCGCGGCAGTTTTCGGCCGAAGACCTGGAGGAGCGTCTGCGGGATCTGGAAAAACGCCTGAAATCGGTGAAGCAACAACTCGATCACGCTGACAACAACAGCTATGCCCGTCTGCGCGAAGAGTTCTCGCAGCAGGACGTCGAGCGCCTGATGCGACTGTTCAACAGCGCGCTGTTCAGCCTGCCGTTGGGTGAACACGGCATCGCGCTGGATGAAGACGGTGAGTGGGTCAAGTCCATGGAGCTGATCCTCGATGGCTTCAAAGGCGAGCGCTTCGAAGTGCCGGGCCTGTCCATCGACCTGTCGCACATCGAGCCGCCGGCCCTGCAAGCCTTGGCCGACCGTGCGGCACTGCGCGATCAGAAAGAGCGTCTGGACAAAGAACTCAAGCAACTGAAAACCCAGCAAGCCGTAGCAGCCGACCGTGCGGCCAGCAAGACCCAGACCGAGGCGCTGTACCAACAGGTGCTGGATGCGCAGAAAGCCCTGGAAGACTTCCGCCGCGCGCAAACCCTGAGCGCCGAAGAAGGCGACAAGCTTGAGCAATTGGCGCAGATGGAAGCCGCCCAGGACGAGTTGAAACGCTCCAGCGATGCCTTCACCGAACGCGTCCAGCAACTGTCGGCCAAGCTGCAATTGGTCGGCCGGCAGATCGGTGACATGGAAGCCAAGCAACGCACCCTCGACGATGCCCTGCGCCGCCGTCAGCTGTTGCCGGCCGACCTGCCGTTCGGCACGCCGTTCATGGACCCGGTCGACGACTCCATGGACAACCTGCTGCCATTGCTCAATGACTATCAGGACAGCTGGCAAGGCCTGCTGCGGGCCGACGGGCAGATCGACGCGCTCTACGCGCAGGTTCGCCTGAAGGGTGTGGCCAAGTTCGACAGCGAAGACGACATGGAGCGTCGCCTGCAACTGCTGATCAACGCGTACGCACACCGCACCGATGAAGCCCTGACCCTCGGCAAGGCGCGTCGCGCGGCGGTTACCGACATCGCCCGGACCCTGCGCAACATCCGCAGCGACTACGACAGCCTCGAACATCAACTGGCGCTGTTCAACCGCGAGATCAACAAACGTCAGGTCTCCAACCTACAGAGCTTCCGTATCGTGCTCGCGCCGAACAAGGAAGCGCTCAAGCACATTGACCAGATCATCCACAGCGCCGGTCAGTACGAAGAAGGCGAAACCCTCTCCGTCTTCGACTTGAGCCAAAGCGCCGAGCAGGACAACAAGAACGAAGAAGCCAAGGAATACCTGGCACGGCTGGTGGCGGCCAACCACAATCAGCTCGGTCTCAAGGATCTGTTCGAACTGGCGTTCGAGATCACCAAGGTCAATGGCCAACCGGTGATCCACACCGACATCGACGGCGCGGCGTCCAACGGCACCACCATGACCATCAAGGCGCTGACCAACATGTACTTGTTGCTGCACTTGATGGACCGCGACCAGGCCGGTCGCGTGCGCCTGCCGTACTACCTCGACGAGGCAGCGGACATCGACGAGAAGAACCAGGCAGCGCTGTTGGAAACCAGCCTGCAACTGGGCTTCGTGCCGATCCTGGCGAGTGTGAAGCCGCAAGTCTGCGCCAGCGTCGCCATCGACCTGGAAGGCGGCAGCGGCCCGAACGGTATCTACATCGACGAGGCGGACTGGAAGTTCATCCGTCGTCACGATGAAGTGAAAGCAACCGTTAACATCCAGGCGGACGAACCGGAGCTGGATGCGGTCTGACGCCTGAATCGAAGCCAATGAAAAGGCCGCGATCCAATATGGATCGCGGCCTTTTTATTTATGGGTGTCTCGTCCTGAATAAGGTTTACACCTTCTGACTTATCTTCAGGAGGAACCAATGGATACGGGAAAAAGGCGC
>NZ_JBWKWT010000020.1:0-86144 GCF_059422365.1 Pseudomonas sp. GW821-FHT01E10
TTCCGCCCGCTGATTTCACAGGCAATCCTCGCGCCTCTCAGTTCTCGACGTATTTAGCGCGTTTTCACACAGCCTGGGTCGATTTCTGCCCTTCACGAACGGCAGAAATCGGCTGTGGGTTCAACCGGTCGATGCAACAGATTGGCTAAATCGTTCAGCGGGCGTTTCGTAGTTCAGTGTTTTCCGAGGACGGCTGTTCAGCTGCCTTGCCACTTCATTGAGCGTGGCTTGTGAGTGCTCCGCCAGGTCGGTCCCTTTCGGGAAGTACTGCCTTAACAACCCGTTGGTGTTCTCATTCGATCCCCGTTGCCAGGGACGATGAGGGTCGCAGAAGTAGACCTTGATGTCGGTAGCCACCGTAAAACGCTTATGGTCAGCCATCTCTTTGTCGCGATCCCACGTCAGCGATTGGTAGAGTTCCTCGGGGAGTTCGCGGGCGTTTTCGATCAGGGCGCTGATGACCGTCTCGGTATCCTTACCGGCCAACTTCACCAGCATTACGTAACGGGTATGACGCTCCACAAGAGTGGCAATCTGGCTGTTCCTGCTACCGCACAGCAGGTCACCTTCCCAGTGACCAGGCACCGCCCGATCCTGAGCCGCGGCCGGGCGTTCGCGGATCGATACTGCGTCTGTGATTCGACCGTGATTTTCTTTCTTCTGCGTGTGATGGCGCGAACGACGCATGGCTCGCGTTCGCCGTAAATGCTCAAGCAACTCTTTCTTCAGAGCCCCGCGAGCCTGTATGAAGAGGGTGCGATAGATCGTCTCGTGTGACACCTGATAGCTCGTATCGTCCGGGTAGGTGCGCTTCAGCCAGCCGGCAATTTGTTCCGGTGACCACTGCACTTGAAGCTTGTCTGCAACAATTTGCGCCACCGCTCGGTTCTCAACAAGCTTGCAGATCTTGGGTCGATGGGCGCGATCCCAGGCAGCCTGATCAGCTCGATTAGCCCGGTAACCTCCTTGGCCACCGTTGCGTCTGATCTCACGACTGATCGTAGAGGCTGCTCGCCCTAGCAGCGCGGCTATGGAACGGATCGAGTTACCTGCCACCACTGCACGCGAAATCTCTTCGCGTTCAGCCAACGTCAGCGCCAATCTGGACCTGCGACGTAGAGCGGGTCTGATACCGCCTGTTTCCGCCAGGATGTGCTGTATCGATGAGTGGTTTCGATCAAATAGTTGGGCGATGTGCTGGAGAGAGTCGCCTTTTTGCCAGTGATCCCACATCAGTTTTTTCTGGCTTTCGGTGTAATAGATCCGAGGTCTCTGCTTCATCTGCAACACTCCTTCTGCTTACACAGAATTTAGTTGTGTTGCATCGACCGGTTGAATCCACAGCTGAAAGCGGTCCTTCGATGAACGTCCGGTCTTGGCCAGTTCCCTTCGATACCGGCCATTTATCGCTGCCGACCGGATCTCTGGCGAAGTATAAGAAGCCGCCCCCGGCAGCCCAATCCTCAGAGCGACCTGCCTAAGCGCCATACCTCTAACTTCGCAACCCCCTCAAAGCAACCGTTCAATGGCAGAATCTCCTCAACTTGATCGTTTTGGAGAACACCATGCTTCGTGCGTTTGAACGAAGGCTCGACCCTTTTCCTCCTGACGAGGTACCACCGCCACCCGACGGTCTGGCTCGCTTCCTGTGGGCCTGTACGCGGGGTGCTCGCGGTTACATTCTGGTGTTTGCGCTGCTCAGTGCCGGTGTGTCGATTTACGAAGCCTGGTTGTTTTCCTTCCTCGGGCAGGTCGTGGACCTGCTCTCGACCTGGCAGGCAGGCGGTGAAGCGGCTGCGCAGGAAAGTCGCGTGTTGTGGGGCATGGGCATCATCATGGTGGCCAGTGTCGGGCTGGTGGCGTTGCGCACCATGGTGCAGCATCAGATATTGGCGATTAACTTGCCGTTGCGGCTGCGCTGGGACTTCCATCGCTTGATGCTGCGGCAAAGCCTTTCGTTTTTTTCCGATGAGTTTTCCGGCCGGGTCACTACCAAGGTGATGCAGACGGCGCTAGCGGTGCGCGACATGCTATTCACCCTTATCGAGATCGCGCCCGGGATCGGGGTGTATTTCATCGCGATCATCGCACTGGCCGGCGGCTTCGCCCTGAAACTGATGCTGCCTTTCATTGCCTGGGTCGTGTTGTTCGGGCTGGCCATGTGGTACTTCGTGCCCCGCCTGGGGAAAGTCGGGCAGGAACAGGCCAATGCGCGGTCGATGATGACCGGGCGTATCTCAGACGCCTACACGAACATCACGACGGTGAAGCTGTTCTCCCACTCCAATCGTGAAGCGCATTTCGCGCGTGCAGCGATGGAGGATTTCAAACAAACCGGCTTTCGTCAGATGCGCCTGGTAAGCCAGTTCGAGATCGTCAACCAGGCATTGGTGGTGGCGTTGATCATGGCGGCGGGGGGGTATGCCCTGTGGCTATGGCACCAGGGTGAGGTCGGCGCAGGAGCCGTGGCGGCAATCACCGCCATGGCGTTGCGTATCAATGGCATGTCGCACTGGATCATGTGGCAAATGACCTCGCTGTTCGAGAGCATCGGCACCGTGCAGGATGGCATGGCAACCTTTACCCGGGGCCCAAAGGTGCAGGATGCGCCGGACGCGGGCGTGCTCGTGACCTCCGGCGGCGCGGTCACCTTCGATAAGGTGAGCTTCAACTACAATGGCGAACGTCAGGTGCTCGATGGCCTGAGCCTGCACATCCGTCCGGGCGAAAAGATCGGTCTGGTTGGCCGCTCTGGCGCCGGCAAATCCACGCTTATCAACTTGCTGCTGCGCTTTTATGACGTCGACAGCGGGGAGATTCGCATCGACGGCCAGAACATCGCAAAAGTGACGCAAGACAGCCTGCGCGGCTCCATCGGTATGGTCACGCAGGATACCTCCCTGCTGCACCGTTCCATTCGTGACAACATCGCCTACGGCCGCCCCGATGCGACCGACGCGCAAATCCGCAGCGCCGCGGCCAATGCCCAGGCCGACGAGTTCATCAGCCAACTGAGCGACCGGCAAGGCCATACCGGTTACGACACCCTTGTGGGTGAGCGCGGCATCAAGCTGTCGGGCGGCCAGCGCCAACGCGTCGCGATTGCCCGGGTGATGCTCAAGAATGCCCCGATCCTGCTTCTTGACGAGGCCACCAGCGCGCTGGACTCGGAAGTCGAAGTGGCCATACAGGAAAGCCTCGATGAAATGATGCAGGGTAAGACGGTGATCGCCATCGCTCATCGACTGTCCACCATTGCGGCCATGGACCGGCTCATCGTCATGGACAACGGACGCATCATCGAGCAGGGCACCCACACCGAATTGCTCGGGAAGAACGGGATTTATGCGCGGCTGTGGCAGCATCAAAGCGGCGGGTTTCTGGGTGAGGATCAGGGAGTGGTCGAGGCTATGGATCAGGTGTGAGCGTGAAGAGGGCGCAGCCGGGGGCGATAGGGGCGGGCTACGACCATTGCCACTCGGCGACGGCTGCTGTCGGCCCAAAGTGGGCAGATCGGTCCTGACTCGGACCGGTCTGTCGATGGCGGTTAGAAACACCAGTCCTCAGCATATACGACGCGACAGAATGGTCCCGCCAGAGTCGCATTGTGATGAGCAACAATCTCTTCAGCCTTCAGCGCAGGGGTGCTGTTGCAGGTGTGGCCATCGGCGATCAGCACTGCATCGAATCCAAAATCCCGTGCAGCGCGGCAGGTGCTATCGACGCAGTATTGGGTCTTCATTCCGGTAATGACCACGCCCTGAGCGCCACAAGCTCGTAGCTGATCGGCCAGAGCAGTCTTGGTGAAGGCGTTGGGTCGGCTTTTCTCGAAGATCACTTCGTCACCCTGTAGCTCCAGTTCCTGCACCAGTTGCGTCAACGGACTTCCGGACTCGATAGGCGAACCAGGTGGACCAATATGGCGTGCGAGAAAAATCGGCGCACCTGCACGCCGGGCTTTACTCAACAGGTTATTCAACGTGTCTAGCAGAGCTTCGCCAGCCCATGGTTTTTCCGGACCATGAAACAACCCAACCTGCATATCGAGAATCAACAGTGCATACATAGTGCTTTTCCTTGCGTTTGGACCAGCGACACAAGGGCAAAAGAAAAGGCCCTATCCATCACTGGCGGGCCTTTGAAGTTCGTGTGTTATTGGCTCACGTCACCTCTCACGACCCGCCTCTGGCGGTCGTGGTAGTCGTGGTCAAGGCAATTCGTGGCTGATTCATAACGCTGACAGTAGCTGCACGGCACCGGGTTGGCAAATGAGCGCATGAAGGTGAGGACTGATTCACCATCGTTAAGGTTCGCTTTTGGCCGATAGCCGTCCGTTACGAAGCGCAGCTATCGGCCCTGGATCGAAAACGCGGTCAGCACAACGACTTCTGGTAATAGAGCCGGGTATGTCCTGGTGGATAGTCTGCCAGGCGTCCGAATTCGGAGTAACCCAGTTTTCGATAAAAACCGGGAGCCTGAAAGCTGAAGGTCTCCAGCCAGATACCAATGCAGTGTTTTTTCTGCGCGACTTCTTCAGCCATGCGCATTAGCCGTTCTCCGATACCCTGACCGCGCATTGACTCGGGAACGCTGACAAGATCGATGAGCAGCCATCGATAAGAGATCTTGCCGTACAGCCCACCCATAACTTCGTTACTGTCAGCGTCTCGTAGCAACAGAGCAAAAGTTTCATAGGCGTCGTCGCCACCGTTGGCCAGGTTATGGGCCAGCAATGGGGTCAAAATGCCTAGTCGCTCTGCTTCAGTCGCATTTTCCGAAAGCTGGATTTCTACAGACATGGCGCTCTCCCTGAGCAGTGAGTAACGGGGTCAACAAGGTATGATTCTTAGGTCCTGCGCGTAGAGCAATACTCCACAATGAGTTGAGTGACCGCGGCCACAATCGCCTGATCCGCTTCAGGAGCGCTGAACAACCGAAACTGCGCATCCGGCAAATCTGGCAATCCTTGTTCCGTACCAAGAACCGCCAGTCCTTGCCCCAACTGGCTGACTGGCATGGGCGCTACCGCGAAGCCAGCAAGCGCTGCGGCTCGCAATCCGGCCGTGCTGCTGCACAACATCGCCGTTCGTTGGGCGATCCCCGCCCGAGCCAGTTGTGTCAGGGCCACCTCGCGATAAGGGCACGGCTCGGGGAACAGGGCCAGCGGCAACGGCGTCGGTAACTCGGTGACGGGCTGCGCCGACCAGGCCCACACCAGCGGTTCTTGCCATAGCAGCAGCCCCGTGTCGCTGGTTTCGCACAGAGAGCCGATGACCAGTTCCAGATGCCCTTGTTTCATCGAGGCCAGCAACGTGCCCGGAATGCCCACCTGCACGTCGATCTCCATCCCCGGGTACTGCGCCGCGAAATCCTGAAAAGTCCGCATTAGTCGCGATTCGACAAAGTCTTCGGATACCCCGATCCGCAGCCTCCCGTGAAACGGCGTGCGTGTCAGTTCTGCCCAGGCATCACGGTTCAGCGCGAGGATCGTGCGTGCATAAGCCACCAGGCGTTCGCCATCGGGCGTCAGTCGCTGGGAACGGGTGGTACGCCTCAACAGGGGTTTACCAATCTGTTCTTCCAGTCGTCGCACGTGCCCACTGACCGCGGACTGGGTCAGGTGCAGCTTCTCGGCTGCACGGCTGAAGCCTTCTTCATCGACGACTGTGACAAAAGTCTTGAGTAGCAGAGCATCGAACATAGTTTGATATGTGATTAATGGCTTGTTTATTTACGATTTATATTCCAAATAAAACTATGTTGCAATGTTTGCCGCCCCCCATCTCCCATTACCCGAGGCGTGCCATGACTACTCTTCTGCATATCGAATGTTCCCCGCGCAAACAGCGCTCGGCCTCCCTTGAAGTCGCCCGCAGCTTCATTGCGCGCTATCAGGAAAACATCCCGGACACCGAAATCATCACCCTCGACCTTTGGAGCATGGCGTTGCCGGAGTTCAATGATCAGGCCATGGAGGCCAAATACGCCGGACTCAATGGCACGCCCTTGACCCCGGTACAACAAGACGCCTGGAACACCTTGAAAGATCTGGCCGCGCATCTGCACAGCGCGGATGTGCTGGTGATGTCCGTACCACTGTGGAATTTCAGCATCCCGTACAAACTCAAGCACTTCATCGACCTGGTGTCGCAGAAAGACATCCTGTTCAGCTTCGACCCGGAGCGCGGTCTGGAAGGCATGCTGCACAACAAGACCGCTGTGGTGATGTATGCCCGCGGCCTGGATTTTTCGGCGCAGTCGATCACCCCGGCAGAGCGCTTCGACTTCCAGAAGCCCTACGTGGAAGCCTGGCTGAAATTTATCGGCGTGACGGATGTGCACTCGGTAATTGTAGAGAAAACCATCCTGGGGGAAGACGTTGACCTCGGCGCGCGTGAGGTCGCGACTCAGCAGGCCAGGAGATTGGCGGATCGTCTTGGTCGCTGAGGTTACAGAATCTTTCGCACGAAGAGGCCTGTTGGTCCCCCCAGTCACGGGGGCCAAGAGCAGTCATTGGACAGGGTGATGGCCCTGTACTAGCATCACCCAGAATGATGCCTATTTGAATTGAGTTGCCACGAACGCCTTTAGATGGATCGTTAGAAGTAGTAGGAGTAGTCCATGGACGAAAAAACTTTCTACGATAGTGGTAAATTAAAAGTCACTGGCGTGAGATCTGTCGTCAATGATCATATCTATACTTTATCGCCTGTAAACTCAACCTGATTGACCCCAGTAGCCATTGGCGCTTATTTGCTTGTCTACTCAAAAGCGGGGGGGCGGCGGTTCCCTCCTGCTCATCTCAGTCTCAGTAGTTCAGTTAATGATTGCTTTAATCAGGATGGGGTCACATGATGCTACTCATAATTACCTGCTCAATTGTTATTTCAATGATGTTTGGGGCGCTATTTTACATCGTAAGGCAACCATTAAACCCAAGAAAAACTTTGCAAAATAGTATTTATAGTGGTGTCGCATTTACTGCGCTGGTAAGGCTTGTTGCAACAACTAATAAAGTTAACTCATCTATTCTCGTGCTTGTTGCGGCGGCGATAGGGGTTGTTGTCTGTTTTTTTCTTGGTTGGTCTTTGATTGGTATAAGAAAAGAGAAAAAAGAAAGCGCTTGAGAAAAGCAGGAAAGGATTTATTTGGTGAGACTGGTGAGGAGGTTTTTGCTGGACAAACGAGCGCTGTTTCTGGATCGGCTGGATGTCCGTGGTGATGAACATGAAAATGGTTTTTTTGGTTTCTAAATTTTTAGCTGGGACTTCTGGTGTCTTACTGTTTTTTTATCGAAATAGCTTGTTTGTTCAATATGCGGGGGAGGGCACGAAAAATCAAGATGCGACACATCAAGTCCTGATCAATAATCACGGGGCTTATTCATATATAACCTCGACGCAATCTGACCATCTTCGTATGTTGATTTTGGCAGCGGCTGCTTTATTTGCAGTAGCGATCGCCATCGATCTTTTACAAAAGAAATACCGTCGTTAAATTACAGAGGAAATGGGGCGCAGCCCCCCACCAGCGCTATAGTTGCGTATCCTGCACCGTAGGCTATTCAACGCCCAACGGGATATTCAAACCCAGCTTCACGGTGCTCATCGAAACAAGGGTTTTGAAGCGTTTGACGTTATTGTTCTCAAAGAGCAACTCGCGGGTCAGGTCGTTGTACTGCTGCATGCTCCTGACCGCGAGGATCAGCACGAAGTCCCACTCGCCCGCGACGTAGTAACACTGCTGCACTTGCGGACGCGCGGCAAAGCTTTTGCACAGTACTTTGATCGACGGCACGCTGCGTCCGGATTCGATCTGCGCCAGCATCGCCCGACTCACGCCGCATTGCCGGGCCAGAGCGTCGAGGGACAAATGGCGCTTGCCCCGCAGCCGTTGCAGGTTCTGCGCGACCCGCTCGCAGATCGGGTCTTCTGAATGGCTGTGTCAAAGCCCTCGACTGCTCCTGATCAACTCATAGGCCCGACGCACCAGCGGGTTCACGGTGTTGGGCCGAATCCACAAGTGGTAGGTCACGTCCGGCAGCCTTGGCAGGCCATCGTTTTCGCCGAGCACGCGCATGTCCGGGCCGAGCATTTCCATGCTTCTGGGCGTGACGCCCAGCCCGGCACGCGTTGCGGCCTTGATGCCGATCAGGTTCGACGCCAGGTACGCCTGGCGCCATGGAATGTTGGCGCGCTCCAGCGCCTCCAGGGCGTAGCGACGATAGATACTCGGTTCATCCACCAGAATCAGCGGCAAGGGTTCTTCGGGCGTATGAATGTACTGTGCCGAGCAGATCCACCACACCGGCGAAGTGCGCAAGGCGAAGCCTTCGAGCGTCGGGTCTTCACGGGTGGAGATCACCATGTCGACCTTGCCTCGGTGCAGGTCGTCCATCAGAAACGGGCTGCGGCCGACATCGATCTCCAGGCGCAAGCGCGGGGCCGAGCGGGCGATGTGGCTGAGGATCGGCGGCAGGATGGTGTCGGCGATGTCATGGGGCGAGCCAATCCGCAGCACACCGCTCAAGTTGCTTTCGCGCAGGGAGTTCAGCGCATCATCGTTGAGCGAGAGCATCTGCCGCGCATGACGCAACAACTGCAAACCGGCTTCAGTCAGTTGCTTCTGACGCCCGCGCTTCTCGAACAGACTCACCCCCACTTGTTGTTCCAGGCGTTGCATGTGCTGGGTGACCGACGATTGTGTGCGGGCCAGTTGCGCGCCGGCCTCGGCAAAACTGTGGTGATCGACCACGGCAATGAAGGTGCGCAGTAATTCGAGATCGAGGGTGGGTGAGGTCGGCATGGCCATTTCCGGGGCTGTTTTTATATCAAGGCTGTAAACATAAACATTACATTTGTTTATGTGTTTTTGGCGATATTTTAGTGTTCAGGTCTGGAGTGTCAGTAATTGCTGGCGTCTTGAAGGTTGTTACTTGGAGTAAACACAGCAAGTTATAACGATATTAGATATTTGAATTTCCGTTACTTCAGGACTGTACCTAGGATGCCGCCTCATCAGGTCGGGGAACGCCGATCATCCATGAGGGGAAATCCATGTTGCTTGAGCGCTCACCTGTAAAACGATGGTTGCCTGTGATGCTGGGCGCCTTGATCTCATTGGCTACCAGTGCCGGGGCTCAGGCTGATGCCACGCTGGACAAGATCCAGCAACGCCATGTGCTGACGGTGGGAGTCGTACTGTCCGGCGGCCCCTTCGGCGGTATCGATCCGGGTACTCAGAAACCTCGGGGCTTGAACGTCGACCTCGCTCAGGAACTGGGTCGGCAGTTGGGCGCCGAGGTGCAATTGGTGCCGGTATTGCCCGCCAACCGCGTGCAGTTTTTGCAGCAGGGCAAAGTGGATTTGTTGATCGCCAACATGGAATGGACCGCCGAGCGCGGTGAGATCCTCGGTTTTGTGCCGACGCCGTTCTACCGTGTCGGCGGTACCGCGGCGCTACTCAAGGACAGCAAGATCAGCCGTTGGGAAGACCTCAAGGGCCAGTCCGTCTGCACCTCCCAGGGCAGCAGCTACATCAAGCCGCTCACCGAGTTGGGCGTGGAGATCAAGGCGTTCAAGAGCTCGTCGGAATCCTTGCTCGCGCTGCGTGGCAACAACTGCGTCGCGGCAGTGCATGACGCCACGCTGATCAACCCGTTGATCGCCGACAACGCCGAATGGCAGGGCTATCGCGCGCTCAGCCCGGAGCTCAACCCGGCCCCTTCAGTGATCTGGACCCGACCTGGCGAACGCGATACCCAGGCCCGGCTCGACCCCATCGTCAAGGAACTGCACCGCAGCGGCTGGCTGATCGACGCCCAGACCCGTAACCGCATCACGCCCGCGTCACCGGCCTTGGTGGAGTTGCAGAAACAGTTCCAGGCCAACGGCGCCTGAGCGGTTCACCTTATCGTTTTCAACAGGCAGTCGAAGAACTCGGCGGTCGCTCAAGGAATCACCGGATGGAACTGTTCGTCCACTGGGCCGCCGGATTCGGCCTGAACTACGGCTTTCTGCTGGACGCTTATCAGCGCGGAACCCTGGAGAAGGGCGCGCTGACCACGGTGCTGCTGTGCCTGTTCACCATCGTCGGCAGCCTGCTCGCGGGGGGCGGTTTGGCGGCGATGCTGACCTCGGGCAAACCCTGGCTGGCAAAACCTGCGCGGGTGTTTGTCGAAGTCACCCGCAACACGCCGACGCTGGTGCAGCTGTATTGCGCATTTCTGGTGCTGAACATGCTGCTGACCCAGGCCGTTGGCGCGGCCAACCCGCTGACGCCGTTCGCCTGGGTGGTGATCGTGATTTCGCTGCACAAGGGCGCGTTTCATGCCGAAGCCCTGCGTGCCGGGATCGAAGCGGTGCCGGCGGTGACGATGGAGGCAGCCAGTTCGCTGGCGTTCAGCCGCCGCCAGTTGTTGTGGAATGTGCAACTGCCACTGGCCTTGCGTTTCGCCTTGCCGTCGCTGATCAACAACCTGATCGACCTGGTAAAAATGACCGCTGTCGCCTCGGCCATTGCCGTCGGCGACATCACCTACGCGGCGATCATGATCTGGACCCAGAGCGATAACGTGCTGGAGCTGATGATTCTGATCCTGACGTTTTTCGGCCTGTTGAGTTTTACCGTCAATTGTGTGGGGCGCCTGCTCGAAGCGCGCTTGAGGATGCCCGGCTATGGTCATTGAATCGTCCGTCACTGCGCCGCTGGCCTGGCCGCGTCGGCATGTCGGCAAATTGCTGCTGTTGGCGGGGGCCGTGTTCTGGCTGGTGTATTTCGCGCCGCACAGCCCGGTACTCAAGGCTTTGCTGCAATGGTCGCCGGCCTTGGTCGTCGGGTTTGGCCAGAACATTCTGATCAGTCTGGTGGCGATCGGGCTGGGCTCGTTGCTGGGGTTGTTGGTCGGTGCCCTGACGTTGTCGCCGTTGTGGCTGTTGCGCTTGCCGGCGCGGATCTGGGTGCAGATTTTTCGCAACGCGCCGTGGCTGGTGCTGATCTATTTCACCACCTATGTGTTCCCGTTCGAGATCCGCATCGGCAGCACTTATGTCTCGTTCCCGGACTGGGTCAAGGTCACGATTGGCCTGGCGTTGCCGGCGAGCGCCAACGTAGCGGAGATCTTCCGGGGTGCGGTCGCCTCGATCCCCAGTACCCAGTGGGAAGCGGCGCGATCCCTGGCCTTCACTCGCGGGCAGATTTTTAGTTCGATCATTCTGCCGCAGTGCTTCAAGCGCATGTTGCCGCCGTGGATGAATCTCTACGCGGTGATCACCATGGGCACCGCACTGGCGTCTTTGGTGGGCGTGCATGACGTGATCGACACCGCGCAAATCGCCAGCAACACGGTGAACCTCACCGGCTTCACCGTGGTGATTTACCTGAGCCTGCTGGTGCTGTTCTTTGCTTACTGCTACCCGATTTCCCGATTCACCCAACGCCTGGAGCGACGTTATGCCTTCTACTGAAACCGTCGCCGAACCCTTGGTCAGCCTGCGCGACCTGCACCTGTCATTTGGCAGCAACCCGGTGCTCAAGGGCATAGACCTCGACGTGCACCGCGGCCAGGCCGTCTCGATCATCGGCCCGTCCGGCTCCGGCAAGTCGACGATCCTGCGCTGCATCACCGGTTTGTTGCAGCCCCAGCGCGGGAGCATCCGCGTCGGCGCCACCGAGGTTCACACCCTGGCCCAGGAAACCCAGCGCATCGAGTTGCGCAAGCGTGTGGGGTTTGTATTCCAGCAGTACAACCTGTTTCCGCATTTGTCGGTGCTGGAGAACCTGGTAATCGCCCCGCGCAAAGTGCTCGGGCGCAACCGCGCCGAGGCCGAGAAAGATGCCCGCACCTTGCTGGCCAAGGTGTGCATGGAGCACAAGGCCGATGCTTATCCGGGGCAACTCTCCGGCGGTCAGCAACAGCGGGTGGCAATTGCCCGGGCGTTGGCGATGCGCCCGGAGCTGATTCTGTTCGATGAGGTGACTTCTGCCCTCGACCCGGAAACCGTTGGTGAGGTGCTGACGGTGATTCGCGAACTCACGGAAGAGGGCATGACCTGCGTGCTGGTGACCCACGAAATGCGTTTTGCCGAAGAGATCAGCGACATCGTCTACTTCACCGAAAACGGCGTGATCGTCGAACGCGGCAGTGCCGAGCAGATCTTCCAGAACCCCACCAGCGAGCGGACCCGGGAGTTTCTGCGTCACGCCCTGGGCGATCCGGGACGCCGTCCCCGTGTCGCCAACGATCCGTATCTGTTGAGTAACCTGAGCCGCTACAGCCTGTCCGTCTAATACCGAGGAGTCTGTTCATGAGTACCGATAGCCGTGCCGCCGTCATCGAGGATTTCCTCAAGAAAATCCGCGTCATCCATCAGCGTGGCGTCGACCGCGCCGCGTTGACGGAGATCGTCGCCTTGCTCGAAACCCTGGCCGAGCGCCGTGATCTGTTCAATTTCGACGCGTTCCCGGCGCCCGTGCCGGGGCAGGGCAGCACCGCGTTCCGCTACCGCCTCAACGACGATGGCGACACGCCGACGCTGTACCTCAACTCATTGCTGCCGGGTAAAAGTACGATCCCGCACAACCACGAAACCTGGGCGATCATCAGCGCCATCGAAGGTCAGGAAATCAATTACGTCTACACCCGTGATGACGAGGGCCGCGAACCTGGGTTCACCACGTTGCACCTGGAAAAGGAAGTGATCGTGCAACCCGGCACGTCGATCTCGTTTCTCGGTGAAGACCTGCATGGCATCCGTGTCGAAGGTGGGCAGCCGACCCTGCATTTCCACCTGTATGGTTTGCCGCTGGAATCGCTCAACGGCCGTTACGGGGTCGAGGCCGACGGGCGCATTCTCAATTACAACGCCTCGCAAATGGCGCCGTCGATCAAGGCCTACGCATGATTGATCTTGCCGGGAAATCGCGGCCAACGAGTGCTCGGGCCCTGATACCAGGCATTTAAGCGATAGGCCGAGCAATGAATAACCTGTGGCGAGGGAGCTTGCTCCCGCTGGGCCGCGAAGCGGCCCCAAACAAAGGACTGCTACGCAGTCCGACGGGAGCAAGCTCCCTCGCCACAGGTTCAGTGCCACGCATAGCTGACCGGATTTGGTCGCAGGCCCTTCAACAATATTCATTTTTTATCTTTCAAAGCGGGACTCTCATGAGCCAGACCGTAACCCCAGGGCAACTGCAGCAATGGCTGTTCGACGGGCAGGAAATTGCCCTGTTTGATGTGCGTGAGCATGGCCAATATGGCGAGGCCCACCTGTTTCACGGGGTGAACCTGCCCTACAGTCGCCTGGAGCTGGAGGTCCGACGCCTGGCGCCGAATCCTCAGGTGCGGCTGGTGATCTATGACCAGAACGGCGGGGACATCGCGGTGCGTTCTGCTCGGCGTTTGCAGGCGCTGGGGTACAGCCGCGTGCATATTCTCGACGGCGGTGCCGATGCCTGGCAGGCGGCAGGCCTGCAACTGTTCGCGGGTGTGCATGTGCCGTCCAAAGCCTTTGGCGAGTTGGTGGAAGAGGCCAGTGATACGCCGCATGTCACCGCCAGGCAGCTGGCTGAATGGCAAGCCCGGGGCGAACCGCTGGTGGTGCTGGACGGTCGGCCGTTCGACGAATACCGCAAGATGACCATCCCCGGTTCTGTCTGCTGCCCGAACGGCGAGCTGGGCTATCGCGTACAGGATCTGGTGCCGGACGACAGCACGCCGATTGTGGTCAATTGTGCCGGTCGAACCCGCAGCATTATTGGCGCCCAGACCCTGATCAATCTGGGATTGAAGAACCCGGTCTACGCCTTGGAAAACGGTACGCAGGGCTGGTACCTGGAAGATTTCCGGCTGGAACATGGCAGCACCCGCCGCTATGCCGATGAGGTGTCATCGAAGACCTTGCCGCAACAACGCCTCGCCGCGGCACAACTGGCCGCACGGGCCGGGGTAAACACCGTTACGGCGGCGCAGGTCGATCAGTGGGCCGGGGAGGCCGCACGCAGTTTGTTTCTGTGCGATGTGCGCACTGCCGAGGAGTTTGTCGCCGGCAGTTTGCCCGGTGCGCAACACACGCCGGGCGGGCAGTTGATTCAGTCTACCGACCTGTATATCGGCGTACGTCAGGCGCGGTTGGTGCTGTTCGACAGCGATGGCATACGGGCGCCGATCGTTGCCAGTTGGCTTCGGCAGTTGGGGCATGAAGCTTATGTGCTGGAGGGTGGGGCGAGTAGCGGTCTGGCATTGCCCGCGCTTGAAGTATCCGTTCACGAAACATTGCCCGTGACCACCGCGCAGGCCCTGGCCGATGAGTTGAAGGATGACGCGGTGGCATTGATTGACCTGCGCCCGAGCATGACCTTCCGCAAAGGTCATATCGCCGGCTCACGTTGGTCGATCCGTTCGTTGCTGGCAAGTGAAGTGGCCGGTGAACCGCGACCCCTGGTGTTGCTGGCCGATGACCCGCAGCTGGCGGCGTTCGCGGCGCTGGAATTGCCCGATGTTCAGCGTGCACAAACCCGGCTGTTGAGCGGCGGTGTTGACGCCTGGCGCGAGGCGGGTTTTGCGTTGCAAGAGGATGCCAACACGCCGCCCGATCACCAGTGCATCGATTTTCTGTTCTTTACCCATGATCGCCACGCCGGTAACAAGGACGCGGCGCGTCAGTACCTGGCCTGGGAAATCGGTCTGTTGGCGCAAATGAGCGCAGACGAAATCGCCAGCCTGAAACCGCTGCGTGCGCCCTCTCAAGCGACTCGTGATGCGCGGGTGCGTACCCGTCTGGTGCAGGCGGCGCGTACCGAAAAGGGCAGTGGCAGTCGAGGTGTCAACGTGCCCGTCACTCGTTTGAGCACGGTGCTGTTCGACAACCTGGCGCAGATGCGCGATGCCCGTGCTCGCCGTGACCGGGAGCGGGTGCTGAGCTATGGCGCTCGGGGCAATCCGACCGCTTTTGCCTTGGAAGACCTGGTGACGGAGCTGGAAGGCGGTTATCGCACCCGCTTGTTTGGCACCGGGCTGGCGGCGGTGGCGCAGACGTTCCTGGCCTACCTGCGGCCCGGCGATCATGTGCTGATCACCGACGCGGTGTATGCGCCCGTGCGGCGTCTGGCCCGCGAACTGCTTGAGCCGTTCGGCATTCAGGTCAGCTACTTCGCGCCTGACGGCAGCGGGCTACAAACTCAACTGCAAGCGCAACTGCAAGCCAACACCAAAATGGTCTACACCGAAGTACCCGGTTCGCTGCTGTATGAACTCTGCGACCTGCCGGCCATCGCCGCACTGTGCAAATCGCGGGGCATTCTGTTGGCCGTCGATAACACCTGGGGCTCGGGCTACCTGTACCGACCGCTGACTCTGGGCGCGGACATCTCGATCATGGCGTTGACCAAGTACCTGTGCGGCCACAGCGATGTGGTCATGGGCAGCGTCTGTACCCGGCAAGAAGTCTGGCAGCCGCTGGCGTCCATGAGCGACACCTTTGGCAGCGCCGTCAGCCCCGACGATGCCTGGCTGGTGCTGCGCGGCGCCCGAACCCTGGCGCCACGCCTGGAGGTGCACGAACGCCAGGCCCTGGAAATCGCTCATTGGCTACAAGCGCAACCGCAGGTGAAACGGGTGTTCCATCCGGCGCTGGCCGATCATCCCCACCATGCACTGTGGCGACGGGACTTCACGGGCAGCAACGGCTTACTGTCCTTCGAACTGCGTGATGCCGACGCTACGTATGTAGAGCGCTTCATCGATGCGTTGCAGGTGTTCGGTCTGGGCGCGTCCTGGGGCGGCTATGAAAGCCTGGTCACCGTCGCCGACACCCAGGATCGCAACAGTGCGGCAGATCGCGCATTGAACCCGGTGCTGCGGTTGCACATTGGCCTGGAAGATGTCGACGCGTTGATTGAGGATTTGCAACGCGGGTTCGCTGCGATAGCGGACTAGGACTTGCGCAACAGGAGCAACGCCAGCGCCGCAGCCGCCAGCACCGCCCCGGCGATGAAAGTGCTGGCGGAGCCCGAGGTTTCCCATAGCGCGCCAGCCAGTACGCTGGCGATCAACAGACACACGCCGCTGATCAGATTGAACAGGCCGAACGCCGTGCCCCTGAGATGTTCGGGGGCGGTGTCGGCGATCAGCGTCGCGAGAATGCCCTGGCTGAAACCCATGTGCAGGCCCCACAGGGCTACGCCCGCCAGCATGGTCATGATCGAATCCGCTTGCGCCAGCAGCAGGTCCGCCAGGATCAGCAGCCCCATGCCGACACACAGCAACTTGGTGCGGCTGATCCGGTCGGACAACCAGCCGGCAGGGTAGGCCGACACCGCATACAGCAGCGACATGACCACCATCACCATCGGCACCCAAGTGACGGTCAGGCCTGTCTGCTGCGCTTTCAAGACCAGAAAGGCCTCGCTGAAACGGGCCAGCGTGAAGAGCCCGCCGACGATCACCACCCACCAGTAACCCCGGGAAAACTCCCGCAGTACCTTCCAGTGGATAGGCGAGCGAAAGGTGCGTTTCCCGGCGACATCGGTAGGTTCTTTGACGCCACCGACAATCAACGCCACCGATATCACCGCCGGGATCACCGCAAACCACAACACCAGATGGATCTGCCCGAGCCACAGCATCAGCACGATCGCCAGAGCCGGACCCAGAATCGCCCCCACGGTGTCCATCGACTGGCGTAAGCCGAAGCAGGCACCACGGATTTCGGCGGGGGCGACATCGGCGACCAGCGCATCGCGCGGCGCGCCACGAATGCCTTTGCCGATGCGATCCAGAAAGCGCGCGGTAAATACCACATCAACCGAGTGCGCGAGGGGAAACAGCGGCTTCGACAACGCCGCCAGACCGTAGCCCATCAACAGCAGGCCTTTACGCCGACCGATAAAGTCGCTGATGGCGCCGGAGAATATCTTGACCACCATCGCGGTCGCCTCGGCGATGCCCTCGATCACCCCAACGGTCAAGGCGCTGGCGCCCAAGGTGGTGACCAGAAACACCGGCAGCAGGCTGTGCACCAGCTCGGAAGACAGGTCCATGAACAGGCTGACAAAGCCCAGGGCCCAGACTGTTCGCGGAATGCGCAGTGGCGTGGATTGGGCGTTGGCGAGGTTTTTGTTCACATCGAGTCCTCATCTGAACACCGGGCGCTGGTGGGCTGTCGCAGCCTGCGTTTGTTTGATTGTGGGCCAAAAGTCTGTCGATGTATCGCGAGGCCGTGCTTGCACCGTGCGATATGTTTTTCACCCAGCTGTCATTGTAAGCAACGATTCCTCTGGCTAGACTCCGGTCCATGAAACGTTATTTGCGGTGTTGTCTCATATTCCTGATGTGCTTCGCGCTTCCGCTGAGTGGAATGGCGGGTATTCAGGCGCCCACGGAACCTTGCCCGATGAAAACCACGGGCATGGCGATGATGGGCGACATGGACAAAGACTGCTGCCAGGACATGAGCACCCCGTCCGAGCACGGCAAAGCCTGTAAGCCCGGTCAGGAGTGCAAGACCGGTGGCATGCTGCAAGTCAGCATCGCTAAACCTCCAGTCACCTTGTTCAACCCCGTCGTAACCACGTTTTTTGTAGACGCACTGCCAGTCCAAACCCCGTCCGGGGTATGGCGACCCCCTCGCGCCTGATTCCTGTTCCACGCTGAGCCCCGTTCCGCCTTCGCGGGATGGCGTTGCTGTGCGCCTTTGAAAGCGCGCAGTGGATCATCACAGGAATTGTGAACATGAACTCCATGTGCTTTCGCACAGGGTGGCCGCTGGCGGCTGCCCTGGCGGCAAGCGTGCTGGCCTTGCCGTGCGCTGCTGCCCCATTGACTCTCGACGAAGCCCTGCGGCTGGCTGACGACAACGCGCCGTCCCTCACAGCCCAGGCTGAAAAACTCCAGGCGGCCAGAAGCGCTGCCATTCCTGCCGGCGAGTTGCCCGACCCCAAGCTGGTGCTGGGGGTACAGAATTTTCCGGTGGGCGGTCCCGATCGCGGGACGCTGGATCACGATTTCATGACCATGCAAACGGTCGGTGTGATGCAGGAAATGCCCAATGGTGACAAGCGTCGGGCGCGCACTGAAGTTGCCGAGGCCGCGGTTGAACTGGCCGCTGCGCAAGGGCGTGTCGAGCGCCTGAATGTACGGCAGGCCACGGCGCTGGCCTGGATCGGCAGCTATTCGGTGGAGCTGAAACAGACTCTGTTCCAGGCGTTTTACCGCGAGAATCGGTTGTTGGCCGACACCGTTCGTGCACAGATCGCCAGCGGTCGGGCTCAGCCTGCCGATGCGGTGACACCGAAGCAGGAAGCGGCGCAACTGGAAGAGCAACAAGACCAATTACTGCTGCAACGCGCGCAAGCCCGCGCGGCACTCAAGCGCTGGATTGGTTCTGCCGCCAACGAACAACCGGTCGGAAACTGGCCGCAATGGCCCATCGATACGTCGGGTTACGTCCACAAGCTTGAGCATCACCCCTCATTGGCGGCGTTTGCGCCAATGACCCGTGAGGCGCAGGCCAAAGTCCGTGAAGCCGAGGCTGACAAACGGTCCGACTGGAGTTGGGAAGTCGATTATCAGCGGCGCGGCCGGGAATTTGGCGACATGGTCAGCGTGCAATTCACCTTCGATCTGCCGCTGTTCCCCGACACCCGGCAGAACCCGAAGATCGCGGCGAAGCGTGCTGAGCTGAATCAACTGGAGGCCGAACGCGAAGCCCTGACCCGTGAGCACACCCAGCAACTGGAAGAACAACTGGCCGACTATCAACGGCTCGACCGTGCTGTGCGGCGTTATCAGGAGAGCCTGTTGCCGCTGGCCAAAGAAAAGGTCGAGTTGCTCATGGCCAGTTACCGGGCGGGTAAAAGTGACTTGTCGGCCGTCGTCGCCGCCCGGCGTGAATTAATCGACGCCCGCCTGAAACAGATCGATGTCAACGAACAGAAAGCGCTGACCAGTGCTCGGCTGTATTTCGCTTACGGGGAGGCGGGTCAATGAGCATTCAGCGTTTCAAAGGTGTTCTGTGGGTCGCTGGCGCACTGGCGCTGGGCGGTGTCGGCGGGTACTGGCTTGCCCATAAAGCGGAGCCCGCTGTTCAAGGCTCGATGACTCAGGATGAGCGCAAGGCCTTGTATTGGTACGACCCGATGTACCCGCAGCAAAAGTTCGACAAGCCCGGCAAGTCGCCTTTCATGGACATGGAACTGGTGCCGCGCTACGCCGACGCTGCCCAGGATGCAGCCACCGTACAGATCGACGCGAGCGTGACGCAGAACCTGGGCGTTCGTCTGGCTACCGTGACCCGTGGCGTCCAGGCTTCCAGCCTCGAAGCGGCGGGCGTGCTGACCTACAACGAACGGGATGTCGCGGTGATCCAGGCACGCACGCCGGGTTTTGTCGAACGGGTGTATGCCCGTGCGCCGGGCGATGTACTCAAGGCCGGCGCGCCATTGGCGGACATTTTGGTGCCTGAATGGGCCGCGGCCCAGGAAGAGTTCCTGGCACTCAAAAACGTGGGCGATGCCGGCCTGTTGGCGGCGGCCCGTCAACGCCTGCGTCTGACCGGAATACCGGCGGCGTTGATCGCTCAGGTTGAGCGCAGCGGCAAGGTGCAGGCAAACCAGACCATCACCACCCCCATTGCCGGCGTGTTGCAGGAGTTGAACGTACGTGCCGGCATGACCCTGGCCGTCGGCGAAACGCTGGCCAGGGTCAACGGCCTTGATCGTGTGTGGCTGGCAGTGGCTGTACCGGAATCGGCAGCCGGGGCAGTCGAGGTCGGTCAGACGGTAGAGGCAAGGCTGGCGACGTTCCCGGACGCAATCCTTCAGGGTACGGTCAGTGCGATCCTGCCGCAAACCAGCGCGGACAGCCGAACCGTCAGCGTGCGGGTTGAATTGCCCAATCCTGACGGCCGCTTGCGCCCGGGCCTCACGGTGCAGGTGCGGTTGAATCGGTCGACTGAGCAAAGCGTGTTGTGGGTGCCGAGTGAGGCATTGATTCGCACTGGGCGACGCGTGTTGGTGATGCTTGCCGAAGACGGCGGGCGCTATCGCCCGGTAGAGGTGCGGGCAGGTCAGGAAAACGATGGGCAAACAGCGGTTCTGAACGGTCTGGAGGAGGGGCAGCAGGTGGTGAGTTCGGGCCAGTTCTTGCTCGACTCGGAGGCCAGTCTCAAAGGGCTGACTGTTCAGCCCCTGGAACAAACCGGAGCCCAGCCATGATTGCCGCGCTGATTCGCTGGTCCGTGGCCAATCGTTTCCTGGTGCTGCTGGCGACCTTGTTTGTCACGGCCTGGGGCGTCTGGTCAGTTCAAAGTACCCCTATCGATGCACTGCCGGATCTCTCCGATGTTCAAGTGATCATCCGTACACCCTATGCAGGCCAGGCGCCGCAGATTGTCGAGAACCAGGTGACCTATCCATTGGCAACCACCATGTTGTCGGTACCCGGTGCGAAGACGGTTCGCGGCTATTCCTTTTTCGGCGACAGCTTTGTCTACGTGTTGTTCGAGGATGGAACCGATTTGTATTGGGCGCGCTCGCGGGTGCTGGAGTACCTGAGCCAGGTCCAGAGTCGCCTGCCGGCCAGCGCCAAACCGGCATTGGGGCCGGATGCCACCGGGGTTGGCTGGATCTATCAGTACGCCCTGGTGGATCGCAGCGGTGGGCATGACCTCGCACAACTGCGCGCCCTGCAGGACTGGTTCCTCAAGTTTGAACTCAAGACGCTGCCCAACGTTGCCGAAGTGGCCACCGTGGGCGGGATGGTCAAGCAATATCAGGTTCAGCTCGATCCGCTGAAAATGGCCAGCCTGGGGATCACGCAGGCCCAGGTCACCGAGGCGATCGGCAAGGCCAATCAGGAAACCGGCGGTGCTGTGCTGGAGATGGCTGAAACCGAATTTATCGTGCGCGCTTCGGGTTATCTGAAGACCCTCGATGACTTCCGTGCCATCCCCCTCAAGCTCGGTGTGGGCAGCGTGCCCGTCACCCTTGGCGATGTGGCGACGATTCAACTGGGGCCGGAGATGCGTCGTGGTATCACTGAGCTCGACGGCGAAGGCGAGACCGTGGGCGGCGTGGTGATTTTGCGCAGCGGCAAGAATGCTCGCGAAACCATTGCGGCGGTCAAAACGAAGCTCGATGAATTGAAACGCAGCTTGCCGCCCGGTGTGGAGATTGTCACCACCTACGACCGCAGCAAGTTGATCGATCGAGCCGTGGAGAACCTCAGCCACAAGTTGATCGAGGAGTTCATCGTCGTCGCGCTGGTCTGCGGGATTTTCCTGTGGCATCTACGCTCGGCACTGGTGGCAATCATCTCTTTGCCGATTGGGGTGTTGATTGCGTTTATCGTCATGCGTCATCAGGGGATAAACGCCAACATCATGTCCCTGGGCGGGATCGCGATTGCCATCGGTGCCATGGTCGATGCCGCGGTGGTGATGATCGAGAACGCCCACAAGAAGATCGAGGCCTGGCACGTCACTCATCCGTCGGAAGAACTCAAAGGTGAACGTCACTGGCAAGTGATGGTCGACGCGGCGGTGGAGGTAGGGCCGGCGCTGTTCTTTTGCCTGTTGATCATCACGCTGTCGTTTATTCCGGTGTTTACTCTGGAGGCTCAGGAAGGGCGTTTGTTCGGGCCACTGGCGTTCACCAAAACCTACGCCATGGCTGCAGCGGCGGGGCTGTCGGTGACTCTGGTGCCGGTGTTGATGGGCTACTGGATTCGCGGGCGGATCCCTGACGAACGACAGAACCCGCTGAATCGCTGGTTGATCAGGCTCTATCAACCGTTGCTGGACGCTGTGCTGCGCGGACCGAAAATCACCCTGTTGGTCGCGTTGCTGATCTTTGTCAGCGCGTTGTGGCCGATGTCTCGCTTAGGGGGCGAGTTCCTGCCGCCGCTGGATGAAGGTGATCTGCTTTACATGCCCTCGGCGTTGCCGGGATTGTCTGCACAGAAAGCGGCGCAGTTGCTCCAGCAGACGGATCGGCTGATCAAAACCGTGCCGGAAGTCGAACACGTTTTCGGCAAGGCCGGCCGTGCCGAAACCGCCACCGACCCGGCACCGCTGGAGATGTTCGAAACCACCATTGCGTTTAAGCCACATGAACAATGGCGCCCAGGAATGACCCAGGAAAAACTGGTGGAAGAACTGGATCGAGTGGTGCGTGTCCCGGGGCTGACCAATATCTGGATTCCGCCGATTCGCAATCGCATCGATATGCTTGCCACCGGTATCAAAAGCCCAATCGGAATCAAGGTTTCCGGTAGCGATCTGGCACAAATCGACATGGCCACGCAGGGTGTCGAGCGCGCCGCCAAAAGCGTACCGGGCGTCAGTTCCGCGCTGGCCGAACGTTTGACTGGCGGGCGTTATATCGATGTGGACATTGACCGTAAGGCTGCCGCTCGTTATGGACTCAACATTGCCGATGTGCAATCGATCGTGGCCGGTGCCATTGGCGGTGAAAACGTTGGGGAAACCATCGAGGGGCGCGCGCGTTTTCCGATCAATGTCCGTTATCCCCGCGAGTGGCGCGATTCTCTCGGTGCTCTGGAGCAACTGCCGATCTACACGCCGCTGGGAGGCCAGATCACTCTCGGCACGGTGGCCAAGGTCAAGGTGACGGATGGCCCGCCGATGCTCAAGAGTGAAAACGCCCGACCCTCCGGCTGGGTGTACATCGACGTACGTGGGCGGGATATTGCCTCAGTGGTCGCCGACCTGCGTCGGGTGGTCAATGAGCAGGTCAAATTGCAACCCGGCATGAGCCTCAGCTATTCCGGGCAGTTCGAGTTCCTCGAACGGGCCAACGCGCGACTCAAGCTGGTAGTGCCTGCCACGCTGCTGATTATCTTTGTGCTGCTTTACCTGACGTTCGCGCGTTTCGACGAAGCCTTGCTGATTATGGCGACACTGCCTTTCGCCCTTGCGGGCGGGGCGTGGTTTCTCTATTGGCTCGGCTTCAATCTGTCGGTGGCCACGGGCGTCGGCTTCATTGCGCTGGCCGGTGTGTCCGCCGAGTTTGGCGTGATCATGCTGCTCTATCTGAAGAACGCCTGGGCCGAACGTGAAGACGCTGGCGATCGCACTGACCTCGGGCTGGTCGCCGCGATTCGCGAGGGGGCGGTGCAGCGCGTGCGACCCAAGGCCATGACGGTGGCGGTGATCATTGCCGGTCTGTTACCGATCCTGCTGGGCGGCGGCACCGGCAGTGAGGTCATGAGTCGCATCGCCGCGCCGATGGTCGGCGGAATGATCACTGCGCCCCTGCTTTCTCTGTTTGTCATCCCGGCGGCGTATCGCTTGATGCGCCGCCGTCAGCTCCAGCTTGAACCCAACCACACTCAAGGAAAAATCCAATGAAACTGACTCTGATCGCAACGGCAAGCACCTTGGTCGCGCTTGCTTTTCCTGCCCACGCAGCGCAGATGCCGGGTATGAACATGGACGATATGAACATGGGCGGTACACCGACGAAGCAGCAGGCACCAGCGGCTAAAGCGACGGGAACGGTCAAAGCCATCGACAATACGAAACACACGCTGACCATTGCTCATGGTGCTGTGCCGGCAGTGCAATGGCCGCCGATGACCATGGGGTTTCGGGCCACAGAGGAGCAACTGGCCTCGGTGAAGGTCGGGGATCAGGTGAACTTCGAATTTCAGCTTGAGGGCGCGACCGCTACGATCACATCGATTGAAACCGTGAAATAGCGCTCAGCGCTCCCGGCGGTACGAATGCGATTCGGCCGCCGGGCCCTCTGGTTCAAAGGTTCTGGCTGAGAAAGAGTAACGTATTGCCATGCGCCTCGACCGCCGCCCGCTGGTTGTAGCTGTCACGGTGCGAGCAGTTGAAGCCATGCTCGGCCCCCGGATACACCTCGATATCGACGTCGTCGTTGAACTCGAAACGCTCGGCGATTTGCTTCACGGCATCGATGGGGATGTGGCTGTCCTGTTCGCCAAAGTGCATCAGCAGCGGCACCTTGATTTCACCGGCCCGATACAGTTGGTTCTGAATGCCGCCGCCGTAGTAGGCGATTGCCACATCGACGAAACCGTTGGCCGCGGTGTTGTACGACAGCATGCCACCGAAGCAGAAACCGATGGAGGCGATCCTGCCGTCAAGCCCGGTATGTGTCTTCAGAGTGTCGATGGCCAGTTTGATGTCGGCCTGGGCCTTGGTGATGTCGGTGGCGTTCATCAATTCGACAGCGCGTTTCCAGCCGGCTTCGTCGTAGCCCAGTTCGATACGGTGGCCGTGGCGCCAGAACAGATCCGGCGCTATGACCAGATAGCCATCGGCGGCGTATTGCTCGGCAACCGAGCGAATGTGTTCGTTGACCCCGAAGATTTCCTGAATCAGTACGATCCCCGGCCCTTTACGGGTGTGGGGGATGGCCAGGTAAGCGCCGAAGCTGCCTTCGGGGCTGCTGATTTCGATCCATTGGCTGGTTACGCTCATGATGGCTCCTTTGCATAAGTTGGATGGGGTATCGAGACGCTGGCGCCTCAGCGGTGACTGCGCCGCCAGAATAGTCGAGCCAACAACGCGTCCATGCTGAGTTTGCCGGCCCCCGAGAACAACAACGGCATGAGGGCTACGAGGTAGATCAACGGCAGTTTGAAGTTGCCGTGGCCCTTGTTGCTGATGGCATAACCCTGGGCAAGTTCACTCAATGTAGACCAATCAGCCGGCCAGTGGACGGCAGCGGTCGCGACGACCGTGACCACCACGAGAATAATCGCCGAGAGCCGTGTCCCGAGGCCTGCCAGCAGGGTGAGGGCGCAGATCAGCTCGGCCCACATCGCCAGTTCCCAGTTCAGCGTGGCGGGAACGTGGTTGAAGGGAAACGGGAAGCGGTCCTGGATGTCCGCGAACCAGTTCTGGCCGTTCCATTTTTCCAGGCCAGACTCGAAAAACTCCCAGGCCAGAAACAGCCGCAGGGTGAGGGGCGCGATCCAGTTGCCGACGCGGTCGAGGTTCAGGTGCAGGCCTTTGACGGCTGATGAGAGAGAGGTGTTCATGGTTTGAGCTCCGAGGGATTCATTGTGGGAGCGGACTGTGGCGAGGGGGCTTGCCCCCGTTTGAGTGGGTAGCACTCACAAGATCTTTGATGCATCAGAGATTTTGGGGCTGCTTCGCAACCCAACGGGGCGGTGCGGCGTTCCGACAAGCCCCCTCGCCACAAAAGCCCGATCCCACGGGGGATTGGTGGTGTTGAGGTTTTATTCGGTCAATAGCGTGTTTCTGGCGGACCGTTTGTACTTCTGCGCAATCTTGCCCAGCAGCCGAATGACAATTGCTGAAAATATCAGGCCGAACGGCAGGACGTACCAGGCGCTCAGGGGGATGCGTTTGAAGTTGGAAAAGGCGAACACCGCCGCGATCACCCACATGCCGCAGGTGTGCAGGGTTTTCCAGGCTTTGGGGCCGATCAGGCGCGCCGTGGTTTTGAATGAGGTCAATGCCATCAACAGAATGAACAGGTAACCGACCGAACCCGGAATATTGCCGACCGTGGTGCGACCGGGCCAGAACTCGGGGTTCAGTTGGCCGTAGCTGTAGATCAGAACGGCGTGGACCAGATGGGAAAACGCGAAGGCCAGGCCGATGAAACGTCGTTCACGCACCAGCGATCGGCTGAAAGGCGAGGGCACCAGCACCGCCAGGGCCGATGCAGTGAACGCGGCGAGAAACAGCGCAAACGAAGTGCGTGCGGTGGCGCGAATGGTGCTGCGGCTGGCTTCCACCAGATCGGGGTTGAGCAGCAGAATCAGGCCGGTCATCAACAGCACCAGCATGGCCAGCAGGCCAAACAGCGACCAGCCATGGTAACGGGGGACTTGGGTCATCATGACATCACTCCTGAGCAAGGGCCGACCCGGTTTACCGGTGGTCAGCGGACGACAGAAGTGTTGCAATCAGCTGTATTGGCGATATGTCTGAAAGGCCGCCCGGTGCAAGTTGGTGTATCCCGGGCCGCGACAGATACATTCGCGTACAAAACTGTGATTCAGCGCCGTCCAGCGGCGTCTAGCGACAGTGTCCCCGCAATCCCATGGGGCGAGACTTCGGAACCCGGCATGCAAGCGCTGTTGAACGAGATCCTTGACGCAGTCCGACCGTTGATCGGTCAGGGCAAAGTGGCTGACTACATTCCCGCCCTCGGCGAGGTACCGGGCAATCAATTGGGCATTGCCGTCTATGGCAATGACGGCGAGTTGTTTTGCGCGGGGGACGCCGACACGCCGTTCTCGGTGCAGAGTATTTCCAAGGTGTTCAGCCTGGTGCAGGCCATCGAACACTCCGGCGAAGCGATATGGGAACGCCTGGGCCACGAGCCGTCGGGCCAGCCGTTCAACTCGCTGGTGCAGTTGGAATTCGAGCGCGGGCGCCCGCGCAATCCCTTCATCAATGCCGGTGCGCTGGTGATCTGCGACATCAATCAATCGCGCTTTGCAGCGCCGGCATTGTCGATGCGCGATTTTGTCCGGCGCTTGTCCGGCAACCCGAACATCATGGTGGACGGCAAGGTCGCCGAATCCGAATACCAGCACCGCGCGCGTAACGCGGCCATGGCGTATCTGATGCAGTCGTTCGGCAACTTCCATAACGATGTCGAGGCGGTGCTGCGCAGCTACTTCAGCCATTGCGCGCTGCGCATGAGTTGCGTGGACCTGGCCCGGGCGTTCTGCTTCCTGGCCAACGACGGTTTCTGCAAACACAGCGGCGCACAGATCCTCAGCGCCCGCCAGACCCAACAAGTCAACTCGATCATGGCCACCAGCGGGCTGTACGACGAAGCGGGCAACTTTGCCTATCGCGTCGGTCTGCCGGGCAAGAGCGGCGTGGGCGGGGGCATCGTCGCGGTGGTGCCGGGGCAATTCACGGTGTGCGTCTGGTCACCGGAATTGAACGCCGCCGGTAACTCGCTCGCTGGCATGGCGGCGCTGGAGTTGTTGAGTCAGCGGATTGGCTGGTCGGTGTTCTGATGGCGCTCCTTGACTTGCACCGGGTGGTCGCTAACGTGAAGTAGATCTTTTGACTGCTCACCCGATCGGGTGGAGGCGCGGGTGAATCCATGATGAAGTTCGGTTCCGCGCTTCTCGTCTTCAATGAGGCGGACGCTCATTTGCGCGACGGGTTGTCTGCCGTGGTGCAGGTCGGTAATACCCTGTGGGTCGCCAATGATGAATCCTTGAGCCTTGAACGTTTCACCCGGCGCGAGTGCGCCAGCCCGGGCCAATTTCTGTTTGATCAGCAGAAGCGGTTCCCGTTGGCATCCCTGTTGACGCTGCCGGTCATGCCGGACGTTGGCAAAGAAGACGTTGAAGCAGACCTGGAGGGCATGAGCTACGACCGCGACACAGGGTATCTCTGGATCGTGGGCTCTCACAGCCTGAAACGGAAAAAGCCCGATAGCACCAAGTCCCTGAAGAAAAACGCCGAACGTCTGGCCATTGTCAGCCGTGATGGCAATCGTTTTCTCCTGGCCCGGATTCCGCTGGTCGAAGAAAACGGGACGTTCACTTTGGTGAAGAGCACCACCAGCGATGATCGAGTCGCCGCTCAATTGGCCGGCAATCAACTGGGTAACGAATTGCTCGATGAACTCAAGGACGACGAACATGTCGGGGTATTCCTGCACATTCCCAGCAAGGACAACGGGTTCGATACCGAAGGCCTCGAGGTCAATGGCAAGCGTGTTTTTATCGGGTTGCGAGGGCCTGTGCTGCGGGGATGGGCAATCATTCTGGAGGTCGAACCCGAAGACCATCCCAAGCTTGCTCACACACTGAGGCTGAAGAAAATCGGGCCGGGTGGGCGAAAGTATCGAAAGCATTTTTTCCAGCTGAATGGACTCGGCGTCAGGGACTTATGCCTCGATGGTGACGATATGTTGATCCTGGCTGGACCGACGATGGACCTCGACGGGCCCGTCACTGTATTTCGATGGCGCGACGGCGCCAGGCCAGCAGATGAAGGTTTCGTTTTCAGCGAACAATTGACGTCGGTCCTGGAGGTTCCTTACGGGCAAGGAGAAGATAAAGGCTGCGATCATGCCGAAGGGATGACCTTTATCGGCACCGAAGGCGTAGAAGAGCCATTGTTGCTGGTGGTTTATGACGTGAATTCGGACAAGCGTAAACAGGGTAGCAATGGACTGGAGCAGGACGTATTTCGACTTGCTAAAAAGTAACCGCCACCGCGTCCCGGTGAATGACGCTCCACGGATTTTCCTATACATTTTCCGACCGCCCCCCTGCATGGTGAAACCGCTTCATGTCTCTTGCGCTCGAACGTCTAGTCGCTGGCACGCCGATCCCATTTGCCGGTAATCGTGTCACGGTCGTCAGCCCCGAACTGGCGGCGCGCTTTCAGCCCGGCGACCATCTGCTGGTGGAGCAGGTCAGCGGCGAGTTGTTGCTGATCCCGGTGGCGGACCAGCAAGCGGCAGCCGTCGCCATCGAGCGCGCCGAAGCGGCGTTTGCCGCGATGTCCAGCGTTTCGGATCACGCCATCAGCGAGTTCTTCGATCGCTTCGCGCAACGCCTGGAAACCCCGGAATGCTGGGCCTTGATTGCAGCCGCCAACCTGGCCGACATCGAGCGGGCCAAGGCGCGCGGGCGTTCCACCACAAGATTGCTGGCCGATGAGCGCATGCGCCGCGACATGATTGCCGGCCTGCGGGCCTGGCGCGATGCGCCGGCCACCCGCGGTCAAGTCGTGAGCTGCGTCGAGCACGACGGCTGGAAAGTCGAGCAGGTGGTTTCGCCGCTGGGCATCGTCGCTTTTGTGTTCGAAGGCCGGCCGAATGTCTTCGCCGACGCCGCCGGTGTATTGCGCACTGGCAACACCGCGGTGCTGCGTATTGGTAGCGACGCGTTGGGCACCGCTCAGGCCATCGTCACCCATGCACTGAATCCGGCACTGGCCGATGCCGGGTTGCCGAGCGGTGCGGTGTCGCTGGTCGAAAGCGTCAATCACGCTGCTGGTTGGGCGATGTTCGCCGACCGGCGCCTGTCGCTGGCCGTGGCCCGTGGTTCGGGGCATGCGGTCAGCCAGTTGGGCAGCATCGCGCAACAGGCCGGCACCGCCGTCAGCCTGCATGGCACCGGTGGCGCCTGGCTGATCGCGAATAAAGATGCCGATGCCCAGCGCTTCGCCGCCGTGGTGCGCAATTCGCTGGACCGCAAAGTCTGCAACACCTTGAACGTTTGCCTGATCCACCGCGACCGAGCAGCCGAACTGGTGCCGCTGTTTCTCGATGCACTGCAACAGGCTGGCACCGCGCGGGGCCAGGGCTGCAAACTGCACATCGTCGAGGGCAGCGAGCAGCATTTGCCGAGCGATTGGCGCACCGCGAGCGTCGAGGTGTACCGCGCCGAAGGCTATCAGACCGAAGCACAGGCCGAACCGCTGCCCGAGGACCAATTGGGCCGCGAGTGGGAATGGGAAGAAACCCCGGAAGTCAGCCTGAAGATCGTCGACGATCTGGATCAGGCCATTGCCTTGTTCAACCGCTACAGCCCGCAATTCACCGTGTCGCTGATCAGTGAGGATGCCCAGGCGCAGGCGCGGTTCTACAACGCGGTCAACGCGCCTTTTGTCGGCAACGGGATCACCCGCTGGGTCGACGGACAGTACGCGCTGAACAAGCCGGAACTGGGGCTTTCGAACTGGGAGAGCGGTCGCCTGTTTGCGCGCAGCGCGATTCTCTCGGGTGATGGCGTGTTCACGATCCGCAGCCGCATGACCCAGACGAGCCTGTCAGTCAAACGCTGAGAGCGGTAAGTAAAGCTGCTCCCAGAGGATTTTCATCGCTCATCAGGAGCCGCCGGCCGCAGGCAACGGCACGCACTATACTTATTGTGTGTCCGTGCCCGCGCGGGGACGGACAGCGCATCTGATTACGTGTGAGAGGATTGCGCCATGAAACTTCATGACTTCCAACATTACTCCCATGGTCTGGAAACGGTCGTTCACGACACGTGGATTACCACCCGGGTGAAGTCGGCCCTGGCCTTGGCCGATACCACTCTTGGCCTGAATGTCCATGTCAAAACCCATGCGGGTGCGGTGGCATTGAGCGGTCGCGTCAATACCCATAGACAGTGTGAGCACGCTGTTGCTCTGGCCCGTTCGGTTCCTGGTGTCGTCAACATCGATGCCAGCGAATTGCTCACTCATGTGTTCACCCCAGGCAGTTTTCCAGAAGCGCCCAACGCTGAAGACACACCTGAACGTCGGCCACAATCGTCAGCCAAGACGGACGACAAATAACCAGGGCGACCGTGTGAGTGTCACATTCCCGGCCGGGAAACGAGGACGGGCGCAGTAGCGCGCCTGTCCACTTTGTAACGCTGCGCCAAGCCTGGTGCAGCTTGTGCGGTCGACACCTTCAGGCGGCTTCGACCGTTTTGCCGTGCACGGCGCAAGTGCCGGGGTGTTCGGCCAGCGACTCGAAGCTGTGACTGCCGGCATCCAGGGCATCGACCGAGCCGGTTTCGATGTCATAGACCCAGCCATGCAGGTTCAACAGGCCTTTTTCCAGGGCCAGGCGCACGCTCGGGTGGGTCTGGATATTCGCCAGTTGGGCGATGACGTTTTCCCGCACCATCGAACTGACCTTGGCCGCGTCGCTGGCATGAGGGCGGGCTTCGTTGATCACCTTGGCCGACTCGGCGTGCTGCAACCAGCCGCTGACGGCGGGCAGGTGATCCATGCATTTGCACTGGGAAATGGCGGTCATGGCGCCACAGTCCGAATGCCCGCAGATCACGATGTCCGTCACGCCCAATACCGCGACCGCATATTCCACCGTGGCCGACACGCCGCCCGGATGCGGGCTGTAAGAGGGCACGATATTGCCGGCGTTGCGCACCACGAACAGTTCGCCGGGCTCTTGCTGGGTCAGCAGTTCCGGTACCACGCGGCTGTCGGAACAGGTGATGAACAAGGTGCCGGGATGCTGGGTGGTGGCCAGGTGTTTGAACAGGTCGGTACGTTGCGGAAACGCTTCTTTCTGAAACTTCAATAAACCTTCGATGAGCGCTTTCATGGCGGACTTCCTTGCAATGAATGAGGGGGCGTAGCAGCCTCGCAGGCTCGGCAGCTGCTACGGGGTATCGCTTGCTAAAGGTGGCCAGTTGCTTAGAACGGACGCAGCGGCAGGAACTTGCCGTCCAGGGTAATCACGGCGCGGGAGCCGCCTTCCGGGTCTTCGACCTTTTTCAGGTCCAGCTTGAAGTTGATCGCGCTGATGATGCCGTCGCCGAACTGCTCGTGAACCAGGGCTTTGAGCGTGGTGCCGTAGATCTGGATCATTTCGTAGAAACGGTAGATGGTCGGGTCGGTCGGAACACCCGACAGGCTGCCGCGCAGCGGGATGATTTGCAGGCGGGCCACGGAGTCGGCGTCCAGCTCGAGTTTTTCGCCGATTACTCTGGCGGCGGCTTCCGGCAGTGGATGCTGGCCGAGCAGGGCGGCGGTGACGTAGGCCAGACCCAGGCCGGTGCCGTCAGTCAGATCCTGCCAGGACAGATTCTTGCGCGCCTTGGCATCGAGGATCGAAGTGGTCAGGGCCAGACTAGTGTCCTGGTAAGCGTGGGACTGTTGCATGGTGTGACTCCTATCGGTTGTGGCTGGAAAGTGGAGCCATCTTCGGTTGATTGATCCATAGCGTCCAAGATCGATATACAATGCTTTGCATAAGTCCTTCCTATAGATGATGAGCCCCATGCTGCTCCGACATTTGCGCTACCTGCTGGCGGTCGCCGACCACGGCGGCTTCACCCGCGCTGCGGAGGCGTTGCACGTCTCCCAACCGACACTGTCCCAGCAGATCCGGCAACTGGAGGAAACCCTGGGTGTCAGCCTGTTCGACCGCACCTCGCGCACGGTCAAAGCGACCGACGCGGGGCAGGCCTATATCGAATGCGCCCGGCGGGTGCTGGTGGAACTGGAAGCGGGCAAACGCGCGCTGCATGATGTGAAGGACTTGTCTCGCGGCACCTTGCGACTGGCCATGACGCCAACGTTCATGGCGTATCTGGTGGGGCCGCTGGTGCGCGATTACGCGGCGAAGTTTCCGAACATCCATCTGCAGATTTTCGAGTTGTCGATGGATGACATCGAGGCGGGGTTGCTCGATGACTCGCTGGACATTGCCATTGCCTTCACCCCGGTGAGGAGCCCGGATATCGAGTGCGTGCCGGCGTTTGTCGAGACTCTGGGTGTGGTGGTCGGGCACCGTCATCCGTTGTACGAACGGCAGATCCCGCTATCGCCCAAGGAGATGGCGCAATTGGAATTCGCGTTGCTGACGCCGGACTTCATCACCCGATCCTCAGTCGACGAGTATTTTCGGCAGCAGAACATCACGCCCAAGGTGGCGATCGAGGTGAATTCGGTGAGTACGTTGCTGGAGGTCATTCGCCACACGCCGATGGCCACCATCCTCCCGGAGCCCATCGCCACGGCGGAACGGGCATTGCGCCGAATTGAATTACAGGGCGAGGCACCCCGGCGCGACGCGGCATTGCTGCGCAGGAAGAACAACTATCACAGTGCCGCGTCTGTGGCGTTCGCGAACCTGGTGATGGCCGGCAGCACCAGCGTGTGAATCAATCATCCACCGACTGGCAGATGCCATTGCCGCCTTTCTTGCTGGTATAGGTCACGGCTACCGTGTCGTCATCCGCGATGCTGATCGAGATCGTCACATCCGGCCCCTTGGCCTCGAAAAGGCGATCATTGATCATTTTGGTCTGGGCTTCTTTGCTGTTGATCATCACCGGACCATCCTGGTCGGCGTGGACCATGATTTTCCCGGGACAGTCCACATCGAAGGCGGGAATGCCGGGGAGACTGTTCGCATGGGCTGCACTCGCCAATGCCAGTAGCATGAATGTCAGGGTTGTTTTCATCGCAGACCTCCAGCGGATAAACCGATGTCCAGCGCACTGTTAACCATAGCCCTGTTCTTTTGACCCGGTGCAAAGTCAGAGGTGCAGACGGTGACGAATAAAAAAGGCCCCGCTCGATAAAACGAGCGGGGCCTTCTTGTGTTTGGGAGAGATCAGTACAACCGATCAATCACCCGAACTTCATTCTGGTTCTGCAGCGAGGCCCACGCCTGTGTCAGCGTTTGCAGCACATTACCGATGAAGTCCTTGTCGGCCGCGGCTTTCTTGCCGACATAGCCCTGGCCGCGACGGTACATCTTCATGCGGGCCAGCAGGTTCTGGTTGTTCCTGTCGAACTCTTCTTCGTGGGCATGGGGCGACAGGCAGTCGATATGGACCTGGCCCGATTTGCTGATCCACAGAATATGGCTGTCATGGCTGTCTTTTTGCGCAGCGAACAAACGAGCCAGTTCATCGATAGTAGGTTGATTGTTCAGATTCATTGTAAGCCCCTTGACCATTTGGTGATCTTTCAAAGTTGATTCGCTAATACAGGTAGCCCATCGGTTAGTTGATCCCTGGCACCGAAACCAGGACGTCAGCGGTCGACCGTCAATACGACGGGGTCGCGCATCTGTTGCATGTAGTCGTGTTGAATAACTGCTACGCAATAGCGTCACAACGAAGAGAAGCAGCGAAAACCTGGAGGCCACTGCCGACGTTTTCAGGGTCGGCCACAAGCTTCATGAGGATTGATCGCTAGCGTTTCTCGCCCTTGTACTGGACGTTCAGGCCAGGTCAGCTTCTTCAATCTGCCTTGTGGGCAGCGTGTATCCGGGAAAAACAGCTCGGCGGTCAGACGAACTTGCTCAAACGTGTTGCCTGTACTCCCGATCGGGGAGACGTCTGCATCATGCAAGGGCAAATCGGAGGCGTCAACGGTTTTGTAGTGATTATTTTTGTTCACTACATATTGTCGGACAAAGTGGTTTTGGAATTAGAAAGTCAGCGTGGCCACCGTTTGGAATCTTCGGCAGCGCTTACCCCGGCCCCGTAGGCGTTGCCGAGGGCTGCGATCTTTCAAAGCGGTAAACGGTGCATGGATAACCGTCGATCGGCAGCTGATGCACGGTGAATGCTCCGCCCGTGAGATCGGGCATCACCCTGGCCCAGAACAGCCGCGCAGGCTGGTTGGCATCGATGTGGAAAATCTGCCATTGACCGGGGAAGCGGCTCAAGAGGGCAGAGACGACAAACTTCGCGACACCTTGGCCACGAAAGCGTCGACTGATAAAAAAGTAGCCGATGTTGTACTCGGCGCCGACGATATGGGTTTCGTTATCCACGGTCACGAACCCTGCCAGCTCGCTGTCGACCTTGATCAGAAACGGCCGGGTTGCCGGGTTGCGCCAGTAGTCCAGTCTGGGCTGGATGTTGAAGAAACCATGTTCCCCGAGCTTCAGCGGCAGCCATTCGCTGAAATCGTACATGTAGAACTGCATCAGGTTTTCGATGGTTTCCAGTTCGTCGCGCTGGGCGGCGTGCAGTTCTATCGAGGGCTGGCTCCTGATTGTCGTCATGGTCGTACCTTCCGTGTCTTAACTGACATTGAAGAACACTAGACCATTTCGATTCGCTGCCCTCAAACCTTGCCCGCCGGTTTCGCCGCGCGCTTGGTTCCAGTCGAAGGCTTGCGTTTGGCGGGTTTGCGTTTGTTTTTCCACGGTGTGGCGCCACGCCCGGCCGGGCTTGCCGGCCCGCTGATGGTCAGGTTCAGGCCGGCGCAACGCGCCACTTGCTTGCTCATCCACGCGGCCTGTTTGGTGACGAATTCTTCCAGGCTCATTTCACCGCTCTGCACCATGTCCAGCGCCTGTTCCCAGATTGCCGTGGTGCCGGGGTCGGCAATCGCTCGCGGCACCGCATCGATCAGGCTGAAAGCCGCCGGCGTCGCGGCCAGGGCCTTGCCGTTCTTGATCAGATAACCACGATCCAATAGGCCCTGGATGATCGAGGCGCGTGTGGCTTCGGTGCCGATGCCGGTGGTGTCCTTGAGCTTTTGCTTGAGCAGCGGATCTTCCACCAGTTTGGCAACGTTCTTCATTGCCTTGATCAGATCGCCTTCGGTGAATGGCTTGGGCGGCTGGGTCCAGAGGTCCTTGAGCTTCACGTCGGCCACCGCGCAGTCACGCCCTTCGGCCAGTGTCGGCAGTGTTTGCGGTGCCGGTGCTTCGCGGCCCTTGGCGGGCGCGAGGGCTTCGGGCAGGGCGCGTTTCCAGCCGGGCTCGACAATCTGCTTGCCCACGGCACGCAAGGCTTCACCGGCGCATTCGAAGTCGGCCTGGGTGCGGTCGTATTCATGATTGGGCAGGAACTGCGCCAGGTAACGCGCACGAATCAGGGTGTAGACCGCCCGTTGCTTGCCCACCAGTCGATCGAGATTCTTCGCCGCGGCGGTCGGAATGATGCCGTGGTGCGCGCTGACCTTGGCATCGTTCCAGGCCCGCGATCGGCGTTGCGGCTCCAGATAATCGTGCAAGGCGTTCAGGGCCGGATCGGCTTGCCGGAGCGCCGCCAGAATACCCGGCGCTTCGCTGTGCTGACTCAGGGGCAGGTAGCCGCAGTCGCTGCGCGGGTAGGTGATGACTTTATGGGTTTCATACAGGGCCTGGGCGATATCGAGGGTTTCCTGGGCGCCGAGCCCGAGTTTTTTCGAGCAGACTTCCTGCAAAGTACCCAGGTCGAACGGCAGCGGCGCGACTTCGCGCATGCGCTCGGTACGTAGCTTGATCACCCGAGCGCTCGCCGCATTGCCAATGGCCGCAGCCGCCTGCTGGGCCAGCGCCTGGTTCAGGCAGCGATCCTGATCGTCACAAGCATCGGACGCCGCGCGCCACTGGGCAGTGAACGCAGTGCCATCGTGCAGCAGTTGCACGTCGATGGCCCAGTAGGCCACCGGGACGAAATCGGCAATGCTGCGGTCGCGATCCACCACCAGGCGCAAAGTCGGCGTCTGCACCCGACCGACCGGCAACACGCCCTGATAGCCGGACTGACGCCCCAGCAGGGTGAACAGCCGACTCATGTTCATCCCGATCAACCAGTCGGCCCGGGAGCGCCCCAACGCCGAATGATAGAGGCTGAACGTCTCGGCCCCCGGCTTGAGCGCCGCCAGCGCCTTGCGGATCGATGCATCGTCCAGGGCCGACAACCACAGCCGCTGGATCGGCCCGCGATAACGGCAATGTTCCACCAGTTCCCGGGCGATCATCTCGCCCTCACGGTCGGCGTCGGTGGCAATCACCAGTTCACTGGCCTCGCCGAGCAGGCGTTTGACTGCCTTGTACTGGCTGGCCGTGCGCGGCTTGACGGTCATTTTCCATTTTTCGGGAATGATCGGCAGATCCGCCAGCACCCAGCGCTTGTAACGCGCGTCGTAGGCATCCGGCGGCGCGGTTTCCAGCAGGTGGCCGATGCACCAGGTCACTGTGACGTCCGTTCCCAGCCAGCAGCCGTCGCCCCGACGCCTGGCGCCGAGCACGGCCGCGATGTCTTTGGCCTGGGAAGGTTTTTCACAGAGGTACAGCCGCATAAGCACCATCATCGATCAGTGTTCGAGAGGTGCACAGAATGGCGGGTGATGAGCGATGGAGCAATCTTTATCTGTATGGATGTACAGCTTGAGCTGTTGCGTTTGATGACAGCGGTCAATCCAGCGACTGAAGCACGCTCCGTTCGGCTGCGAAGTACTCGCGATACCAGAACATGGGGTATACCTGTTGGGGCGCGGAAACCGCACAACAGCAACAGAGGAACCTACTTCATGAAAGTCCCAGGTGCCGGTAGTCCCATCTCCATCGTCCCCCAACCCGGCTGCGTGGTGGTGAAGTTCCATGGCATTCAAGTGGCGTCGTCCACTCGGGCGCTGGTCATGCATGAGACCAATTATCCTCCGGTGTACTACATCCCGCGGGAGGACATCGCCGAACAGTATTTCGCCCGCACCGACCACACCAGCTATTGCCCGTACAAGGGCGATGCAAGCTATTACAGCCTGCAGATCCCCGGGCATGAAGGTGCCAATGCGGTATGGAGTTATGAGCACCCCAAGGTGTCGGTTGCGCAGATTGGCGGGTATGTGGCGTTCTATCCTGACGAAGTGACGTTTGAGGTGCTCAAGACCTGATGTACAGAAAACATTTTGTGGCGAGGGGGCTTGCACCCTCGCCACAAACTAACCTCCCGTTAGCGCTCAGTTTTTATCGAGGTCCACGTTTTTCGTCTCGCGCAAACACATCATCCCCACCACCAGGCTCACCGCGGTAATCACCACCGGGTACCACAGCCCGTAGAAAATATCCCCGGTGTACACCACCAGGGCAAACGACACCGTCGGCAGGAACCCACCAAACCAGCCGTTGCCGATGTGATAGGGCAGGGACATCGAGGTGTAGCGAATGCGGGTCGGGAACAGTTCGACCATCAGCGCCGCCAGCGGGCCGTAGCACATGGCGGAGATGATGATCAGCGCGACGATCAACACCACGATCATCGGTTTATTGATCAGCTGGATGTCGGCTTTTGACGGATACCCGGCCAGGGTCACTGCGCCGCGCAGGGCCGCTTCGTCAAAGCCGTCGAGCTTCACGTCACCGACGCTCACCTGCACACCGCTGCCGGTCGGGGCCGCTTCGCTGCTGTAGGGCAGGCCCTGTTTGACCAGGAAGGTTTTGACCTTGTCGCACGGGCTATCAAATTTCGCCTTGCCCACCGGGTCGAACTGGAAGGTGCAGGTGGCCGGGTCGGCCAGCACGGTGATAGGTGCCTGACGGCTGGCCTGGTCGATGGCCGGGTTGGCGTAGTGGGCGATGGACTTGAAGATCGGAAAGTACAGTGCAGTCGCCAGCAGCAGGCCGATCATCAGCACGGGTTTGCGTCCGACCTTGTCCGACAGCCAGCCAAAAAAGATGAAGAACGGCGCGCCAATGATCACGCTGACAATCAGCAGGCTGTTGGCCAGGGCCGGGTCCATTTTCAGGAACTGCGTGAGGAAGAACAGCACGTAGAACTGCGCGGCATAGAAGGTCACCGCTTGCCCGGCGTTGATGCTGAACAGGGCGATCAGCACCACTTTAAGGTTTTCCCATTTGCCGAAGGAGTCGCGCAGCGGCGACTTGCAGAGTTTGCCTTCCTCTTTCATTTTCACGAACGCAGGCGACTCGTGCAGGCTCAGGCGAATCCAGGTGGAAATGCCCAGCAGCACGATCGAAAACAGAAACGGAATGCGCCAGCCCCAGACTTCGAACTGGTCGCCGGTGAAGTAACGGCAGCCCAGCACCACCAGCAGCGACAGCAGCAAGCCGAGGGTGGCGGTGGATTGAATCCAGCTGGTGTGGAAGCCGCGTTTGCCGATCGGTGCGTGTTCGGCGACGTAAGTGGCAGCGCCGCCGTACTCACCACCCAGCGCCAGCCCCTGGAGCATGCGCAGCACCACGAGGATGATCGGCGCGGCGATGCCGATGCTCGCGTAAGTCGGCAGCAAACCGACGCAGAAAGTCGCCAGACCCATGAGGACGATGGTCGCGAGGAACGTGTATTTACGCCCGATCATGTCCCCCAACCGTCCGAACACCAACGCACCGAACGGGCGCACGATGAAGCCGGCGGCGAAGGCCATCAGCGCGAAGATGAACGCCGTGGTGTCGTTGACCCCGGCGAAGAACTGTTTGCTGATCACCGCCGCGAGGGCGCCGTAGAGGAAAAAGTCGTACCACTCGAACACCGTCCCCAGGGACGAGGCGAAGATGACTTTCTGGGTTTCCTGACTGGTGCCCGCGCTGCGGACGGCTTCCAGGGGCTGAACATGTTCTGACATATCGGTATCCCTCACAGTGATTGTTTTTGTTGTTCCACTGTCGACGCCAGCCTTGTGGGCGGGTGCCGCGTTTATCCATAAAGCGGGGTGTACGTCGATCTTTGTAGGAGCGAAGCTTGCTCGCGAAGGCGTCAGACCTGACACACCGCGTCATCGTTCTTCGCGGGCAAGCCTCGCTCCTACAGTGGGCTTCTGCGGGTTGAGGCTCCTTGTGTCTGGACTGAGGATCAGTTGCGCGGCTTTCTCGGCGATCATCAATGTCGGCGAGCAGGTGTTGCCCGAGGTGATGCGCGGCATGATCGAGGCGTCGGCGATGCGCAGGCCGGGGATGCCATGAACGCGCAGCTCAGCGTCGACTACCGCGTCCGCGTCGTTGCCCATCCGGCAGGTGCCCACCGGGTGGAAAATGGTGGTGCCGATTCGGGCGGCGGCTTCGTGCAATTGCTCTTCGCTCTGCAAGCTGTCGCCGGGCAGGTATTCCACCGGTTTGAACGCTTGCAGGGCGGGGGCGCGAACGATGCGGCGGGTCAGGCGGATCGCGTCGGCCGCCACTCGCAAGTCTTCGGGATGGCTCAAGTAGTTGGGCTGAATCAGCGGCGCTTCCCGCGGGTCGGCGGAGCGAATGTCTATGCGCCCACGGCTTTGCGGGCGCAGATCGCAGACCGACGCGGTGAAGGCGGGGAAGGCGTGCAGCGGTTCGCCAAAGCGCTCCAGCGACAGGGGTTGCACGTGGTATTCGAGGTTCGCCGAGGTCTGCTCCGGCCCCGAACGGGCGAAGGCGCCGAGTTGGCTTGGGGCCATGGACAATGGGCCGCTGCGGTCATACAGATAACGCAGGCCCATGCCCATCTTGCCCCACAGCGTGCCGGAGATCTGGTTCAGGGTGCGGGCGTTTTCCAGTTTGTAGATCAGCCGCAGTTGCAGGTGATCCTGCAGGTTGCCGCCCACGCCGGGCAGTTCATGGGCAACGCCGATGCCGAGTTGTTGCAGCAGCGGGCGAGGGCCGATGCCGGAACGCTGGAGGATGCCGGGTGAACCGACGGAGCCGGCACACAGGATGATTTCCTTACGCGCCTTGAAGGTTTTCGCCTTATCTTGCCAACGGGCGCTGATCGCCGAGGCACGGCCGTTTTCCAGCAGCACGCGGTCGACTTCAACATCAGTCAGCACCGTGAGGTTGGTGCGGTGACGGACCGGTTTGAGAAACGCCTTGGCCGCGTTCCAGCGCACCCCGGCTTTCTGGTTGACCTGGAAATAGCCGCAGCCTTCGTTGTCGCCCTGGTTGAAGTCATCGATGCTGGCAATGCCGCTTTGTTCGGCAGCAGTGCGGAAGGCATCGAGAATCGGCCACGACAGGCGTTGCCGCTCGATCCGCCATTCGCCGGCGGCGCCGTGAAACTCCGAATCGCCGGCAAAATGGTTTTCGCTTTGTTTGAACAGCGGCAGCACGTCTTGCCAGCCCCACCCAGGATTACCCTCGGCCGCCCAGCCATCGTAGTCGCCAGCCTGGCCGCGCATGTAGATCATGCCGTTGATCGAGGAACAGCCGCCGAGTACCTTGCCGCGCGGGTAGCTCAGGGCGCGGCCTTGCAGGCCCGGTTGCGACTCGGTCTTGAAACACCAGTCGGTGCGCGGGTTGCCGATGCAGAACAGGTAACCCACGGGGATGTGAATCCACGGATAGTTGTCGCGGCCGCCGGCTTCGAGCAGCAACACGCGGTGTTGCGGGTTGGCTGACAGTCGATTGGCCAGCAAACACCCGGCCGGCCCGGCGCCGACCACGATGTAGTCGTATTCATCAAGGGAAGTCTGCATCCCTGACCTCGTATTGTTGTTCTTGTTGTCGGTCATCCTAGTTGTTAGCTTTCGTTAAAAGAATGTTAGTTTTTGCGCAGCCGCTGTGCGTTTTTAAATAGCGTGGTTAACGGCATCGCCTCAAGGATGGTTCATGTTCGACTGGAATGACCTGCGGTTTTTTCTCGAATTGCAGCGCAGCGGCCGCTTGCTGACCGCCGCCCGCCGCTTGAACACCACCCACGCCACCGTGGCCCGGCACATCGAGGCCATCGAAAAAAGCCTCGGCACCGCGCTGTTCGTCCAGCATGCCCAGGGCTACGAATTGACCCCGGCCGGCGAAGCGCTGCTCAAGCATGCCGAGGCCATGGAAAACGTCGCGTTGCTGGCCCAGGAAGAAATCACCCAATCCACCGCGCCGCTGGGCAAGATCCGCGTCGGGGTAACGGAGGGGCTGGGCATCATGTTCCTCGCCAGCCGCATGAACGGCTTGTTCGAACGCTATCCGGGGCTGGAAGTGGAACTGGTGGCGGTGCCGCGCTTCGTCAGCATCCTCAACCGTGAAGCGGAGATCAGCATTCACCTGGAACGCCCGGCCGCCGACATGCTGGTCACCCGCAAACTCACCGACTATCGACTGGCGCTCTACGCCAGCCAAGCCTATCTGGACCGCTCGCCACCGCTGCGCAGCCGCGAAGACCTCGGCCGCCACGCGTGGATCGGCTACGTCGACGACTTGTTATTCAGCCAGGAACTGATGTTCCTCAACAGCTTCTGCCGCAATCCACAGGTGGTGTTTCACAGCACCAGCGTCATCGCCCAACAACAGGCCGCACGCTCGGGCCTGGGGATCGCCGTGCTGCCGTGCTACATGGCCAGCGCCGATCCTGAACTGGTGCCGTTGCTGCCGGACGAAAGCATCCAGCGCAGTTATTGGATCAGTACGCGGCGCGAGCTGCACAAATCGGTGCGGCTGCGGGTGTTGTGGGATTACGTGGTGGAGTTGTGTGAGCGTGAGCAGGCTCTGCTGCGAGGCTCCATTCCTTTGTAGGAACGAGCGGTGCGGCGATCCGACTTGCCTGCGAAGGCGTCAGGTCTGGCACACCGCGTTATCGTTCTTCGCGGGCTAGCCTCGCTCGGGTAATGGAATCTTGAGTCAGTGAGAAACCTGTGGCGAGGGAGCTTGCTCCCGCTTGAGTGCGTAGCACTCACAAAAATCGGCGATTGTTCAGATTTTGGGGCCGCTACGTAGCCCAGCGGGAGCAAGCTCCCTCGCCACAGAGTGTTCAATGGTGCTGGTCAACAGGAATGGACAGCGTCGCCCGCAACCCACCTTCTGGCGGATTGACCAGGGTAATCCGCCCACCCAGCTGGGTCGCGATGGTGTTGACGATGGCCAGCCCCAGGCCCGCGCCGCCGGTGTTTCCACGGCTGTAAAAGCGTTCGAACAATCGTGCGCGATCCGCTTCGTCGATGCCCGGTCCCTGGTCCTGGACGCTCAAGTTGTAGAACCCGTCATCCTGGCTCAATTGCACGGTGATGACGCCATGCTCCGGCGAAAAATTCGCTGCGTTGGTGACCAGGTTGTTCAGGGCGATGTCGATGGTGCCGGCGTCGGCGAGGACTTTGAAAGGTCGGTCCTCGGCGTCGAAAGCCAGTTCCAGGTTCCTGCTCAGCAGCCAGGGTGTGAGCTGGGCCAGGCTGGCGCGCACGGTTTCACTCAGGTCGATGCTGTGCAGCACCGGCGTCACGGCCTTGGGTTCGAGACGCGCCATGGTCAGCAATTGATTGACCAGACGGCTGGCGCGGTCGACCCCGGCAATCAGAAACGCCAGGGACTCACGACGCTCCTGTTCCGTGCCGGCTTCCAGCAGGTTTTGCGCATGCACCCGCAACACGGCCAGTGGCGTACGTAATTCGTGGGCGGCGTCGGCGATGAAGCGCCGCTCACGGCCAAGCACCTCTTGAATTTGCGCGAGCATCCGATTGAGCGCCGCTTGCATCGGTTCCAGTTCGCTGGGCAACGGGGTCAGTTGCAACGGCTCCAGAGAACCGCTGTGCCGTGCCCGCAACGTTACCGCCATATCGGCCAGGGGTTTGAGCCCCCAGCCAATGGCCAGCCAGACCATGGCCGCCAGCATCAGGCTGCCCAGCACATTGGGCCACAGGGTGTGACGCACGATCCGGTCGACCAGGTCTGCACGCACGTCGTCCCGTTCACCGACCCAGATGCGCAGGTCATTCTCTTTGTCTTCGAGCACGAACACCCGCCAATGACGGCTGCTCAAATCCACCACATCGCTGAAACCATGTGTCGTCGGCGGCACGGTGAAGGAGGGGGCGCTGGCGGTGTGCACCAGCACTTCGCCTTTGCTATTCCACACCTGAAAGGCAATTTTGCCTTCATAGGGGTGACCATCAACGCCCGGCACCGCTTCACTCAAGGCCTTGTTGAACGCTTGATACAGTTCGGCGTGTTCATGGCTGGCCAGCGGCATGCGCATCACACCCTGCAGCAGCCGGGCGTTCTGCGCCAGTTGGGCGTCGTAGACTTCGGCGATTTCGTGATTGCTGTCGTGCAGGTTGAACACGCTGAGGATTGCCAACCCCGTCAGCATCAGGCCGATGATCAGCGTCAGGGTTCGACGCCGGATCGAAGTCATCGACGCTCCTCCACCAGATAACCCACCCCACGAATGGTGCGGATCAGGTCGGTGGAGAACTTCTTGCGCAAGTGATGGATGTGCACTTCCAGGGTGTTGCTTTCGGCTTCTTCGTTCCAGCCGTAAAGCAGTTGCATCAGGTGATCGCGGGTCATGACCCGGCCCGGAGGCGAGAGCAATTCATGGAGCAGTTGATATTCCTTGGGCGTCAGCGCCACCGGTTCGCCCTGATAGCTGACTTGCTGGGTGCCGGGGTTCAGGCAGATGCCAGCGTGTTCGATCAGCACTTGCGCGCGACCGGCACTGCGGCGCAACAAAGCTCGCAGGCGAGCCTTGAGTTCGGCCAGATCGAAGGGTTTAACCAGGTAATCGTCGGCGCCGGCATCCAGCCCGGCGATGCGGTCTTCAGTGGCATCCCGGGAGGTGAGGATCAGCACCGGCAGGTTCGAGCCGCTGTCACGCAAGCGGCGCAGCACTTCCAAACCGTCCATGCGCGGCAGGCCGAGGTCGAGCACGGCCACATCGAAGGTTTCGCTGAGCAGTGAATGCAAGGCGTTGCTGCCGTCCTGCAGCCAGTCGACGGTGTAACCCTCACGGCCCAGGGCCTGATGAATGCCCTCGCCAAGGGCTACGTCATCCTCGATCAGTAATAAGCGCACACGGGACTCCTGTCAGTCGAGTTTCTTGTTCACATCACCCAGTAATGCTTCGATCTCTTTGCGACGCCCGGCGTCGGCGCTTTCCCGGCCAGGACGGGGCGCGGCGTGCAGGGCTTTTTGCAGTGCATCCCGAGCTTCACCATAGCGCTTTTGACGGTAAAGGTGATCACCCCAGAAGTACAGGCTGTCGATGCCGGTCGGGTTCAGGTCCAAGGCCTGCTTCAACAGTTTTTCGGCCTTGTCGGCGTCGCCGAAACCGATAGGCCAGCCGGGCACCCGATCATACAGCGCCGCGAGGCTGGTGTAGGCCGAGCCTTGCAGGGCCTTGGGATCGATGGCCAGGGCTTTTTCCAGATCGACTTTGGCGGCCTTGGCCTTGCTCAGGGCACCGAGGCCACCCTGGGCGCCGGCCCAACTGCTGGTGACGATGCCGGACCAGATCCACGCTTCGGCCAGGGACTGGCGTTCCCGGGTGAACGCCGAGGCCTGGGCTGCGAGTTTTTCGAAGGCGGCGCTGCGCTGTTCGGCAGGCAATTCGTACTGGATGTGCGCCCAGCTTTGTTGGATGGCATTGAGGCGCTGCTGATCGGCGGCGTCCAGTGCCCAGACGCTTTGGCTCAGTACCCCGAACAGCAAGCAGGCGAGAATTTTCTTCATGGTTTGAGGCTCTCCTTATCGGGCTTCTGACTCAGGCGACGGATCAGCGGCAATTGCTTGCGCAAGCCACGGTCCACCAGATGCGGCAACAGACTGTTCAGGCGCACGAAAAAGCGTTCCGGCCAGCCCAGGTACAAGTCGCGACGGTCACCGGCAATGGCGTGGATGACCGCCGAGGCAACGGTTTGCGGGTCGTCGACATTGGCTTTGAGCGCATCGTTCAGCGCTTGGGCCGCCGCGCTGTTCATGCTGGTATGGGTTGCCCGGGGAGCGACATAGAGCACGTTGATCCGGGTATCGGCCAGTTCCCGGCGCAGGGCTTCGGAGAAACCGCGCAGGGCAAACTTGGTGGCGCAATAGCTGGCGTAACCGGGGTAGCCGATGGAGCCGTAGGTCGAACCGACGTTCACCACCATGGCACTCTCGGCCTGCCTGAGCAGCGGCAGCAACAGCCTGGTCAGGCTGATCGGCGCGCCGACGTTCACCGCGAGCATGGCGTTGATCTCGCTGTCATCGAGCTGTTCGAGCATGGCGAAGTGATTGACGCCCGCGGCATTGATCAGCAGGTTGATGCCGCCGATGGCCTCGGCCGCCGCCAGCACTTTGCGCCGGTCGTCGGGCAGGGTCAGGTCCGCCCCGACCCAGCGCAACTGCTCCGGGTAGCGCTCGAGCAAGGGCTCCAGCGACTCTCGATGCCGGGCCACGGCCAATACGTGTGCACCACTGGCACACAGGGTGCCAGCGATGGCCAGGCCGATGCCGCCACTGGCGCCGGTCAATACCACGCGTGCCTCAGACGGGCGCATGCAGATTCTCCCCATCGCGCGGCAGGCCACGGAACATGTCGGTGTAGAGCGTGTACACGACCTTCGAGGTATGAATCACCGCAGCCTGGTCGGCCGGGTCTTCGAGCAGGTTCATCAAGCGGCGGTAGGTCTGCATGTGTTCGATATCCAGTGAGCCGTGGGAGCTCAGGTAGCTGAAGGCGGTCTCCGGCAGCGCCAGGCGTTCGCGGATGCTGCCGGCCGCGTGGGTGGCCAGGGCGATGCTGGTGCCTTCCAGCACGTTGACCATGCCAAACAGGCCCACCGGGTTGTCCCGGGCAATCAGGTCGTAAAGAAAGCTGACCATCAACTCGATCGGCAGCGATGGACGACCGTCACGGACGGCTTCTTTGTCGCCGCCACAGGCTGCGATGTCGTCGAGCACCCACTGTTCATGGCCGTATTCGTCCTCGATGTACTCGCACACCGCTTTGCGCAGCCATTCCAGACGCTGCGGCAGACGTGCGCCGCACGCCATCATCAACGGCACGGTATGGCGCACATGGTAGTAGGCCTGGGTGAGGAAGGCGCGGTAGCTGTCCAGGCTCACGTTGCCCTCAAGGGCATCGCGGATGATCGGCAGATTGAACAGCTCGTGGCGTTCTTGATAGGTGGCTTCTTGCAGCGTGTCGAAAAAACTCATGGTGCAGATACCTCGGGGAAAACGGATTCAGTGAGCAGCGCCCGGTAACGCTCGACAATGGCATCGCGGCGCGGTCGGCCATTGGCGGTCAGCAGGCCGTTGGCGGGGGTGAAGGGTTGATCGAGACGGGTCCAGTGATGAACCTGGGCGTAATCGGGCAAGGCCTCATTGGCCTGGGCCACGGCGGTGGCCAGCTCTTCATCGGTGCAGTCCGGTCGATGGGGCCAGAGCAGGGCGTGGTTGCTCGGCATCGCTTCGCCGTAGACGAACGCCTGAGCGATGTGGCGACGCTGGGTGAGTTCGGCCTCGACCCATTCCGGGTTGACGTTGCGGCCGAAACTGGTGATGAACTGATGTTTCTTGCGCCCGTTGAGGTAGAGAAAGCCTTCCGGGTCGAACTCGCCGAGATCGCCGGTCGGCCACCATTCATCGTGGTAGGGTGCTTGCCCCAGATAGCCGAGCAGGATCGAGCCCTTGACCAGCACTTCGCCGTCGTCGGCCAGGCGAATTTCTACATGGGGCAGGGGCCGGCCGACGCTGCCGGGGCGGTGTGCTCCGGGGCGATTGAGGCACACCACCGACGCACATTCTGACAACCCGTAACCTTCATACACCGGCATGCCGATGCGTTGGGCACGATGCAGCAGTTCTTCGGAAACCCGCGCACCGCCCACGGCGGCAAAACGCAACGATTGGGAGTTGAACGCTTTTTGCTCGGCGGCGCTGAGCAGCATCAGCAGCAACTGTGGCACCAGGATCAAGCTCTCGGGCGCGCGGGAGGCCAGACACCCCAACAAGCGCGGCACATCGACACCGCTGGCCCCCTGAATGCCCAGGGTTTTCTGGCTCGGCACGCTGAGGGTCGCGCCGGCATACAGCGCAGCATAACAGCCGAGGTTTTCCAGCAGGATCGCCAGGGGCAGCAGTGCCAAGTGATGTCGCGGATGGGTGGGCTTGCTCGCCTGATCCAGTTCACGGGCCACTCGCAAAACGCTTTCGGCGCTCAGGCATACACCTTTGGGTGTGCCGGTGGTGCCGGAAGTGAAGGTGAGTTTGGCGGTGCCTTCGGGGATTAGGTTCGGGCCGCTGAAGGAACGACGCCAGAATTCGCCTGTGTGTTCATAGCCGGCCCCTTGCAGTTCGGCGTCCAGTTCCGGCTCGGCAATCACCCGTTCGGCCTGGCTCTGTTGCAGGCAATGAATGCGTTGTGCCGGGCTGAAGAAGGGCGGCAACGTCAGGCAGGTCAGGCCTTCGAACAGGATGGCCAGGTCCCAGAGCATCGCCTCGGTACCGTTGTCCAGAGCCAGCGCGACCACTTTGACGTGCTCATCACGAAGACGCTGTTGGCGATCCGTGACCTCGGCGTACAGCGTGGCGTAGTCGAGTTTCAACTGATCGCCCCACAGAGCGACGGCGTTGCCTTTGTGTTCGGCGTGATGGCGCAGGGTTTGTTTGAAACGCTCCATTTCAGGCGACATGGCTGGACTCCTCAAGGGAGGTTGGCAGCCCCAGGCGATTGAACAGGCCGATGTTGCGCAAATGAATGAAGCCGGCGCGGATGTTGCCGACATGCACCCATGGCTGGCTCTCGTAATAACTGCCCCAGTGGTGACGGTCGTCGCCCAACCGCTCGGGATCGGCGGCGCAGAGCGTCACCGGCTTCAAACCCAGGCGATGAAAACTGTTTACCAGCCCGATGTTGCCGGTGAACGCCACCCATTCCAGCCCGCCCATGGCCAACAGATAGGTGATGGCGACGATGCTCAGCCGCGCGCTACCGGTATCGCTGGCTGCGAGGTTACCGACCTCGACAATCCCGGCCCGGTCCACCGGTTGGCCGGCAGCGGCGCTGATCAGCGGATCGATCGCCTCGTCCAGGTAACGCTCCAGAAACAAGGGTTCGGCACTGGCCAGTCGTAAGCCGGCCACCGCACACAGCGTGTCGGACTCATCGCTCAGGCCGAACAGTTGTGGCATGAAATGGCGGATATCGGCGCCATGGGCCTTGCGAAAACGCTGCTGGATAAAAGCTTCGAAGACGGGTCGCTGGGCATCGTCTGGCAAGGCCCTGACCAGACTCATCTGCGAGGTTTCGGCTTGACCGAAGTGCAGGGGCAGAGGGATGTTCCAGTCAAAATCGTGCATGGGCAAGAACGCCTCCCCGAGTCAGTTGGGGGGGAGTATCAAAGGCGATTCTTAACGAAGTCTGAAGGTTATCTTCAGATTGTCTTAAGACTGGACAGGCAGGGTGGCGCCGGTCGGTTCGACGAAACCGGATCCAGGCTGCACGAAATGAGTCGGCAGCCGCCACCGATCTTCAAGAGGCTCTGTATGACCCGAGATTCAGCAGTACACCGGTATGGAAAACTCTCGATCACCTTGCACTGGCTGATGTTGGCGCTGTTCGTCGGCGTTTATGGCTGCATCGAGATCAAAGGGCTACTGCCCCGTGGAAGTGATTTGAGGGGCCTTTTTCTGGGGCTTCACGGCTTATTCGGATTGAGCATTTTTGCGTTGGTCTGGGTCCGCCTGCTCGGGCGCCTCACCCCCCGGCCACCGATTACCCCGGCTCTGTCAACCTGGCAGACCGGCGTCTCGCACCTCATGCACCTGGCGCTGTATGTGCTGATGATTGCAACACCGCTATTGGCCTGGTTGATGCTGGCCGCCGGCGGCAAGCCAATGCCGTATTTCGATTTCTTCCTGCCGGCGCCGGTGGCGGTTGATCCCGTGCTGGCCAAGCAATTCAAGCATTGGCATGAGTGGCTCGGCAGTGCCGGTTACTGGCTGATCGGTTTGCACGCGGCGGCGGGGTTGGTCCATCACTACTGGGTTCGCGACAACACGCTCACGCGCATGCTGCCCAAGGGCTTTGGTGCGGGTGTCAACGAGCGTCAGCGATAAGTTTCCCTGGACGTTCGGGCTGCCTCGAACACTGCGTTATCGTTCATCGCGAGCTTGCTCGCGATGAAGTCATCACTGTCACCTCAAACCTTGCCCGCTTGCTCTTCCAGCTGATCCGATTCAAACAACTTCGCCAGTTCCGCCCGCGCTTCCTGCGCCGTCTGCATCACCTTGGCCGCATCGTCATACACCGCGTGCTGAGCCTCCAGCACCTGTTCGTCGTGATGGGTAAAGCGCTTGATCCGCGCATCCGCCTGGGCTTGGGTCAGCCCCAGTCCAACGAGGGTGCGCCGGGTCATTTCCAGGCTGGAGTAATAGGTTTCCCGCACCGCCTGCGCCCCGACATCCACCAAGCGGTGCACATGCTGACGGTTACGGGCACGGGCGATGATTTTGATGTGCGGATACAGCTTGTGCACCACCTCGGCCGTCTTGATGTTGGTGTCCGGATCATCGGTGGCGATCACAAAGAACTCCGCTTGCTCGACCTTGGCCGCGCTGAGGATTTCCGGGCGCATCGGGTCGCCGTAGAACACCGGCACGCCGCCGAAGCTGCGGGACAGTTCGATGGTTTCCACCGAGGTGTCGAGGGCGATGAACTTGATGTTCTGCGCCCGCAGAATCCGCGCCACGATCTGACCCATGCGGCCCATGCCCGCGATGACCACGCGGGGCGTGTCGGCGTCGATTTCGCGGAACTTCTGCGGCACCTCCACCGGTTGCACCTTGGGTTTGACCAGTCTTGCGCAGGCCAGCAGCAACAGCGGCGTCAGCGCCATCGACAGGGTGATGGTCAGCACCAGCAAGTCGTACAGGCGCGGTTCGAACAAGCCCTGGTCCCGACCGATCTTGAACACCACGAAGGCAAACTCACCACCGGCCGCCAGCACGATCCCCAAACGAATCGCATTGACCTTGCCCAAGCCCCCGGCCAGTCGACCGACCACAAACAGCAGCGGCAGCTTGATGGCGATCAGCAGCAGGGTCAGCCCCAGCACCACGACCGGCGCACTGAGCAGCAGACTCAAGTTGGCACCCATGCCGACGCTGATGAAAAACAGCCCCAGCAGCAGGCCCTTGAACGGTTCGATCTGCGCTTCCAGTTCGTGACGGTATTCGGAGTCCGCCAGCAGCAAACCGGCGAGGAACGCGCCGAGTGCCATGGACACGCCCACCAGATCCATCAGCCACGCCGTACCGATCACCACCAGCAATGCGGTGGCGGTGGACACCTCCGGCAGACCGGTCTTGGCCACCACGCGAAACACCGGGCGCAACAGATAACGCCCGCCGATCACCACCACCGCGATGCTGCCCAGCACCCGCAAGCCATGGTTCAAATCTTCGGCCGCGCTGCTGGTGTGATCACCGCCGGCCAGCAACGGCACCATCGCGATCAACGGGATCGCGGCGATGTCCTGGAACAGCAAAATCGCGAACGCCAACCGCCCATGGGGGCTGGTCAGCTCCTTGCGCTCGGCCAGGCTTTGCAAGCCAAACGCGGTGGACGACAACGCCAGGCCGAGGCCCAACACGATGGCACTGTTCAGGGACTGGCCGAACACGAACAATGCCAGCACACCAATCACCGAACCGGTCAGCAGCACCTGTGCCAGGCCCACGCCGAACACCGATTTGCGCATCACCCACAAACGTCGCGGCGACAGCTCGAGGCCGATGATGAACAGCAACAACACCACCCCGAGTTCGGAGATGTGGCTGACGCTTTGTGGATTACCGATCAAACCCAGCACCGACGGCCCGATGATCACCCCGGCAAACAGATAGCCGAGCACCGCCCCCAATTGCAGGCGCTTGGCCAAGGGAACGGCGAGCACCGCCGCGAACAAAAAGACGACAGCGGCTTGTAACAGGTTGCCTTCATGGGGCATGTGAAACTCCAAAAACTCGATACGGCGGGGGCGATAAGGATAAAGGCTGGAGCCGGATGCGTCAGCCATGAACGAAAATGTTTGGGCCTCGCGATGGCAATTTTGTAGGCACCCAAGATGTCGTTACATTTAGCATCAATTAGTGACATTCATAGGATAAGCTGATCAAACTGTTCGTTCCCGAGTGCGCACCATGACCATCAACTTCGACCTTAACGATCTGCAAGCCTTTCGCGCCGTGGTGGAGCAGGGCAGCTTTCGTAAGGCTGCGGACACCGTACGCATCTCCCAACCAGCCCTCAGCCGGCGGATCGAAAAGCTCGAAGACGCTCTGGGCGTGAAATTGTTCGAACGCACGACTCGCCGGGTCAGCCTGACTCAGGCCGGGCGTGGTTTCATGCCCAGCGTCGAACGCCTGCTGGATGACCTGGACGTGGCGCTACTGGGTATCAGCGAAGTCGCCTCGACCCGGCTCGGGCATGTCACCGTCGCCTGTGTGCCGTCGGCGGCGTACTACTTCATGCCGCGTGTGATCGCCCACTACCATCGGCAATTTCCGCGGATCAAGGTCAAGGTGCTCGACTCCAGTGCTCACGAGGTATTGAGTGCCGTGGTCAACGGTGAAGCGGACTTTGGCCTGAGCTTCATGGGCACCCTGGAAGCCGAAGTCGAATTCGAGCCGCTGGTGCAGGAAGGTTATGTGGTGGCGTGCAGACGAGATCACCCCCTTGCAGGACGCAGCAGCGTGACATGGGATGAGTTTTATCAGCAGGATTACATCTCGCTGGACAAGACTTCGGGCAATCGCTTTTTGCTGGATCAAGCGCTGGCTGGCGTGGTGCCGCAGCGGCCGAGCATCTGCGAAACCCGTCATGTGACGACCATGATCGGTCTGGTGGAGGCCGGGTTGGGCGTGGCTGCCGTGCCGTTGATGGCGATGCCGGCGGCGGACCACCCGATTCTGACGCGGGTACCGTTGACCGATCCGCAGGTGATGCGCAATGTCGGGTTGATCAAGCGCCGGGGTCGTACGTTAACCCCGGCGGCATTGGCGTTGGAGCGTCTTGTAGTGGAAATGAAAGTCCAGCAACCTTCGGTCAGTGGCTGACTGAGTCCAGCCCCGTCGCTTTTACGTCCGGCTGGGCTGCGCTGGAGGCCAGGTACGCAAGCAGCGCCTTGGCCTCGGCCGGGTGTTGCGCATTGACCGGAATACCGGCGGCGAAACGGGTGACCGATTGCACCGATTCCGGAATTTTCGCCACAAAACTTACCCCAGGCACTGGTAGCAATTCGCTGACCTGCTGGAAGCCCAGTTGATAATCGCCGGTGGCAACCACCGAGCCCACCGGGATTTTCGGGATCATCTTCGATTTGGGTTTGAGCTGGTTTTCGATGCCCAGACGCTTGAACAGTTGATCCTCGATATACACGCCGCTGGCACTGTCGGAGTAGGCGACTGACTTGGCGTCGAGCAGGGTTTTTTTCAGGCCTTCCACCGAGCTGATGTCCGGCTTCGGCGCACCTTCACGCACCACCATGCCGATCCGCGAATCCGCCAGTTCGACCCGTGAAGCGGGATCGACTTTGCCTTGCTTGATCAGGTCGTCGAGGGCATAGCCGACCATGATGACCACGTCGGCTTTCTCACCGCGGGCCAGACGATTGGGAATCGCTTCCGGGGCCTTTCCCATGGATGGACCGAGGGCGGTGTCCAGGGTGTTGCCGCTAGACTCGGCGAATTTCGGACCGAGGATTTTGTAGGCCGCCGTGAAACCACCGGAGGTCATTACACGGATTTCTTCAGCCTGGGCGATCGAACTCAGACCGAGACTGGCCACCAGGGCCAGGGCGGTAAAGTTGAAAAACCTTTTCATCAAGTAGCTCTCGCAGTTAGAGGTTGGGTGGTTCACGACACGGCCGGTTGCAGGCGGCCAGAGGCACGGCGATAGAGAAACAGCGTCGCGCACAGGGCACAGAACGCGGCGAAACTCATCCAGTAACCGGGTGCGGCCTTATCGCCGGTGTACTGGATCAGGAAGGTCGATATGGCCGGTGTGAAACCGCCGAACACCGCCGTCGCCAGGCTATAAGCCAAAGAGAAACCTGCGACCCGAACCTCGACCGGCATGATTTCCGTCAGTGCGGCGATCATTGCGCCGTTGTACAAGCCATAAATGAACGACAGCCACAGCAGCACCAACAGCATGTTGATGAAACTCGGTGCTTGCACCAGATAGGTCAGCGCTGGGTAGGCCGTGGCTAACGTCAGCAACGCCATGGCGATCAGTACCGGGCGACGACCGATGCGATCTGAAAGCGCGCCGCCAATCGGCAACCAGAAAAAATTCGAAACGCCCACCAGCAAGGTCACCAACAGCGCATCGGAGGTATTCAGGTGCAGCACGGTTTTGCCGAAGGTCGGCGCGTACACGGTGATCAGATAGAACGCGGTAGTGGTCAGGGCGACCATCATCATCCCGGCGAACACGATGACCCAGTTCTGTCCCAGGGTGCGGAACACGTCGCCCATGCTTGGCCGGTGTTTACGGGCGGTGAACTCTTCGGTTTCTTCCAGGTTACGGCGCAGGAAGAAGATGAAAGGCACGATCATGCAGCCGACGAAAAACGGAATCCGCCATCCCCAATCGGCAATCATCGTCGGCGCCATCCATTGGTTCAGACCATAGCCCAAAGCCGCCGCGACGATGATCGCCACTTGCTGGCTCGCGGATTGCCAACTGGTGAAGAAACCTTTGTTGCCGGGAGTGGCGATCTCCGCGAGGTACACCGATACACCGCCCAGTTCCGCACCGGCCGAGAAGCCTTGCAGCAATCGGCCGATCAGCACGATGGCCGGGGCGAACAGCCCGATGGTTTCGTATCCGGGCACCAGCACAATCAGAATCGTACCGCTGGCCATGATCGACAGGGTGACGATCAGCCCTTTGCGGCGCCCCACATCATCGATGTATGCGCCCAGTATCACGGCGCCCAACGGACGCATCAGGAAGCCGGCGCCGAACACCGCGAACGTCATCATCAGGGACGCAAACTCGCTGCTGGCAGGGAAAAATACGGCAGCGATCTGCGTGGCATAGAAGCCGAAAAGGAAGAAATCGAATTGCTCGAGGAAGTTGCCCGAGGTCACTCGGAAAATCGCACTGGTCCGGGAGCGACCGGAATGGATTGATGCTGTCATTGACGTGTACTCCACCGCTTTTATGACGTGCACTGCCTGGACGCGGTGCACGGTTCTTATTGGGGTGGATAGTGGAGCAGGGACATCGATATGTTAATTGCATAGTTGGTATGTATTGATGCATGAAGCGGATCAATGCTGCCGACCCAGAGACGCGGCGTTTACCCAAGGCTATTCGCTGTGTACGCGTATCGGGCTGATGTTCCCCAACCGATACTGATTATTCCCGCTGCGCTTGGCCTCATACATCGCCAGGTCGGCAATGTGAATCAACCGGTCCATGCTCGGCGCATGGTCCGGGAACACCGCAACCCCAAGGCTGCTGCCGATGTGGCGCTGGTCGTTGCCGATGGTCACCGGCGGTGCGAGTTCGATGAAGATTTTCTGGCAGATGCTGCGGGCTTCGTCTTGCAGGCTGTTGCCTTGGGGAAGGCCTTGGAGGATGACCACGAACTCGTCGCCACCGATCCGGGCGACGGTGTCGGTTGAACGCAGGATCTTCTTCAGGCGTGTCGCGGTGGTGATCAGCACGCGGTCGCCGGCGGCATGGCCATAGTGGTCGTTGATCGCCTTGAAACCATTGAGGTCGACAAATACCAGTGCCACCCGCGTGGCGCTGAGGCGGGCGTGTTCCAGGGCAGCGGACAGGCGCTCTTCGAGTACCAGGCGATTGGGCAGGCCGGTCAGCGGGTCGTAATGGGCCAGGTGTTGCAGGTAGCTGGCGGAGGCTTTTTCCTCGGTGATGTCGCGGACCACGCCCATCATCTTGATCGTTGCGTCATGCTCATTCTTGACCACATTGCCGGTCTCCCGCAGCCAGCGGATGCTGCCGTCCGGCCAGACCACGCGGTATTCCTCGTCGTGGTTTTCGCCGGTTTCCAGGCAACGCAATTCACCGGCGCGGACCTTGACCCGGTCGTCCGGGTGCACACAGGAACAGAACAGGGCGTAGGAGGGCGTCACCTCGCCGATCTTGAATCCGAACATCCCGTAGATTGCATCCGACCAATAGAGTTTGTCGGTATCAACCTCCCAGTCCCAGGTGCCGATGCGGGCGAAGTATTGGCTGCGTTTGAAGCGCTCGGCGTCGCCTTCCTGGTGGATACTTTGTCCCTCGGTGAGGCTATCGATCAGCGCACGGCACTCGGCCAACTGCTTTTGCAGCGATCGATCGCGCCAAATCAGCGCGACGATCAGGGCAAGGGTCAGCGAGCCGATGGTGACGTCGGTCCAGAGCTGACTCATTGAGGAATTGCGCTCATGGCGTATCGAACCGTGGGGAAGGTGGCGGGTATATTAGTTCACGACCACTGCCGGATACAGAGCGAAACGGTTGCCAACGGCCCGCATTTCTGGGAAAACGGCGCCCATCAAGCCCGTTCGGGCAAGCGCACAGATAGAGTGAATGTAATGAAAGATGAGTTGCAGGTAATCGACCTTGAAGTGGGCGACGGCAAAGTCGCCGTCAAAGGCGCGCTGATCACCACCCAATATCGTGGGTGGCTGGAAGACGGCACTGAGTTCGACTCCTCCTACAGCCGGGGCAAGCCTTTCCAATGCGTGATTGGCACCGGGCGGGTAATCAAGGGCTGGGACCAGGGAATCATGGGCATGCAGGTCGGCGGTAAGCGCAAGCTGCTGGTGCCGGCGCACCTGGCCTACGGCGAGCGCTCGATGGGGGCGATTACGCCGAATTCGAATCTGATTTTCGAGATTGAATTGCTGGAAGTGCTGACGCGGGATGATTGATGGGCGAGTGAATTGAAATGATTAACCCCGCTGTTTCTGAGAGGAGAGAGCGGGGTTTTTGCTATCTGTGGCGAGGGGGCTTGCCCCCGTTGGGTTGCGCAGCGACCCTGAAACCTGTGCATGCGGCGTGTCAGGGAATCTCCACTCGCCAGTTTTGCGGCTGCTGCGCACCCGAGCGGGAGCAAGCTCCCTCGCCACAATTCAGCCGCTATTACCGCGATACAAGCCGATGAGCCATGACGCAGTCAACCCGACTTGCCAGCCCTGGCAATATCGGTAACTATGCCCGCCTAAATAGGGGTAGGGGGTATAGGTATGTCGCACATCCACGAACACAAAGACGATTTGCTCAATCGCGTCCGGCGCATTGCCGGTCAGGTCCAGGCGGTGGAGCGGGCGTTGGAGTCCGATGCCGAGTGCGCCAAAACCCTGCACTTGGTTGCGGCAATTCGCGGTGCGGTCAATGGTCTGATGGACCAGTTCATCGACGCCCACGCCCGTGAACATGTGGCACGTCCCGGCCTCAGCGACGAAGCACGCGCCGAAGGCGTGGAAGACTTGTTGCAAGCCATCCGCCGTTACTCGAAATAGAGGCCTGCCCCATGACACTGACACCTCAGGCTTCGCGCTTTACTCACGACCATCTGTTTCTGGGGGCCGCCCACGATGAAAATGCTCGCCGCACGTTGTGGGTGGTGGCGCTGACGTTCGTGATGATGATTGGCGAGATTGCCGCTGGTTATATCACCGGCTCCATGGCGTTACTGGCGGACGGCTTTCATATGGCGACCCACGCCGTGGCCTTGGGCATTGCCGCGGCGGCCTACAGTTTTGCCAGGCGACACGCCAACAATTCGCGCTTCAGCTTCGGTACCGGCAAGGTCGGGGACCTGGCGGCTTTTGCTTCTGCCATGGTGCTGGGCCTGGTGTCGATCGGCATCGCCGGCGAATCGATCCTGCGGCTGTTTCAACCTATCACCGTGGCTTTCACCGAAGCGACGGTGATTGCGGTGGTGGGGCTGGCGGTGAATGTCGTCAGCGCATTGCTGCTGGCGGGCAACCATGGGGATCACGGTCATGATCATCACAACCATAACCACGGTCACCATCACGACAACAACCTGCGCTCGGCGTATGTCCATGTGCTGGCCGATGCATTGACGTCGGTACTGGCTATCGCGGCATTGTTGGCCGGGCGCTATTTGGGTTGGGTCTGGCTGGACCCGGTGATAGGCGTCGTCGGAGCCCTTGTTATCGCGAAATGGGCCTATGGCTTGATGCGCGATAGCGCCGCGGTATTGCTCGACGCCACCGACGAGCACGTCGCCGCCGAAATTCGTGAGCTGCTTGAATCGACGGACGATGTCCGCATCAGTGACCTTCATGTCTGGCAAGTCGGGCCCCAGGCGCGAGCCGCAATTGTCAGTGTCGTGGCTACGGCGAGCGTCAGTGCCGACGCCATCCGCGAACGTCTGGCGCCGGTTCATGAGTTGTCTCACCTGACGGTCGAATATCGCAACGCTTGAGGTGTTTTTCAGGCAAAGAGCGGAATGCGCCCGTTAAGGGAAGGGCGGTAGTGCCAGGTCAACCGATCCAAAGCCGGTTTCATTATCAGGATCTGAGTCAGCGTCGCGCGGGCAATGCTCAAGGCCAGCACCTGCCCTGGGCATTGATGACGGCCGGCGCCGAAGGTGAAGCTGCGGCGGTTTGGGCGTTCGAGCAGGAATGTATCGGGATCGTCATTGAGCAGCAGATCACGATTGGCCGAGGCCAGCAGCACCAGAATGACGTCGCCGGGGTTCAGGTTCACGCCGTCGATTTCGCAGGGCGCTGCGACGAAGCGGCGGGTGTTCTGTACCGAAGGATCGAAGCGCTGCACTTCGGCGATCAGGTCGTTGGCTTGAGTTGGGTCGATCTGCGGGTTTCGGCTCAACGCCAGTAGCGCATTGCCGATCAGCCCAGCGGTGGCTTCGTAGGTCTGGGAGAACAGGCCGATCAGGTTGCGATCAAGGTTTCCGGGTCGGTCGAGGTGGCGAAGCGCTGCCGGATACCGGCGAGCAGGGTGCTTCGATTGTTCGGATCAGCCAGAAGCTCGATGAAATATCCCTTCAGCTGTTCTGCCGCAACATGGGCAGCGTCCAGTTGGGCCTGGTCGCTGAGGGGTGACAGGCAGGCGATGAAGTCAGCGGTCAGCTCGCTGATGGCCCGGCCCTGAGCCGGAGAAAAGCCCAGCAACGTCGCCACTACACAGACCGGCCCGCGAAACATCGCCGCGTACAACCCATCGGCTCCAGGGGTAATCAACCGAGCGCTGACCAGTGAATTGACGTCATTCCCATCAATCAGCGTCAGCCCCGGCTCAATCGCTGCCCTCGGGCAACGCTGCCGCTCACCCTCGTTCATCCGCATTAGCTGACCGAACACTTTGCCCGCCATGTCCTGAGCAATTGCCTTGGGCACCGGCTCATGCGCCGGCCGCACATGACAATCCGGATGCGCCAGCACGGCGGCGACCGCTCGGGCGCTGCTGGCCACCCACAGTTTCAGTCCCTGATGAAAAACCAATCCACCCTCGGCACGCAGTTGCGCGTAGTAGGGGTAAGGATCGGCGTGAGTCGCAGCGATGATCGGGTCCATGGGTCGCAGCCTTATCGATGGTTGAAAAGTGTTGCTACTATCTCCAGTCCGAAGGGGCCTTGATTCGTCCGGGAGCGAAATATGAACGCAGAGCAACACGACGTTGGCATCTCTCAAGTGGCGGCAGCGATTGCAGAGCCTGCGCGGACGAAAATCCTCTGCTCGCTGATGGACGGCCATGCCCGCACCAGCACCGAGCTGGCGGCGGTTGCCGAAGTCAGCGCCTCGACCGCCAGCGCACACCTGGCCAAGCTCAAGGAACTGGCGCTGGTGCGTTTGCACGTTCAGGGCCGCCATCGCTATTACAGCCTCGCGGACAAACGCGTGGCCCAGGCACTCGAAGCACTGATGGTGATCGGCCAGAACGCCGTGCCGACGTTCAACCCGCGCACCCCGGACCGCCTGCAATTCGCCCGCACCTGCTACGACCACATGGCCGGCACGTTGGCAGTGGTGCTGCATGACCGGATGATCGACGCGGGGTGGTTGCTGCAAACCGATGAGCAGGCTTATCGATTGAGCGACAGTGGTGAAGCGTTGTTCGAAGGATTGGGCATCGACGTCAAAGACCTCGGCACTTTGCGCCGCCGCTTTGCCTGCCCGTGCCTGGACTGGAGCATGCGTCGGCCGCACCTGGGCGGTGCCTTGGGCGCGGCGTTGCTGCAAACGGCGATCAAACGCCAATGGGTGACGCAGGATCTGGACAGTCGGGCGTTGGCGTTGACGGCGGTGGGGCGAAAGGAACTCGGTCACCGGTTCGCCGTTGAACTGCCGATTCAGGGAATGACAGCGCCACTCACGTCCACCGGGAACAGGCGCCGCGCGATCGCCAGTCCTGCGACTTAGCGACTGGCCGAGGCCATGAGCACGCCAAAACCGGCGAAGGTCACGCCCGAAACTTTTGCGGTCAGCCAGGAACCTTTCGGGCTCGACAACCAGCCTTTGGCGGCATTGGCGAGCAAGGCATAGCTGCCATGCACCAGGATCACCAGTACGCCGTAGGAGGCGACCAGCTTGATGAACTGGCTGTAGAAGTGCGCCGAAGTGTCGATGAATTGCGGGAACACCGCCAAAAAGAAAAACACCGCCTTGGGGTTCAGAAGCTGCATCGAAGCCGCTTCAAGGAAGCGATAACCCGGGCTTGAGGGGCGTGTTTCAAGCAGCGTGCTGAAACGATCCGAGCGCCAGCTTTTGTAGCCCAGGTACAACAAATAGCCAGCCCCTGCGTATTTCAACGCGGTAAAGGCGTTCGCCGAGGTGCTGAGTATCAGGCCAACACTGGTGGCGCTGATGGCGGCGACCACAAACGCCCCCGACGCGATCCCCAGAATGCCCGGCACGGCCCCCCTCCAACCATGGCGCACCGCGTTGGACAGGGTCAGGACCACACCAGGTCCCGGGCTCAAAATGGTCAGGGTGGCGAAGAGTACAAAGAGTCCGTAACTGTTCATGGCTTGCTCCGTCAGGTGGCATTGGCTGCGTGCTGGCAGATTGGCGTGGCGAGGAGGGCGTGACAAACGCTTTAATTACAGCGCATAGGTGACTAAATTAGACGCATGAATCCACTACCGCCTCTTAATGCTGTTCGCGCCTTCGCCGTTGCTGCTCGTCATCAGAGCTTCAGCCTGGCGGCCGAAGAGCTGCATGTCAGCCACAGTGCCGTCAGCCGGCATATCAAATTGCTCGAGGAATACCTGGGGGTGCTGCTGTTCGAGCGGCGTATCCGTCAATCGGTGCTGACGCCGGCCGGCCAGCGCTTTTATGAGCAGGTCAGCGCCGGGCTGTCGCAGATCGCCAATGCCGCCACTGCGCTCAAGCAGCATGCCTCGCTGCCTACGGTGAAGATCAATGTGCGTCCGTCCTTCGCCATGCTTTGGCTGACGCCCAGGCTGGCGGATTTCGTTGCGCGGCACCCCGGCATCAAACCGCAGGTGATCACCCAGACCCAGGCACCCGATCAGACACGCGACGGGTTCGATATCGTCATTCGCCGTGGTCGTGACGATTGGGCACCGGCGATTGAGGCGCGAGCGCTGTTCGAAGACGAACTGTTGCTGGTCGCGGCCCCTGCGCTGATCGAGCGCCTGCCACTTGAAGACCTCACGTCCCTGAGTCGGCATACATTACTGACCGCCAAGGCCCGTCGCGAAGACTGGCACAATTGGGCCATGCACTTTGGTCAAAGCCAGTCAGCCACTCAGGTCACCCGGCAGTTTGATCACATGCACCTGGTGCTTCAGGCCGCAGTGGATGGACAGGGCATTGCCCTGTGCCCGACCTCTTTGCTGGGCAGCCATATCTCGAGCGGACGCCTGATCTGCCCGTTACCCGAGTTGCGCATGCCGTTGCCGCGTTATTACTACGGTGTTGCGCCGGACGTGACGGCGCACACGCGGATCTTTGTAGAGTGGTTATTTGCCCGGATTGCTCAGGATGATCTGAGTTGGCAGACACCTCGTGCCGTGACCGCTACGCTCTGAAATCCCAGACGATCTCCACCACCCGCACCGCCAGCACCAGGTAAACCAGACCCAGGATGATCTGGAACGCCGTGTGATACGGCAACCTGGACAGCCGGCGCAAGCCGTCGCTGACACTGAGCAGCATCAACAGTGCTGATATTGCAATCAACCCCCAGCCGGCAAGGTTTGAGGCGAGCAATCCCATAAACAGTTGATGACCGCCTCGCAACGCGTTGGTGCCCGCCGCGAACAACAGGGCGCACACCAGCAGGTTCTTGATGTTGTCGAACACCTGCGTGGTGAAGTCGGTTTCCAGCAAGGCCAGATACTTTCGCCAGAATTTATCCATGGTTGTGGTGGCACCTGTTGATGGCGGTTGCACGTGGCAAGTCTAGTGGCGTTTTGCACGAAACGCGGGCGAAAAAAAGCCCGGCCTTCAATGTGATGGCCGGGCTTTTGTGTTCAAACGGACTGTGGCGTCAGATCAAACCTTGACGATCCAGCCCGCTGGCGCTTCGATGTCGCCGGTCTGTACACCGGTCAGCTCTTTGTAGAGCTTCTGGGTGACCGGACCGACTTCGGTTTCGCTGTGGAACACGTGCAGCTTGTCGTTGTAGCTGATGCCGCCGATCGGGGTGATCACCGCGGCAGTACCGCATGCACCGGCTTCCTTGAAGTCGGACAGCTTGTCGATGAACACGTCACCTTCAACCACTTCCAGGCCCAGACGGGTCTTGGCCAGTTCGATCAACGACAGACGGGTGATGCCCGGCAACACCGAAGGGGAGTTCGGGGTGACGAACTTGTTGTCGTGGGTGATCCCGAAGAAGTTGGCCGAGCCGACTTCTTCGATTTTGGTGTGGGTCATCGGGTCCAGGTAGATGGCGTCGGCGAAGTGCGCCTTCTTGGCCTGGGAGCCTGGCATCAGGCTGGCGGCGTAGTTGCCACCGACCTTGGCCGCGCCGGTGCCTTGTGGAGCGGCACGGTCGTAGCTGGAGATCTGGAAGTTGTGTGGGGTCAGGCCGCCCTTGAAGTAGGCGCCGACCGGGATGCAGAAGATCGAGAAGATGAACTCGGGTGCGGTACGCACGCCGATGTTGTCACCCACGCCGATCACGAACGGACGCAGGTACAGCGCGCCGCCGGTGCCGTAAGGCGGAATGAAACGTTCGTTGGCGCGGACCACGTCCTTGCACGCTTCGATGAACTGTTCGGTGGACACTTGCGGCATCAGCAGGCGCGCGCAGCTGCGTTGCATGCGGGCGGCGTTCTGGTCCGGGCGGAACAGGTTGATCGAACCGTCCTTGCAACGGTAGGCCTTCAGGCCTTCGAAGCACTGCTGGCCATAGTGAAGGGCAGTCGAGCCTTCGCTGATGTGCAGCACGTTATCTTCGGTCAGGGTGCCTTTGTCCCACTCGCCATTACGCCAGTGCGATAGATAGCGCTTGTCTGTCTTGATGTAGTCAAAACCCAGCTTGTCCCAATTGATGCTTTCGTTACCCATGACACCCTCTATCACTTAACAACCGTCGAAACGGTTCAAGGCTTCTGACATTTTTCTGGATGGGGACAACAATACTTCATTCCGGGCCTAAATCGCAGCCCGGATTACGAACTCCGCGACCATCGATGCACCTCGTTGTAGCAGCTGTCGAGCACCGCGAGGCAGCTGCTACCAAGGGTTGCGTTAGTCTTTAAAGGTGCAGGGCATGCCCCAACGCACGCAGCGCCGCTTCCTGCACCGCCTCGCCGAGCGTCGGATGCGCGTGAATGGTGCCGGCGATGTCTTCCAGTCGGGCGCCCATTTCCAGGCTCTGACCGAACGCCGTCGACAACTCCGAAACACCCACACCCACCGCCTGCCAGCCAATAATCAGATGATTGTCACGCCGCGCCACGACCCGAACGAAGCCGCTTTTGGACTCCAGTGTCATCGCCCGGCCATTGGCGGCGAACGGGAAGCTGGACACGATGCAGTCCAGCCCCGCAGCCTTGGCCTCGTCCGGGGTCTTGCCGACCACCACCAGTTCCGGGTCGGTGAAGCACACGGCGGCGATGGCGGTCGGGTTGAATTCGCGGTGTTTGCCGCTGATCAGTTCGGCAACCATCTCGCCCTGGGCCATAGCCCGGTGGGCGAGCATCGGTTCGCCGCTGAGGTCGCCGATGGCGTAGACGTTGCGCATGCTGGTCTGGCAACGGTTGTCGATCTTGATTGCCGAACCGTTCATGTCCAGGTTCAAGGTTTCGAGGTTCCAGCCCTGGGTGTTGGGTTTGCGACCGACGGCCACCAGCACCTGATCGGTCGCTAGATTCAGGATATCGCCGTTCGGGTCGCGAACTTGCAGGGAATTTCTTTGTGAATCAAAGCCTTCAACGCTGTGCTTCAAGTAAAGCTTCACATCGAGTTGTTTGAGTGCTTCGTGCACCGGATGGGTCAGTTCGGCATCGTAGGCCGGCAGAATACGATCCTGCGCCTCGACTACGCTGACCTCGGCGCCGAGCTTGCGATAAGCAATCCCCAGCTCCAGACCGATGTAACCGCCACCGACCACAACCAACCGTTTCGGCACGCTTTTCGGCGCCAGGGCTTCAGTGGAGGAGATGATCGGCCCGCCAATCGGCAGCATCGGCAGGTTGACGCTTGTCGAACCGGTGGCCAGCACCAGGTGCTCGCACTGAATCCGCGTGTCGCCGACCTCAACGGTTTTGCCGTCGATCACTTTCGCCCAGCCGTGGATGACCTGGACCTTGTGCTTCTTTAATAGCGCGGAGACGCCAGTGGTCAGGCGATCAACGATGCCGTCCTTCCACTCGACGCTTTTGCCGATGTCCAGGGTCGGCGCCGATACGCTGATGCCCAGCGCCGAGTATTGGCTGTGGTGCTGTGTCTGATGGAACTGTTCGGCGACGTGGATCAACGCCTTGGACGGAATGCAGCCGATGTTCAGGCAGGTGCCGCCCAACGATTGGCCTTCCACCAGAATGGTCGAAATGCCCAATTGACCGGCACGGATCGCCGTCACATAGCCGCCAGGGCCGCCGCCGATGATTAGCAGCGTAGTATTTAGAGTCTGTTGCATTCCTTACTCCACAAACAGCGTTGCGGGTTGTTCGAGCAAGCCACGAACGGCCTGGATGAATTGCGCCGCGTCCATGCCATCGACCACGCGGTGATCGAAGGAGCTGGAGAGGTTCATCATCTTGCGGATCACGATCTGGCCTTTGATCACCATTGGTCGCTCGACGATTTTGTTCACGCCGACGATCGCCACTTCCGGCAGGTTCAGCACCGGCGTGCTGACGATGCCGCCCAGGGCGCCGAGGCTGGTCAGCGTGATGGTCGAGCCGGACAGCTCATCGCGGCTGGCCTTGCCAGTGCGTGCGGCAGTTGCCAGGCGGGAGATTTCCGCGGCGTTGTCCCACAGGCTGCGGGCTTCGGCGTGACGCACCACCGGCACCATCAAACCGATGTCGGCTTGCGTGGCGACGCCCACATGCACCGCGCCGAGGCGGGTGATGACCTGGGCCTCGTCGTCGTAACGGGCGTTGATCTGCGGGAAGTCGCGCAGGGCCACGACCAAGGCGCGCACCAGGAACGGCAGCAAGGTCAGCTTGCCACGGGTCGCACCGTGTTTTTCGTTCAGGTGCGCACGCAGCTCTTCGACGGCGGTGACGTCGATTTCTTCGACGTAACTGAAGTGGGCGGCACGCTGGGTGGCGTCCTGCATACGCTGGGCGATCTTGCGGCGCATGCCGATCACCGGGATTTGCTGTTCGTCGTTGCGCTGGGCGTAAGCGGCGGTGGCCGTCGATGCGTTCGACTGACCCTGAGCCAGATAAGCCTCGAGGTCTTCGTGCAGAATCCGCCCGGCAGGGCCGCTGCCACGCACCAGGCGCAGTTGAATGCCAAGGTCCAGCGCATGCTTGCGCACGGCCGGGGAGGCCAGCGGACGTTCGTCGGCTTCGCGGGCGACCATCGGTCCTTGGCAAGCGGCAGCCGGACGCGGGGCCGCTGCAGCCGGTGCGCTTTCTACGACGGCTTCAACTTTCGGCGCCGCCACAGGTGCTTCTTTAACAACAGCCGCTGGCGCAGTCGATTCCTTAACGTTACCCGCGCCTTCGACTTCAATGCTGATCAGCACGCTGCCGACCGCCATGACTTCGCCCGGCTGTCCACCCAGTGCAATCACCTTGCCGTTCACCGGCGAGGGGATGTCGACCATCGCCTTGTCGGTCATGACATCGGCCAGCACCTGATCTTCGACGACCATGTCGCCGACCTTGACGTGCCACTGAGACAATTCAACTTCTGCAATGCCTTCGCCAATGTCCGGCATTTTAATAACGTGCGTGCCCATTCAGACCTCCATAACCCGATGCAAAGCCGAGCCCACACGGGACGGACCAGGGAAATACGCCCACTCTTGCGCGTGCGGGTAGGGGGTGTCCCAACCGGTCACGCGCTCGATTGGCGCTTCCAGGTAGTGGAAGCAATGCTCTTGCACCAGCGCGACCAGCTCGGCGCCGAATCCGCAGGTACGGGTCGCTTCGTGAACAACTACACAGCGTCCGGTTTTCTTCACCGACTTGACGATGGTTTCCAGGTCCAGCGGCCACAGGCTGCGCAGGTCGATGACTTCGGCATCGATGCCGGTTTCTTCAGCGGCGACTTGCGACACATAAACCGTGGTGCCGTAGGTCAGGATGGTCACGTCCTTGCCCGGACGGGTGATGGCGGCAACATCCAGCGGCACGGTGTAGTAACCGTCCGGCACTTGCGCGGCCGGGTGCTTCGACCATGGGGTTACCGGGCGCTCGTGGTGACCGTCGAACGGGCCGTTGTACAGGCGTTTTGGCTCGAGGAAGATCACCGGGTCATCGTTTTCGATGGAGGCGATCAGCAGGCCTTTGGCGTCGTAAGGGTTGGATGGCATGACGGTGCGCAAGCCGCAGACCTGGGTGAACATCGCCTCGATGCTCTGGCTGTGAGTCTGGCCGCCATAGATGCCGCCGCCGCAGGGCATGCGCAGGGTCATCGGTGCGGTGAACTCGCCGGCCGAGCGATAACGCAAGCGCGCCGCTTCGGAAATGATCTGGTCCGATGCCGGATACACGTAGTCGGCGAACTGGATCTCGGCCACCGGCCGCAAACCGTAAGCACCCATGCCCACGGCGACGCCGACGATGCCGCTTTCGGAGATCGGCGCATCGAATACGCGGGAGGTGCCGTACTTGGTCTGCAGGCCTTCGGTGCAACGGAACACACCACCGAAGTAGCCGACGTCCTGGCCGAACACCACGACGTTGTCGTCACGCTCAAGCATCACATCCATGGCCGAGCGCAGGGCCTGGATCATGGTCATGGTGGTCGTGGTCATGGCGGTTTCCAACTGAATATTATTGTTGTGATCGTTCATGTCAGATCCCCAACTCCTGACGCTGGCGCTTCAAGTGCTCCGGCATCTCTTTGTAGACGTCTTCGAACATGGTCGCGGCGCTCGGAATCTGACCGCCGGCGAGGGTGCCGTACTGCTCGGCTTCTTTCTGCGCGGCGATCACTTCGGCTTCCAGTTCGGCGCTGACAGCGGCGTGTTCCTCCTCGGACCACTGACCGATTTTGATCAGGTGCTGCTTGAGGCGAGCAATCGGGTCACCCAACGGGAAGTGACTCCAGTCGTCGGCAGGACGGTATTTGGAAGGATCATCGGAGGTCGAGTGCGGGCCGGCGCGGTAGGTGACCCATTCGATCATGGTCGGGCCGAGGTTGCGCCGCGCGCGTTCGGCAGCCCAGGCGGATGCAGCGTAGACCGCGTAGAAATCGTTGCCATCGACCCGCAGGGAGGCGATGCCGCAACCGACGCCGCGTCCGGCAAAGGTGGTGGCTTCACCGCCGGCAATCGCCTGGAACGTCGAGATCGCCCACTGGTTGTTGACCACGTTGAGGATCACCGGCGCACGGTACACATGGGCGAAGGTGAGGGCGGTGTGGAAGTCCGATTCAGCAGTGGCACCGTCGCCGATCCACGCCGAGGCGATTTTGGTGTCGCCCTTGATCGCCGAGGCCATGCCCCAGCCCACCGCCTGGACGAATTGGGTGGCGAGGTTGCCGGAAATGGTGAAGAAACCGGCTTCCTTGACCGAGTACATGATCGGCAACTGACGGCCCTTGAGCGGATCGCGCTCGTTGGACAGCAGTTGGCAGATCAGGTCCACCAGCGGCACTTCGCGGGCCATCAGGATGCTTTGCTGACGGTAGGTGGGGAAGCACATGTCGTCGATGTTCAGGGCCAGGGCCTGGGCGCTGCCGATGGCTTCTTCGCCGAGGCTCTGCATGTAGAACGACATTTTTTTCTGGCGCTGCGCGACCACCATGCGGTTGTCGTAGATCCGCGTCTTGAGCATGGCGCGCATGCCTTTACGCAGGATCTCGACGGGTACGCCTTCAGCCCATGGGCCGAGGGCATTGCCCTGGTCGTCGAGCACGCGAATCAGGCCTTTGGCCAGATCAGCGGTATCGGCTGGTTCTACGTCGATTGGGGGTTTGCGCACCGTGCCGGCATCGGTCAGATGCAGGTAGGAGAAGTCGGTTTTGCAGCCGGGACGGCCCGAAGGTTCGGGAACGTGCAGGCGCAGCGGTTCGTACGCTTGGTTCATGGCTTCTACGCTCGATCTTGTGAATTTCTTGTAGTGAGCTGGCAGTCATTCTTCGGTAAAAGAATTCTTGTCCTACAACAATCATAGGCCGGGCCAAGAAGAATATTTCTCTGTGTTTCGTTGCGCTGGAGGTCATTTGAGGATAAAAAATCTGCATAAACATAAAAAACAGGTGTTTTTGTCTCATGCGCAAACTGGACCGTACCGACATCGGCATTCTCAACAGCCTTCAGGAGAACGCGCGCATCACCAACGCCGACCTCGCGCGCTCGGTGAACCTGTCGCCCACGCCGTGCTTCAATCGGGTCAAGGCGATGGAAGAATTAGGGCTGATTCGCGAGCAGGTGACGTTGCTGGATGCCGACTTGCTGGGGCTGCATGTGAATGTGTTCATTCACGTCAGCCTGGAGAAGCAGGTGGAAGAGGCATTGCAGCATTTCGAAGAGGCGATTTCTGATCGCCCGGAAGTAATGGAGTGCTATTTGATGGCCGGTGACCCGGACTATTTGATCCGCGTGCTGGTGCCGACCATCCAGTCGCTGGAGCGCTTCATGATGGACTTCCTGACCAAGGTGCCGGGGGTGGCGAACATTCGTTCGAGCTTTGCGCTCAAGCAAGTGCGCTACAAGACGGCGTTGCCGTTGCCGGCAAATGGCCTGACCCTGGCTAACTGAAGATCGCAGTTGTAGCGGCCGTAGCAGCTGTCGAGCACCGCGAGGCAGCGTTCGGGGCTAGAGTTGGTTCAGGGGGATTTTCAGGTAGGTCACGCCATTGTCTTCCGCGGGCGGCAAATTCCCCGCCCGGACATTCACCTGAATCGCCGGCAGCAACAGCGTCGGCATGCACAAACCGGCGTCACGCTGGGTGCGCATCGCGACGAAGGAGGCTTCGTTGACGCCGTCGTGAATATGAATGTTGCTGTTGCGCTGCTCGCCAACCGTACTCTGGCATTGCGGGGCGCGGCCCTCGGGCGGGTAATCGTGGCAGACGAAGAGACGCACACTGGCGGGGAAGGCCAGCAGTTTGCGGATCGAGGCGAACATCTGGTTGGCGTTGCCGCCGGGGAAGTCGCAACGCGCGGTGCCGACGTCCGGCATGAACAACGTGTCGCCCACCATAATCACATCGCCGTCGATCAAATAAGCCATATCTGCCGGAGTATGCCCTGGCACATGCAGGGCCGTGGCCTTGAGATTGCCAATGCGGAATGACTCGTCCGGCGCGAACAGGTGATCGAACTGCGAACCGTCGGTCCTGAATCCCGGCTCAAGATTGAACAGTGTCTTGAACACCCCCTGAACCTTGCTGATCGACTGACCGATCGCAATCTTGCCCCCCAGTTCCCGGCGCAGATAAGGCGCGGCCGACAGGTGGTCGGCGTGGGCATGGGTTTCAAGCAGCCATTGCACCTGCAACTGGTGTTGGCGAACGAAGGCGATGATCCTGTCGGCCTGGACGGTCGAAGTGCGCCCGGCGGCGGCGTTGTAATCGAGCACCGGGTCGACAATCGCGCAGTGCCCGCCATCGTGCTCGTAGATCACGTAGCTGTAGGTCTTGGATGCGGGGTCGAGGAAGGCTTCAATCAAGGCGGGCATGGTGGCTGTTTCTGTTTGGACAAGCCTTGAGGGTAGTTTCATTTTCCCTGCGTTGACCAGCCCCGCATCAATTCAATTAATGAAAAAAACTGTGCGGGCTCTATCCTGTCACTCAATCGATACCGGGCGTCCCCGGCCTTTTTTCGCGGATCATGAGTGTTTTATGTTGTTGGCAAGTTTTTTTGGCCTGGTCATGGGCCTGGTGCTCGGCTTGACCGGAGCCGGTGGCGGTATTCTTGCGGTGCCGGCCCTGGTGCTCGGGCTGGGTTTGACCATGACCCAGGCGGCGCCCGTCGCGTTGTTCGCGGTGGGCAGTGCGGCGGCGATCGGTGCGATCGACGGGTTGCGCCATGGCCTGGTGCGCTATCGCGCGGCGCTGTTGATTGCTTTGCTCGGCGCGGTGTTTTCGCCGGTGGGTATCTACTTCGCTCATCAGTTGCCGGAAAAGATTCTGAAAATCCTATTCAGCCTGCTGATGGTCATGGTGGCCTGGCGGATGCTGCGCCCGGAAAAGCTCGACGCCGGCCCGAGCGACCACGGCCACGCCAACTGGGGCCAGAAGAACTGCATGCTCGATCAGCAGACCGGGCGTTTTTCCTGGACCGCCAAATGCACCGCGACCCTCGCCGCACTCGGCGCGGTCACTGGTGTGGTCTCGGGGTTGCTCGGGGTCGGTGGCGGTTTTCTGATAGTGCCGGCGTTCAAGCAACTGACCGATGTGCAGATGCGCGGGATCGTCGCCACGTCGTTGATGGTGATCAGCCTGATCTCGATCATCGGGGTGATTGGCGCGTTTCACGCCGGGGTGCGGATCGATGGTTTGGGCATGTCGTTCATTGTCGCCAGCATCGTCGGGATGATCCTCGGCCGAAAACTCTGCGCGCGGGTGCCGGCCCGAGGGTTGCAGATCGGCTTTGCCAGCGTCTGCGTGGTGGTTGCCGTTTACATGCTGTTTAGAGCGCTCGCCTAGCGCGCACCGGTTCCTGTGGACGCCTGTGTGGCCCGCAGGCTTACACCCTAAGTTCCGGGCCAGGCCGACGGGCGGTCTTACGCCGAATTTGCCGCGCGCTACCGGCCAGCCCAAAGCACCTGACAACCGCCCCCAAGGCAGCGTATGACGCCGCCTGTCCGCTTTCGATAATCGCCTCCGACATCAAGTCCCCGTAGCGGAGCGCGTCATGCACAACAATAAGAACTTCAAGCATCGTTTCTTGCCGGCTTTCATCGTTAGTCTGTCATCCCTGGGCCTGAGCTCAATCGCCCAGGCCGAAATCATGCTGTATGACAAGGACCAGACCACGTTCTCTACCGATGGCTACATCAACGCCTTCTACGTCAATAGCAACGTGGACCGGGCCGGCGATCAGTACGACCGGCGCCAGGCGCGGGTGAAGATGGGTTTTTTACCTAACTATCTGGGTTTCAACATGGGCAAGCAGGTCGATGACCTCAAGCTCGGCGCCCGGGCCTCGTTCTGGGTGACCATCAACGACAGCGAAACCAACGGCACCAACACCGCCATTGACGTGCGGCAGTTCTACGGCACGGTGGCTAACCCGGAGTGGGGCGAGGTGTTGATCGGCAAGGATTTCGGCCTGTTTGCCCGTTCCAACATCCTGCTCGACGAACTGCTCTCTGGTTACGGTCAGGTCAGCGATACGTTGGGCCTGGTGGACGGCGGGGGGGTGTCGTTCGGCAACATCGGCAGCGGTTATCCGTACCCGTTCCCGACCTCGCAGATTACCTATCGCACCCCGATGATGGACGGCTTGCGGGTGGCGGTGGGGATCATGGACCCGGTCGACACCAACGACAGCAGCGCAACTGGCAAGGCGTACCAGAAGAACCCGCGCACCGAGAGCGAGATCACCTATCAGTTCGACCTCGGCGGAGCGAAGATTTACAGCTGGCTCAACGGCAGCTACCAGACCTCGGACAACACCGATTCCAGCGTCGGGTCCGTCACCTCCAAAGGCGTCGGCTATGGCTTGCAGGCGAAGATGGGCGGGCTGTCGCTGACCGGTTCCGGTTTCCAGGCCAAAGGCATCAACCCGTTCTTCACCAACAACGCCGGCGAGCCGACCCTGCGCAATGTCGACAGCGACGGCTACCTGTTGCAGGGCTCCTACAAACTGGGCAAGAACCGTCTGGCCTTGTCTTATGGCAAGACCAAGGACGACGGCAACGGCGTGGTGGGCAGCGGTGCCGATTACGAGACTCGCGGCGTTGCGCTGTTCCATGACGTCAACGACAACCTCAAGCTGGTGGCCGAGTACAACCAGTTTGAAATCAACGGCCACGACACCAGCGCCCAGAATGAAAACACCGATACGTTTGCGGTGGGGGCGGTGTTGACCTGGTAGGGGCTGACTAACCACTCCTTGTGGCGAGGGAGCTTGCTGTGGCGAGTCACCCACTGATCAGGCCACCATTCTCATCCCATCGAACCACCCACCCGCTACCCAAGTAGCATTCGTCACCGCCCGCAGGCTTCGTACACTCGAGCCTCATACAGGCGAGGGGCGACGATGCAGCAGGTTCAGAGCGACGGTGTGGTCAGTGCCATGTCCCAGGCCATCGATGCCCAGCAAGCGGCGCAGGATCTGGCGCGACAACTCTTGCACCCGCATTTGGGCTTCGTGCTGTTCTTCTGTTCCGCCGAGTACGACTTGCAGGCGCTGGGGCAGGCGTTGCAGCAGAGTTTCGGCGGCATTCGGCTGGTGGGCTGCACCAGTGCCGGCGAAATCACCCCCCAAGGTTATGGCCGCAGCTGCGTGACCGCGGTGGGCTTCGATCATCGGCACTTTTCCATCTCTACCGAACTGATCGATGAGATGGAGCATTTCAGCCTGATCGATGCCCAGCAAATGGTCGAGCGCCTGGTCAGCGGTTGTCGCAGCAATACCCTGGCGCCGATCAAGGGCAACAGCTTCGCCCTGACCCTGCTCGATGGCTTGTCCAGTCGTGAAGAAATGGTGCTCGCTGCCTTGAGCGCGGCTTTGGGCGATATTCCGCATTTCGGCGGTTCGGCCGGCGACGACAATTACCTGACCCACACCCATGTGTATTTCGGCGGCGAGTTTCACAGCGGCGCGGCGGTGGTGGTGCTGGTCAATACCTGGCTGGACTTCGAAGTCTTCACCACCCACCACATCCTGCCCAGGGCCGAAAAACTGGTGGTCACCGCTGCCGACAGCACTTCGCGCCGGGTATTCGAACTCAACGCCGAACCGGCCGCCGAGGAGTACGCCCGGCATATCGGCGTGCCGGTGGCCGACCTCGATTACCGGACCTTTGCCGCACACCCGTTGGCGGTACGGATCAACGATCAGTATTACGTGCGGGCGATCCAGCAGGTTCACCCAGACCTGAGCCTGAGTTTCTACTGTGCGGTGGAAAACGGCATCGTCCTCACCGTCATGAAACCCGGCCCGATGCTGCCGAATCTGCAAGGCCTGTTCGAGGGCTTGCGCGAGCGTCTCGGGGACTTGTTGCTGACCATCGGCTGTGACTGTTTTCTCCGGCGCCTGGAACTGGAGGACGCCGGCAGTCTCGAGCAGATCGGCGCGTTTTTGCGGGACCAGCGGGTGATGGGTTTCAACACCTACGGAGAACAGTTCAATGGCATGCACATCAACCAGACCTTCACCGGGGTTGCCATTGCCCGAGGACGCGCCCCTGGACAGCGCTGACCTTCAGGCGCAAATCGCCAGCCTGCGGCACGAGAACCAAAAATTGCAGCGCATCAATGACGCGTTGATCGAACGCATCGAGTCCGGTATCACCCGGGGCAACGACCCGTATGCGGCGTTCCAGCATTCGGTGGTGCTGGCCGAACAGGTGCGTGAGCGCACCGACGCCCTGAACCAGGCCATGGCCGAACTCAAGGCTGGCAACCATTTGCTCAGCGAAGCGCGGCTACGGGCCGAAACCGCCCATCAACACTTGATCGACGCCATTGAAAGCATCTCCGACGCTTTTGTGCTGTTCGATGCCGAGCAGCGGATCGTGCTGTTCAACAGCCGTTTCAAGGCGTTTTGGGGTAACAGCCGGGTACGGATCAACGCGGGCATGCGCCTGAGTGAGGTCAAACGGTTGATGACTTCGACCGGGTTGTTCAGTGAAGAACCCCGGTCGCCTGTCGACGAAAGCCTGCTCTATCGCCTGCACAATGGCCGCTGGCTGCAAGTCAGCGAGCGGCCGACCCAGGAAGGCGGGCGGGTGATCCTGTTCACCGACATTACCGACGTCAAACTCAGCGAAACCCTGCGCCGCGAGCAGGCGGTGGCGCAGAAATCGCATCTATTGCAACGGGCGGTCGACAACCTGTCCCAAGGGGTGGCGATGGTCAACGCCGAGGGCATTCTGGAGTTGTGGAACCGGCGCTTCCTGGAACTCAGCGGCCTGGCCCCGGTGGCGGCTCATCGGCCGTTCGCCGAAGTGATCGCCGACAGCGAGCTGAACCTGCTGACCCCGGCCAGTCGCGATGCCAACGGGCGGTACGTGCAGGAATGCGAGCAGCGCCTCTACGATGGCCGGGTCCTGGAAATCCGCACCCATCCGTTGCCCACCGGCGGCTTCGTCAACACCTTCACCGACATCACCGAACGCTATCAGCACGCCGAAGCCCTCAGCGAAAGCGAGCGCTGGATTCGCTTGATCACCGACCATGTGCCGGCGCTGATCGCCTACCTGAATGCCGATCTGGTCTATGAGTTCACCAACAAAGTCTATGAAGAATGGTACTGCTGGCCCCGGGGCGTGATGCTCGGGCAGAGCCTGCGCGAAGTGCACAGCGAGCAGCACTATCAGCGCCTCGAGGCCTATGTGGCTCGTGCCCTGGCCGGCGAGAGCGTGACGTTCGAGTTCGCCGAAACCAACATCAACAATCAGGAGCGCTACATGCTGCGCTCCTACGTGCCCAATCGCCTGGCCAGCGGGGAAGTGGTGGGGATCTTCGTGTTGATCCGCGACATCACCGAGCGCCGCCGCACCGCCGAGGCGCTGCATCAGGCCTATCAGAACCTTGAGTTGCGGGTGCGTGAACGCACCACCGAACTGACCACCCTCAATGACCAATTGCTGCGTGAAATCGACGAGCGCCGCCGCGTGGAATCACGCTTGCGCGAGGCCAAGCTCGAGGCCGAGCAGGCCAACCTGTCGAAGACCAAATTTCTCGCCGCCGTCAGTCACGACCTGCTGCAACCGCTCAACGCCGCGCGGCTGTTTACCAGCGCGTTGCTGGAGCGCCGGGAACCGGTGGCCAACGAAAATCTGGTGCGCAATGTCAGCAATTCCCTGGAAGACGTGGAAAACCTGTTGGGCACACTGGTGGACATTTCCAAACTGGATGCCGGGGTGATCAAGGCCGACATTGCGCCGTTCGCCCTCAGCGAATTGCTGGAAAACCTGGCCGCCGAATACACCCAAGTGGCCCGCAGTGAAGGCCTCGAGCTGCATTTCATCCCGTGTTCGGCGCTGGTGCGCAGTGACATTCAATTGCTCGCGCGGATCCTGCGCAACCTGCTGAGCAACGCAATCCGCTATACCTACAGCGGGCGGGTGGTACTCGGTTGCCGGCGCCATCACCAGCGGCTGACCATCGAAGTCTGGGACAGCGGCATGGGCATTGCCGAGAACCGTCTGGAGGAGATTTTTCAGGAGTTCAAACGCGGTGACGTACAGCGCCCCGATCAGGATCGCGGCTTGGGGCTGGGCCTGGCGATCGTCGAGAAAATCGCGCGTATCCTCGGTCACCGGATTCACGTGCGTTCATGGCCGGGCAAGGGCTCGATGTTTTCCGTCGAAGTGCCTTTGAGCGCCACGGCGCCGAAGGCATTGCCGAGTTTGTTGATGAGTGAACCGATGCTCGAGCGCCTGCGCGGTGCACGGGTGTGGGTGCTGGACAACGACGCGGCAATTTGTGCCGGGATGCGCACCTTGCTTGAAGGTTGGGGCTGCCGGGTGGTCACGGCACTCTCGGAGGAGGATCTGGCGCGGCAAGTGGATAATTATCACGCCGAAGCCGACCTGTTGATCGCCGACTATCACCTGGATGACGAGCAGAACGGTGTCGACGCCGTGGCCCGCATCAACGCCCGTCGCGCTTCGGCGATCCCGGCGATGATGATCACCGCCAACTACAGCAACGAACTCAAGCAACAGATCCGCGAACTGGGCCACACCCTGATGCACAAACCGGTGCGGCCGATGAAGCTCAAGACGGCGATGAGTCATTTGCTCGGCCCATCCAGATAACACCGAACCTGTGGCGAGGGAGCTTGCTCCCGCTGGGGCGCGAAGCGGCCCTTTACAAACCACCGAGTCGCCTGGATTGACGACTGCTTCGCAGCCGAGCGGGAGCAAGCCCCTCGCCACAGGTCAGCTTTCAAACCGGGCAGTTACCGCCGAAGATACGACCCGAAATCAATATCCCCGGCACTCAATATCGCCTGCACCCGGTTGTGAACATTGAGTTTGCGCAAGATCGCCGAGACGTGGGCCTTGACCGTGGTTTCGGCGATTTCCAGGGTGTAGGCGATCTGTTTGTTCGACTCGCCCTTGGTCATGCGTTCAAGCACCAGCAGCTGTTTGCGGGTCAGCGCCTGGAGCAGCTCCGGCGGGAAGCTCGGGGTCTCGCTCATGCGCCGGCTGGCACCGCTCTTTTGCGTGCGGATGATGTCCGGTGGCAGGTACACATTGCCATTGAGAATCTGCTGGATGGCCTCGGTCATCTGCACCCGTGGCGAGGACTTGGTGATGAACCCCACCGCGCCATAGGTGATGGCTTGCAGCACGATCTGTTTGTCCTGTTCGGCCGAAACGATCACCACCGGAATGGTCGGCGCCTCGTTGCGCAGGTTGATCAGGCCATTGAGGCCGTGCATGCCGGGCATGTTCAGGTCGAGCAGGATCAGGTCCAGGTCGTCGTGTTCCTGGGTCAGGGCCAGGGCGCTGTCGAGGTCGGCGGTTTCCATGACCTCGCTGCCGGGGAAACCGTCGCTGATGACGTTATGAATGGCTTCACGAAACAGCGGGTGATCGTCGGCAATCAGAATTTTGTACATGGCCTTTCACCTCATTATTTTTTTTCAGGGTGTGGCAACAACACGCAAATGCTCAAGTCAGGGAAAAGGCTCGGGCTTCGCCTGTGTCACGGGCAGATTCGCCGCTTGCCAGGCATCCAGTCCGTCGCGGTACCAATACAGTGTTTTATAGCCCATGGAAGCAGCGCGTTTTACCGCGTTCCAGCTCAACCAGCAATCGGAGCGGCAGTAAAAGACCAACGGTCGGGCCTGGTCGCCCGCCGTCAATTGCTGCAAGTAGCGCGCGAAATATGCCTGCCAGGACGGCGTCAGGTCACCGTCCCCGGTATTGGCCAACCAATGGCTGCCGGGCAGGTTTTCGTGGGGCTGGTCTTCAATGAAGCGGCCTTGCAGCCATTGTCGGCGGTAGACGTCGATCAGCACCGGCGGGGGTGTCTGCTTGAGCAGGTCTTGCAGGGCGGGCGTGTCGATGATGCTCGCGCCCTGGAGCTGAGTCGGAGTCGGGCTGCGGTACAGGCCGATGCGATAACCGTCGGCGGAGAACAGCGCTGTTTCGGCCTGTGCGGTGCCCAGCAACAGGCTCAGCGACAGCGCAGCGAGAGAAGGGCGCAACAGAACACGTCGGGCACGCGGCATAGGGGTCAGTCCTTATAGTTATGAACCCATTACATGCCAGTAGCGATGCGTTGTGAATGCGACGATAGAAAGGTAAACCAGTACCAAAGTAGTAATTTGCCCTGGATTGCCGGGTGCGGATCGTTCCCACGCAGAGCGTGGGAACGATCCGGAGTTGTCAGCCGGTTTTGCGCAGGGCGGCGTGTTGCGGGTTGAAGGTGAGCACGGCGAGCAGGGCGAACACCAGCGTCAGCCCCGCGCACACCGCCAGCGCCAAGAGGTTGAAGCGTTCGTACAGCGCGAAGCGCACCAGCTCCACCGCATGGGTGAACGGGTTCAAGGCGCACAGCCAATACAGCCACTCGCTGGAGTCGCGCATTTTCCACAGCGGATACAGCGCCGACGACAGGAAAAACAGCGGGAAGATCACGAAATTCATCACCCCGGCAAAGTTCTCCAGTTGGCGAATCGCATTGGACAGCAACAGGCCCAGCGCACTGAGCATCAACGCCACCAGCAGCAACGCCGGCAACGCCAGCAACAGGCCCATGGCCGGCGGTTGCACGCCGTACAGCCAGGCAATCGCGAGGAAGGCGTACACCTGCAACAACGAAATCAGCGACGTCGCCAGTAATTTGCTGCACAGCAGAAAGGTCCGGGGCAGGGGGCTGGTCAGCAGCACGCGCATGCTGCCCATCTCCCGGTCATACACCATCGACAACGAACCTTGCATGCCGTTGAACAGCAGGATCATGCAGGCAAGGCCGGGGATGATGTAAACCTCATAGGGAATGTAGGTGTCGTAGGGCTCGATGATGGCGATGCCCAGTGCCGCGCGGAACCCGGCAGCGAACACCAGCAGCCACAGCAACGGCCGCACCAGCGCACTGAGAAACCGCGTGCGCTGCAACACGAAGCGCAGCCATTCGCGCAGCACAATGCCGCTGAAACATTGCCAGTAAGCGTTCATCTGCTGACTGCTCCTGAAGGGGTCGAGGTGGTCAGGCGAGCGAAGGCCGAATCGAGGTCGCCGCCATGTTCCAGGCTCAGCGCATCAGCTTGTCCGCTGGCGACCAAACGGCCTTGATGCAGGATCAGCAAGTCGTCGCTGGGTTGCACTTCATCCAGCAAATGAGTGGTCCAGAGCACGCTGATGGTTTGCTCGCGGCACAGGCTGCGGATGTGCTGATTGAGCGCCAGGCGACTGGCCGGGTCGAGGCCGACGCTGGCCTCGTCAAGCAACAACAGGCGTGGTTCGTGCAGCAACGCGCGGGCGATTTCCACCCGCCGGCGATGGCCGCCATTGAGTTCGCGGACCCGCTCGCGACGGCGCTCGGTCAGGGCCTGACGCGCCAGCTCAGCGTCGACCCGCAGCCCGGTCTGGCGTCGGGACAGACCATGCAGCGCGGCGTGATAACGCAGGTTCTGCTCGACGCTGAGATCCAGATCCAGCGTGCTTTGCTGAAACACCACCCCTAATTGCTTGAGCGCCGGGCGTGCCGCGTCGCGCAACGAGCATCCGCCGACGCGGATATCACCGCGTTGCAGATCATAGAGGCGGGTGAGCAGGGCGATCAGGGTGGATTTGCCCGCGCCATTGGGCCCAAGCAGCGCCGCAAAACGCCCGGGTGCCAGGCTGAAACTCACTTGGCGCAAGGCCTCGCGCGGGCCGTAGGCGAAACTCAGGTCGCTGACCTCAAGGGCGTTCATGGCGTCACCACCACGCCCCACGGATAGCGCCCGACCTTCACCGATTTGCTGACCTTGAGGGTACCGACATCGATCACCGACACATCGCCACTGACGCCATTGGTGGCCAGCAATTGCCGTTGATCCGGGGTGAACGCCATCTGCCAGACCCGTCGGCCCACCAGCAGGTAATCAACAATCTCGAAGGTCTTGGCGTCGATCACTGCCACATGGTTGGCCGGGCCGAGGGCGACGAAGCCGTACTTGCCGTCGGCGCTGAGTTTGATGCCCACCGGCTGGACTTTGTCCGGGTGCACGCCTTTGATCTGGAAGCTCAGGGTCTTGAGGATCTTGCGGCTGGCGACATCGAGAATCGTCACCGTGCCGCCGATTTCCGCCGAGGCCCAGAGCTGCGAGCCATCGGGATTGAATTCGACGAAACGCGGTCGTTGATCTACCAGCGTGTTGTCGGCCAGGGTCTGGGTGCTGGTGTCGATCCAGTGCAGCATGTTGGTGGTTTCGCTGGTGTTCACCGCCCATTTGCCATCGGGGCTGACGGCCATGCCTTCGGGCTCGACGCCAACGTTGATCTGCCCGAGCACTTTGGAGGTTTCGGTGTCGATCACCGTCACCAGCGCATCGTCCTCGTTGGAGACATACAACCAGCGATTGTTGGGGTGCAGGGCGAATTGTTCAGGGTCTTTGCCCGAGGGCAGTTCCTTGATGATCTTGCGCGTGGCGACGTCCATCACCTGGACCCGGTCCGAATCACTGGCGCAGATGTACAGCAGCTTGTTGTCGTGGGACAGCAACAGGCCGCGCGGGCGCTGGCCGACGGGCAGGGTGTCGGTGACTTGCAGGGTCTGCATGTCGATCAGGCTCAGGCTGTTGTCCTTTTCGTTGGAGACCCAGGCAGTGCTGGCCGCCGCATGCCCGGCGGCGAGCAGTAGAGCGCATGAAAGCAGGGTGCGGCGCATGGCAGATTCCTTGTTGTTGTGGTGGTAGAGCTTTCAGGGAAAGCGGCAACTGACCTCGGCTTTGTCGTAACCCAGGCTGTCCATTTCGTTGAAGGGGTGCAGGAAGCCGTCTTGCGGCGACGTACTGACCAGCGCCCTGGGTTGCACGATGGGGATCGGCTGGCGCAACTGACCGTTCCATGGCCGATAACTGAGCTTGCGACCCTTGAAGCCGTCCAGCGGCAATTGCTCGCTGATTTCAAGCGTACGAATCGCCATGGCATCGGCCTGACGCAGTTTGCCCACTGCGCTGGCAATGCTGCGCACCGCCATCCAGGCGGCGAAATCCCGATCGTTCATCCAGCGCCCGGCCAGGGCTTCGAAGCGTTTTTGCAACTGGGCGGCACCGTAGGTTTCCACGGTCTTGTGCCAGCCCACCGGGGTCAGGCCCTGGGTGCCGGCGACCGGCCGTGGGTACCAGGTCTGGTAGGGCACGTACTCGCCGAAGTCACCGCGTTCATCGGCGACCAGCACTACGTCGTACTCGGCGGTCTGGGTGAACAACGGCATGTCGGCCTGGGCGCTGCGCCGTTGATCGTTATCGAAGCTCCAGGCTTTCTCCGCCACCAATTGCAGGCCGAAGCGTTTTGCCGCCCGGCGCAGGGCGGCGGCGTAGGCTTGATCGTCGGCGGTGGGGCCGACGATCAGCAGCGCCCGTTGCCATTTGCGCAGCACCAGAAACTGCGCCAACGCATCGGCCAGCATCGCCCGGCTCGGCAGGCTGTGCAGCACGTTCGGCAGGCAATCGGTAGTGCGCAGGCTGTCATCGGGGCTGCCGGCATTGAACAGCAGGCTGTCGGGTAGCACAGCGCTGAGTCGGCGCAGGTTTTCCGCCGGTGCATTCACCACAAACAGCCGCAGGCCTTGTTCGTGTTGGGCTTTGGCGGCTTCGAGCAAGGCGTCGGGGTTGTCGACATTGGCGCTGACCAACTCGTAGCGCTGGTTGAGAAAGTGCCCGGTGCTGTTGCTGTCGATGATTGCCAGTTCAGCGCCCCGCAGGCCAGCATCGGTCGGTTCAGGAATAACGTTCGACAGCAATGGCCCGGGATCGGGGTGATACCCCAGATAGCCGATCCGCACCTGCAACGGTGCATCCGCCGCCTGACTCTGGGTCGCCAGCCCGGCGGCGCAGGCAATCGCCAGCAGGTAGATCAAGGCATAAGGGGCGAGCTGGCGCATAAGGCACTCCATCACAGGTAGCGCCAGCATAGGAACCCATGACGGGTGGGGAAATATGCAGAAAGTATCGATGGGCCAGTACCAAGGTAGTAACGGCGCCAGAACGCCCCCGGACTGTTCGCCGCAAGCCCTACTACCAAGGGAGTAGGCCGCGACCACCAAAGCAGCATAGGGCTGGTGCGACGGGGTTTCTAAGATGGCTGCCATAGCCTCTGTAAAGAGGTTTTGCGTGCAATCTTGAGGGCATAACAATGACAACAAAACGCAACGCCTTGCTCGTCGCCGGACTGCTGGCCGGCTTCCTCAGCGCAGGTTCCGTCTGGGCTCACGGCAACGTGGTACCCCAGGCCGTCGAAACCAAGGGACTGACCCCGATCAAGGATGCCGGTGTGCAGGTCGATGCCGATGGTTGGGCGGCGGTGAACCCGTATCGTTCCTCTCCGGAGCACGATAAAGCGTTGGAAATCGGCTCTTCGGCCTACAACCAGAACTGCGCGGCCTGTCATGGCCTGGAAGCCAAGTCCGGCGGCATCGCCCCTGACTTGCGCAAGCTCGACGTCGCCGAAGCCGGTGACGAGTGGTTCGTCGAACGGGTGCGCCATGGCGCCGTGCGTGATGGCCGAGTGTACATGCCGAAGATGGCTGACTATTTGAGTCAGGAAGCCTTGTGGGCGGTACGCACCTACCTGGACAGCGTGCACGTCGAGGAGTGACCCATGCGCCTGCTCGCGGTGTTGATCAGCGCTGTGTGGTTGTGCTGCCAGGCAGCGCAGGCACAGGTCCGGACCTATGACGAAATGATCGCCGCCGCCGAGCTGAAAGTCGCGGTCTACAAGGACTTCGCGCCCTACAGTTTCGAGGACGCCGGCCAGCCTCGCGGAGTCGATGTCGAACTCGCCCAGGCCTTGGCCAAGGCCATGGGGGTACGCCTGAAACTGATCTGGGCGCCCGCCGGGGAGAAGCTCGACGACGACCTGCGCGATTACATCTGGCGGGCCAGTCAGCTGCACAATCAGCAACTGGCCGACCTGATGATGCGCGTCCCCTACGACCGCGATTACTCACAGAAACGCAATGAGCTGGGCGAACTGGAGAACGGCCATGTGGTGATGTTCGGGCCGTACCAGACCGAACAATGGCAGGTGGCGTATGACCGTCGTCGACTGGACTCGGTGGCCAGCGTCGCGGTGTTCCAGCAGCACCCGATTGGCGTCGAAGTCGACAGTGTGCCCTCGTTTTACCTGACCTCGGTGTTCAACGGCATGCTCGCCGCCAAGACCCACCATTACCCCGGCGTGCCCCAGGCGTTTGCCGCGATGAAGGCCGGTGAAGTCGACGCGGTGATGGCGATGCGCGGCGAGATCGACTGGCAGGTGCATCAGGCCGCCGACTCGCAAGTGGCGCTGGCGGAAAACGCCTACCCGAACATGGGCAAGCAACGCTGGGAGATCGGCATGGCGGTGCATGAAAGCAACCGGCAACTGGCCTATGCCGTGGAAGAGGCGTTGGAAACGTTGATTCGCGAGGGCACGCTCAAAAGCATTTATGCCCATTACGGCCTGCGCTATGACGTGCCCGAGATGTATCAACAATGAACTGGCGCGCGCGTTGGCTGTTGGCCTGCTGGTTGCCCTTGGCCGCGCAGGCGGTTGAGGTCGATCCGGTGCCGTCGGTGATGTGGGCGTTCTATCACAAGCAGATGCTTGGCGACGCACCGTTCGTGTTCGACGAGCGGGTCAAGCTGCTGGCACCGCCGTTCGCCGAAGACGCCCGGCAAGTGCCGTTGGAAATCGACGCTCGGGCGTTCAAGGGCGAAGTGGTGCGAATCCTTGCCTGGGCCGAACTCAACCCGCTGCCGAAAATCGTCGACTTCGAGCCTTTGACCGGTGTGCTGCCCTGGCTGTCGATCCGCATCCGCGTTGAACAGGCCACGCCATTGCGCGCGGCGGTGTTGACTCGCGACGGGCTGTGGCATGTCGGCTCGACCCTGATCGACGCGGCGGGCGGCGGTTGCACGGCGCCGAGCGTGGTGCGCACCCAGCCGGGCTGGGAAGAACACATCGGCGAAGTGCTTGGCGGTCGTTATCCCCGTGGTGAGTTCAGTCGCGTGCGTTTGCAAGTGGCGCATCCGATGGACAACGGCATGGTCAGCGGCATCCCGGAATTTTTCCTCAACCAGGCCGAGCTGCGGGACTCAGACGACCGGGTACTGGCGCGTCTGGAGCTGTTCCCGGCGGTCAGCGAAAACCCCAACCTGGCTTTCGACATCGAAGGTGCGGGGCAGACGCGCCTGATACTGCGCGACAACAGCGGCAATCAATTCGATGCGGCCATACCCTGACCCAAGGAGCGTGTGATGCGCTGGATGCTGTTGTTGTTCATCTGTGTGAGCCTGCCGACCCTGGCCGATCCCGATTACGCACTCAAGCCCCGACAGATTGCCGAAGACACCTGGCTGCTTGAGGGCAGCACCGATAACTTCGCCAAGAACAACGGCGGCAACATCGTCAACACCGCGTTCATCGTCACCGGGCAAGGGGTGGTGGTGATCGACACCGGGCCATCGAAGCGCTACGGCGAGGCCCTGCGCAAAGCGATTGCCGCAACCACCGATAAACCAGTGATCCAGGTGTTGCTGACCCATCACCATCCCGACCATGTGCTGGGCAATCAGGCCTTCACCGACGTGCCGATTGGTGCACTGGCCGGCACCACCGAGCTGTTGCATCAACAGGGTGATGCGATGGCCGAGAACATGTATCGACTGGTGGGTGACTGGATGCGCGGCACCGAAGTGGTGTTGCCGACGCAGACGCTGACGCCAGGCGTGCAAAGTTTTGGGAACCACGATCTGCGGCTGCTGAGTCTGGGTGGGCACACCGGCGCGGATCTGGCTATTCTCGACCAGAAAACCGGCGTGCTGTTTGCCGGGGATCTGGTGTTTTATCAGCGGGCCCTGACCACGCCGAACAGCCCGGGGTTGTCGGTGTGGCTGGCGGATATCGCCACGCTTCAGGGATTGCCGTGGACGCTGATTGTGCCCGGGCATGGGCCCGTGGCAACGGACAGCAAACCGTTCGAGCAGATGCGCGATTACCTCTCCTGGCTCGATCAACTCATGCGCGAGGGTGCGGCGAACGGCAGCGACATGGCCGAGATGATCCGCAGCCCCATTCCTGAACGTTTCGCCGGGATCAACCTGAGCCGTTATGAGCTGATCCGCAGCGTCAGCCATTTGTACCCGCGCTATGAGCGCGCGCAGATGACGCGGGTGGATTCCGGCAAGGATCAGTAGTCCATCTCAGATACGACGCATCCTTTGTGGTGAGCCTTCGTTGATTGGCATCATCCGACCCGCTACCAAGGAACTAGAAATCTCCGCATTGCGGGCAATTGTTGCAAGGGCGGCGGCGCCCAAGAATCTGCACCAGACCGGGAAAATTTCCCGGGTATAACAAAAACCGCAGAGGTAGCCGTCATGACCCAACCCGCACGTCGCCAACCCTTCGTCTTGAGCGTGCTGCTCAGTGCCATGCTGTTGTCCGGCCAGGCAATGGCCGCAGTCTCCGATCAAGACATCCTCCAGGATCCGAAGAATCCGGAACAGGTCGTCACCAATGGCCTGGGCGTCCAGGGTCAGCGCTACAGCCCGCTGGACACCCTCAATGTCGACAACGTGAAAGACTTGCGCCCGGTCTGGGCCTTTTCGTTCGGCGGTGAAAAACAGCGCGGTCAGCAAGCGCAGCCGATGATCAAGGACGGCGTGATGTACATGACCGGTTCCTACTCACGGGTGTTCGCCGTGGATGCGCGCACCGGCCGCAAGCTCTGGCAATACGACGCGCGCCTGCCGGATGACATCCGTCCGTGCTGTGACGTGATCAACCGTGGCGTGGCGCTGTATGGCGACCTGGTGATCTTCGGCACTCTCGACGCCAAGCTCGTGGCCCTGAATAAAGACACCGGCAAAGTGGTATGGAGCAAGAAAGTCGCCGACCACAAGGAAGGCTACTCCATCAGCGCCGCGCCACTGGTGATCAACGGCAAACTGATCACTGGCGTGGCGGGTGGCGAGTTCGGGGTGGTGGGCAAGATCGAAGCCTACGACCCGAAAAACGGTGATCTGCTGTGGACCCGGCCAACGGTCGAAGGCCACATGGGTTACGTCTACAAAGACGGCAAGGCCGTAGAGAATGGCATCTCCGGCGGCGAAGCGGGCAAGACCTGGCCGGGCGATTTGTGGAAAACCGGCGGCGCGGCGCCGTGGCTGGGCGGCTACTACGACCCGGAAACCAATCTGCTGCTGTTCGGCACCGGCAACCCGGCACCCTGGAACTCGCACCTGCGCCCTGGCGACAACCTTTACTCGTCCTCGCGCCTGGCGCTGAACCCGGACGACGGCACGATCAAATGGCACTTCCAGAGCACCCCTCACGACGGCTGGGACTATGACGGCGTGAACGAACTGGTGTCGTTCAACTACAACGAAGGCGGCAAGGAAATCAAAGCCGCGGCCACCGCGGACCGTAACGGTTTCTTCTATGTGCTGGATCGCACCAACGGCAAATTCATCCGCGGCTTCCCGTTCGTGGACAAGATCACCTGGGCCAGTGGCCTGGATAAAAACGGTCGGCCGATCTACAACGAAGACAGCCGTCCGGGTGCACCGGGCTCCGAGGCCAAAGGCAGTTCGGTGTTTGTAGCGCCGGCGTTCCTGGGGGCGAAAAACTGGATGCCGATGGCCTACAACCGCGACACCGGCTTGTTCTATGTGCCGTCCAACGAGTGGGGCATGGACATCTGGAACGAAGGCATCGCCTATAAAAAAGGCGCGGCGTTCCTCGGCGCCGGTTTCACCATCAAGCCATTGAATGAAGACTACATCGGCGTGCTGCGCGCCATCGACCCGAAAACCGGCAAGGAAGTCTGGCGCCACAAGAACTTCGCGCCGTTGTGGGGCGGGGTGCTGACCACCAAGGGCAACCTGGTGTTCACCGGTACGCCGGAAGGTTTCCTACAAGCGTTCAACGCCAAGACCGGCGAGAAAGTCTGGGAATTCCAGACCGGCTCCGGCGTGCTCGGCTCGCCCATCACCTGGGAAATGGATGGCGAACAATACGTTTCGGTGCTCTCCGGCTGGGGCGGCGCGGTACCGCTGTGGGGCGGCGAAGTGGCCAAGCGCATCAAGGACTTCAACCAGGGCGGCATGCTGTGGACCTTCAAGCTGCCGAAGGACCTGGTTGCCAAGCACTAACCCTGGCAACCACAACCTGAGTGGCGATGAATGACCTGTGGCGAGGGAGCTTGCTCCCGCTGGGCTGCGAAGCCGCCCCCCAACGTTCCCGGCCCCAACCGAGTCGTTTGGATTTAAGACTGCTTCGCAGCCGAACGGGAGCAAGCTCCCTGTCTAGTCCTGAAATAGGTTTACACCTGTTTCACCCTCAAAACGCCCGATGCACCGCATCGGGCGTTTTGCAT
>NZ_JBWKWT010000021.1:0-85881 GCF_059422365.1 Pseudomonas sp. GW821-FHT01E10
TGGAGCGGGAAACGAGACTCGAACTCGCGACCCCGACCTTGGCAAGGTCGTGCTCTACCAACTGAGCTATTCCCGCATTGGCGTCCCCTAGGGGACTCGAACCCCTGTTACCGCCGTGAAAGGGCGGTGTCCTAGGCCACTAGACGAAGGGGACACACGTACAACATTCACTCCCTACCGCGTTTCGCTGTGTGCTTTACGCTGTAAGTGGCGCGCATTCTATGGATGGATTGAGGGGTCGTCAACCCCCAGATATAAATTTATTTAAATCAATGACTTCGCCCTGCTTTTGGCAGCGATTCAGGCTTTTGTGTCGCCTGACCTTTGGCGCCTATATTCTGGCATCCACCAAGACGCTATAGTCCATGCCGAGATGATGGCAATGTGCACCTCGCACGCTATTTACTTATAGAAGCGGCATTGCGGCCGATATAAGAAGAGCTATAGCCGATTCACTCGTCGAGCAACCCTATGCGCCCATATGCCAAGCCAACTACACTCGACTCGAACGCGAACCCCATAAAGAGGTCTTACCGGTGACACCACTCATGATCACCCTGCTAGTCGTAGCCGGGATCGCACTATTGATCGCCATTGGCTACATGAACCATGTGGTGGAAAACAATAAGCTGGAAAAAGCCCGCACCAAGGTTGAACTCAACGACCGCCTGCGTCGCTGCGGCGAAATCACCGAGACCTTTCCCGGTCAGTTCATGACACCCGCGCTCAAGTTGCTATTGACCCGTCTGGAACTGAACGTCTGCCAGCGCCTGCTCAACCTGGAAAAAACCAGCCCCACGCTCAAGCCACGGATTACCGAGCTGAGTGCCTTGGTTGCCCAAGGCGAATCGATCCCGGTCAACAACCCGCCGGCACCGATCCAGACCGAAGCCAAGGCCAAAGACGTGCGCTTCCTGCTCGAAGCCCTGCATGGCCAGATCACCCGTGCCGCACAGGACGGCTACCTGCCGACCAACGAAGCCAAGCACTGGATCCGCGAGGTCCGCCACATCCTGGTCCTGCTGCACATCGAATTCTTCAACAACCTTGGTCAGCATTCCCTGCAACAGAACCAGCCAGGTCAGGCCCGACTGGCCTTCGAACGAGGCGTGCAATACCTGCGCAAACAGCCGGAGCCCCAGGTCTACAGCGAACAACTCGAGTACCTGGAAAAACTCCTGGCCCGCGCCAACGACCAGGTCATGGACAAGATCGCCCCGGTTGAAGGCGAAGTGAACCAACTGACTGAAGGGCTCAAAGACGTCGAGGCTGATGCCGACTGGAAGAAGAAAGTGATCTACGACTGATCATGCAAATGCTGAAAAGCCACCGGGTCAGGTGGCTTTTTTTTTTGCGTTGGGATTGATGCCCGCCAGAGTCAATAGATCATCCGGACACAGCCCGGGCCTTCGGCAGCTGCTACAGCTTGAAATGCCCCACCATCCCCCTCAACTCACTCCCCAACTGCGCCAGTTCAATACTCGACGCCGCATTGCCCTGCATCGCCAATGAAGACTGATCCGCACTGGCGCGAATGCTCGTGACACTGCGATTGATCTCCTCGGCCACCGAGCTCTGCTCCTCCGCAGCCGCTGCTATCTGCTGGTTCATCTGCTGAATCAGCGACACCGCCGCCGCAATACTCCCCAATGCACTTTCGGTCTGCAACGCATCGCTCACCGCCAGCTTCACCAACTCGCCACTGCTCTGAATCTGCTGCACCGACGATTGCGCCGCCGTGCGCAAGGCACTGACCAGGCGTTCGATTTCCTCGGTCGATTGCTGGGTTCGCCTGGCCAGCGCCCGAACCTCATCGGCCACCACCGCAAAGCCCCGGCCCTGCTCGCCGGCACGCGCCGCCTCGATGGCCGCATTGAGCGCCAACAGGTTGGTCTGCTCGGCAACGCTTTTGATCACGCTGAGCACCGTGCCGATGTTCTGGATTTCTGCACTGAGGCTTTCGATGCTGGAGCTGGCCGAGGTGGCCGAGTCCGCCAGTTGCTCAATTCGCGCCATGCTCTGACGCACCACCTGCTGACCGCTTTCGACCTTGCCGTCGGCCGTCTGCGCCGCCTGGGCGGCCTCCTCCGCGTTACGTGCCACATCGTGCACCGTGGCGGTCATCTGGTTCATCGCAGTGGCGACCTGCTCGGTTTCTTCTTTCTGGCTGCTGACTTCAAGGTTGGTCTGCTCGGTCACCGCCGACAGCGATTGCGCAGAGCTTGCCAGCTGTTCGATACCGGCCTGCAAACCACTGACAATGCTGCTGAGCCCCGCGCCCATTTGCTGCATGGCTTGCATCAACTGGCCGATCTCGTCACGGCGGGTCACCTCAATCGTCGCGCTCAAATCGCCCGCGGCGATCTGCTGGGCGACACGGATCACGCTGCGCAGCGGTGCGACGATCAACCGGGTAATCACCCACGCGGCAATCAGCCCGACCAGCAAGGCCAGTGCCGAGGAGCCGATGATCAACAGCGAGTTCTTTTTCAGCTCTGCCTGCATCGACCGGTCTTCGGCAACGTAGGCCTGATCCACCCGCTCCACCACTTGCGCGGCGCGCTGGTGGAGTTGCTCGGAGACGGTCTTTTCCTGCGCCAACAGCCTGGTGTACTCGGCGAGTTTTTCAGTGAAACTGCCGATATGACCCGACACTTCATTGAGGACCGTCTGGTAACCCTCATCCTTTACGGTAGCTTTCAACTGTTCGGCCTGGGCCAGCGCCTGGTCGGCTTGCTCGATCTTGCCCTGCCCGGCACTGTCGTCGCCCTTGCGGCTCTGATCCAGACGTACGTGCGCTTCGTTCATGGCCTGCAACATCAGTCGCGAGACCTGGCTGACCTGATTCGCCTGCTCGATGAATTGCGCACCGTCCTTGCCCTCGGACTCCTTCAAGGCATAGGCGCCATCATCGCTAAGCCCGGACTGCAGCACATCCAGGTTATTGGCCACACTGGACACCGACCAACTGGCCATTTCCAGCGCCAGGTCCTTGGCCTGACTCAGCGAGACGAACTCGTCAAAGGCTTTGCGATAAGCCCCCAGAGACTGTTCGACGTCATTCATGACCGGCACGTTGGCTGCGGACTGAGCCTTGAGCTCGGTCGCCAGCGCGATCAACGCGTCCACCCCCGCGTGCAAGGCTTCCACGGTTTTCGGGTCGCCGCGCAAGACGTAGTCCTGCTCAAGCAGACGCACCTTGAGCAAACCGCTGTTGAGCGACGACATCTGCTTGAGCCCGTCGAAGCGATGACTGATGGTTTGCAGGGACCATACGCCAATGGCCGCCACCAGGGCTGTCAACAGCAGCACCAGTACAAACCCGACACCCAGTTTTTTCGCCATACCGAGGTTGGCAAAACGTCCTTGCACGGCCGAAATCATTGCGCTTAGTCCCCTGCCATTATCTGTTGATGCAGATTCGCAACGGGCTTGTGCCAACACAAGTCTCTGGCGTCGGAATAATGGCCAAAAGCTACGCCAGCGTCGTTTTCAGAACGCTTGAGGTCGATCCTCAGGGTCTGTTGACGTTTGGTGACGACCGCGACGGATGCCAACGTTGCGCAGGGCAAGGCGCGAGGAACGTGGTTTGGTTGTTCCAAATAAGTTCCGAGCAACGCAGCCCTGCGCAACGTTGGCTCCGTCCCTTCGGGTTGCGCGCCAACGTGCGCGAGGCTGCGTTGCGGGATTTGCCAAGGGAACAACCATTGGCGGCATCCCGCGCCTTGCCTCGCGCACGTTGGCATCGCAACGCGGCTCGCCACCAAACGTCAACAGACCCTGGCGGTAGCCTGAAAAAATGCCCGAGCACGAGGATCACAGGCATAGGCAACGTTGATGCGCTGCCAGTCATGAGCCTCGCCGGTGGGGCTGAATGCCGTTGCGCATGACAGACGGATGCCGAAGCGTCGCGCCTGAACCTGCACCTGAACGGCGTCGGCCTTGCGCGATCGCGCCCAGATGAACAGGCCACCTGCGGGTTTGCCGAAAACCTCCCATTCCGCGTCTTCAAGCACCTGCAAGGCCGCGTCCCTGTCGGTGCTTAAACGCTGGCGCTGACGCTGCACCAATTTGCGATAGGCACCACTGGCCAATAAAGAAGCCAGCACCGATTCGCTGAACCGTGAAGCACCCATGCTGCTGATCATCTTGACCTCGGCCAGTCGCGCAATGACGTCGGCACCCGCCACGACAAAGCCGACCCGCAACGAACTGCTGAGGGTTTTGGAGTAGCTGCCGACGTAGATCACGTTGTCATCGATACCCAGTGCCGCAAGACGCGTCCCGGGACCGCGGTACAAATCCGCATAGACGTCGTCTTCGATCACCAGTACGCCATGCTTTCTGGCCAGCTGCATTACCTGCCGAGCCACGCCCAAGGTCAAACTGCTGCCGGTGGGGTTGTGATAAAAGCTGTTGATGAACAAGCCACGGGGTTTGTATTTCAGCAACAGTGCCTGGAGTGCTTCGGTGTCGGGTCCGTGAGGCGTTCGTGGGACTTCGATCATGCTGACCCCGTGCAGCCTGAGCAAATCGAACAGCATCGAATAACCGGGGTTCTCCACCACCACGCAATCGCCCGGTTTGAACAACGTGCGCACGATCAGGTCGAGCCCATGACTGGCACCCGCCGTGGTGAGGATTCGACTTTCATCCACCGCGATATCCAGCTGCTTCAGTCGTTTGAGGATCTGTTGGCGCAGGGCAAGCAGGCCCAGCGGTGTGCTGTAGTTGAACAAACCGGCCATATCGGTGCGGCTGACCTGGCGTATGGCATAGCTCAGGTCGTCAGTCTCGCGCCAGCTTTCGGGTAATCCGCCGCAACCCAGCTTCAGATCGCCCGCGACGCCACTCTGCTGCTCAACCCCCTCGAACCAGGAAAAATCCCGTTGCCCGTGAGCGGCAAGCGCCGTTGCCGCGACAAAGAAACCCGCCCCGCTACGCGTGGCCAGCACACCTTGGGCCACTAACCGTTCACAGGCCTCGACAACACTGGATTGGCTGAGCAGATTGATCCGCGCGATTTGCCGCACGGAAGGCAAACGTGTCCCCGGCGACACCTCGCCACGATGGAGCCAGTCGGCCATCGCGTCGACGATTTGCTGCACGACCGGCACCAATGCCTGTCGATCGATTCTCAACTCCATGAGCAAGCAAACTCCTGTCTGTTTTGCGGAAAACAGTTAATCACAGGAGCGCTCGACAAGATGTGCGACAAAACCGCCAAAACCGTCGGTTCTAACCATTTGAAACACAATGCCCGGTGTTTTCACGGAACCGATGGCAGTGTGCGTAATGCTGAGAAACCTGTGGCGAGGGAGCTTGCTCCCGCTTGAGTGCGTAGCACTCACAAAAACCGGCAATGGTTGTCAGATTTTTGGGGCCGCTACGCAGCCCAGCGTGAGCAAGCTCCCTCGCCACAAAAGCAGGTATATCGAAACGCCTGATTAAAACGCCGTGACCCCACCATCCACCGCCAGCGAATGACCGGTGGTGAACGCCGCGCCGTCGCTGCACAGGTACAGCACCGCGCTGGCAATCTCCTCGACCTTGCCGATACGTCCGACCGGGTGCATGGCATTGGCGAACTCGCCCTTCTTCGGGTCCGCTTCATAGGCCCGACGGAACATATCGGTGTCGATCACCGCCGGGCACACCGCATTCACGCGAATCTTTTTCTTGGCGTATTCGATGGCCGCCGATTTGGTCAGGCCGATCACCGCATGTTTGGAGGCGGCGTAGATGCTCATCTTCGGCGCAGCCCCCAGGCCGGCGACCGAAGCGGTATTGACGATCGCGCCGCCGCCCTGGGCCAGCAGCAATGGCAACTGGTACTTCATGCACAGCCAGACGCCTTTGACGTTGACGCCCATGATCGCGTCGAACTCATCGAGCGTGCCCTCGGCCAGTTTGCCTTTCTCGATTTCGATGCCGGCATTGTTGAAGGCATAGTCGAGACGGCCGTAGGCATTCACGACCTCGTCCATCAGATTTTTTACATCGCTTTCCACAGTGACATTGCAGCGCACGAAGGTCGCGTCACCGCCGGCAGCGCGAATCAGCGCCACAGAGCTTTCACCACCGGCCACGTCCAGATCGGCCACCACCACTTTCAACCCTTCGGCGGCGAACGCCAAAGCGGTTGCGCGGCCAATCCCATTGGCCGCGCCCGTCACAACGGCGACCTGGCCGGAAAACGTCATGCTCATTGTTATGTCCTCGAAGGCAAGAATGTGGGGATCGCGAGTTCCCAGTCTAGCCACAGGGGCCGATGCCACGGCAGCACTATCAGAAGGCCGGTTGGGCACCCATGAGTGGCAGTGATGGAACGGCCGCCCTGACTATCACTGCACTGGATCGATGTGCATTCGCCGTGTCAGCCAACCTTGCAGCATCGTCCATGAAGGTCTATCAACAAGGCTTCATTCATCTTGAGTGCCTGTCATGACTACCCAGACCAATCGCCAGTTCCTGCTCGCCAAACGTCCCGTGGGGCCAGCTACCCGCGAGACGTTCACCTATCAAGAAGTACCAGTCGGTGAGCCTGCGGCAGGTCAGATCCTGGTCAAGAACGAATACCTGTCCCTGGACCCGGCCATGCGTGGCTGGATGAACGAGGGCAAGTCCTACATCCCTCCGGTCGGCATTGGTGAAGTGATGCGTGCATTGGGCGTAGGCAAAGTCATCGCCTCGAACAATCCGGGCTTTGCCGTGGGGGACTACGTCAACGGTGCCTTGGGTGTGCAGGATTACTTCCTTGGCGAGCCGCGAGGTTTCTACAAGGTCGATCCGAAACTGGCGCCGCTGCCGCGTTATTTATCCGCGCTGGGCATGACCGGAATGACCGCCTACTTCGCCCTGCTCGATGTCGGCGCGCCGAAAGCCGGCGACACCGTGGTGTTGTCGGGCGCGGCCGGTGCGGTGGGCAGCATCGCCGGGCAAATCGCCAAGATCAAAGGTTGCCGGGTGGTCGGCATCGCCGGCGGCGCGGACAAGTGCAAGTTCCTGATCGATGAGCTGGGTTTTGACGGTGCCATCGATTACAAGAACGAAGACGTGATCGCCGGCCTCAAGCGTGAATGCCCGAAAGGCGTCGACGTGTATTTCGATAACGTCGGCGGCGATATTCTCGACGCCGTGCTGAGCCGCCTGAACATGAAGGCACGGGTGGTGATTTGCGGTGCCATCAGCCAGTACAACAACAAGGAAGCGGTCAAAGGCCCGGCCAACTACCTGGCCTTGCTGGTCAACCGCGCGCGGATGGAAGGCTTCGTGGTGATGGATTACGCCGCACAGTTCGCCGCTGCCGGGCAGGAAATGGCCGGCTGGATGGCCAAGGGGCAGCTCAAGAGCAAGGAAGACATCGTCGAGGGACTGGAAACATTCCCGGAGACGCTGATGAAGTTGTTCAGCGGCGAGAATTTCGGGAAGTTGGTGTTGAAGGTATAAAAGCTTCGCGGGCAAGTCGGATCGCCGCACCGCTCGCTCCTACAGGAGCGAGGCTTGCCCGCGAATCGGCGCTTAAGCGATTTCTGCGACGACCGCCGCCAACGCCTTGGCCGGATCCGCCGCCTGGCTGATCGGACGGCCGATCACCAGGTAATCGGAACCGGCATCCAGCGCCTGACGCGGCGTCAGGATGCGGCGCTGATCGTCCAGGGCACTGCCCGCCGGACGAATCCCCGGCGTCACCAGTTGCAACGACGGGTGGGCGGCTTTCAAGGCCTGGGCTTCCTGGGCCGAGCAGACCAGACCGTCCATCCCGGCCTTTTCCGCCAGCGCGGCCAGGCGCAGCACCTGCTCCTGCGGCTCGATGTCCAGGCCAATACCCGCCAGATCCTCACGCTCCATGCTGGTCAGCACGGTCACGCCGATCAACAGCGGTTTCGGGCCGCTGCGCTGATCGAGCACTTCGCGGCAGGCGGCCATCATGCGCAGGCCGCCGGAGCAGTGCACATTGACCATCCATACGCCCATTTCCGCAGCCGCCTTGACGGCCATGGCGGTGGTGTTCGGAATGTCGTGGAACTTGAGGTCCAGGAACACTTCGAAACCCTTGTCGCGCAAGGTGCCGACGATTTCCGAAGCGCAACTGGTAAACAGTTCTTTACCGACTTTGACCCGGCACAGTTTCGGGTCCAGTTGATCGGCCAGCTTCAGTGCGGCGTCACGGGTGGGGAAATCCAGGGCGACGATGATAGGCGTCTGGCAGGCGGACATGAGTGGGCTCTCAGGCAAGTCGAAATCGGCGCGCATTGTAGCGGAACCAGCGCCGCTGCGGGACCCGATGATCGGTAATTCGTCGTCGCGGCTCAGGCAAGACTAGCTGCTGCGGCAATTGTGTCTAGCCCGATACACACACGACACGCCCACAACACCCTTCAACGCTACCCTCGTCAGCCGCAACAAGCCCTACAGCACTTCCCGCCTCACGGCCGGACGCCTATGCTGAAGCCACAACCTCGCAGCCTATCTTTGTGGTTGGCAGCCTACCTGGCAGATGAACGCACGCATGCACAATTCCCCAGCACCTCTGAACGACGATCAAAAAGCGCCGGCCGATGACAAACGCTGGAGCATTCGCGCCCTGATCGTCGACGATGACGTTCCGATCCGCGAACTGATGATCGACTACCTGGCCCGTTTCAATATCCACGCCAGCGGCGTCTCTGATGGCGCCGCCATGCGTCAGGCGCTGCAAGCCGAGCATTTCGATGTGGTGGTGCTCGATCTGATGCTGCCGGGTGAAGATGGTTTGTCGCTGTGCCGCTGGCTGCGCGCCGAATCGGACATCCCGATTCTGATGCTCACCGCCCGCTGCGAACCCACCGACCGGATCATCGGCCTGGAGCTGGGCGCCGACGACTACATGGCCAAGCCGTTCGAGCCGCGGGAACTGGTTGCGCGGATTCAGACCATTCTGCGTCGGGTGCGCGACGACCGTACTGAACAGCGTGCGAATATTCGCTTCGACAACTGGCGATTGAACAGCGTGTTGCGCCAGTTGATCGCCGCCGATGGCCTGGTGGTGCCGCTGTCCAACGCCGAATTCCGTTTGCTTTGGGTGTTCATCGAACGGCCGCGCCGGGTGCTCAGCCGCGAACAACTGCTGGACGCGGCGCGCGGTCGCTCGATCGAAGCGTTTGATCGCAGCATCGATCTGTTGGTGTCGCGCCTGCGCCAGAAACTGGGCGACGACCCGAAAGCCCCGCAGTTGATCAAGACCGTTCGCGGTGAGGGTTATCTGTTCGACGCACGAGACATCAGCTGATGCGTGCGCGCTTCGATACGCTGTTCGGCCGCCTGTTCGGCGTGCTGTTGGTGGCGATCGTACTGGCGCACTTGTTAGCTTTTTTATGGTTCAAACATTACGGACCGCCCCCGCCTCCCCCACCGCCACCGGGTTTTTCCGAGCGCTTCGACGGCCCTCCCCCACCAATGGACCCGCGTTTCGGCAATCGACCACCACGGCCATGGTTCGGCGGGCCGCTGGTGCCACTGACCTTTCAGTTTGTCTCGCTGATCATCGCCGCCTGGTACGGCGCCAAGCTATTGACCCGCCCGATTCAACGCCTGAGCGACGCCGCCGAGCGCCTGAGTGAAAATCTCGACAGTCCGCCGCTGGATGAGTCCGGCCCACGGGAGGCGCGGCAAGCGGCGCACACTTTCAACCTGATGCAGAAACGCATTCTTGAACAAATGCAGCAACGTTCGCGCATGCTCGGCGCGGTGTCCCATGACCTGCGCACACCGCTGTCGCGGCTCAAGCTGCGGCTGGAACAGATCGACGATGAGAAGCTGCAAGGCCAGATGCGTCAGGACCTGGACGACATGATCGGCATGCTCGATTCCACCCTCACCTACCTGCACGAACAGCGCACCAGTGAGGCGCCACAATGGATGGACGTGCAAGCGCTGGTGGAGTCCCTGAGTGAAAACGCCCAGGACCAGGGCGCCGACGTCCAGGCCCGCGGCCATTGTGCCCCGCTGCAGGTTCAACCGATGGCTTTGCGCTCGTGCATCAACAACCTGCTGGACAACGCCTTGCGTTATGCCGGGGACGCGCTGATCACGCTTGAGGACAGTCGCGAACAACTGGTGATCCGGGTCATTGACCATGGCCCGGGTATCGCGGCGGAAAAACGTGAAGCGGTGTTTGAACCGTTCTTTCGCCTGGAAGGTTCGCGTAATCGCAACTCCGGCGGCGTCGGCCTGGGCATGACCATCGCCCGGGAAGCCGCGGAGCGTTTGGGCGGGCAGTTGAGCCTGGAAGAAACGCCCGGCGGTGGTCTGACCGCCGTCATCCGCCTGCCCCGCGTCTAAGCCCGCACCCACAGGATCCGGGTCTGACTGGATAAGTTGTGTGTACCCATCGGTACAAATCCCACATACCCACGACAACTTGCCCCTTGAGGCTGCATAAGCCGGTGCACCCACCGGTTTCCCATTCCAAGGAGTGAGCACAATGATCGGTAGTGTCAGCAGCTACACGAGCTATACCAGCACCAGCAGTACCGCCACCAACAGCGCCCGTAGCCAGCAATTCCAGAAAGAACTGCTCGCCAAACTCGACAACAACAGCGACGGTGCGGTGGATCAGGATGAGCTCAAGAGCGCCCTGTCGCAGAAAAACGACGATGGTCTGCTGGTCAGCCTGAGCAAGAACTTCAGCGATCTGGACAGCGACAAAAGCGGCAGCCTGAGCAGCGAAGAGATGGCCGCGATGGCCCCTCCGACGCCACCGCCGCACGATCAGGCACCGAACACCGAGCTGGCCGATGCGCTGATCAGCGCTTTGGACAAAGACGGCGACGGCGCCATCAACAGCGATGAGCTGAGCAATGGCCTGACCAGTGCCGGCAGCACGGCCGACAGCTCGAAAATCTTCTCGGCCCTGGACAAGAATGAAGACGGCACCGTCAGCCAGGACGAACTCGCCGCCAGCCTGACCCCGCCGCCACCGCCACCTCAGCAGATGTCCAGCGAAGAGCTGTTCAGCCAACTCGATACCGACAGCGATGGCAGTGTCACGGCCACGGAACTGAGCAGCGCGTTGCAGGCGAGCGACAGCACTTCATCGACCGCCACCGACACCAGCGCCGCGTTGCTCAAAGTACTCGATAGCGACAGCAGCGGTGGCGTCAGCAACGATGAACTGAAAGCCGTCCTGCAAGCCGGCCGCGAGCAGAACTCCGACAGCTCCACCAATCAGTTCAACGTGACCGAAGCCCTGAACAAAATGATCGCCAACCTGAGCAAACAGTATTCGCTCGACAACGTGGCGACCGTGGGCAAACACCTGAACGTAGCGACCTGAGTCAAAAAACTTCGCGGCCCTAAGACCCAACAAAAAACTTAGGGCCGGCGATCTTCAACCCGAGCCTGGCTCTTGCTCCAATCGGTCAACAGGCTGTAAGCCACTGCCAACAACGTCGGGCCGATGAACAGGCCGATAAACCCGAACGCAATCAACCCGCCAAACACCCCGAGCAGCACAATCACCAACGGTAAATTCCCGCCCCGGCTGATCAGGTACGGCTTAAGCACGTTGTCGACCCCGCTGATAATGAACGTGCCCCAGATCCCGAGGAACACCGCCATTCCGTACTCACCCTTCCAGGCCAGCCACGCCGTGGCCGGAATCCACACCAACGGCGGCCCCATCGGAATCAGGCTCAGCAAGAACGTCACGATCCCCAGCACCAGTGCCCCAGGCACGCCGGCAATCAGGAAGCCGATCAACGCCAGCACCGCCTGCGCCGCCGCTGTGCCGATCACCCCGTTGACCACCCGTTGCACGGTGCCCGCCACCAGTTCGATGTAATACCCGGCGCGGTCGCCAATCAGCCGCTCCAGCAACCCATGGACAAACACCGCCAAACGCGGCCCGTCCCGGTAGAAAAAGAACACAAACACGATACTCAGCGTCAACTCGAGGATCCCGCCGCCAATCTGCGCACTGCGTGCCAGCAACCAGTTACCAACCTGACCCAGATAGGGCTTGATCGCCAGCATCATCGCCGCACCTTGCTGATCGATGCTGTTCCAGATCCCCACCAGCCGCTCGCCGACCAAAGGAATACCGCCAACCCAGGCCGGCGCTTCAGGCAGACCATCGACCTGCACATCCTTGATGAACGCCGTGGCATCGCGCACGTGATCCGCCAGGTTGAACCCCAGCCACACCAGCGGCACCGCCACCAGCAGCATCCAGCCAAGCGTCAGTAACAGCGCCGCCAGGGATTCACGACCATTGAGCCAACGGGTCAACAGACGCATCAACGGCCAACTGGCAAACGCCAGCACCGCCCCCCAGAACAGCGCCGACCAGAACGGCGCCATTACCCATAAACTCGCGCCAAACAGCACCAGCAGCAGGATCTGCACCAACAGCCGATCGTTATTGACCATGTAAGATCCCGAAAAAAGTCAGTCCGCAAAGAATTGGCGAATGCGCAGAACGCATTCGCCAAATGAAGCTTATCGCAACAGTTCGAAGTGCAGGCCAGAGCCTTCGACGCTGCCGGTTTCCATCCGCGCCGTGCGCACGCCCTGGCCGATCAACGCCTGGCGCCAGGCTTCGGCACTGGGCCCGGAAACGCTGACTCGCAGTGTGGTGTCCAGGTTCAGGCCTCGGGAAATCAAACGCAGCCAGGTGTCGTCAGGGTCGCCGTCGAGTTTGGGGAAATCGAGTTTCCCGGTGCTTTTGAGCTGGCGCAGCAACGTCGCGGACGTCGGCAGCAAATCACCCAACGGCGCCGAGGCATCGAACTGTTCGACGTGCAGATAAGCCCTGCGATTACCGCGAGTGATGCTGTAAAGCGCCACCAGGGTGTTTTCTTGGGGGGCCGCCAGACGCAGCAGCAAATAAGCCTGCTGATTATCGGCGCCATAGAGCTTGGCGTTACCGAAGACTTCATTGGCCCACAGGCTGCTTTCGCCACAATCCCGGGCCTGACACCAGAACAACAGCTCGGCGCCCTGCTTCTGCAAGGCTTCGCGGGCGGCGGTGAAGGCATCGGTGGAGGAGTGCTCCGGTGGCAATTCGTAGGTGACCGAGGTGGTTTGACCGCGAGCGGTGACCTGGCCGTCGAAACGCAATTGGCCGCTGATCTTGCGGATCGAACCCAGCGGGTAAATCCGCTCGAGTTCCACCGTCGGGCGATAGTCGACGATCTGCGCATCGGTTATGCGCGGCACGATAGGCAGGTCCTGACTGCCAGGAATGTCAGCGGCCAATAACCAGGGACTGAAACTGCACAGCGCCAGCAGAGTGAGTGAACGCATGGATAGGTTCATCGGATCAACATGGCCTGGGCACCCTTGATGACACTGGCATCATCGATGCGCTCCGGCACCCGCAAACCGCGCTGCACCGCAGGGCGTGCTTCCATGGCGGCCAGCCAGCGTTGCAAGGCAGGCAAGCCGTCCACCGAGACACCGGACCAGTCATGGCCACGGACCCACGGAAAGGTCGCGATATCGGCGATGCTGTACTCGCCCGCCAGGAATTCCACGGTTTGCAGACGCGTGTCTAGCACTTCATACAAGCGTCGGGTTTCATGTTGATAGCGATCGATGGCGCCCTGGAGCTTTTCCGGGAAGTAGCGGAAAAATACGTTGGCCTGGCCCTGCATCGGGCCGATGCCGCCCATCTGGAACATCAGCCACTGCAACACCACCGAGCGCCCTTTCGGATCCTGGGGCAGCAGTTTGCCGGTCATCTCGGCGAGGTAAATCAGAATCGCGCCGGACTCGAACACGGCGAAATCGCCATTGGCGCGGTCGACAATCGCCGGAATCCGGCCATTGGGGTTGATCTTGAGGAACTCCTCGGACTTCTGTTCCTTTTTGTCGAAACTCAAGGCATGCACCGTGTAGGGCAGGCCGAGTTCCTCGAGCACGATAGAGACCTTGTGGCCATTCGGGGTCGCTGCGGTGTACAGATCTATCATGGTTGTCTCCCATTTCAACCCGCCCAGCCTCGACAGTTGCCCGACGCAAGTCAAGGAACGGCGAAGAACCGATTGAAACAGTCTGCGACAAGACCGGCACCGGGTTCGTCATTGAGGTGCAAGTGATGGCCGCCAGGCAACTGTTCATGGCTAAAGGGTAGACGTTCCAGCAACTCGGGATGTTTGGCGAGCATGCCGTCAGCCGCGACCACCAAGTGTGCAGGACAACTGACGCGCTGGACGAAAGCCATCGCCTGCTCAGTGGTCAGACGCAGCGGCGATGGCAGCGTCAGGCGGCTGTCGGTGCGCCAGGTATAACCGCCCGGCACCGGCATCAAGCCGCGCTGGGCCAGCAGTTCAGCAGCTTCGCGACTGACCGCCACCAAGCCTTTCATGCGCGCTTCGATGGCCCGGTCGAGGGTGTTGTAGACCGGTTTGCGTTTTTCCCGCAGATCCAGCTGCGCCTGCAGGGCCATGCCCATGCGTTCGGCGGCGTTTTCGCCTTTGTCTGTAGGAGGAATGATGCCGTCGATCAACGCCAGGTGAGTCACCCGCTCCGGCAACGACCCGGCCAGCACCAGCGAGACGATCGCCCCCAGGGAATGCCCCAGCAGCGCAAAACGTTTCCATCCCAACTGCTCGGCCACTTGCAGCACGTCGTGGGCGTAGTCCCACAGCGCGTAACCGGCGCCGTTCGGCCGATGCCCCGAATGACCGTGCCCGGCCATGTCCAGCGCGATGATGCGCAAGCCGTTGAGCTTCGGCGCCAACCGGGCAAAGCTGTTGGCGTTGTCCAGCCAGCCGTGCAAGGCAATCACCGGCAAGCCGTCCTCGGGACCGAACAGGTGCGCCGCCAACTCGATGTGCGGCAGGCTCAGGCGAACTTCTTCGACGACGCTGTTCATGCGCAATCCTGTTGGCGGCGACCATCCCAGCGACTGAACAGGTTCTTCAGCAACGTGGCCGTGTCTTGTGGACGTTCGAGGGGAAACATGTGGCCACCGGGCAGGGTCAAGGACTCGCCCAGCGGCATGCGCCCGACGGATCGGGCGTGATGACGCATCACCACGCGGCTCTTGTGCCCGCGAACTACTGCCAGCGGCACTTTCAACTGTCGCGCGCGGCCAGGGCTGGTGTGCGGTACGCCGCGGTAGATGCTGATTTCCGTGGCCGGGTCGAAACGCAGGCGCAGCTTGTCGCCGACCTTTTGCAAACCATGTTGAAGATAGGCTTCGAAGCATTCCGGGTCGAAGCCACGAAACAGGGTTTTACCGGCGAAATACAGGCGGGCCGCTTCCAGATCGGCGAACTCTTCCCGTCGTCCCAACGTGCGACCGGCCGGGGTCAGGCGATCGATGAAACCGAAGCGTTTGGCGGCACGGATCACCCATTGATCGGTGCGGGTCAGCACCGGTGAATCGAGCATGACCACGCCGCGATACAACTCAGGGCAACGCAACGCGGCGTGCAGGTGCAGCACGCCGCCGAAAGAGTGGCCGACGCCCCAGACCGGCTCCGGCTGCTGCTGGAGGTGATGAATCAGCTCATCCACCAGATTGCTCCAGTTGTCGTCCGCCGGAAAACGCGGGTCATGGGCGTGCTGCTCCAGATGCGCCACCTGGTACTCGGGCGCCAGCGCCGCGAACAACTTGCTGTAGGTCCCCGAAGGAAAGCCATTGGCGTGGGCGAAAAATATCTGTTGCGACATACCGGCAGATCCATGTGCGAAAAACAGACGTTGATTGTCCGTAAGACGGCGTCCCACAGCAATGACCGTAACTGACAGGAATGATGACAGTCGGGTCAGGGCTATGGCGGGGGAGCAAGAATGCCCCTCGCCTTGCTACACAGAACATGTCGAAACTCATCGCGCCGGCGGTTTCTCCCCCAACGGCACCACCGCCATGGTCAGGCGCGACACACAACTGGCCTTGCCCTCATCACTGGTCAAGCGAATATCCCAGACATGGGTGGTGCGCCCGATGTGAATCGCCTTGGCCACCGCCGTCACCCGCCCGCTGCGCAGACCGCGCAAATGGTTGGCGTTGATTTCCAGGCCCACGCAATAAAACTTGCTGGCGTCGATGCACAGGAAACTGGCCATCGAGCCAACGGTTTCGGCCAGCACCACCGAAGCGCCGCCGTGCAGCAAGCCATAAGGCTGGTGCGTACGGTGGTCGATGACCATGCTCGCGGTCAGGGACTCGTCATCGAAGGCTTCGAAGCGAATATCCAGCACTTCGCCGATGGTGTTTTTCTGGATAGCGTTCAACTGCTCGATGTTGGGAGTGGTGCGCCACAGAGTCATCGTTGCGTTCCTTTGTTGGTGTTGTTCGTGACTCAATCCTGCCACAGCACCGCCTCGCTGCGCGCGCTCCATTCTTCGAAGCGCGCACCGTAAGCCGCTTCAATCATGTTGCGCTTGATCTTCAGGGTCGGTGTCAGGAAGCCGTTTTCCACCGCCCAACTGTCCTTGACCACCACCAGCCGATGCAAGCGTTCATGCCTGTCGAGGACGCCGTTGACCTCCTCCAGCAGTTGTTCCAGGCTTGAATGCAAACCCGCCCTCGCCGTCCCGCTGGCGTCCTGCTGACCGACCGCCGACAACACGCACAACCCCAGTGGCGCGCTCAAGCCATCGCCGACCACGCACACTTGTTCGATCCGCGAATGCACCGCCAGACGATTCTCGATCGGCGCCGGGGCCACGTATTTGCCTTTGCTGGTCTTGAAGATTTCCTTCAGGCGCCCGGTCAGGCGCAGGTTGCCCTCGGCGTCTTCCTCGCCCTTGTCACCGGTGCGCAGGAAGCCGTCCTCGGTGAGGGATTCGGCGGTTTTCAAAGGCTCCTTGAAATAGCCGAGCATGATCGCGCCGCTGCGCACCAGCACTTCACCTGATGGCTCAACCCGTACTTCGACTTCCGGGCATGGCTTGCCGATCCAGCCGGGGTTGTTTTGGCCGGGCAGGCCGATGTGGGAGTAACCGCAACTTTCGGTCATGCCGTACACCTCCAGCACGTCCAGCCCCAGTTTTCGATACCAGTTCAACAAGGTCTGCGGCACTGGCGCCGCGCCGGACAAGGCTATGCGCAAAGCGTCCAGCCCCAGCCCGGCGAGGACTTTGTGCCCTACCCGTTTGCCGATGAAAGGCAGGCCGAGCAGGAAGTCGAGGCGTTTTGCCGGGATCTTGCCGTACACGCCCATCTGGAATTTGGTCCAGATGCGTGGCACGCCGAACAGCGCGGTCGGTCGGGCACGCTGCAAATCGGTGAGGAAGGTGTCGAGGCTCTCGGCGAAAAACACCGTTTGCCCGGTGTAGATCGCTGCCAGCTCGACGAACATCCGCTCGGCGACATGGCACAGCGGCAGGTAGGACAGCAGGCGATCCGACTCATTCAGGCCAAACAACCGGGTGCCATGGGTGGTGGCAAATCCCAGCGTGCCGAAACTGTGCATCACGCCTTTGGGCTGGCCCGTGGTGCCAGAGGTGTAAATGATGGTCGCCAGTTGATCGGCGGCGGGTTTGGGGTCGTCCTGAATCGGTGAGCTGCGTTGCAGGTCGGCCCAGCTGAAATTGAAAGTGCCCACCGGGCACAGCGGCAGGCTGATGGTCGGCAGGTCAGGCCTAATCCCGACGGACATGCCCGGCCAGTCATCCAGCTTGCCGATGAACGCCAGTGCAGCTTCAGAATGATCAAGCACCTGAGCCACGGATTCGGCGGTCAGATTGGGGTACAGCGGCACCGAGACATGCCCGGCCATCCAGATCGCCAGGTCGGCGATGATCCAGTGGGCACAGTTTTTCGAGATCAATGCGATGTGGCTGCCTTGCGGCAATTCGCGAGCCCGCAGCCAGTGGGCGGCACAGCGCGCCTGGTGACCGACGTCGGCCCAAGTCAGCGTCTCGACCTGGCCGCCCCCTGTCGGCTGAACCAGAAAGCGCTGGCGTGGATGACGGGCTTCGCGCTCGTAGAAGACGTCCAGTGGCAAACGAAAAGCAGCAGACATGCGACTTGCTCCCATATTTCTGGTCTGGAGCAAGCGTAGTCAACCAAGCAAGTGCTTGGTTGACTATTTCACACAAAAATCAGCGTCCTGTGGGAGCCGGTTACGGGGTTTTGATGCCGTTGAGCTTCATCGCCCCGACCAGCAGTTCATCGCCCTCAAGCTCCGCCAGTCCGGCGGTGCCGACCCGCTCCGGGTCTTGCACGTGACCATGCTGCAAATAGCCCAGCAGGTTACCGACCAGCGGGTTGTGGCTGACCAGCAGTGCGTGATCCACGGAAACCAACTGCTCCGCCACTGCTTGCGGATTATTGTCGGGCGTCAGCCATTCGACGGTGCGAATCTCCGGTGCAAAACCCAGCTCCTTACGCACCAGCATTGCGGTCTCCTGCGCTCGCAGGTAAGGGCTGGCATAAATGGCAGTCAGGTGTTTGCCCTTCAATTTGGCCGCGATGCGCTTCACCTCTTTGCGCCCCTTATCGGTCAGGGCCCGCTCGGAGTCCGGACGGGTACCGTGAGGTTCGGCTTCACCATGACGCAATACCCAGAGTTTCATAGTTTCGGTTCCTCATCTCGGGCCGGATGCGGCGCCGGCGCCACAACGTGCGGAGCTTCACCTTCCGGTGTACGCGGCGCTGGCCAGTCGGCGAACGGCCAGGGCTTCTGGTCGCTGTGAAAGCTGCCGAAACGACCGATCTGCGCCAGAAACTGGCTCAGGCTGTCGCCGAAATTCATCAGGCTGGCGCTCGGTGCGCCATATATCAAACGATAGATCAGCTGCACCAGCACCACCGCGCCGAGGATCAATTGCGCCACTTGCCAGACCAGCACATAGACAATCATCCACAGCACCCGCAGCAGGATGGATTCGTACTTGCCTTCTTCTACTTTCGGATCGTTCATGTCTGTCTCGCTCCCTGCTCGTATCGGTTAAGTGCTTAGAAACCACTGGGGGAAATAAAGTCCACGTCGGTTTTCGGTTCGCCACGCATCAACAACCCAATCACCTGATCCAGCGTGCGCCCTTCGAACAGGATCGCGTGCAATCCGGCGACCAGCGGCATATACACGCCGACCTCCTGAGCCTTGGCCTTGAGCACCTTGAGGGTGTTCACGCCTTCGGCCACTTCGCCCAGACGCGTCACCGCATCCTCCAGGCTCAAGCCCTGGCCGAGGGCAAACCCGACCTGATAATTGCGGCTTTTAGGCGATGAGCAGGTGACGATCAAATCGCCGACGCCCGCCAACCCCAGGAACGTCATCGGGTTGGCACCCTGACTGACCGCGAAGCGGGTCATTTCCGCCAGTGCCCGGGTAATCAGCATGCTCTTGGTGTTTTCGCCCATGCCCAACGCCACTGCCATGCCGGCGATGATGGCGTAAACGTTTTTCAGCGCCCCGCCCAGCTCCACGCCAAAGCGGTCGGCGCTGGCGTATACGCGAAAGGTCCGGCCATGCAGCGCGGCCTGAACCTGCTGGCAAAGGTCTTCGTCTTCGCTGGCGACCACCGTGGCGGTCAGCGCGTGTTCGGCGATTTCACGGGCCAGGTTCGGTCCCGACAGCACGCCGATGCGCGCTTGCGGGGCGATGTCTTCAAGAATCTGGCTCATCAGCTTGAACGTATGGGCTTCGATGCCTTTGGTCAGGCTCACCAGCATTTTGCCGCTCAAAAGCTGAGCGTAAGGCGCCAGCACCGAGCGCAGCGCGCTGGAGGGCAACGCGACGAAGCACAGGTCGCAGGCTTCCAGCGTGGCTTGCAGGTCTGTGACTGCCTCCACCGCCGGAAGAATCTTGATGCCTTTGAGGTAACGCGGGTTCTCGCGATTGACCCGAATGGCCTCGGCCTGCTCGGGGTCACGCATCCACAGCCGCACCTGATGCCCGTTCTCGGCCAGCAGATTAGCCACGGCGGTACCAAAACTTCCGCCTCCCAGGACCGCAATTGGGCGCTGTTCAGTCATATGCAATCCGTTAATCCATACCAGTGGCGATGCCCGCATTATACGGAGCGGCCCAGTCGCGGCCAGCCCCGACATCAATTACCGGCACTTGTAGGAAGAAGACCAAGAAAACCGAGGAAAATGCCCACAACGTGACTGGAAAAGTCATTGCGCTCGGTTAACATGCGCGCCAATTAATCGCTATCAAGGCCGTGCCGTGTCTTTTGGCTCTCCCTCTCCTCGCTCGCCACTGGTGCTGGCGCTGATGTTCAGCTCGCCATTGCTGGCCGACGACCTGTTCCTGGACAACGGTCCGTTGCCGCAAGTGCTCACCGCGACGCGCCTGAAGCAGTCGCCGGCGGCCGTGCCGGGCAGCATGACGGTGATCGACAGCGAACTGATCAACGCCAGCGGCGCGCGGGACATCAGTGAGTTGCTGCGGCTGGTGCCGGGGATGATGGTCGGCAATATCAGCGGCAACCAGGCAGCGGTGAACTACCACGGCACCAACGCCAGCGAAGCGCGGCGCATGCAAGTGCTGATCGACGGCCGCTCGGTGTACCGCGCGGGCCTGGCCACGGTGGACTGGAGTGATATTCCGGTGGCCATGGAAGACATCGAGCGCATCGAGGTTTTCCGTGGCCCGAACACCGTCAGCTACGGCGCCAACGCGCTGATGGCGGTGGTCAATATCATCACCCGCAAACCGGCCGACAGCCACGGCACGCGGCTGAAAATCACCCGAGGCCAACGCGGCATCAACGATTTCTACGCCAGCCAGGGTATGGGCTGGGACAGCGGCGACTTGCGCCTGTCGCTGTCCGGCCAACAAGACGATGGGTTCGACTCGGACCGCACCGGCGCCGATTATCGCGACAACCGTCGTTTGAATCGCTTCAGCCTCGCCGTCAGCCAGACGCTCAATGAGAATCAGAGCATCGATTGGCAACTGAACGCCAAGGACGGGACCAACCAGCGGCCCTATACCTACAGCCCGGTGTTCTCAGGGATTACCGCCGCTGGGAACAATTCCGACGTCATCGCCAAGGACTACGCCGGCTCGCTGCGCTGGAACCTGGACATCAACCCTGATCACAGCCTTTATATTCAAGGCTCGGCGCAACACTGGGATCGTCAGCAGACTTGGCGTGCCTGCGATGCCGAGATCTCGTTCAGCCCGGAGCTGACCCAACTTTGGCACCTCAATCCCAATTACACCGAACGCCTGGCGCGCAACATCGCTCGTTTCACCGGCGCGCCCCCCGGTACAGCGGCAGAACAAGACCTGGCCAATCAGGTTCTGGCGCAATGGCGAAACGGCGCGAACAAAACGCTGTGCGGCGACATCGACCAGAGTGCCCGAGAGTCGCGCTACGACCTCGAACTGCAAGACACCCTCAGCCTGTCCGACACGCTGCGGCTGGTCAGCGGCATGAACTATCGTTACGACCGGGCCGATTCCGAGACCTACTTCAATGGCACGCTCGACGACACCACCTGGCGGGCGTTCGGCCAACTCGAGTGGCGCGCCACCGAGCACTGGTTGCTGCAAGGCGGGGCGATGTTCGAAGACACGCAATTGACCGGCAGTTCACTGACCCCACGACTGGCGGTCAACTATCTGATCAACCCGCGCCACGGTTTGCGCGCGGTGTATTCGGAAGCCGTCCGCTCGCCGGACATGTTCGAGAACAGCGTCAACTGGAGTTACCAGGTGACCAACCTGCAACCCAGTGCCTATGGCCAGACCAGCGCCCGCTATTTCGTCAGGACCCGTGGCCCGGGTGACCTCGAACAGGAACGCATGCGTTCCCGGGAATTGGGCTACAACGGCTACTTCACAGACTGGGGGCTGACGGTCGATGTGAAGCTGTTCTACGACGAAATCAACGGCATGATCAGCGAACCGCTGCGCAACAATCAGTACATTGCCAGCAACTCGAACAGCTCACGATTCTCAGGGACGGAAACCCAACTGGACTGGCGCGTCAGCAGCACCGATCGTCTGCGCCTGACGTACGCCTATGTCGATGCCGAGGCGAGCAACCCGCTGGATGCACAACAAACGGCGCGCAACAGCGGCTCCGCCGGTTGGCTGCGCAACTGGGGCCAGGGCTGGAACAGCGCGCTCTTCTACTATGGCGCCGACGCCCTCAACGGTTACCGCTTCGAACGGGTCGACACCCGCCTCGCCAAACGCATCGGCTTGGGCAAGGCCAATCTGGAGCTGGCCGGGATCCTCCAGCAACGCCTCGACAATCAGCCCACCACTTTCGTCGACAATAACTACGACGAACGCCGGGTGCTCTACTTCAGCGCGGAGCTGGAGTTTTAAGATGCCGTATTGCCTGCCACGGAAGACGCCAACCCTTGGCCGCCTGCTGGCCGGGCTGTGCCTGGTGTTTGCCGGGCTGCTGTGCAATCTGCCGGCCCGGGCCGCCGACATTCTGCTGACCGGCGCCGACGACAGCCCTGGCGTGCAGTCTTTCGTCCAGGCCCTGAGCGAGTTGCGCCCCACCGACAGCGTGCGTTTCCAGCCGGTCGCCAGCTTGCCCGCACCCGGCCAACTGCCCGCAGGTACCCGCCTGATTCTGCTCGACTTGCAAAGCCTCGACTGGCGCCTGCAAGACGCCCAAGGCCCGGCAACGCTGGTGCTGCGCATCAGCCGCCTGCAAGCCCACCAACGCTTTGGCGATGTTTCGCCACCGCACCTGAGCCTGCTCTGGAGCGATCCGCCGCTGGATCGACAATTGCGCCTGACCCGACTCGTCCTGCCCGAGGCTCGACGTGTCGGCGTGCTTTTCGACAGCCACAGCGAATTCCTGCTGAAGGAACTGCATCAGGCAGCCCTGCCCCTGGGCCTTGAAGTGGTCACCGAGCGTTGGGACAACACCAATGACAGTCGCCCGTTGCAGGCCCTGCTGAAAAACAGCGATGTGCTGCTGGGCCTGGATGATCCTGATCTGTACAACCCCAAAACCGTGAAAAACCTGCTGCTCAGCAGCTACGCACGGCAGCTGCCGCTGATCGGTCCCAATGCCGCGTTCGTCAGGGCGGGCAGCCTCGCCAGCACCTACAGCGACCAGAGCGATTGGCTGAAGATTCTCGACGAACTGCTCGACCGCCCCTACAGCACCTGGCCGCGCACCCTTTATCCGCAGCACTTCAAGGTCTTGAGCAACCCGCAAGTGGCTCGTTCATTAAGCATTGAACCGATGAATGAAGCCTCTGTCGCAACACAGCTGGCCGAAGGAGAACATCGCCCATGACCTTCCATAGCGGTTGGGACATCAATACCCGTACCCAGATCATCAGCCTCGGCCCGGCGCTGCTGCTGACGTTGCTGCTGATCAGTTTTTTCACCTTCGTGCGAATCCAGGACCTGCGCCAGGAACTCAACCACACCGGTCAACTGATCGCCAACCAACTGGCGCCGGCCACCGAATACGGGGTGATCTCGGGTAATAACGACGTGCTCGAGAGTTTGCTCAAAGCCACCCTGGCCACGCCCAATGTGCGTTTTCTGGAGGTTCAGGACCGCACCAACCGGGTTCTGGTGTACGTCGAACAACCGTCGGAAACCCACAATCGTTCGCACCAGGTCGAAGTGTTCCAGGCACCGGTGCGGCTGCAACGCATCGCGCTCAACAATGACTTCTTCCAGAACAGCCGCACCGCCCCCACGAAGCCGGGAGAAGATTACCTGGGCCGGGTGATCGTCGGTCTGTCCAATGACGCCTTCAACCAGCGCCAGCAGGAAATCCTGTTCAAGGCCGGGATCCTTGCCCTGTTCGCCCTGCTGTTTACCTTTCTGCTGGCTCGGCGTCTGGCCAGCAGCCTGTCGCAACCGATCCATGACATCGGCAATGCGGTCAAGGCGATCCAGAAAGGCGACTACAAAACGCCCCTGCCGATTGTCGATGACACCGAACTGGGCGCCCTGTCACAACACATCAACAACCTTGCCCAGGGCCTTGAACAAGCCAGCCGCGAACAGCATCAGGCCATGGCGCAATTGATCCAGACCCGCGAGGAAGCGGAAAAGGCCAACAACGCCAAATCCGATTTCCTGGCGATGATGAGCCATGAGCTGCGCACGCCGATGAATGGCGTGCTGGGCATGCTGCAACTGCTGGAAACCACCGCGATGACCGAGGAACAGATCGAGTACGCCGCGCTGGCTTCTGAATCGACTGAACACCTGCTCAAAGTGATCAACGACATTCTCGACTTCTCGCGCATCGAACGCTCGGAACTGGAGCTGGAGCACATTGCATTCAACCTCGCGGACCTGATCACCAGTTGCGCCCAGTCGTTCCAGCACAGCGCAGTGCAACGTGGGCTTGACCTGCAACTGCAGATCCCCGAGGACATGCGCGCCCTGCAGGTTCAGGGCGACCCGACGCGGATCCGGCAGATCCTGGTCAACCTGGTCGGCAATGCGCTGAAATTCACCGAACGGGGCCGCGTCACGATCGAACCGCAGTGGCAGTCGCTGGATCACGAATTGCTGTGGTTCACCTGCACCGTGCGCGACAGCGGGATCGGCATCCCGGCCGAAAGCCTGGAATTGATGTTCAACGCGTTCCAGCAGGCCGACAGTACTATTTCAAGACGTTACGGTGGCACCGGGCTGGGGCTGCCGATTGCCCGCACTCTGGCAGAACGAATGGGCGGCACCTTGCGTGCTCAAAGCGAAGAAGGCGTCGGCTCGGTGTTCACCCTGGAAATTCCTTTGGCGCTGTATAAGCAGTCGTTGCCGGTGCTGACGCCGCGAGTACATACCGGCAATGGCCACGGCGAAGGTCGCAATGTGTTGCTGGTGGAAGACAACCCGGTCAACCGCACCGTCATTGAAGCAATGTTGCGCAGCCTGGGCTTTACTGTCAGCGTCGTCACCGATGGTGCACAAGCGGTGCGCAGCGCCGAGAGCCTGATTTTCGAAGCGATTCTGATGGATTGCCGACTGCCGGTCATTGACGGCTACGAGGCCACCCGACAGATTCGCCAACTGCCCGGCTGCGCTGACGTGCCGATCATTGCCCTGACGGCCAACGCCTTGCAGGGCGATCGTGAAGCCTGTTTGTCCGCGGGAATGAACGATTACCTGGCCAAGCCCTTTAAACGCACTGATCTGCAGCAAATTCTGCAGCGTTGGGTGCAGTAGTGCAGGCCTTTCGACGATCTGCGACTGGCGTGAAAGACGAAAGTGCGGCAGTCTTAGGCACCCGAACAGGCCCTAAAAGGGGCTTGAATAATAATTTCAGTGCACAAGTGTACATTCATGTCCTTGGTACTGTGACTTTCACTACAACGCAATAGTCTATGAGTAGGCTGCTGACTCGAGGCATGAACGCTTCGATCGGCCGGGAAGATTCGCCCCCCTGCCGCATGGACTATTGAGGAGCTCGCATGACCAAACAAAACGCCTTTACCCGGGAAGACCTGCTGCGCTGCAGTCGTGGTGAGCTGTTCGGCCCGGGTAACGCGCAACTGCCCGCCCCGAACATGCTGATGGTCGATCGCATCACCCTGATCTCCGAAGAGGGTGGCAAGTACGGCAAAGGTGAATTGGTCGCCGAGCTGGATATCACTCCAGACCTGTGGTTCTTCGCCTGCCACTTCGAAGGTGATCCGGTGATGCCGGGCTGCCTGGGCCTCGATGCCATGTGGCAACTGGTCGGTTTCTTCCTCGGCTGGCAAGGCCTGCCGGGCCGCGGTCGCGCCCTGGGTTCGGGCGAAGTGAAATTCTTTGGCCAGGTACTGCCGACCGCCAAGAAAGTCACCTATAACATCCATATCAAACGCGTCCTCAAAGGCAAACTGAACATGGCCATCGCCGATGGTTCCGTGACTGTCGACGGCCGCGAAATCTATACCGCCGAAGGCCTTCGGGTCGGCGTTTTCACCTCCACTGACAACTTCTAAGGGTTATCCGCATGCGCCGCGTCGTTATCACTGGTCTGGGCATCGTTTCGTGCCTGGGCAATGACAAAGAGACCGTCTCCGCTAACCTGCGTGCAAGCCGCCCTGGCATCCGGTTCAACCCGGAATATGCCGAAATGGGTCTGCGTAGCCAGGTTTCCGGCTCCATTGACCTTCCCCTCGAAGAGCTGATCGATCGCAAGATCTATCGCTTCGTCGGCCACGCGGCGGCTTACGCCTACCTGGCCATGAAAGATGCCATCGCAGACTCCGGCCTGACCGAAGAGCAAGTTTCCAACCCGCGTACCGGCCTGATCGCCGGTTCCGGTGGCGCCTCCACGCTGAACCAGATGGAAGCGCTGGACATCCTGCGCGAGAAAGGCGTCAAGCGCGTCGGCCCATACCGCGTAACGCGGACCATGAGCAGCACTGTTTCCGCTTGCCTGGCCACCCCGTTCAAGATCAAGGGCCTGAACTACTCCATCGCTTCTGCCTGCGCCACCAGTGCTCACTGCATCGGTACCGCCATGGAACAGATCCAGATGGGCAAGCAGGACATCGTATTCGCCGGCGGCGGTGAAGAAGAGCACTGGAGCCAGTCGTTCCTGTTCGACGCCATGGGCGCCCTGTCCAGCCAGTACAACGAAACTCCGGAAAAAGCTTCCCGTGCCTACGACGCCAAGCGTGACGGTTTCGTCATCGCCGGCGGTGGCGGCATGGTCGTGGTCGAAGAGCTGGAACACGCTCTGGCCCGCGGCGCGAAGATCTACGCGGAAATCGTTGGCTACGGCGCGACCTCCGACGGCTACGACATGGTCGCCCCAAGCGGCGAAGGCGCCATCCGCTGCATGCAGATGGCCATGTCCACCGTTGACGCACCGATCGATTACCTGAACACCCACGGCACCTCGACTCCGGTCGGCGACGTGATGGAAATGAAAGGTGTGCGTGAAGTGTTCGGCGACAACGCTCCGGCCATCAGCTCCACCAAGAGCCTGTCGGGTCACTCCCTGGGCGCCGCCGGCGTTCACGAAGCGATCTACTGCATGCTGATGATGGAAGGCAACTTCATGGCGGGTTCCGCCAACATCGACGAACTGGACCCGGAAGTGGCAGACATGCCAATCCTGACCAAGACTCGCGAAGACGCCACCATCAACACCGTGATGAGCAACAGCTTCGGCTTCGGTGGCACCAACGCCACGCTGGTACTGAAGCGCTGGCAGGGTAAGTAATACCCCGCCTACGCCACACATAAAAACGCCCCGACTGGTTCGGGGCGTTTTTTTTGGCCAGGTTTTATCTACGGCCAGACAGCCCTTTAGACATGAAACATTTGTCATGGAACTCAACAGCCTGCGACTGAATGTCGCGTATTTCGCGGGCTGCAGCACTTTCTCCGTTTTTGAAAAAGTCCGTTACCGATTTCAGTCGTTTACTTAGCCAGCTAACAAAACTTATAACAAAGGCCTGCACACGCCTTGCTGCAGATAACAGAGATTGGAGCTAGCAGATGACTGTAAAAGTAACTGAACGCGACGATTCACATATGTCCCATGAAGGCATCGCCGCCGGTATCCGCATCTGGGATGTACATCAACAAGACCTGCTGGTCGGGATGTTCCATTCCGAGACCGAAGCCCACCAATACAAGGCCGAACTGGAATCACTGGAGCAGCAACGCGAAGCGCGTTCTGCATAACCACCGCATTGAAAATGACAAACCCCGCCATGAGCGGGGTTTGTCGTTGTTGCAGCTGCTAACGGCTTACCACATCAGATCGTCAGGAATCTGATAGGCCGCGTACGGATCGTCTTCGGTGCTGACTTCTTCTGTCTTCACATTCAGCTGCACGATGCGCTGTGGGTCGCGCTCCTGAATCTTCAGGGCCGCTTCACGAGGGATCACTTCATAACCGCCAGCGTGATGCACGATCGCCAGGGAACCGCTGCTGAGCTTGTTGCGCATCAGGGTGTTGACGGAGATACGCTTGACCTTTTTGTCGTCGACGAAGTTGTAGTAGTCCTCGGTGTTCAGCTTGGGCAGGCGCGAGACTTCGATCAATTGCTTGACCTGGGCGGCTCGGGCCTTCTGCTCGGCCTTCTCCTGCTGCTGACGGTTGAGCTCCTGATCGCGCTTGACCTTCTCGGCCATGGCTTCCTGAGCCGCACGCTGCTGGGAGTCATCGAGTTCGATCTGGCCTTTGTGGGCCAGACGCTGTTGTTTCTGTTTTTCTTTGCCGACCTGTTTGGCCTGCTTTTGGTTGACCAGCCCTGCTTTGAGCAACTGGTCGCGAAGGGAAAGGCTCATGGTGCTTACTCACTTAGGCAACAGCTCAGCCGCAGCTGGGCAAATTCTTTTCCTGACGTTTGGCTTCGCCCCACAAGGCGTCCAACTCTTCGAGGGTGCAATCTTCTATGGGACGGTGGGTGTCGCGCAATGCCTGTTCGATAAATCGGAAGCGTCTTTCAAATTTTGTGTTCGCGCCACGCAGTGCGGTTTCCGGATCGACCTTGAGGTGACGCGCCAGATTGACCACGGAAAACAGCAAGTCGCCGACTTCATCGGCAATCGCCGCCGAGTCATTGTCGGCCATGGCTTCAAGCACTTCATCGAGCTCTTCGCGAACCTTGTCGAGCACCGGCAAGGCGTCCGGCCAATCGAACCCGACCTGCCCTGCGCGCTTCTGCAGTTTTGCCGAACGGGACAACGCCGGCAGTGCCGCGGGTACGTCATCGAGCAAGGACAACTGCTCCGGCGCCGAAGACTTCTCGGCGCGTTCTTCGGCCTTGATCTCTTCCCAGCGTTGCTTGACCTGCTCTTCATTCAGACGCGGGACGTCCAGCGGCGCGTACAGATCACCGGTGGGAAATACGTGAGGATGACGGCGGATCAACTTGCGCGTGATGCTGTCGACCACGCCTGCGAATTCGAAGCGCCCTTCTTCCCGAGCCAGTTGGCTGTAATAAACCACCTGGAACAACAAGTCGCCCAACTCACCCTGCAAGTGATCGAAATCGCCGCGTTCAATAGCATCGGCAACTTCGTAGGCTTCTTCCAGGGTGTGCGGGACGATGGTGGCGTAGGTTTGCTTGATGTCCCACGGGCAGCCGTACTGCGGGTCGCGCAGACGGTTCATCAGGTGCAGCAGGTCTTCAAGTGAATACATCAATCAATCTCTGCGAGAACCTGTGGGAACCTGGCTTGTCGGATCGCCGCACCGCCGCGATCCGACAAGCCAGCCCCACAAAAGCTTGGCGGCCACAAAAAAGTGAACGCCTTACGGTGTGCGGTTACGGCGGGTTTCGATGATGTTCGGCAACTGGGAGATCCGCCCCAGCAACCGCCCCAGCGCATCCAGCCCCGGAATCTCGATGGTCAGGGACATCAACGCAGTGTTGTCCTCTTTGTTCGAGCGGGTGTTGACCGCCAGCACGTTGATCCGCTCGTTGAGCAGCACCTGCGACACGTCACGCAGCAGACCGGAACGGTCGTAAGCGCGAATGATGATGTCCACCGGATAGGTGAGCACCGGCACCGGCCCCCAGCTGACCTGGATGATCCGCTCCGGCTCGCGCCCGGCCAGTTGCAGCACCGAGGCGCAGTCCTGACGGTGGATGCTCACGCCACGGCCCTGGGTGATGTAACCGACGATGGCGTCCCCCGGCAACGGCTGGCAGCAGCCGGCCATCTGGGTCATCAGGTTGCCGACGCCCTGGATCTGGATATCGCCGCGCTTGCCCGGTTTATAGCCGGTGGCTTTGCGCGGGATCAGCTCCAGCTGTTCGTTGCCGCGTTCCGGCTCGACCAGTTGCTGCGCCAGGTTCACCAGTTGCGCCAGGCGCAAATCGCCTGCGCCCAACGCAGCGAACATGTCCTCGGCGGTCTTCATGTTGGCCTTTTCGGCCAACTTGTCGAAATCCACCTGCGGCAGGCCGAGGCGATTGAGTTCGCGCTCGATCAAGGTTTTACCGGCCGCAACGTTCTGATCGCGGGCTTGCAGCTTGAACCAGTGAACAATCTTCGCCCGCGCCCGTGACGTGGTGATGTAGCCCAGGTTCGGGTTCAGCCAGTCGCGGCTCGGGGTGCCGTGCTTGCTGGTGATGATCTCGACCTGTTCACCGGTTTGCAGGCTGTAGTTGAGCGGCACGATGCGCCCGTTAATCTTGGCGCCGCGGCAGTTGTGACCGATTTCGGTGTGCACGCGGTAAGCGAAGTCCAGCGGTGTCGCGCCCTTCGGCAAGTCGATGGCATGACCGTCGGGAGTGAAGATATAAACCCGGTCCGGCTCGATATCGACCCGCAGCTGTTCGGCAAGGCCGCCGATATCGCCCAGCTCTTCGTGCCACTCGAGAACCTGACGCAGCCAGGAGATTTTCTCTTCATAGTGGTTCGAGCCGGACTTGACGTCGGTGCCCTTGTATCGCCAGTGCGCGCAAACACCCAGCTCGGCTTCTTCGTGCATGGCGTGGGTGCGGATCTGCACTTCCAGCACCTTGCCTTCAGGGCCGATCACCGCGGTGTGCAGCGAGCGGTAGCCGTTCTCTTTCGGGTTGGCGATGTAGTCGTCGAACTCTTTCGGGATGTGCCGCCACAGGGTGTGGACGATGCCGAGCGCGGTGTAGCAGTCGCGCATTTCCGGCACCAGCACGCGAACGGCGCGCACGTCGTAGATCTGGCTGAACTCCAGACCCTTGCGCTGCATTTTGCGCCAGATCGAATAGATGTGTTTGGCCCGGCCGCTGATGTCAGCCTCGACGCCGGTGGCCTGCAACTCGTTCTTGAGCTGGGTCATCACATCGCTGATGAAGCGCTCGCGATCCAGCCGTCGCTCATGGAGCAACTTGGCGATCTGCTTGTACTGGTCGGGCTCAAGGTAACGGAAGGACAAGTCCTCCAGCTCCCACTTGATATGACCGATACCGAGGCGGTGAGCCAGCGGCGCGTAGATGTCGAAGACTTCACGGGCGACGCGGTTACGCTTCTCGTCATCGGCGGTTTTTACCGCACGGATCGCACAGGTGCGCTCGGCCAGTTTGATCAGCGCGACGCGCACGTCGTCGACCATGGCCACGAGCATCTTGCGCAGGTTTTCCACCTGGCCTTGGGTGCCCATCACCATGGATTTACGCGGACTCAGACTGTCGCTGATCGCCGCCATGCGTTGCACGCCGTCAATCAGTTTGGCGACCACCGGGCCGAAGCGCTGGCTGACCGCCGGCAACTGGATCTGGCCTTCGCGCACGCCGCGGTACAAGACTGCCGCGACCAACGAATCCTGATCGAGTTTGAGGTCGGCGAGAATCTCGGCGATCTCAAGGCCGGTGCGGAAACTCGAGGTCCCTTCGGACCACAGGTTTTTCGCCGCATTGGCTTGTTGTTCGGCCTCGCGAGCGAACTCGCAGGCTTCTTTCAAGGCTTCGCGATCCAGTGCCGTATCGATACTGACCGCGTGATCGAGCCAAGCCTCGAGATTGATACTGCCGTCAGTGTTGATCGGCTGGTGTGCTCTCACCTGTACCATCTTGCTTTACCTTCCCTACGACGCAGATTCAATGCGTCAAATCGCTGACCTTCATTGTCCGGGCGCCCCGCCGGGCTGATGCGTGGCGGCACGGACGGTCAGTCGGACCAGACGAGCCATCCTAGCTCGCTTCAAATAACGCCATGGCCTCGACATGCGCCGTTTGAGGAAACATATCGAGAATCCCGGCACGTTTTAACCGGTAGCCCTGCTTGATCAATTCGACCGTGTCGCGCGCCAGAGTTGCAGGGTTGCACGACACATAAACCAATCGTTCGGCACCCAGGGACGCAAGCTTGCGCACCACCTCGAAAGCACCGTCGCGAGGTGGGTCCAAGAGTACCGCACAAAAGCCTTCGCTGGCCCATTCGGCATCAGCCAAAGGCTGGGATAAATCGGCCTGAAAAAATTTCGCGTTATGCAAATTATTACTAGCGGCGTTCGCGGCGGCCCGCTCGACCATGGCCTGCACACCTTCCACCGCCACCACTTCACGAACGGTCCTGGCCAGCGGCAAGGCAAAGTTGCCCAACCCGCAGAACAGGTCCAGAACCCGCTCATCGGCTTTCGGCGCCAACCATTCCAGCGCCTGAGCGACCATCGCTTCGTTGACCCCGGCGTTGACCTGGATGAAATCTCCAGGCCGATACGCCAGGTTCAAGTCCCACGGTTCAAGGCGATAGCCCAGGGTCTGATCGGCCTCGACCGGTTGCGGCTCGCCGTCGCCATGCAGCCACAACTGGGCCTCATGGAGCGCGCAGAATTGCTTGAGGATCGTCATATCGGCTTCGGACAACGGCGCCATGTGCCGCAGCAATACCGCCAATGACGAACCGCTGAACAATTCCACATGCCCCAGTGCCTGAGGTTTGCTCAAGCGCCGCAGCATATCCGGCAAGCGGGTCATGATCGGTTGCAAGGGCTGTACCAGCACCGGGCACTCGTTGATGGCGACGATGTCCTGGCTGCCCGCTGCGCGGAAACCGACTTCGAGTTTTTTCGCCTTCATGTCCCAACGCACCGCCACCCGGGCACGACGCCGGTAGCCGAATTCCGGACCGCTCAATGGCGCAGCCCACTCTTCGGGTTCGACGCCGGCAACCCTCGACAATTGCTCGGCGAGCATGCGCTGTTTCAGGGCGAGTTGTTCGTTGTGGGGCAGATGCTGCACGCTGCAACCACCGCAGCGACCGGCATGGGCGCACGGTGCCGGGCGGCGCAATTGGCTGGCCTGGAACACCCGCTCGGTACGCGCCTCGACCACTTTACCGTGGGCACCCAAGACCCGCGCCTCGACCTCTTCACCGGCCAAGGCACCGATAACGAACCAGGTGCGACCTTCAAAAAATGCGATACCGCGACCGTCATTAGCCAGGCGCTCGATGGTCAAACGCTGCTTTTTGCCGGTCGGGACTTGCGGGGCCTTGCTGCCGCCCGTGGGCTGGAAGCGCAGGCCTCTCTCTTGCTTGGCCATCAGTTTGGCGCGTCGAAAATGCCGGTCGACAAGTAACGGTCGCCACGGTCACAGATGATCGCGACAATCACCGCGTTTTCAACTTCTTTGGACAGGCGCAGCATCGCCGCCACTGCACCGCCCGAAGACACGCCGCAGAAAATGCCTTCTTCGCGCGCCAGACGACGGGTCACGTCCTCGGCCTCGCTTTGCGCCATGTCGACGATCCGGTCCACGCGATCGGCCTGATAAATCTTTGGCAGGTATTCCTGCGGCCAGCGGCGGATGCCCGGAATTGCCGAGCCTTCCATGGGTTGCAGACCGATGATCTGCACGTTCTCGTTCTGTTCTTTCAGGTAGCGCGAGACACCCATGATGGTGCCGGTGGTGCCCATCGAGCTGACGAAATGCGTGATGGTGCCCTGGGTCTGACGCCAGATTTCCGGACCGGTGGTGGTGTAGTGCGCCTCGGGGTTGTCACCGTTGGCGAACTGATCGAGCACCTTGCCACGGCCTTCGGCTTCCATTCGCTGGGCGAGGTCGCGCGCGCCTTCCATGCCTTCTTCCTGGCTGACCAGAATCAGCTCGGCGCCATAGGCCGTCATCGCGGCTTTACGCTCGGCGCTGGAGTTGTCCGGCATGATCAGGATCATCTTGTAACCCTTGATCGCGGCGGCCATGGCCAGGGCAATCCCGGTGTTACCCGAAGTCGCTTCGATCAGCGTGTCGCCGACGTGGATCTGCCCGCGCAATTCGGCGCGGGTGATCATCGACAGCGCCGGACGATCCTTGACCGAACCCGCCGGGTTGTTCCCTTCGAGCTTGAGCAAAAGCGTGTTGCTGGTGACGCCAGGCAGGCGCTGCAAACGGACCAGCGGAGTGTTGCCGACGCAATCGGCGATGGTTGGGTACTGCAAGGTCATGGCGTATTCGCAATCCGAACTGCGGGGGCGCCTATCATACCGGCAAACGTGCGCAGGCCATATCACGCAAAGTAAGGGGCTTATGGCTTATGGGAATAAGCAGCTGAATCAGTACTCTTCACCTTGCGTGACATTTACTCTGGCTGAAGATGATCAGGTTGTGCGACCAGGACAATTGTCGCACCAGTGGTGCGACTTTCTCTTCAGCGCGATAACTCTCATAGAACTGGCACATGCGAAACAAATTCGACGGGGTAAACCCGCGCAGCCTCAAGGCAACATACAAGGAGCAAGGCTTGCCCGCGATGGCGAGGACACGGTTAAAACGTCATGTGCTAACAACCGCATATTCAACCGCAACCCAGTATCAGTGTTCTCAGCCCACAAACTCCCGCCCTGCCGCTGCACCGCATTCCTCGCAATGCTCAACCCCAACCCGAACCCACCCTCCCCCGGCCGTGAACCGTCGAGCCGGATGAACGGCGAGAAGATCCGCTCAAGATCCTCGTCAGCCACCCCACCGCCCTCGTCCTCCAGCCACAGGTGCCAAAAGTCGCCATCACGCCGGCCACCGAACATCACGAGACCGCCCTGCGGTGAATGACGAATGGCATTGCGCAGAATGTTTTCCAGCGCCTGGGCCAGGGTATTGAGATGGCCGCGCACCCAGCAGGAGGCATCCACCGCACAGTGCAACTGACTCGCCGGCCAGCTGCTTTCATAGCAAGCGTTTTCCGTGAGCATTTCCCACAAGGCCTGGACCTGGATCGCTTCATCGGGCAAAGACGTGCGCTCGGTGTCGAGCCAGGCCAGTTGCAGCGCATCCTCGACCAGGCGCTGCATGCCGTCGACTTCCCGGCTAATGCGCTCGCGCAATTGCTCCAGGTCCTGCTCACTTTCACAGGCCACCCGCAACCGGCTGAGCGGCGTGCGCAATTCGTGGGACAGATCGCGCAGCAATTGCTGTTGCAGGAGCACCGTGCGGCCCGGCGCGTCAGACCACTTCATCGACCGCACTCAATACGTACCCTTTGCCCCAAACCGTGCGCACTTCACGCTCGGTGTAACCGATGGCCTTGAGCTTGCGGCGAATCTGGCTGATGTGCATGTCGAGGCTGCGGTCATGGGGCGCATAACCGCGCTGCAATACCTGCTGATAAAGGAACGCCTTGCTCAACACTTCATCGTCGTTGCGGTTCAGCGTGTCCAGTAAACGGTACTCGCTGCGGGTCAGGCCGGCCGCGTACTCGCCCCAAAAGACCTCGCCCAGTTCATCGTCAAAACGCAGGCAGTCCGTCGCAGGGGGCGTCGGTATCGGCGCTGGTCGACGGTCGAACGCCACCCGCCGCAGGATCGCTTCGATGCGCACCCGCAACTCGGCCATGCTGAAAGGCTTGGGCAGGTAATCGTCGGCCCCGAGGCGAAAACCACTGATGCGATCCGCCTCGGCACCCAGCGCCGACATCAGCACCACTGGCGTGGAATGGCTCTGGCGCAATTGGGTCAGCACCGCCAGGCCATCGAGCCCCGGCAACAGAATATCCATCAACACCACATCGAAGGCCTGCTGGCGCGCAATCGCCAGGCCTTCCTGCCCGTTCTGGCACCAGGTCACCTGAAAACCGCAGCGCCCCAGATGCTCATGAACATAAGCACCGAGCACTGGATCGTCTTCGATAGAGAGGATGCGAGGATGGCCAATCGCGATGGGAGTCATGAGTATCTGCAAATAATTCTCAATTGCTGATTATTCAAGATTGCCTCTCCAGGGGCAACCCAAGGTTTGTCTCCCTGGGCCAAAGCATTGAACTGACCGACGAATGACGACATCAATTTTACGAAGATTGCCCGCATGCAAATCGCTACACTGCGCAGGTGGCGCGTGCCGGACGCATGTGCAGGTCAATAAACAGCTGGATGCAGGAGAGATGCGTGCTCAAGAAACTGGGAATTAAAGGCCGCGTGCTGTTACTGACCCTGTTGCCGACCACCCTGATGGCGTTGGTCCTGGGCGGCTATTTCACCTGGATGCAGCAATCGGACCTGCAAGCCCAGCTCATGCAACGCGGCGAAATGATCGCCGAACAGCTGGCACCGTTGGTGGCCCCGGCCATGGGTCGCAAAGACAACGAGCTGCTGGAGCGCATCGCCACCCAGTCCCTGGAACAGACCGACGTGCGCGCGGTGACCTTCCTCGCCCCCGACCGCACGCCGCTGGCCCATGCCGGCCCGACCATGCTCAATCAGGCCCCCCTGGGCAACGGTTCACAGTTGCTGCGCCGCAGTGGCAATGACGCCACGCGTTACCTGCTGCCCGTGTTCGGCAAGCACCGCAACCTGGCTGGTGACCTGATCCCCGATGAAGCCGACCGCCTGCTGGGCTGGGTCGAACTCGAACTGTCCCACAACGGCATGCTGCTGCGCGGCTACCGCAGCCTGTTCGCCAGCCTGCTGCTGATCGGCGGAGGCCTGGCCGGTGCGGCGCTGCTGGCGTTACGCATGGGCCGAACCATCAATCGGCCATTGAGCCAGATCAAACAGGCCGTGGCACAACTCAAGGACGGTCACCTGGAAACCCGCCTGCCGCCCCTCGGCAGCCAGGAACTGGATGAACTGGCGTCCGGCATCAACCGCATGGCCGGGACGCTGCAGAACGCTCAGGAAGAATTGCAAAACAGCGTCGACCAGGCCACCGAAGACGTGCGTCAGAATCTGGAAACCATCGAAATCCAGAACATCGAGCTGGATCTGGCGCGCAAGGAAGCCCTGGAGGCGAGCCGGATCAAGTCCGAGTTCCTGGCCAACATGAGCCATGAAATCCGCACGCCGCTCAACGGCATTCTCGGCTTCACGCACCTGCTGCAAAAAAGCGAACTGACGCCGCGCCAGCTCGATTACCTGGGCACCATCGAAAAGTCCGCCGACAGCCTGCTGGGGATCATCAACGAGATTCTCGATTTCTCGAAAATCGAGGCCGGCAAACTGGTGCTCGACCATATTCCGTTCAACCTGCGCGACCTGCTGCAAGACACCCTGAACATCCTCGCCCCGGCCGCCCACGCCAAAGAGCTTGAGCTGGTGAGCCTGGTTTATCGCGATACGCCACTGTCGCTGGTGGGCGATCCGTTGCGACTCAAGCAGATCCTCACCAACCTTGTGAGCAATGCGATCAAGTTCACCCGCGAAGGCACCATCGTCGCCCGGGCGATGCTCGAAGAAGAGCATGAAGACAGCGTGCAACTGCGCATCAGCATTCAGGACACCGGCATCGGCCTGTCGAACCAGGACGTGCGCGCCCTGTTCCAGGCCTTCAGCCAGGCCGATAACTCGTTGTCCCGACAACCCGGCGGCACCGGCCTCGGATTGGTGATTTCCAAACGGCTGATCGAACAAATGGGCGGCGAGATCGGCGTCGACAGCACGCCGGGCGAAGGCTCGGAATTCTGGATCAGCCTGAGCCTGCCCAAAACCCGCGACGACGCCGAAGACCTGCCCGGCCCACCGTTGCTCGGGCAGCGGGTGGCTGTCCTGGAAAACCATGAACTGGCCCGTCAGGCATTGCAGCATCAACTGGAAGACTGCGGCCTGAGCGTCACGCCGTTCAATACCCTGGAAAGCCTGGCCAATGGCGTGACCGGCGCTCACCAGACCGATCAGGCAATCGGCTTGGCGGTGCTCGGCATCACCAGCAACGACATGCCGCCGGAGCGCCTCAACCAGCACATCTGGGACCTTGAACACCTGGGCTGCAGAGTGTTGGTGCTGTGCCCGACCACCGAACTGACGCTGTTCCATCTCTCGGTGCCCAACCCCCACAGCCAGCTCCAGTCCAAACCCGCCTGCACCCGCAAGCTGCGTCGGGCCCTGTCTGATCTGGTCAACCCGCGCCAGCAGCGCAGCGACCCCGCCGAGCCCGTTTCCAGCCGCGCGCCGAAGGTCCTTTGCGTGGACGACAACCCGGCCAACCTGCTGCTGGTGCAAACCCTGCTCGAAGACATGGGCGCCAAGGTGCTCGCGGTAGAAAGCGGTTACGCCGCGGTCAAGGCCGTACAGAACGAGACTTTCGATCTGGTGTTGATGGACGTGCAAATGCCCGGCATGGATGGGCGCCAAAGCACCGAAGCCATTCGCCAATGGGAAAGCGAGCGGCATTGCACGCCACTGCCAGTCGTGGCCCTCACCGCCCATGCGATGGCCAATGAAAAACGCGCGTTGCTGCAAAGCGGCATGGACGACTACCTGACCAAACCCATCAGCGAACGGCAACTGGCGCAAGTGGTGTTGAAATGGACGGGCCTGGCGCTGCGCAATCAGGGTCCGGAGCGTAATAGCGATAACAACAGCGGTCATGAACTGCAGGTGCTGGACCACGAAGAAGGCCTGCGCCTGGCGGCCGGCAAGGCCGATCTGGCGGCGGACATGCTGGCCATGCTGCTGGCCTCCCTGGAAGCCGATCGCGAGGCCATCCGCGTGGCCCGTGAAGCCAACGATCAGAATGCCCTGATCGAGCGGGTCCATCGCCTGCACGGCGCAACCCGTTATTGCGGCGTCCCGCAACTGCGCGCCGCCTGCCAGCGCAGCGAAACCCTGCTCAAGCAACAGGACCCGAAAGCCCCCGTCGCGCTGGAAGAACTCGAACGCGCCATCAATCGCCTCGCGGCCCATGCGCGCATCAATGCCTGATGCAGCGCAATAACGCAGGAAGGCCTGAACGCTAAGCTTAAACCCTATGGCAGCTGCCGAAGGCTGCTACGGGGTTTGAGACTTCCAGGAGGACAGCATGCGCACGATTCTTTTCAGCAGCCAGACCTACGACCGCGAGAGTTTTCTCGCCGCCGTCCTGCCCGCCGGCATCGAACTGCATTTCCAGCCGGCACGACTGAGCCTCGACACGGCGGCGCTGGCCGAGCATCACGAGGTGGTCTGCGCCTTCATCAACGATGACCTCAGCGCCCCGGTGCTTGAACGCCTGGCAGCAGGCGGCACACGCCTGATCGCCCTGCGCTCGGCCGGTTACAACCATGTCGACCTCGCGGCGGCGAAGCACCTGGGGCTGACGGTTGTGCGGGTCCCGGCGTACTCGCCCCACGCCGTGGCCGAACACGCGGTGGCGTTGATCCTGGCGCTCAACCGCCGTCTGCACCGCGCCTACAACCGTACCCGCGAGGGCGATTTCAGCCTGCACGGGTTGACCGGCTTCGACCTGGTGAACAAGACCGTCGGCGTGGTCGGCACCGGGCAGATCGGCGCGACCTTTGCGAAGATCATGCACGGCTTCGGCTGCCAATTGCTGGCCTATGACCCCTATCCGAACCCACAGGTCGAAGCCCTCGGCGCGCGCTACCTGAGCTTGCCGCAACTGCTGGCCGAGTCGCAGATCATCAGCCTGCATTGCCCGCTCAACGAGCAGAGCAAACATTTGATCAACCGCGAGTCACTGGCGCACATGCAGCCCGGCGCGATGTTGATCAACACCGGGCGTGGCGGTCTGGTGGACACGCCGGCGCTGATCGACGCATTGAAAAACGGCCAATTGGGCTATCTGGGACTCGATGTCTATGAAGAGGAGGCGCAGTTGTTCTTCGAGGACCGCTCCGACCTGCCACTGCAAGACGATGTGCTGGCGCGCCTGCTGACCTTTCCAAACGTGATCATCACCGCACACCAGGCCTTCCTCACTCGCGAAGCCCTGGGTGCGATTGCCGCGACCACTTTGCAGAACATCGCGGCCTGGGTGGCCGGTTCGCCACACAATCAGGTCGAGCGCTGAACGGCTCAGGCCTTGGACAAGAGGATCATCAGGCCCAGCCAGCCGAAGCCCAGCAAGCGCTGCCCCAGCGAATGCCCGCGACGCAGCAGGAACCAGACAAAAAACGGCGGCAGAAAGAAAATCATCAGTTTCAGCCAGAGTTCCACCGGACGCGGTCCATTGAGCACCGGTGCCGGGACCTCAGCCTGGGTTTCGGTTTTTCGTTTACGCCCGAAGGCGGCCGGGGTCACCCGAGGCACACTCTCATTGCTCGGCAAACGCCCGAAAGAAAGCGGTGCTTCCACAGGCGCTGCCGTCGAAGTAGCCGCGTGCACCGTTGCCGCAGGCGCACCGCAATGAATGCAAGCAGGCGCCGTGGAGCTGATGCGTTGCTTGCACTCGTAACATTCGATCAACGCCATTTCTGTTCCTTAGAGATGCAAAAGTGGCAGTTTGCCATGGATTAGCAGGCAATTTGAACCTGATCGAAGGTCACATGCCCACGCCATGCTGTGCTGATGCCCGTGCTAGCATATCGCGCATATTTGGAGGACCCATGGTCGAACACGATTTCCGCTACAGCCTGATGAACCCGCAACACACCCTCACCGAATGCCGCGCCCTGGTGCCGGGGCGTTATCAAGTCACCGGCAACGGCGGTTCGATTCGCAATAACGACGTGCTGGTAGTGACCCTCAAAGGCAGCAAGGACTTGTCCATGCGCCTGACCGTCGAAACGGTTCGCCACCTGATCAACCCGCCCGGCCAATGGGTCGCGGTGGCCAGTGGTCCGGTGTTCGGCGAACTGGCGATCCACACCTGGAAAGTCAACTGCGACAGCTGCGCCAAAGAGCTGAGCTTCGAGTTCGCGGTCGACGCCAAGCTGGGCAACAAGGCTGAAAAACCGGCCGCCACCGCACGGATTGCCGAGCTGGGCTGGACCGCAGCCGGCGAAAAACACCTGTGCCCGAAGTGCCAGGAGCCTGCGTGATGAAACGCCTTGCTCTGACCACGATGGTCGGTGCCAGCCTGCTGGGCTGCGCCGCCGAGCCGGTAAAGTTGCAACAGAACCGCAGTTACATTCTGGAGTGGATCGGCGAACGTCCGCTGATGGACTACAGCCACCTGACCATCACGCTCGGTGACGACGGTCGGGCCTACGGTAACGGCGGCTGCAACCACTGGTTCGCGCCGTATTCCCTGGAAGGTGAAAAGCTCAGCTTCGGCAAGATCGGCAGTACCCGCAAACTCTGCGCGCCGGCGTTGATGGAACAGGAAAAACGCTTCCTGCAGGCGCTGGAAAACGTCCAGCGCTGGGACGTCTCACCGATTGACCAGATGCGCTTCTGGCCGGCCGAAGGCAAGCCATTGCGTTGGTGGCTTGAAGAGGGGTGATGCCCCTGTAGCGAGGGAGCTTGCTCCCGCTCGGCTGCGCAGCAGTCGCTAACTATCCGACGCGGATTGTCTGACACACCGAGTCGGATGGTTTTAGGGCCGCTTCGCGCCCCAGCGGGAGCAAGCTCCCTCGCCACAGGCGGTGCTCGGTCAGTTGGTCGCCTGCAACGCCTCAAGCTTCGCCATCACCCCCGCCGCCGTCTGCTCGCCCATCAACTGTTCCCGCACCTTGCCCTTGTTATCAATGATGTAAGTCACTGGCAGCGCTTCACTGCGCGGCAATTCGAAAAGGTCGGCCGGATCCTGGGCCAGCACGGTGAACTTGATCCCCAGTTTCTCACTGGCGCCTTTGAGCTCTTCGCCCTGCACATTGTCGAAGTTGACCCCGAACACGCCGATCTTCTTGCCCTGGAGCTGCTCGGCCAACGCATTCAGCTGTGGGATTTCGGTCCGGCACGGGCTGCACCACTCGGCCCAGTAATTGAGCACCAGCCATTGTTTATCCAGACGCTCGGCGGCGACCTTGTGACCATTCTGGTCGATGCCATAGTCGTTGCCACAGCCCCCCAGCAATAACGCCCCCATGATCGCCAATGCTGCTGCCAGTCGCCTTGTCATGTCTCAATCCTTGTCAAAAATAGAATGCACCTGCGACCCATCGCCTCCCAAGGTTCTGGATTACGCGCCGCACAGTTAGAATAGCCGCCACTTTACGCAAGAAGCGACCCGCACATGACCGATCTGACGCTTTATCACAACCCGCGCTGCTCGAAATCCCGCGGTGCGCTCGAACTCATCGAAGCCCGTGGCCTGACGCCAACGGTCGTCCGCTACCTGGAAACACCACTGGACGCCGCGCAAATCCAGAGCCTGTTGAGCAAACTCGGCATCAGCGCCCGGCAATTGCTGCGCACCGGCGAGGACGAGTACAAAACCCTCAACCTGGCCGACAGCAGCTTGAGCGAAGCGCAATTGATCGCCGCCATCGCCGCACACCCGAAACTCATGGAGCGGCCGATTCTCGAAGTCGGCGACAAAGCCATCATCGGCCGTCCGCCGGAGAATGTACTGGAGTTGCTGCCGTGAGCGCGCCGTACATTCTGGTGCTGTATTACAGCCGCAGCGGCTCGACCAATGAAATGGCCCGGCAGATTGCCCGCGGTGTCGAGCAGGCCGGCCTTGAAGCCAGGTTGCGCACGGTGCCGGCGATCTCCACTGAATGCGAAGCCGTGGCGCCGGACATTCCCGATGAAGGCGCGCTGTACGCCAGCCTCGACGATTTGAAGAACTGCGCCGGCCTGGCCCTGGGCAGCCCGACCCGCTTCGGCAACATGGCCGCACCGCTGAAATACTTCCTCGACGGCACCAGCAACCTGTGGCTGACCGGCGCCCTGGTGGGCAAACCGGCCGGAGTCTTCACCTCGACCGCCAGCCTGCACGGCGGCCAGGAAACCACACTGCTGTCGATGATGCTGCCGTTGCTGCACCACGGCATGTTGATCACCGGCCTGCCTTACAGTGAATCGGCGCTGCTGGAAACCCGTGGCGGCGGCACGCCTTACGGCGCCAGTCATCACGCCGGGGCCGATGGCAAAAGCGGTTTGAACGAACATGAAGTCGCATTGTGCCGTGCCTTGGGCCTACGCCTGGCGAAGACTGCGCAGAAACTGGAGAGCCATCGTGGCTAAGAAGCCTAAGGTGTTGCCTGCCATCGAATGGCTCGAACCGCGTGTACGGGCGATGCGCGTCATCAGCCTGCTGTGCTTTTTCGGCCTGGCGGGGCTGCTTTGCGCCTACTACCTGGTGTTCGCCGACCTGCATGGCGCGCGGCCGTGGGTGATTCTGCTGATCGAACTGGTGCCGCTGCTGTTGCTGGCACCGGGAATGATCGTCGGCAGTGCCCGTGGGCATTCGTGGATGTGTTTTGTGGTGAATCTGTATTTCATCAAGGGCGCATTGGCCGCCTATGACCCGAACCGGCAGCTGTTCGGTTTGCTGGAGATGGGCGCGAGCCTGGCGGTGTTCTGCTCGGCGATGCTGTATGTGCGGTGGCGGTACCAGTTGAACCGCAAGTTGGCGGGGGAAGGCGAGATTTCCGTCGCCTGACGGCCCCCACCGTGATCATTCCCACGCTCTGCGTGGGAATGATCATCTTCGTCAGTGGTTAACGGTATACGCCAGCATCATCGAAATCTGGCTCATCGGCCGTCCACCACTCTCTTCGTGCCATTGGTTGAACGCATTCTGCACCGTGGCCAGGTCGCGCAAACTGCTCGGCACCTTGTCGATGATCTGCTGTGCATTCAGCGCTGCCACCACGTCGTAGCTCGGCACGAAGGTGTCCTTGCCGACCATCCGCAAGAATCGCGGTGCGGATAACCCGCCCAACTGATGGCCGTGTTTTTTCAGGTAGGTCCACAAGCCGACGATATCGGTTACCGGCCAGTCGGCGATCAACGCACCGAAACTACCCTTCTCATGGGCCACGTCCAGAATGAACTGCGCATTGCGCGGCACACTCTTGAGCTTGCCCAGGTGGCGGATAATTCGCGCGTCCTGCATCAAGCGCTCCAGATGTTCGGCGCTCATCAGCACGACTTTTTCCGGGTCGAACTTGAAGAACACTTCTTCGAACGCCGGCCACTTGGCATCCACCAGGCTGTGCTTGAGCCCGGCACGGAATACCCGCAATGCCATGATCGAGAGGTAGCGGTCGTCGCTGATCTTGCGCAATTGCGCCGGGGTCTTGGGAACCGGCAGATGGGCTTCCAGTTCAGCCGCCGAACCGAAGCGGTTCAGACAGTATTCGTGCAGCCACTTGTAATCGCGCATGCCCTCTCCTACGGGATGAAATTGAAAACGGCGCCCGCGAGCGCCGTGTGTCTGAGTGACTTGAACCGTCAGAGGTTCACTACGTTGACGAACCGCGATGCGGCGCTTTCGTCGATACGCAGGTTGGTGAAGTCGAACAGGTTGCGGTCCGCCAGTTGCGACGGGATCACGTTCTGCAGGCTGCGGAAAATGCTCTCGGTGCGGCCCGGGGTCTTGCGTTCCCACTCCTGCAGCATCTCTTTAACCACCTGGCGTTGCAGGTTTTCCTGGGAGCCGCAGAGGTTGCACGGGATGATCGGGAATTGCTTGAGGTCCGAGTAGGCCTGGATGTCTTTTTCGTTGCAGTAGGCCAGCGGGCGGATCACCACGTTGCGCCCGTCGTCGGCGCGCAGCTTTGGCGGCATGGCCTTGAGCGAACCGTTGAAGAACATGTTCAGGAAGAACGTCTCGACGATGTCGTCACGATGGTGACCGAGGGCCATTTTGGTCGCGCCGATTTCGTCGGCAAAGGTGTATAGCGTGCCGCGACGCAGGCGCGAGCACAGCGAGCAAGTGGTCTTGCCTTCCGGGATCAGCTCCTTGACCACCGAGTAGGTGTCTTTCTCGACGATGTGGTACTCGATGCCCAGTTCTTTGAGGTAAGCCGGCAGCACGTGCTCGGGGAAGCCTGGCTGCTTCTGGTCCATGTTCACGGCGACGATCTCGAACTTGATCGGGGCGACTTTCTGCAAATGCATCAGCACGTCGAGCATGGTGTAGCTGTCCTTGCCACCGGACAGGCAGACCATGACCTTGTCGCCGTCTTCAATCATGTTGAAATCGGCAACAGCCTCACCGGCCTGGCGGCGCAGGCGCTTTTGCAGTTTGTTCTGGTTGACCGTAAGAGTGCCCATGACGCGAAATCCGTGAGGTGTGACGAAAGGCCGGCATTTTACGCAAAAACCCTGACGGGGCGAAGCCTGCACTTATATGACTTGAGCATACCCCTGTGGCGAGGGAGCTTGCTCCCGCTCGGCTGCGCAGCAGTCGCAAAACCTGCCGCCGCGGTTTGCCTGACACAACAGGGTGGACTGTTTTGGGGCCGCTTCGCGCCCCAGCGGGAGCAAGCTCCCTCGCCACAGGTTCCATTCGGCACAGACCTTGCGGCGATTAACAGATTTGTTTACAGCGCGATTTGCTCTAAAGCCCTCGCACTATTGCAAGTAACTCCTTTCTATACTGCGACATAAGGTCGCACGCGTATTCAGACCTGTTCTTACCTGGCCACTTTGGCCTGTAAGCGCTCCGCTGGGGGGCGATGGCAACAACAAGAGGAGTGACTGGCATGATCCATCACGTAGTGGGACTCTTTACCCACCCTGACCAGGAATGGAAAGAAATCCGTGGCGACGAGGAAGAAAGCATCAGCCACATGTACCTGACGCACACCCTGATTCTGGCGGCGATCCCTGCCATATCGGCGTTTATCGGCACTACGCAAGTCGGCTGGGTCATCGGTAACCGAGCGCCGGTCATGCTGACTATGGAAAGCGCGCTATGGATGACCATCATGTCGTACCTGGCGATGCTCGGCGGTGTCGCGGTGATGGGCGCCTTCATTCACTGGATGGCCCGTACCTATGACGCCAACCCGAGCCTGGCGCGCTGTATCGCATTCGCCACGTACACCGCCACCCCACTGTTCGTCGGCGGCCTGGCGGCGCTGTACCCGCACTTGTGGCTGGGGATGATCGTCGGCACCGCGGCTGTCTGCTACACGGTGTACCTGCTGTATGTAGGGCTACCAACGTTCATGAACATTCCATCGGACGAAGGCTTCCTGTTTTCGAGCTCGGTGCTCGCCGTAGGATTGGTGGTACTGGTAGCCATCATGGCGTTTACCGTGATTGTCTGGGGCCTTGGCGTGGGACCGGTCTATACCAACTGACAAACAAGCGCCAACATAAAAAACACGCTCCGCCACTACAGGCCGCCGCTAGGCGGCCTTCTAATGCGAGCAACGACCATTCGGCGCCTGAGCGATTCGCAAGCCCTCGGGGTTGCGGCATACTCGACATCCTTGGAGATCCATCAAGCATGCCCGAGCAACTCAATACCCGCGTCGAAGACTGTTTCCTGCAAGCCGAATCCTTTTTCAAACGACCTTTCAAACGCCCCGTGGTGAGCCTCAAGCTGCGCGGGCAAAAAGCCGGTGTCGCGCATTTGCACGAGAACCTGCTGCGCTTCAACCCGCAGCTGTACCGGGAAAACACCGAAGACTTCCTCAAGCAGACCGTGGCGCACGAAGTCGCGCACCTGATCGCCCATCAACTGTTCGGCGACCGCATCCAGCCCCACGGCGAAGAGTGGCAACTGATCATGCGCGGCGTCTACGAACTGCCGCCCAACCGCTGCCACACCTATGACGTCAAACGTCGCAGCGTGACCCGCTACATCTACAAATGCCCCTGCGCCGACAGCGATTTCCCGTTTTCGGCCCAGCGTCATAGCCTGGTGCGCCAGGGGCGGCGGTATTTGTGCCGGCGCTGTCGCAGTACGTTGGTGTTCAGCGGGGAAATGCGGGTCGAATAAGTTGAGCTTCGGCCGGGACAGACGCTAGATAACTACCTTGGCCCGCCGCAGCGCTTCAATCCGCTCAACACTAAACCCCAACTCCCCCAACACCTGATCCGTATGCTGCCCCAGCCGGGCGCCGATGTGCCGTGGCTCAGGCAACCCCGCTGAAAACTTCAACGGACAGGCCATCTGCGCCTGGGTCGAGCCATCGCCCCGCGGCACCTCAGCCACCAATTCCCGCGCCTGCAACTGCGGATGCCCGACCGCTTCGCCCAGGCTCAACACCGGCTCGACACACGCATCGGCCCCGGCAAACAGCTCACACAGCCAGGCAAAGTCGTGTTTTTCGAATTCAATGTTCAGCGCGTCCTTGAGCGCCCGTTGCCGGGCGGGGTCGGACGACAATCCCTCGGCCGCCAGTTCCGGACGGCCGAGCACCGTGCACAATTGCTGCATGAACCCCGGTTCCAGACTGCCCACCGACAACCAGCGGCCATCGCGCGACCGGTAGTAATCGTAGAAGCTGCCGCCGTTGAGCATCTGCTCTTCCCTGCCCGGCTCAACGCCGCAGGCCAGGTAGCCGGCACCGGCCATGGCGTTCAGGCTGAAGGCGCAGTCAGTCATGCTCACATCCAGATGCTGTCCCTGCCCGGTCTGCTGCCGCGCGATCACCGCTGCCAGCAGCCCGATCACCCCATGCAACGAACCGCCCGCGACATCTGCCACCTGCATACCCAACGGCAACGGGCCGCTGTCGGCGCGGCCGGTGTAGCTCGAAAGGCCCGCCAGCGCCAGGTAGTTGATGTCGTGGCCGGCGCGGTCCTTGTAAGGGCCGGTCTGGCCATAGCCGGTGATCGACACATAAATCAACCGTGGATTGATCGCCTTCAAGGCTTCATACCCCAGGCCCAGCCGTTCCATCACGCCAGGGCGGAACTGCTCCAGCACAATGTCGTAGTCCGCAAGCAATTGCTTGATCACTTCCAGCGCCTCGGGCTGCTTGAGGTCCAGCGCCAGGCTGCGCTTGTTGCGATTGAGGTAGGCGTGGCTGGCCGACACCCCCTGATCATGGGGCGGCAGCACCCGCAGCAAATCCGTGCGGGTCGGCGATTCGATGCGCAGCACCTCGGCGCCCATGTCCGCCAACAGCAACGAGGCGAACGGCCCCGGCAGCAATGTCGAGAAATCCAGAACCTTGAGTGATGCCAGTGGACCGAGCATGAGCGTTCTCCAGTGCAGTCCCCCAAGCCTAGGCAGCCCGGGACATTGCAGCAATCACCTTATGTGCCAGTGACACTGACCGTTACGCTCAAATCGCAGGCAACAAAAAACCCGCCGAAGCGGGTTTTTCATTTACAACAAGGCTTACTTGGCGTTCGTCGGGGTTGCCCCTTCGACGTGGCCCAAAACATCATCTTTAGGCTCGTCGGCAATGCCGCGACCGCCCGAGGCCAGCTCGGATTGCAGCACGTCGGTGTCCAATTCCTTGACCCACTTGGCCACAACAATGGTGGCAACCGCGTTACCGATCAGGTTGGTCAACGCGCGGGCTTCGGACATGAAACGGTCGATACCCAGGATCAGCGCCAGGCCGGCAACCGGCAGGTGGCCAACAGCGGACAAGGTAGCGGCCAGTACGATGAAGCCACTACCGGTCACGCCGGCAGCGCCTTTGGAGGACAGCAGCAACACCACCAGCAGAGTGATCTGGTGAGTGATGTCCATGTGGGTGTCGGTGGCCTGAGCAATGAACACTGCCGCCATGGTCAGGTAGATCGCCGTACCGTCGAGGTTGAACGAGTAGCCGGTCGGGATCACCAGACCTACCACGGATTTCTGCGCCCCCAGACGCTCCATTTTGATCAGCATGCGTGGCAGTACCGACTCCGAAGAGGAAGTACCCAGCACGATCAACAGCTCTTCACGGATGTAGCGGATCACTTTCAGAACGCTGAAGCCGTGAGCACGAGCAATACCACCCAGCACCACCAGAATGAACAGCAGGCAGGTGATGTAGAAGCAGGCCATCAATTGACCGAGTTGCACCAGCGAGCCAACGCCATAAGCACCGATGGTGAACGCCATGGCACCCAAGGCACCGAGCGGCGCGAGCTTCATGATCATGTTGATGATGTTGAACATCACGTGGGCGAAGCGATCGATGAAGTCCAGGATCGGCTTGCCGTAGGCACCCAGGCGATGCAGGGCGAAACCGAAGATCACCGAGAACATCAGCACTTGCAGGATATCGCCCGTGGCGAACGCACCGAAGATGGTGGTCGGGATCACGTTCAGCAGGAAGCCAACGACGCTTTGATCCGCACCGGCAGCCACGTAGGTTGCGATTTTGGAGGCATCCAGCGTGGTGACATCGATGTGCATGCCGTTACCCGGCTGCACGATGTTGACCACCACCAGACCGACCAGCAGTGCAATGGTCGAAACGATTTCGAAATACAGCAGCGCGTAACCGCCGGTCTTGCCGACCGACTTCATGTTCTGCATGCCCGCGATACCGCTGACGACGGTGCAGAAAATGATGGGAGCGATGATCATTTTGATCAGTTTGATGAACCCGTCACCCAACGGCTTGAGGGCTACACCGGTCTGCGGGTAGAAGTGACCGAGCAGGATGCCGATGGCGATGGCAACGATCACCTGGAAATACAGGGATTTGTACAGTGGCTGACGAGTCGTCATTGCAAAGTTCCTCAAGAGCGCCCGGTGACAACATCCATCTGTTGCCCAAGACACTTCAATTGCGAACCCTCCTGCACTGGAGGGATTTGTTTTGTCGAGCTGCGCAACGGCAGGCATCTGCTGGTTGTATCGCAAGGCCCGTGCCACATTCGCCAAAAAGCCTGCGAGCCTTTTGACATCAAGGGTTACAGGTTTCTTTTGGTCACCAACCAGTTACCACCATGTGGCGGATTTCCGCCAACCCACCTGACCTCGTCCTGCAATTTGGCGGATATCCGCCTTGTTCATCGTCGATGGGCACCGCTACCATCCATTGCTCAGTGGACGGACCTGCCCCATGCGTGAACGCACCATCGCCAGCCATTTCGCCCGTGCCGCCCTCGGCGGCGCACGCCGACGTGGCTACGACTATTCGAGCCTGCTGCAGCAACTGGGGATCAGCCCCGAGTTGCTTGAAGAACCGCGCGCCCGAATCGCGCCGGAACAGTTCACCCGGTTGATCCAGGGATTGTGGCTGGCCCTGGACGACGAATACCTGGGCTTCGGGCAGGCCCCGAGCAAACCCGGCAGCTTCGCGATGATGTGCCACGCGGTGATCCACTGCCGCACGCTGGAGAAAGCACTCAATCGCGGCCTGTTGTTTTACAGCCTGTTTCCCGGGGCGCCGCGTCTGGCCTTGAGCCGCGAAGGCGAGATGATTCGCCTGAGCCTCGACGATTCGCCGCTGTGGGACCCGGACCACTTCCTCAGCGAAAGCCTGCTGGTGATCTGGCATCGGTTCGGCAGCTGGCTGATCGGCCAGCGCATTCGTCTGGAGCACGCCACATTCAGCTACCCGAGGCCCGAGCACGGGACCGAATACGACTTGCTGTTTTCCTGCCCGCTAACGTTCGATACTACTCAGAGTAGCCTGCTGTTCCACAGCCGCTACCTGAACATGCCGCTGTTGCAGGACGAACGAACCCTCAAGCACTTTCTCGAGCGCTCCCCCGCCGACCTGCTGTCACGCCCCGACGAAGGTGACAGCCTGAGCAGCCAATTGCGGCGCTTGCTCAGCCGCGACAGTGCACGCTGGCCGGACCTGGAAGCAGTGGCGGCGCACCTGCACATCAGCCCGCAAACCTTGCGTCGGCATTTGCGTGAGGAAGGCACGAGTTTTCAGGAATTGAAGGATCAGTTACGCCGGGACATCGCGATTTATCACCTGGGGCGAGCGGATCTGTCGCTGCAACAGATTGCCGAGCAGTTGGGGTTTTCAGAACCTTCGGCGTTTCATCGGGCGTTCAAGAAGTGGACGGGTTTGACGCCGGGGGCCTATCGGGCGCAGGAGAACTGATTTCACAACTTTGCAGGCAGCCATGCTGTTGTGGCGAGGGAGCTTGCTCCCGCTCGGCTGCGAAGCGACCCCAAAATCTGCAACCGCAGGTTTCAGGTACACCGCATACACCGGTTTTGCGACTGCTGCGCAGCCGAGCGGGACGGTGCGGCGATCCGACAAGCTCCCTCGCCACAATAAGTGCTCTCACCACAGACTTTCGTCAGCCTTGCGGATCAAGGTTATCCAGCACCCGGTTGACGGCCAGCTCACCGAGCATGACCACCGATTGAATCCCCAGCATCATGTTGCGATGGGGCATGTCCATCAACCCGGCGAACTCACAGAGCATCCCGCTGGCTGACGCCCGGGATTCGCAGGCGTTGACCAGCAGGGTTTCGTTATCAAAAAGAGGTGGCAGCTGTACCCTGGTTAGCAGACCAGGACTCTAGAACCCGGCGCACCGAAGTGCCTTATCTACCTCACCTCGAATTTGTCGACGTACATGTCATCTCTATTACGAATAATGATTGATTTTATTCTGCTCTTGCCCGGCGCACTGAAACTGACATAGGCGTATTGGTAGAGACTCGTATAAGGCAATGGCATCGTGCCAATGACATTGCCTCGTTCATCCATATAAACGACTGCATTCTCTTCGTGCAACTGGTGCGAAACGAACAAAAAGCTGACATGACTGGCTAAACCCGGAAGGGTGATTTCAACCGTGCCTAGCATGTTCAGCGTGACGCGTCCGAGTAGCGACGTGTAGTTTCTGTCGGTGGTATGAACATTCGTCAAATGAACAATTCCGCCCAGTGACTTTAGCGTTATTCCACTTGCAAACTTATGTACGGAGCCGGGGTTAAAACCAATCAGAGGTGAACTTTCGAAGTCTTCAGAGCCGGCATACGATCGAAGGCTGACGATGTAGTTAACGTCCTTGAAGACAACGGTATGACCGCCGACTGTTACCTCGACCTTGAGTGTTATTTCGGCATTATCAAATAACGCATCGAGCCATGGACGCGATATTGCCTGGGTCAATCCGTTTGTCACGTCCTGTTCTGTTATACGGTGGTTCTGCAAAACCGGAAGCGGTGCATGATTTCTATCCACGACCGTTACATCAATGCTCTGCCCGATCGCTATAGATACCCATGGGAGAAGTCGGAAGGTAGCGTCGACCTCAAAATCATCGAGATTTAGTCCACCCGCCTTCGCCTGCAGAATTTCCGCTACCGGCAAACGGGCATCGCCGTCCTCAATCCGTGCAACAGTCACCAACAACGCCCCTGACCGGGCAATCGCCTTGCCACCCCGAATCAACAACCAGCGAAACCTCAGTTGGCTCCCTTGCCGCTCCGCAAGAAATGCCTGGGTCAGGACAGTGTTCGTCCGCTTGTTCGTGTTGAAAGCCACCGCTGGAAATGGCGTGGCACCGGTCGGCGGGTTGATTTCGATCAACTGAGCCTTGTCCCCGGCACGGGCGTCCAGATACTCGACGCGCAGGGTGGCCAGCTCAAAAGGATCGAGGGGCCTGGCAGTGCCGACCAGCGTTGGAGGATTCAGTTTGATCGCGCCTTCGCCAATGACCTGCGCCTCGGCCACTTTGGAAACACCAATGACCTTGCCTCCCCTGATCTGCTCATAAGTCACGGACACCTGGCTATCCAGAAGAATCTTGGCCACCGGTACCGGCAATTTTTGAATAAAAGGCAGTCGACTGACCGTGGCTTCTGCACTGTGCCTCACCACCGGCCCAGTCTCTGGCGTACATGCGTAACTCACTCGAACGATATCGCCGGCCATCCAGAGTGGCGAAAACACATGGACCAGCACGTACAGAAAGTCCTTCACCTTGCCCAGATCAATGGTGCTCGGGTCATCGGAGGGATCATCCGGGTTCTCGCTCAGATCCGGAGCCGTCAGTGTGACGCGCTCCGTATCGACATTGGCCTTGATCGTGCGCGACCAACGCCGCTTGTCGTCGGGTTGTTCACCTGGGAAACCACGGTGTAGGAGATCGCAAACTCCGGGTGACTACCGGCCCGTTCGAACATCGCCCGCGTGATGACGATCACGTACGGTTTGCCTTCCTCACCGGGTTGCACCGTGAAGGTGAAACGCTCGCGATTAAGCTCCAGGGTGATGACGTCATAGGCGTTCATGAACGGATAGCGCAACGTGAGACGTACACCTTTATCCACCTCGTCCTTGCCGATCTGAGGCGGATTGCCCAGTTCGGGCGGCGGGCTGATGTCCAGATGGGGATGAGTCCCTGTACCGGGAACGTCATTCCCGCCGGGAAGGTCGCGGTGATAAAGCGCCCATGACTCGGTTGATGGGCCACTGTTGCCGCTGGTGCGTTCTACCTCGTAAGTGAAAACATGCACGCCGTCATTCAGAAGCGACTGGAAGACGTTGAAATACACAGGATCGTTCTGATCGGCCGGGGCCACCGGTTTGCGCTCGATCAACTGCGGCTGAGTATCCCGAGGCCCCTTCACGTACAGCGCAATGTTGAGATACCCCCCAAGCAATGGCGGATCGACCACAGCCTGAACCGCCCCTTCCCGACTGCCGTCCTTTTTGACGACCTCCCTGAAACTCGCTCGCGGCAGGCCCTCCACCGGCACGTCGACAGGCGGCGGCGGATCGACGATAACACCAGGTGTTGCCCCCGCAAATTTCACGGGTGAAAGCGCCATCACACCAAGGTTTGTTTGATTGACCGTCATGGGACACCTCTAGTCGTCGACAGGGGCCGCGAGCGCGACCGGATCAGCACAATCAGACACTTGAGCAAAGCCTGTGGCTACTGTCAGAAATAACAGGTAGAGGCCGTATTAAGACGAACGGTCGATAGGTGCGAGGGCATTGGTTGATCTTTTAAGCCAAAAAAACGGCCCGCGAAGGCCGTTTTCTGAGAGGAGCAAACACCGTCGACTAGCCAGCGGTATTCTGCGGATCGAGGTTATCCAGCACCCGGTTCACTGCCAACTCACCGAGCATGACCACCGATTGAATCCCCAACATCATGTTGCGATGGGGCATGTCCATCAACCCGGCGAACTCACTGAGCATCACGCCCGCCGATGCCAGGGAGTCGCAGGCGTTGACCAGCAGGGTTTCGTTATCGACCTTCGCACCGACATGGTAAATGGTGCTGGGTTTGCGCTTGGTGTCTTTGGGAGTGGGTGGTTTGAGGTAGTGGTCGAGGGCGCGGTCGGCGGCTTCGTGGAGTTTTTTGGAATCGAGGGATTCGTAGGGGGATGTTGGATCGGTTTCCGGTGGGTTCGGTGTGATCTTGAACATATGACGCTCCTAGAGTAATGGAGCCGCTACATATCGCTGCTAAACGAAAAAGAGGTGGCGGCTGTACGCGGGTTAGCAGACCAGGACTCTAGAACCCGGCGCACCGAAGTGCCCCACGCAAAGCCGCCATAATATGAACGACTAACGTTGTACGCCTAGAGATGACCCGGGCTGCTAAACCCGATCGCTGATTGGTCAGCGACAAGGAAACGATATAGCCCACGCCCCAGGCGCACTAGCCGGCGGATTCTGGCGTAGTCGTAGGCAGCGGCGCAAGGATATGTAGGTTGGGTGAGTGTCTGGAAATGTCTATTAAACATCGCCTGTTGATCGTTCCCACGCAGAGCGTGGGAACGATCGTTAAACCACCGGAAAATGAATCCGGAACGCCGCGCCGCCCATCGGCGAATCCCCCAGCGTCAGCTTGGCGCTGTAGCTTTCGATGATGTCCTTGACCACCGCCAAGCCAATCCCCTGCCCCGGATGCTGGCGGTCCAGCCGCTCGCCGCGCTCGAGAATCCGTGCGCGTTGGTCCGGTGGTACGCCGGGGCCATCGTCTTCAATGCAAAGCTCAATGCTACTGAGGGTTTCGCGCACGCTGATGCGTACTTCGTTCAGGCACAGGCGATAGGCGTTTTCCAGCAGGTTGCCCATCATTTCCAGCAAGGCGCCCTGCTCGATCGGCACGTAGCACTGATCCGGCAGATCGAAGGCGACCCGCACGCGTTTGTCGCGGTAGACCTTGTCCAGGGTGTCGCAGAGGCTTTGCAGCACCGGGCGTAAGCGTACCTGATGGCGCACCAGACCACTTTTGCGCAGGCTGGCCCGTTGCAGTTGATAGCTGATCTGCTGGCTCATGCGTTCGATCTGGGTTTGCAGCACCCAGGCCTGATCGCGCTCTTGCGGCTTTTGCGCCATGTCTTCGCTGACCCCTTGCAACACCGCCAGCGGGGTTTTCAGGCTGTGGGCCAGGTCGTCGAGGGAGTCGCGGTAACGGCTGCGCTGTTCACGCTCGCTGTGCAGCAAACGGTTGAGCGAGCCGGTCAGGCGCAGCAGTTCGCGCGGGTGTTGTTCGCTGAGGCTTTCGCGGGTGCCGCTTTCGATCTGGTCCAGCTCCTGGCTCAGCCGGCTCAACGCCTGCAAGCCCCAGGTCAGGCCGACCCAGAGCAAGACGAGCAACACCAGTAACGCGGCACCGAAGCCCAGGTAGAGGTTTTCCCGCAGGCCTTCGAGGGTGACTTCGTATTCGCGCACCGGTTGCAGCGCGACGATGCTGAACGCCGCGCTTTTGCCGCCGAGCAGCTTGACCTCGACGTCATAGACGAAAAACTCTTCACCATTGGCCTCGCGAATCCTCGCGAACTCGTTCCCGCGCCCGTCGTAACGCGGCTTGTAGTTGATGTTCTCTTCCTGGGTGGCCCTCGAGCGCCAGACCAGGTGACCTTCGCGGTCATAGATGTAGCCGAGCAAACGGCTGTCGGTGAGGTTGAAACGCTCATCGGGTAACTGCGCCGGCATCTGCAAGCGGTTGTTATCCACCCGGGCGGCGGAGATCAGCGTGGTGACGTCCGACGCCAGGCGCTGCTCGATGGAGTCCTGCAACGCCAGGCTGAACGCGCCCTGCATCGCCGGCAGTAACGCCAGCATGAACAACACCGCCAGGGTGGTGGCGGCGAGCATCAAGCGGACACGAAGGGAACGAATCAAGTGCAGCGCTCATTGAACAGGTAGCCGAGGCCACGCACGGTATCGATCGGCTTGAACCCGGCCGGGCCTTCGAGTTTGCGACGCAAGCGGCCGACCAGCACTTCGATCACATTCGGATCGCGCTCGTCGTCATCCGGATAGAGTTGCTCCATCAAGCGGTCCTTGGCCACCACTTGCTGGTGATGGCGCATCAGGTATTCGAGGATCCGGTATTCGTAGGCGGTCAGCGCCAGCGGCTGGTCATCGAGGGACGCCTGTTTGCGATTGAGATCCAGCACCAAGGGACCGGCGACGATGGTCGACTGGGTGAAACCGCTGGAGCGACGCAGCAAGGCATTGAGCCGGGCGTCCAGCTCTTCGAACTGGAACGGCTTGACCACGTAGTCGTCGGCACCGGCGGCGAGGCCTTCGACCTTGTCTTGCCAGTTGCCGCGCGCGGTGAGGATCAGGATCGGAAACGTCTTGCCCTGGGAGCGCAGCTGACGAATCAGGTCGAGCCCGCCCATGCCCGGCAAACCGAGGTCGATCACCGCCAGGTCATGGTTGAACTGCTCGGCCTGATGCAACGCATCGATGGCGTTGGCCACGGCCTCGACCACGTGGCCGCTGTCCGTCAAACGGGTCTGCAGGTGATGGCGCAACAGCGCTTCATCTTCGACAACCAGCAATTTCATAAGGCTCTCCGGGGCAAATCAACATCTCCAAAGGTCAGTCAAGCCTGCTCCCACAGGTTGCGAGGCTTAACTGACTGGCAACCAAACGCTGTTTAGAAAGCGTAGTTGGCGGACAAGTACGTTTGGGCGCTGCTGGTCAAGTCCAGCGAACCCTGTTTGCTGCCGCCGCGCTCGCTTATCTCGGTGCTGGCGTTGCTACGCAGGTAACGGTAACCCAGCTCGACCGAGGTGTTTTGCGAAACTTGCTGCAACACGCCGAGCTGGCCGCCAATGGCGTAACCGATGTCGCTGTCGCGGCTGAAGCCTGGCGATTCCTGGGTCATTTTGGTCAAACCGGCCGTGGCACCGCCGAACAGTTTGGTGCTGCCACCCACTGGGTAAAACAGATCGTAGCTGCCCAGCAGGTTTTCCTGACGCAGTTTAATGCCATTATGCGAGCCCGACACGTTGTCGTAAGTGGCGTAGTAGCGGCCCTGGCTGTCTTGCTGGCCCACACGCAAACCCCAGGTGTTGTCCTTGCCGATCACACCGTCGGCGTTCGGGTGGTTGAGGTTGTCGTTCAGGGCACTGGATTTTTTAACCTTGTCGCTGGTCTGGCCAAAGGTCAGCCCGGCAAAATTGGTGGTGTCGGCGTGGGCGGCAACACTGGCGCCCATCACGGTGAAAGCCAGCAGCAGCTTTTTCAAAGTAGTCATTGGGGAATTTCCTCATGCGCTATGTGCTTTTTGGGTACGGGGCAAGGTTACTGACCTCACCCTGTACAGCCCCTGAACGCACTCTGAACCTGAGCTGAATCAAATCGGCTACGCTTTCTTGACGTTTGTTTGTAAGGAGATTCAGCCATGCGTGTGTTGCTCGCCCTTGTATTACTGGCCGTGAGCGGGGTCAGCCAGGCCGCCATCAAGACCCAGGAAATTCCCTATCAGAGTGCCGATGGCACCAAGCTGATTGGCTATTACGCCTACGACGACGCCATTAAAGGTCCGCGTCCGGGTGTGGTGGTGGTACATGAATGGTGGGGGCTCAACGACTACGCCAAGCGGCGCGCACGCGATCTGGCGGGTCTGGGCTACAGCGCACTGGCGATCGACATGTATGGCGACGGCAAGAACACCGAACACCCCAAGGACGCCATGGCGTTCATGCAAGCCGCGACAAAGGACAGCGCAGCAGCCAGCGCGCGGTTTCAGGCCGGGCTCGATTTGCTGAAGAAACAGCCACAGACCGATCCGGCCAAACTGGCGGCCATCGGCTATTGCTTCGGTGGCGCAGTGGTGCTGAATGCCGCTCGTCAGGGCTTGCCGCTGGCGGGCGTGGTGAGTTTCCACGGTGCACTGGCGACCAATACGCCGGCGGTGCCTGGCAGTGTGAAGGCGAAAATCCTGGTGGAGCATGGCGCCCTGGACAGCATGGTCACAGCGGAAAACGTGACGGCGTTCAAGACGGAAATGGACAAGGCCGGTGCCGACTATAAATTTGTCAGCCTCGAAGGCGCCAAGCATGGCTTCAGCAACCCTGATGCGGATCGTCTGAGCCATGGCGATCATGGCGGGCCGGACATTGGTTACAACAAGGCCGCCGATGAGAAGTCGTGGGCGGACATGCAGGCGTTTTTCAAGAAGATCTTTGGTTAAGACGCTCGACCGGCCTTCGCGGGCAAGCCTCGCTCCTACAAGTAAGATGCAATCCCGTAGGAGCGAGGCTTGCCCGCGAAGAACGATAACTCGGTCCAACTGACACTACCCTCACACGTGGCAACCCGGCAAAATGCCCGTCATGAATCCCGTCCCCGCCCTACCCGCCTGCTGCACCCCGCTCGACGCCCATTGGCCGCTGCCGTTTGTGCTGCCCGATACGGTCCTGCTGGGCACTCACTTCGATACCAAGCAATTGGCCAGCGATGATTTCCAGCGCAGCGCCATCGAGCCGCCCGCGAGCATCCAGCGTTCGGTGGCCAAGCGTCAGGCCGAGTTTCTTGCCGGGCGGATTTGCGCTCGGGCCGCGTTGCAACAGCTGGAAGGGCTGAGCTTCATTCCGGCCATTGGTGAAGACCGCGCACCGGTGTGGCCAGCGCATATCACCGGTTCGATCACCCACAGCACCGGCCGGGCCGCGGCGATTGTCGCGAACAAGGCCCATTGGCGCGGCTTGGGAATGGATCTGGAAAACCTGCTCGACGCAGAACGGGCCGAACGCCTGGCCGGAGAGATTCTCACCGGGCCTGAGTTGCAGCGCATGACCGCCGGGGCTCGCGATCAGTTGGCGATGGTGGTGACGCTGACGTTTTCGGTGAAGGAAAGCCTGTTCAAGGCGCTCTACCCGATCGTCCAAAAGCGCTTCTACTTCGAACACGCCGAAGTGCTGGAGTGGAGCGAGGGCGGTGAAGTGCGGTTGCGGTTGCTGACCGACCTGTCCAATCAATGGCGCAGCGGCACCGAACTGGACGCGCAGTTTGCGGTGATGGATGGGCAGTTGTTGAGTCTGGTCAGTATCAAGGCCTGAGGGTTTGTAGTGGCTGTCAGGGCCTCTTCGCGGGCAAGCCTCGCTCCTAAGGGGTTTGTGTCGATAACGAAATGGGTGAACGCCCCCCCCCCGATCTGTAGGAGCGAGGCTTGCCCGCGAAGGCGATTGCCCTGACACCAACAACCTCAACGCCGCTCCTGATTCCTCGGCCAGCTCAAACTGAAACACGCCCCGCCCAGGCTTTTGCTCTTGCTGATCAGCGCTCGCCCGTCGTGCCAATGGATGATCCGCCTCACGATCGACAACCCCAGCCCATGACCACCCGAAGCGCGGGTGCGGCTGTCGTCGAGGCGCAGGAACGGGGTGAAGATTTTCTCCCACGCGGTTTCCGGCACGCCCGGCCCGTCATCCTCGACATCCACCCGACAGCGCTGCTGCCCCACCTGATAGCTGACGGTCACCCGTGAATGGGCATGGCGCATGGCGTTGCTCACCAGGTTCTGCAACGCCCGGTGCAGGTAACGCGGCTCGGCCTCGACCCAGGCGCCGTCGCAATCGGCGGCCGACAGGCACAAACCGCGTTGCACCGTGACCTCGGCGCGCAACGGTGCCAACTCCTCGATCACCTGATTGACCAATGCATCCAGATCGATCCGCTGGAAATTCAGCGCCGGCGAGCCCTGCTCCAGCCGCGCATAAGTGAGCATCTCATCGACCAGCCGATCGAGGTCCTCGATGTCGTGGTCCATGCCCTCGCGGTATTTCTCCAGCGCCTCAGGCGTGGTGGCCGAGCCGATCATCTCCAGGCCAAAGCGCAGGCGCGCCACCGGTGTGCGCAATTCGTGGGACACGGCACGCACCAGTTCTCGCTGAATCGCCAACAATTGCTGCAAGTGCTCGGCCATGCCGTTGAACGCCGAGGCCAGCCGCCCCACCGAGTCGGCGCCACGGGCCGGTACGCGGGTTTCCAGGCTGCCCTTGGCAATTCGCGTGGCGGCGGCTTCCAGACCGCGCAAACGACGCTCCAGTTGCCGCACCAACAGATAGACAATCAAACCGATCAGGCTCAGGCCAAGGGCCGCGATCAGCACCAGCCACTCGGGCGGGTAAGGATTCATCTGATACAACGGGCCAATTTCCAGCACCCACGGCGTACCAACCATGCCGGCAAACACCCGAATCGAATCGCCGCCCTTGCCTAACGCCATCACCGTGTCGCCTTCTGACACGCGGCGGCTCTGGTCTTCGTCCATGTCGGCCTCATCAACCGTCACCAGCCGCAGATCGAAGCCGAAACCCTTATCTTCCTTTAACTGCTCCAGACGCTTGGGCTGCTCGGCCACCGGGTAGCGCACCAGTTCATCGGCCAGCAGGTAGATGGTCGCCCGCGCCAGTTGCTCGCTGATCTGCTGGACTTCACCGGTGAGCACCAACTGCTCCTTTTCGCTGACCAGGCGATAAACCTTCGCCGCATGCGGACCGGTCTGCTCCACCAGGGCCTGGCCGTGCAACACGCGGGTGCGCTGGGTCAGGTCGAGGTCGGTCTGGGGGAACGTCTTCAGCGCCAGCGGAATCCCGAGCAAGCGCTCCCATAACAGCAACGCCCGATGGCGCTCGGTTTCGTTCATCGGTTGCAGGTTATCGGCCATCAGCGAGAAGGTGCCGTGGGCCAGGCGCTCGCGGTACTGCTCGCTGCGCACCTGGTTAAGCAGGTGCAACGCCAGCACGCCGAGTACGGCCACCAGAATCAGCGCCGCGCACATGCCGCCATAAATACGCAGGAAGATCGAGTTCACAGGGTGCAGGCTTCCGGCACGAACAAATAGCCTTTGCTGCGGACGGTCTTGATCAGCCGCGGATGCTCCGGGTCATCGCCGATCTTGGGGCGGATGCGCGAGATGCGCACGTCGATCGAGCGGTCCTGGCCGTCATAACCGATACCGCGCAGCGCGGTGAATATTTCTTCGCGGGACAGAATACGCCCGGCATTGGCCACCAGCAGCCAGAGCAGATCGAACTCGGCACTGGTCAATTCGATGCCTTTGTCATGCAGCCAGGCTTCGCGCAATGCGTTGTCCACCACCAATGGGCCGAACTGCAGGCGCCGTTGTTTTTCCTGGGGCACTTCAGGGGTTTCACTGCGCCGCAGCAGAGCCTGGATGCGCGCCAGCAATAAACGCGGACGCACCGGTTTGCAGACGTAGTCGTCGGCGCCCAGGTCCAGGCCAAGAATCTGATCGGTGTCATCGGTGCGCGCGGTGAGCATCAGGATCGGCCCGTCATAGCGGTCGCGAATCTTGCGGCAAATGCTCAAGCCATCTTCGCCGGGGAGCATCAGGTCGAGAATCACCAGGTCCGGTTTCTCCTTGATGATGCGTGCTGCGGCCAGGGCGCCATTACCCTCGATCGATACTCGCAGGCCATTGGCTTCCAGGTAATCGCGGGTCAGTTCGGCCAGACGCTGGTCGTCCTCGACAATCAATACCTGCCAGGCTTCTTGCTCCACGACGACCTCTGCTTGCCAACACCATCAATAAGGAAGGATCCACCCGTCTTTTTGTAATGATTGGGGAGGATAAGAATGCATCTGCATGGGCCGATTGTATAAACGCCACACGTCTGGAACACAAGCCGGTAAATGCGTTCGGACACAACGGTTTTTTGTGATAGGGTTCGCGCCCTTAAAAATCCGGATGACTGTTTTCTGTCGCTGAAAATCAGTGAAAAATGGTCGGCTCCAGCTAGGTCGCGGCCTACACGCCCATTCCCTCTTTCACACACAATTTACGCACAGGTTTATCCACAGGTAGTACGTTGCAACACCCTCCAAAACGCATTATCTTGTACCTCGGCGCAAAAAAAACCCTACATGTAGGGTTTTACGCCAAAAACCAAACACAAACCGGACACCGATTTCAAGCGCTTTTATTGCCTCTTTCCGGTTGAACCAAACGTATTTTCGAAAGACCAAACCGCGTGTGCGGATGGCTACTGTTTTTAAGCCCGAAACGGCGATAACGGTACGGGTGTTGCAGTCATTTACTGCCACTCAAAACGGAATTCGGTTTCAGGCCCAAGGCGTGACACCAAAGACTTCGGCATGGAAGCGGCGCCCAATAGCCCCCTTCCTGATCTGTCCCGAAGTTGGTATGCCCGGCCCTCGCCGGTTGTAGTGCTTCAGGACAGAACGGTGGGCACCGTGATGGTGCCCAAACAAACATAGAGAATGTGGAGACAACCCCCCATGCAAACCGACACAACTCGCGAGAACCCGCAAGGCACCTTGCCGCAGGCCGCCGATTCGAATTCGGATCTGTCCGCCACCGCGCCTGGCCAACTGCGCGTGATCAAGCGTAACGGCACTGTCGTCCCTTACACCGATGACAAGATCACCGTCGCCATCACCAAAGCGTTTCTCGCAGTTGAGGGCGGCACCGCTGCCGCTTCGTCGCGAATCCACGACACCGTTGCCCGCCTGACCGAACAAGTCACCGCGACTTTCAAGCGTCGCATGCCTTCGGGCGGCACCATCCACATCGAAGAAATCCAGGACCAGGTCGAATTGGCCCTGATGCGTGCCGGCGAGCAGAAAGTCGCCCGCGACTATGTGATCTACCGTGACTCCCGCGCCAAAGAGCGCGCAGCGCACTCCCCTGCCGAAGAAGCCGTCAACGCTCACCCATCGATCCGCATCACCCGCGCCGATGGCAGCCTCGCACCGCTGGACATGGGTCGCCTGAACACCATCGTCACCGAAGCGTGCGAAGGCCTGGAAGAAGTCGACGGCGAGCTGATCCAGCGCGAAACCCTGAAAAACCTGTACGACGGCGTGGCCCTGACCGACGTCAACACCGCCCTGGTGATGACCGCCCGTACGCTGGTCGAGCGTGAGCCGAACTACTCGTTCGTGACCGCCCGCCTGCTGATGGACACCCTGCGTGCCGAAGGCCTGGGCTTCCTCGGTGTCGCCGACAGCGCGACCCACCACGAAATGGTCGACCTGTATGCCAAGGCACTGCCTGCGTACATCGCCAAAGGTATCGAATTCGAATTGCTGAACCCGGTTCTGGCGTCCTTCGACCTGGAAAAACTCGGCAAGGCGATCAACCACGAGCGCGATCAGCAGTTCACGTACCTAGGCCTGCAAACCCTGTACGACCGTTACTTCATCCACAAGGACGGTATCCGCTTCGAACTGCCACAGATTTTCTTCATGCGCGTGGCCATGGGCCTGGCGATCGAAGAGAAGCAGAAAGAAGACCGTGCGATCGAGTTCTACAACCTGTTGTCGTCCTTCGACTACATGTCCTCGACCCCGACCCTGTTCAACGCCGGTACCCTGCGTCCACAGCTGTCGAGCTGCTACCTGACCACCGTGCCGGATGACCTGTCGGGCATCTACCACGCGATCCACGACAACGCCATGTTGTCGAAATTCGCAGGCGGCCTGGGCAACGACTGGACCCCGGTTCGGGCGCTGGGTTCGTACATCAAGGGCACCAACGGCAAATCCCAGGGCGTCGTGCCGTTCCTGAAAGTGGTGAACGACACCGCCGTCGCCGTTAACCAGGGTGGCAAGCGCAAAGGCGCTGTCTGTGCCTACCTGGAAACCTGGCACATGGACATCGAAGAGTTCATCGAACTGCGCAAGAACACCGGTGATGACCGTCGTCGTACCCACGACATGAACACCGCCAACTGGATCCCTGACCTGTTCATGAAGCGTGTCTTCGATGACGGCAAGTGGACCCTGTTCTCGCCGTCCGAAGTACCGGACCTGCACGACCTGACCGGCAAGGCCTTCGAAGAGCGTTACGAGTACTACGAAGCCCTGACCGAGTACCCGGGCAAGGTCAAGCTGTTCAAGACCATTCAGGCCAAAGACCTGTGGCGCAAAATGCTGTCCATGCTGTTTGAAACCGGCCACCCATGGCTGACCTTCAAAGACCCGTGCAACCTGCGCAGCCCGCAGCAGCACGTGGGCGTGGTCCACAGCTCGAACCTGTGCACCGAGATCACCTTGAACACCAACAAGGACGAGATCGCCGTTTGCAACCTGGGCTCGATCAACCTGCCGAACCACATCGTCGACGGCAAGCTGGACACCGCCAAGCTGCAACGCACCGTGAACACCGCCGTGCGCATGCTCGATAACGTGATCGACATCAACTACTACTCGGTGCCGCAAGCGAAGAACTCCAACTTCAAGCACCGTCCGGTCGGTCTGGGCATCATGGGCTTCCAGGACGCTCTGTACCTGCAGCACATCCCTTACGGTTCCGACGCTGCCGTCGAATTCGCCGACAAGTCGATGGAAGCGGTCAGCTACTACGCGATCCAGGCTTCCTGCGACCTGGCTGACGAGCGTGGCGCCTACGAGACGTTCCAGGGTTCGCTGTGGTCCAAAGGTATCCTGCCGCTGGATTCGCAACAGATCCTGATCGAGCAGCGTGGCCAGAAGTACATCGACGTTGACCTGAACGAAACCCTGGACTGGGCACCGGTTCGCGCCCGTGTGCAGAAAGGCATTCGTAACTCCAACATCATGGCCATCGCACCGACCGCAACCATCGCCAACATCACCGGCGTGTCACAGTCGATCGAACCGACCTACCAGAACCTCTATGTGAAATCGAACCTGTCGGGCGAATTCACCGTGATCAACCCGTACCTGGTTCGCGACCTGAAGGCTCGCGGCCTGTGGGACTCGGTCATGATCAACGACCTGAAGTACTACGACGGTTCGGTGCAGCAGATCGAGCGCATCCCGCAAGAACTCAAAGAGCTCTACGCGACGGCCTTCGAAGTGGACACCAAGTGGATCGTCGACGCCGCCAGCCGTCGTCAGAAGTGGATCGACCAGGCTCAGTCGCTGAACCTGTACATCGCCGGCGCTTCGGGCAAAAAACTGGACGTGACCTACCGCATGGCCTGGTACCGTGGTCTGAAAACCACTTACTACCTCCGTGCCCTGGCCGCAACCAGCACCGAGAAGTCGACCATCAACACCGGTAAGCTGAACGCTGTTTCCAGCGGTGGCAACCACGGTGACGACTCGGTCCTGGCAGCCCCAGCCGGTCCAGCTCCAGTGCCGAAGGCTTGCGCCATCGACGAGCCGGATTGCGAAGCTTGCCAATAAGCTGAGCCGGTAGGCGCTCCAGGGCGCTTACCTGAAACCCCCGATGAGCCTCTGGCTGGTCGGGGGTTTTCTTTTGCCTCTGCCTTGTAGGAGCGAGGCTTGCCCGCGAAGAACGATGACGCGTAATACCTGAAAAACCGCAGTGCATTCTTCGCGGGCAAGCCTCGCTCCTACAGAATGAAAAAACCCCTCTTGCGAGGGGTTTCTTATGCAGCACTATCAAGCATCAGGTCATCTGAATGATGGTCTGCATGATGGTGCTCTGGGTGGAGATGGTCTTGGCGTTCGCCTGGTAGTTGCTCTGCGCCTTGATCAAATCAACCAGTTCGTTGGTCAGGTTGACGTTGGACTCTTCCAGCGAGTTGGACACGACCGAACCCAGGGTACCGGTCTTCGGCGCATCGACACCGGCCACACCGGAGGCGAAAGTTTCTTTCCAGCGCGTACCGCCAATTGGCTGCAAGCCTTGCTCGTTGGCGAAGCTCGCCACCGCCACCTGGCCGATGGCCTTGGTTTGCTGGTTGCTGAAGTTGGCGGTCATGACGCCGCTGGCGTCGATGGTCAGGCTGGAGATCTGGCCGGTGGCGTAGCCGTCCTGGTATTGGGCGGTACGGGCGGTTGGCGAGTTGTAAGAAGTGGTCAGCGCCATGTTGAACGCGATACCGCCAGTGGCAGCGACGGAACCGTTCGGCCCCCAGGTCACAGGAATCGTTGCGGCGTTGGTAATGGCACCTGGCACCCAACCGGTCATGGTCAACGTGTTGCCAGTCTGGGTCCAGCCGGCACCCGCCGTCAGCGTGTTAATGCTGCCGTCGGAGTTGAAAGTGATGTCAGCGGTGATCGGCACTGGAGGCGTGGTTGCAGGGTTGGCCGGGGAGCGACCGTCCATGTAGGTATAGACACGCCAGGCATTGGTACCCGTCTTCACGTAGTACTGATCCATGGTGTGCTCGTTACCCTGGCTGTCGTAAACCTTGGTGGAGATGGTCTTGTTATAGCTGTTGGTATCGGTCGGGCTGAACGGGGCCACGGTCGGCGTGGTTTCCGCCGAGTTCAGGTTCATCGTCTGATCAACCTTGGTAGTCGGATTCGGCTTCAGGCTCGAGGTGTCGATCTTCAAGTCAGTCAACACACCGTTGATGATCTTGCCATTGGAATCGACGCCATACCCCTGTAAGCGGTTGCCGTTGTTATCGACCACAAAGTTTTGAGCATCGGTCTTGAACGCACCGGCACGGGTGTAGCTCAGGGAACCGTTGTCGCTGAGGATGAAGAAGCCGTTGCCCTGAATGCCCATGTCCAGCACGTTGCCGGTGTTGTTCACATCACCCTGGCTGAACTGCTGGGAAACGTTGGCCAGGCGCACGCCGTTACCGATGGTCTTGCTGCCGGTACCCAGGCGAGTGGCCGAGTACACGTCTTCGAATTCTGCACGGGACGATTTGAAACCGGTGGTCGCGACGTTGGCGATGTTGTTGCCGGTCACGTCCAGTTGTTTGTTGGCTGCATAGAGACCGCTAAGGCCGATATTGAAAGACATATTCCACTCCTTTGTGCCGTGTTAGTCGGCTCTATAGACCAATGGTTTGCACTTTGGACAGGGCAACGCTGCCCTGGCCTGCCAGGTTCAGCATCAGCTCACCGCCGGTCTGGCTGATGGTCACGCTGTTGACGGTTGCCGGCAGGTAAGTAACCAGTGAGGTCGCTTTGCCGTCGTAGGTTGCGCTGGCAGAGAAGGAGTACGTGCCGGCCGCGGCGACTGCTCCGGCATCGTTTTTGCCGTCCCAGATGAAACTGGCGTTGCCAGCGCTCTGGCTGCCCATGTCGATGGTGCGGATGGTCTTGCCTTCGGCGTCACTGATTTTGAGCGTAACCGGGTTCGCCGACGCCGGCAGCACAACCGTACCGTTGAGGTTCTTGGAGGTGTCGACCACGGCTTTGCCGGTCTGCGCGATGACCGAACGGCCCACCAGCGAAGAAGCCTGCAGGGCTTGCGACGAGTTGTAGTTGCTGGCAATGCCGCTGACGGTGTCGTTCAGCGTGGTGATGCCTTCCAGACTACTGAACTGCGCCAACTGGGCTACGAACGCGCTGTTGTCCTGAGGATCGAGCGGGTTCTGGTTTTTCAGCTGGGTGACCAGCAGTTGCAGGAACGCATCCTTGCCCAATGCCTTGCTGCCGGTGGCACTGCTGGTCGCCGCGGAAAGACCATCACTGGTGGTCGTGGTCTTGACCGAAGAGTTGGCCAGGACATCCTTGAGGCTTACGCCGCTGGTGGTATCGGTAACACTCATCGAAAGTCGCCCCTTATCACTGACCGAGGGTCAGGACCTTCTGCATCATGGTTTTGGCGGTGTTCATCATTTCAGCGTTGGTCTGGAACGAACGGCTTGCGGAAATCATGTCGGCCATTTCTTCGACGACGTTGACGTTCGGGTAGTAGACGTAGCCCTTGGCATCGGCGGCCGGATGATTCGGCTCGTAGCGCGCTTCAAGGTTGCTCTGGTCTTCGACCACACCCAGCACTTGCACGCCTTGACCGGCCGCGTCCTGGTTCTGGAACAGCGAATCGCTGCCGCCGCTCTGGCCGCCCTGGAACATGGTGGCGAACACCGGGTGACGGGCGCGGTAGGTCTGGTCGATGCTCGACGAAACGGTCTCGGCGTTGGCGATGTTACTGGCAACGGTGTTCAAGCGAGTGGTCTGGGCACTCATGCCGCTACCGGCAATGTTGAAAACACTGGACAGGGACATGAATTACTCTCCGCGCAGGGCTGACACCAGCCCTTTGAATTTACTGTTGAGCAGGGTGAAGCTGGCCTGGAAGTTGACCGCGTTTTCCGCGTAGTTCGACTGTTCCAGTTGGGCATCCACGGTGTTCTGGTCGATCGACGGTTGCATCGGCGTGCGATACATCAGCGACTCGTCGCCATTGCCCAGGCCTTCAGCTTCGATGTGACGGCTGTTGGTCATGCTCAAGGCGAACTTGCCGTTTTTGGTTTTCTCGTTCTGCTCGGCGAGCACTTTCGAGAAGTCCAGATCCCGAGCCTTGTAGTTCGGGGTGTCGGCGTTGGCGATGTTGTTGGCCAGGACTTCAGCACGCTGAGCGCGGAAGCCCAGGGCTTGTTCGTGGATACCGAGCGCTTTATCGAAGCTGATGCTCATGTCGGGAAACCTTCGGGTGACCTGATTTTTCGTAACGTGAACATAGCAAGCGGCGTGCCAATTCAAAAAAGCCCGTAAACCGGGGCTTTGCGAGCAGTAACGAGGCGGCAATGCCAGAAAAGCGGCAACCGATTTCCGCCGCCTGCCGCTTTTCTGCCGCTTTCCCAGGGCAACACCGATCAACTGTAGGAGCGAGGCTTGCCCGCGAAAACGGTGTGCCAGACAACAATCATCATTGACCGCCCCAACGCTTTCGCGGGCAAGCCTCGCTCCTACAGGTATTGGGGTGCCTATGAGAAACAAGCAGGCAAAAAAAACGGGAGCCCCTGAGGACTCCCGTTTTTTTGTATGCCGTCAACGAATCACTTCGCCTGGTAAATGATCCCCGGGCTGCACTGGACCATCTGGTAATGGTCCGGCAAACCGTTCAGCGCTTCGGACGCGCCAAGGAACAGATAACCGCCCGGCTTGAGCGTGCTGTGAATGCGCAACAGGATGTCTTTCTTCACCTCGGCGGAGAAGTAGATCAGCACGTTGCGGCAGAACACGATGTCAAACTTGCCCAGGCTTGCGTAGCTGTCCAGCAAGTTGAACGAGCGAAACTCCACCCGACTCTTGATTGGTGCCTTGATGGCCCAGCGCCCCGGCCCCTTGGGGTCGAAGTAACGCTGAAGGCGCTCGGGCGACAGGCCGCGACCGATGGCCAGGCTGTCGTACTCGCCGGTCTTGCAGTTGGTCAGCATGCTGCCGGACAGGTCGGTGGCAACGATCTGCACGCCCATCTTCAACTGGCCCATGTTGACCCGTTCGAACTCATCGATGGACATCGACAGCGAATACGGTTCCTGACCCGACGAACACGCCGCCGACCAGATCCGCAGGCGCTGACCGGGGCTGGCCTTGATCGCTTCAGGCAATACCTTGTTCTTCAAGACTTCAAACGGATAGGTGTCACGAAACCACAGGGTTTCGTTGGTCGTCATGGCATCCACCACCATCTCGCGCAAACCGCTGCGCGGCTGGGTCTGGATGCGCTGAACCAGCTCACCCAACGATTTGATGCCCTGCTGTTCCATCAGTTTGTTGAGACGGCTCGAGACCAGATATTGCTTGTTTTCACCGAGCAAAATGCCACAGGCTTTTTCCAGGAATACCCGGAACTGTTCGAAATCCAAATTACCCGTAGACAAAGATACCGCCTCTTAAATCGTGTTGACCGCCAGGGGCAGAAGGCCTCTAGCTGTTATCTGCTGCTTTGATCCGGTCGACTACCCGGGATGCCAGGTCATCAGGACGGAACTTGGCCAGGAAGTCATCGGCACCGACCTTCTTGACCATCGCCTGATTGAACACTCCCGACAACGAAGTATGCAGGATGATATGGAGCTTTTGCATGCGCGGATCGGCGCGGATCTCGGCCGTCAGGGTGTACCCGTCCATCTCCGGCATCTCGATGTCGGAGATCATCATCAGGAACTCTTCTTCCGGCTTCTTCCCCTCGTCAACCAGCTTGCGCAGGTAATCCAGCGCTTGCCGGCCGTCGTTCAACGCCACCACTTCGACACCGATCGTTTGCAGGCAACGGGTCACCTGCTTGCGTGCCACCGACGAGTCGTCGACCGTCAATACGCGCAAAGAGAGCGCCTTGTGCTGGGTCTCAACATCGACCACGCCCACCGAAATCGCTTCCGGCGTCGGCGCCACTTCCGCCAGCACCTTCTCGACGTCGATGATTTCGACTAACTGGTTGTCGACCCGAGTCACAGCCGTCAGGTAGTGATCGCGCCCCGTGCCCTTGGGTGGCGGATGAATCTCCTCCCAGTTCATGTTGACGATGCGCTCCACCGACCGAACCAGGAAACCCTGGGTCTTGGTGTTGTACTCCGTGATGATCACGAAGGGATTGCTCTGGTCCAGCAACCGACCGGCACCGGTCGCCATCGCCAGATCCAGGATCGGAATGGTTGCCCCCCGAATATTCGCCACACCGCACACGACAGGACTGGACTTGGGCATCAGGGTCAGCTTGGGGCATTGCAGCACCTCGCGAACCTTGAACACGTTGATCCCATACAGCTGCTGGCCGTCGAGACGGAACAACAACAGCTCAAGGCGATTCTGCCCTACCAGTTGCGTGCGCTGGTTCACCGAATCCATTACACCAGCCATGCCCAGACTCCTACACCAACGCTAAGTGTGTTGCGACGCACATTCATCACGAAACGGCACGGCGCTTGCTTTTTAACTCTTATGAACACAGAACCGACATTTTTCCGACACCTGACATCAACCTGCCGCAGATTGCTCTGCGCGATGTCGGCCGCTTGCCTGTTCAACGCTGGCAGCCCTGCCCTTGCTGATACGGTTACCTTGCCTGACATGCTTATCGGCGTCACCCAGGGCTTTCTTGAATTCACCGTAGAGGACTATCTGGCCACCAGTCAAACGCAAGGTCGCTACGAAATCCAGGTCAACCAGCTCGATCCGCGCCTGCGCATGCCTATGTGCGACAAGGAATTGACAGCCACCCTCGAGAGCCCGGCAAGGCCTCTGGGACGGGTCACGGTCAAGGTTCGCTGCGATGGCGCCTCGCCCTGGACGGTGTTCGTGCCCGCTCAAGTGAAGCTGTTTCGCGACATTGTGACGACCACTCGTCCGCTCAAGCGCACAGGGATTATCGAACCTCAGGACGTAACCCTGCGCGAGCGTGATATCAGCCTGATAAATCAGGGGTTTCTGACTTCCGTCGATCAGGCTATCGGGCAAAAACTTACCCGACCAATGGTCGCCGATCAGATCATTACGCTGGTGCATCTCGAACAGGCGGAAGTGGTTCGCAAGGGCGACCAAGTGGTGATTACCGCCCGCAGTGGTACGCTCAGTGTGCGCATGCCGGGTGAAGCGCTGTCCAACGGCGGCCTGAGGGAACAGATTCGCGTGAAGAACCTTAACTCCCAGCGGGTCATCAAGGCGCAAGTCACAGCGCCCGGCCAGGTGGAAGTGGCCATGTAAGGGCTCTGTGTTTGTGAAGTGATGGCGCACCGCCTGGCGGTTGCCTAAACTGTGCCGCATGCAGGGCATGCGCTGGCGCATGCGAGCTCATTGATAAATGGGCCTAAAGTTTTTCGGGGAATCGCCGAAAACATGGCAAGCGTCCAAATATCCAGAGGTTTTTTGTCATGGTCATCGATTTCAGTCGTTTAAACAGCTCCTCGTCACTTACGGGCAGTACGCGTACCAGCACCGCCAAGGAAACCGCCGAAGCCGGCCAATCCGCGCCGCTGAATACCCCGGCCGAACAGGCCAGTACCACCAAAAGCGGGGAATCGGTACACCTCAGCAATGAGGCTCAACAGTTGCAGAAGGTCACTGACAAGCTGCGTGATCAGCCTGCCGTCGACAACGCCCGCGTGGCCGAGTTGAAAGCAGCGATTGCCGATGGCAGCTATAAAGTCGACAGCAACCGTGTAGCCAGCAAACTGCTCAACTTCGAAGCCCAGCGCTAGGCCACGGCCCGCGCCAGGCTTTTGGACGCTTAAAACCCAAGGCCAGCCATGCACGACACTCAATTACTGCAACTGATCATCGACGACTTCGCCCCGGCGCAACAACTGCTGGAGCTACTGCAAACCGAGTCCCTTGCCTTGCACGGTCGCGACATGCCACTGCTCGAAGAAATTCTGGCGCATAAACAGGCATTGATCATTCTGCTCGAACAGCATGGCCGCAAGCGCAGTGAAATCCTCGCCAGCCTCAACCTGCCAACCAACCGCCAGGGCCTGGAGCAACTCGCCAGCCAGTCGAGCATTGGCGAACGATTGCTGGGACAGAGCGACGTGCTCACCGACCTCCTGGCCCAGTGCCAAGCCGCCAATGTCAACAATGGCCAGTCGATTCTGGTGCAGCAGGCCGCCACGGCCAACCAGCTGAAAATCCTCACCGGCGGCGAGCCGCCAGCGCTCTACGATGCCCGCGGATCAACCTCCAAGCTCGCCAAGCCACGCCCGCTCAGTCAGGCTTAAGCCTTTCAATGAGCACGCCCTATCAAGACACGCAACATGCTGGCAGAATGCCGGCCAGTAGTCATATTTGCCTGGAGATTGATACCCCGTGTCCAATGCCTTAAGCGCGGAAGATGCTCCGCAGCCACCCAAGGTGCTCACCACGCCTTTGGAAATCTCCGGCAACCTGCGTCAGCTGCAAGACAGCCATGACCCGCTGATCATCACGTTCCACGAGCGCAGCCAGCGCTTCCAGAGTTATCTGGTGGACGTCGACCGTGACAGCAACATGATCGCCCTGGACGAAATGATCCCGCGCGACGGCGAACGCTTTCTGCTGGCCGGCGAACCGTTCAAGGTCGAAGGCTTCCACGACGGCGTGCGCATCGCCTGGGAAAGCAATGGCCCGCTGACCATCGACGAGTCCGGCGATGGCCGCTGCTACCGGGGCTCGCTGCCCGATGAGGTGGTTTACCACCAGCGCCGCAATGCTTTCCGCGCTGCGTTGAAGCTGGCACAACTGGTCAATGTCGAGCTGGGAGGCGAGAAACTCAAGTCGCCCCTCGCCGGCAAACTGCTGGACATCTCCGCCACCGGCTGCAAATTGCGCTTCGAAGGCGACATCACCGCCAAGCTGCAATTGGGTCAGGTCTACGACCGCTTCATCGCCGCCCTGCCCTTCGGCAGCATGACGGCACCGGTGGAGCTGCGTTACCTGCACTTTGAAGAAAAGATCAACACCACCTTCGCCGGCGTGCGTTTTCACAACATGAGCGGCCTGGTGCAACGGCAGGTCGAGCGGTTCGTCTATCAGCTTCAGCGTGAAGCGCGGCGCTTTGACAAAGACGACTTCTGATACACCCCGCCAATAAAAAACGGGCAGTCCCTTGCGGGGACTGCCCGTTTTTTTATGCCTTGATCAAGGCCGCGCTTCAGTAAAACTTTGCTCGCGACCTGCGTCCGGGTCTTCTGAATCCGAAACTGGTTCAGGTTCTGGCTCGGCATCCGGATTGACATCAGCCTCCGGGTTGACCGGGTTCTGCATCTGATCCTGCACCACCTGCTCATCGACACGCGGGTCAAGGCAAGCCACCAGTGGCGAACTCGTCATGCTGTCCGGCATGGCCACGTGATGCAGCGGAGCATCGTCCACCTGATGCAGATTGGTGACTGCTTTCGGGCGGATTCGCCACACCAGCACCAATGCAAAAAAACTGAAAAAGGCATACAGCATCTGGCTGCCGAACAACTTCATCAATACCCCTGCCACCAACGGTCCGACACTCGCGCCGACACCGTAAGTCACCAGCAGCATCGCCGTCAGCGACACCCGGCGATCACCCTCGACGTGGTCGTTGGAGAACGCCACCGCCAGCGGGTACAGACAGAATTGCACCAACGAACAGAGGAACCCAGCGATGAACAGCACCTCCAGTTGCACCTGCGGCATGATCGCCAGCGGCAACGCGGCCAGTGCCAGGCTAAACGCAAAACTTCGGATCAATACCGCCCGGTCATAACGATCCGATAGCCATCCCAACGGCCACTGCACCACCAGGCCTGCAAAAATGCAGCTGCCCATGAACAGACCGACCTGCTCGGTGGACAATCCTTGCTGGGAGGCATACAGCGGCGCCAGGCCGTAGAACGAACCGACGATCAATCCCGCCCCCAACACCGTGCTCAGTGACTGCGGCACGCGTTTGATGAAGAAGCGCGGTTCCATCGGCGCCGGGTGCAATGGCGCCGGGTGAATCCGCCGGGTCAGGGCCACCGGCACCAGACACAGGGCGAAACACAGAGCGACCAGCATCAGCAGTTCCAGGCCCAGCCCCGGGTGCATGACCAGAATCAGCTGGCCCAACACCAGCCCCAGGTACGAAGCGATCATGTAGCCGCTGAACACCACGCCACGCTGCTTGGCTTCTGCCTGCTCATTGAGCCAGCTTTCGATCACCATGTACTGGCACATCATGCCCAGGCCAACGATCACCCGCAGGAACAGCCACGCGGGCAGCCAGTCCACCAGGCCATGGCCCAGCACCGCCGCACCGACGATCCCGGCGCAGGCTGAATAAGCTCGAATATGCCCGACCCGGGCAATCAGCCGATGGCCGATCTTGCCGCCCAGCACCAGGCCGAAATAGTTGGCCGCCATCAACGCGCCGACCCACAGGCTGTCGACCTTATCGGCCGCCAGGCGCAGGGCAAGGTAAGTACTCAACAGGCCCGAGCCGATCAACATCATCAGCGAGGCGAAATAAAGTCCTCGAAAGGATTTCAGGATTTGGCGCATTGGCGTTCCGAGCGGCTCCTTGCAGTGAGTATCGGGCTATCGACAACGATAGCCCGATGGCGACAGGTCGTCAGGCCTGGGCTGCTAGAACACGCCGTTCCCAGGGAGTAATTTCATCGAGGAAGCTGGTCAACTCCAGGGTCTTCGAAGCGATGTAGCCTTCGATGAACTCCTTGCCGAACAGTTCCTTCGCCAATTGGCTACGTTTCAGACGTTCAAGAGCGGCATGCAAGGTACACGGCAACGCAAGATTATCCGGCACCACGAATTCGCCCCGTGCCGCCTCGCTCGGTTCCAGTTTGTTTTCGATGCCATACAGCCCCGACGCCAGGCTCGCGGCGATCGCCAGATACGGGTTGGCGTCAGCCCCCGGCAGGCGGTTTTCGACCCGACGAGCAACCGGTGAACTGGCCGGAATGCGCAGGCCGGCCGCGCGGTTATCATGGGACCAGCAGGCATTATTGGGCGATGCAAAAGGATGACACAGGCGCTGATAAGAGTTCACGTTCGGCGCAAACAGCGCAGTGAAATCCGCCAGGCCGGCCTGTTGGCCACCGATGAAATGACGGAAGGTCGCGGTCGGCTCGCCGGCCTTGTCGCTGAACACGTTACGCCCGCTGTCGATCTCGACGACGCTCTGGTGAATATGCATCGAACTGCCCGGCGTGTGAGCCAACGGCTTGGCCATGCAGACCACGGTCAGGCCATGCTTGAGCGCCACTTCCTTGAGCAGATGCTTGAACAGCAAGGTCTGGTCGGCCAACAGCAGCGGATCGCCATGCAGCAGGTTGATCTCGAACTGGCTGACGCCCATCTCGTGCATGAAGGTATCGCGCGGCAAGCCCAGCGCCGCCATGCCTGCGTAGACTTCAGTGAAGAACGGCCGCAAGCCGTTATTGGAGCTGATGCTGAATGCCGAATGACCGTCCTCGCGACGACCGTCCAGGCCCACTGGAGGCTGGAAGGGTTGCGTCGGGTCAGGGTTGGGTGCGAACACAAAGAATTCCAGCTCGGTCGCCACGACCGGCGCCAGACCGAGGGCGGCGTAGCGAGCGATCACCGCCTTGAGTTGGCCGCGAGTCGACAGGTGCGAGCTCTCGCCAGTCAGTTCCTGTGCATCGCATATGGCCAGTGCCCGAGGGTGCGAACTCCAGGGCAAGCGGTGGATCTGCCCCGGATCAGGCACCAGCGCCAGATCGCCATCATCGCTGCCGTAAAAGTGCGCGGGCGGATAGCCGCCCATGATGCATTGCAGCAGCACTCCCCGCGCCATCTGCAAACGCCGCCCCTCAAGAAATCCTTCAGCGGTCATTACTTTGCCGCGTGGCACGCCGTTCAGGTCCGGCGTGACACATTCAATCTCATCAATGCCCGTCAATCGCTGCGCGAGTGAGCGATGGCCATCGGTTGTCATGACGCAATCCTTGTTGTTGTACGAGCCGCGAACGGCGACCCGTACAAAATAGGCTCCGGCTGTTCGGAATATCAAGCAGCGTCAAACAAAAAGGCGCAATCCTGTGAGGAACGTGTCGTTCAGGGGAGATAGAGGCTGAACACGCCGCCACCCAATGGCCCGCCATTACTGATTTCGGTACGTCCGCCCACACCATCACGCTGATGCAAGGCGGCAATCCGCCCGGCAAAGTACAAGCCCAGGCCGGTACTGCCGCTGCTGTGGTTGATGCCCTGCACGTAATCGGCCTGACGCTCGATCATCTCGGGTGGATAACCCTCACCATCGTCGTTGATGGTCAGCACCAATTGCCCGGCCTCATCGCTGACACTGATCAACAAGGCATGCCGGGCATAACGAATGGCGTTGTTGATGCAATTGGCGAGCACCGAGGCAATCAGCTCCCGATCGAAGAAACCCAGCGGGCTCAACGGGTCCACTTCATAGGTCGCGATAATGCCCCGGCTGGCGAACACTTCTTGATGAGCCGCCAGTTGCGCCTCGATGAAGTCATCGAGCTCATGGTAGGCCGGCTGCAATGGCATCTGGTTGACGCCCAGCTTGTACAGCCCCAGCAACTGCACCAGCATGCCATTGAGGTGGGCGAACTCGAAGTCGATGACGCCCTGCTCCGGGGTGTGCCGCTCAGGGTCGGGCAAACGCGCCAGCCATTGGCTGTGCGCCTGCATCAGCATGGCCAGAGAGTTCTTCATGTCGTGCACGGTGGAGGCAATCACCGTAGAGAAGTCGAGTGACGGTTCGCTGTCGATCATTCGCCGAACGCCTTGATTTTCAGTTTCTGGTAGCGCGGATAACGCGCATCGGTATCGGGCATCAGGCCGACCGTTTTCAGGCAGGCCCGGCACTCTTCCAGCTCGGCCGACGGCACGCTGGTGTCGGTGCCATGCAGCAGCGACTGCGCCATGTTCAGGGCAATACTGATGTTCTTCGGTTGCAGCGCCAGGGCTTTGCGGAACACTTCCCGGGCTTCCACCAGATTGCCGGTCTTGTACACCCGCACGCCCTGACGGTTGAGGTCGGCGGCGGCATTGCCCGAGTTGAGGATGGTCGGGTCGTCGGTCAGCTTGGCGATGCCCTTCATCACGGTCGGATCGTCGCCGTAGATTTCCGCACAGTTTTTCAACATCGAAGCACCGGCACTCGCCTGCCCGAGCATTTGCAACTGCTTGGCCACCAGCAGCGCCGCTTCGGCGCTCATGAACTGTTCCATGCCATCGAGGCGCATCATCGCTTGCTCGGTGAGCTTCTCGGCGGTCTCGGCATCGTTGAGCAGCAGGCTGGTGGCCTTCATCAGACGCGCACGAATCTGCAGGCCTGGGTCGGAAGGGTTCTCCTTCGCCACTGCACTCAGCGTCGTGTTGATTTCCAGGCGGGTCCGCGTGTCCAGGCCCTTTTCCGCACCTTTGCTGATCAAGGCATGGGCCAGGCCGAGGTTGCTTTCCGCATCCTTGAAACGTGACTGCGCCCCTTGGTTCACGGCCTGGCGATAGGCTTTGGAGGCAGTGTCGAAATCTTCGTTGGCCATTGCCAACTTGCCCAGCAACGCTTGCCGGCGCACCGCCAGCGGCGACAGGCGAATTGCTTCTTCCAACACTTTCTGCGCCGCTTTGGTGTCACCTTCGGCGACCAGCACATCGGCCATGCCATCGTAGAGGGCCGGCATCATCGGGAAGACTTTCAAGGCTTTTTCGTAAATGCCCTTGGCCTGGCTGACCTGCCCGCGCTTGAACAGCAATTGGCCCAATCCGGCAAACGCCCAGGGCAAAGGCCGATCCGCAATGATGCTGTCGTAAAGACGCTCCAGCGCTTCGTTCTGGTTCAAATCGCGCAATGCATCAGCGCGGTAACGCAGGCACAGCGGCGAATAACGAATGTCCTGTTTGCACAGGGCGATGCAGGCGTTGAGCACTTCAACCGGTTTGCCCCGGTCAAGCGCTTGCAGGATCGGCTTGAGCAAGGTCTTGCGCTGTTCCAGTCGCTCCAGGCGCTGGGCCAGGCCGGAGCGGTTGAACGGTTTGGTCAGGTAAGCGTCGGGCTCATGCTCCAGTGCGCTGAGCACCATGGCCTGGCTGGTTTCGGCGGTGACCATGACAAACACACTTTCGTGGCTGATCAGCTTCTCGATCATCAGGTCTTCGAGCACCTGCTGACCGTTTTTCTTGCCATCGCCCAGGTGGAAATCCTGCAGGATGAAGTCGTAGGACTTCTGCGAGCACATGCGCAGCGCCTGCTCACCGGTATCAGCGGTGTCGACGTCCTTGACGCCCAGCTCCCGCAGCATGGACCTGACGGAACTGCGGAAATCCGAGAAATCATCGACGATCAAAAAGCTTTTTTGGTGATACGACAGCATCGAAGATTTCCAGGCAATTTAAGGAAGAACAACCTAAAGGCAATGGCTGCGAATTCAGCTTCGCGGCCTTTCAGGCGCGCAGATGATAGCGAGAGGCCATTGGCTATCAAGCAATTTCGCACAATCGCGTGATGAGCTTTACCGGCCGCCAGCGATGAAATCACAACGGCTTGTCGCGTTATCGGCCAGTAGTCGCGTTCCCTTGAAGCAGCGGGAGTGCAATCGTTCCTTTTACTGCCAAAAGATCATACGGCTGCGCTAAATATTTGAAGGCGTTATTGAAAAACGGGATTATCCTGATTTATTGAAGCACGCTAATTATTATCCGCTTGAACCCAATACGCTCTAAATCGCCGGCAAAGGCCAGGAAATGACCACCACCCCCAAGCACTCGGCCACGGCTCCCGAGCGAAAGGCCCTGACCCTCAGTACCCTGGATTTTCCAGTGGTGGGCATCGGTGCGTCGGCTGGCGGGCTGCAAGCCATCAAATTGTTTTTCGAGAACATGCCTAACGACAACGGCATGGCGTTTGTGATCATTCTTCACCTGTCGCCCGACCACCAAAGCGTCGCAGACAAGATCATCCAGGAATCGACCCGGATGCCGGTTCTGCAGGTCACCGAAACCGTACCGATCGAGAAAAACCGGGTCTATGTCATCCCGCCGGCGCGGCGACTGGTGATGAATGGCAATAACCTTGAGGTAATTGAAAACGACCCACAACTGGGACGCCATGCCTCGATCGATCTGTTCTTCCGCGACCTGGCGCAAGTACACCGCGAGCGCGCCTTCTGCCTGGTGCTCTCGGGCAGCGGTTCCGACGGCGCAGTCGGCCTGTCGCGTATCAAGGAACAGGGCGGCATTACCCTGGCCCAGGTACCGGAAGACGCCGAGTTCGACGGTATGCCTCGGGCGGCCATCGAGACCGGCATGGTCGATCTGGTGTTGCCCGTAGTAGAAATGCCGCAAAAGCTGCTGGACCTGTGGCACAACTCCCGGGAAATCAGCTTGCCTGCCGCCAACGATCCGGAACTGCAATCCTTCGCCTCGGTGTCCGAGCGCGATGCAGCACTCGCCGAACAAATGCTGCACGACATCCTGATCCAGTTGCGCACCGGCACCGGTCATGACTTCAAGCACTATAAACGCGCGACAGTATTGCGGCGGATCGAACGCCGGATGCAGGTCACGGCCCAGCCCGACTTGGGAGCCTATTACCGCTACCTGCTAAGCAATCCCGAAGAAACCAAGGCGCTGCTGGGGGACATGCTGATCGGCGTGACCAACTTTTTCCGTGATCGCGAAGCCTTCGAAGCGCTGGAGCGGGATGTCATTCCGCAACTGGTCAGCGCCGCGGTTTCGGCGCAGCCTGAAAAGGAAGAAATCCGGGTCTGGTCGGCTGGCTGTTCCACCGGCGAAGAAGCCTATAGCCTGGCGATGCTGGTCAACGATCAGCTGCAACAGGAAGCCAGCAAGGCCTCACTGCAAGTTTTCGCCACCGACATCGACGAGCGCGCCATCAGCTTCGGCCGGGCCGGCCTGTACCCGCAAGCCATCGTGACGGATGTGCCGCCGACGCGGCTGCGGCACTACTTCATCAAGGAAGATGAGCACTATCGGATTCGCAAGGAAATCCGCGAGAAGGTGCTGTTCGCCAAACACAGCCTGCTGTCCGATCCACCCTTCTCGCAAATCGACCTGATCGTGTGCCGGAACCTGTTGATCTATCTGGATCGCGAAGTACAGCGCGAAATCCTGCAGATGTTCCACTTCGCCTTGCGCCCCGGCGGTTTTCTGTTCCTCGGTTCCTCCGAAAGCGCAGACGCTTGCCATGAGCTGTTCACGCCGGTGGACAAACGCAACCGGATCTTCCGCGCCAAGACCGGCACCGCCAACAGCCGACGCACGCCGACCGTGCCGCGCGGTGGTTATGTGCGCTCCAATATTTCCCATCAGGCACCGCAACACGCCGTGCAGCGCAAACTGTCGTTTGCCGACATCCACCAGCGCGCCCTCGAACGCGCGGCCCCGCCGAGCATGATCGTCGATGCCAACGCCGACATCCTGCACATGAGCGAAACTGCCGGGCGTTTCCTTCGGCATGTGGGCGGTGAGTTGTCACGCAACCTGCTGACGCTGATCCTGTCGGAGCTGCGCCTGGAAATCCGCACCACGCTGTTCCAGGTCCAGCAGAGCGGCCTGGCCGTGAGATCCCGCGAGGTGCCGGTCAAGCGCGAAGAGCGGCATTACAAGGTCAGCCTGGAGGCGCAGCCTTACAAGGATGAAGAGGCGGACGGCGAGTTCATCCTGGTGATTTTCGAGGAAGTCGAAGTCGATCCTTCGCAAGCGACGGCCAAGACCCTGCTTCAAACCGAAAGCCAGGTGCTGTCCAATCTTGAGCGTGAACTGCAACGCACCAAACTGCACTTGCAGGACACCATTGAACAATCGGAAATTTCCAGTGAAGAACTGAAAGCTTCCAACGAAGAAATGCAGGCGATCAACGAAGAACTGCGCTCGGCCACCGAAGAGCTGGAAACCAGCAAGGAAGAACTGCAATCGATCAACGAAGAGCTGCTGACGGTCAACTACGAGCTGAAAACCAAAGTCGAAGAAACTGACAAGATCAACGACTACCTGACCAACCTGATCGCCTCCACCGACATTGCCACGGTGTTTGTCGACCGTAGCATGCGGATCAAGTGGTTCACTCCGCGTGCCACCGATATTTTCAGCATGTTGCCGGTGGATACCGGCCGCTCCCTGCTCGACATCACCCATCGCCTGCACTACGACGACCTGGCGAGTGACGCGGCATCGGTGTTCGAATCATTGAACATGATCGAACGTGAAGTCAGCAGCACCGACAAGCACTGGTACATCGCCCGCCTGCTGCCCTATCGCTCCAGCGAAGACCGTATCGACGGCACCGTGCTGACGTTCATTGACATCACCAAACGCCGCGAGGCCGAAGAAGAGCTGCGCCTGGGCGAAGAACGCATGCGCCTGGTGGCCGAAAGCACCCGCGACTACGCGATCATCACCCTTGATGAACAAGGCGTGATCACCACCTGGAACAAAGGCGCCGAACTGATCTTCGGCTACAGCAAGGCTGAGGCCGAAGGCGCTTACTACGACTTCATTTTTTCCGCCGAAGACCGCGCCTCCGGCGTGCCTGAATCCGAACTGCTGGGGGCTCGCACCCATGGCCGTTCCGAAGATGAACGCTGGCACCTGCGCAAGGACGGCAGCCGCTTCTATTGCAGCGGCGAAGTGACCTTGCTCAGCGGTGACAACCTTCGCGGCTACGTGAAAATCGCCCGGGACCTGACCGGTCACAAACGCCAGCATGAGGAACAAAGCCAGCAACTGGCCGAGACGCTGAACACCAATTACCTCAAGGATGAGTTCTTCGCGGTCATGTCCCACGAACTCAAGCATCCTCTGAACCTGATCCAGCTCAACGCCGAACTGTTGCGGCGCTTGCCGGTGACCAAGTCGGTGGCGCCGGCCGCCAAAGCCGTCAACACCATCTGCGATGCTGTCAGCAGCCAGGCGCGGATCATCGACGACCTGCTGGATGTCGCACGCGTGCGCACCGGCAAGCTCAAGCTCAAACCGATCGCCGTGGATCTGGCCAGTGTGCTGCGCGATATTTACACCGTCGTCCTCAACGACCAGCACAGCACCACCGTCGAGCTGCATGTGCCTTCGGAGCCGTTGATGGTGCGCGCCGATCCGACGCGCCTGGAGCAGATCATCTGGAACCTGGTGAATAACGCACTGAAATTCACCCCGCCCGACGGCCGCGTGCAATTGATCGCCAGCCTGGCCGGAAACATGGCGCGGCTGGACGTCAAGGACAATGGCACCGGCATCGCGGCAGAGAACCTCGAACACGTATTCGACCTGTTTGGCCAGGCTGAAACACAGCACGCCAACCACCAGCGCGAAGGGCTGGGCATCGGTTTGTCACTGGTGCGCCAATTGACCGAGGCCCAACATGGCACGGTTGAAGTGAGTTCGCCGGGCGTTGGGGAAGGCTGTACCTTCACTGTCTATTTGCCCCTGGCCAGTAGTGAAGGCAAAACCCAAACCACAACGCCAACCGATGAGGTATCAGGAAAACTGAGCGGCCTGACGATTCTGCTGGTCGACGACTCCGCCGAGGTACTGGAAACCCTGAAGATGCTGCTGGAAATGGAGGACGCCGAAGTCGTTGCCTTCGATCATCCGAAGGACGCTCTGGACGCGGCTGCAAACAGCCACTTCGACCTGATCATTTCGGACTTGGGCATGCCGGTCATGAACGGCCATGAACTGATGCAAGCATTACGTCAGTTGCCGCATGTCAAGGATGTGCCGGCCATTGCCCTGACTGGCTATGGCGCTATCAGCGATATTAAAAAGGCTCGTCAATCGGGCTTTGACCAGTACATTGGAAAACCGGTGTCCTACGATGACCTGATCGCGACCATCGAGACCCTGCGACAGCCCCAGGCATCAGGTTCTGAATAGCTCAGCGTAAATAGGCGCGTTGTACACAGACGCGCCGGTCAATCGCCTGCTTCAGTCGCTCCTTGTGGTCCGCCCAGACCCTGGGATCGACTTTGGGCGCGCGCATGAGGTCAAGCATGGCCGCTTTGGCGGTCAGGTATTCCGACCACGCATCTTCACAGCTGAGCTTGAAACGCTCACGTTCGTTCATTTCCATCCGCCGCAGCGCCAGTACCGACTCATCGGTGATGACCGTGCCGAGCGTCAGTTGCACCCGATGAGGTGCAACGAAGGCCTGCGTGCCCGCGACGATCTCGCCCGCTCGTAGAGCGCCCCACTTCAACGCCGCACAGTAAGTCTCATCACGGCCCCTGTCGTGAAACTCCTCACACAGCATGATCCCACGGGCATCGTAAACACCGATGAACACCTGGGTGATCCCCTCACGACTCAGTCGTGCCCGCACTTCCACTTGTGTCCCGTCACCGAGCATTTCTTCATGGATGTGGTGAGGTAATCGGGGGTCGGTCCATAACCAGAACTGTGCACCTCTGTGTCGCATTGCTGGCTCCTTGAGTGGAGTCAGAAGTAAGGCACAGCAATAACGGACTTTCCACGTAAGTCGTCAGGTGGTTCGAGCAAGAAAAAACCGCCAGGGAATGCTCTGATGGACTTTTCTAACCGCTGACGCTGCAATTTTAGAGTGTTCTTGCACTGAAATTACGCAGCCAGCCCTTGCCGCATAAGGGTTTCAGCTCATTTGAGGCACACCACTATTGAGTGCCGGCGGGCACTTCGCCAAAAACAAATCGACATAATATTGACACCAAAACATCCACTTGTCGGAATATTGGCACATCGTACTGTTACCTGCGCTTAACACCTTTACAAAGCCTGACCCCACAACTAAACACCTATCAAACTGATATCAGGAAAGGCCGTATCCCTGAATCAGTGCTGTACCAAAATACGGCCTTATCCAGCCATTACTTCAGGAGTCCCTTCACTATGGGCGCTCTCAGGATACTGCGCGCCACGCGCAGCGCAGCCTCAGGCTTGGGCCCACGTTCGCCCGACCGCTTCTGCGATTCGCTCCTCAAGTACGGCGAGTTTCTTCACCCCCGCGAGACCAGCGCCCCTCTGCCGGCAGCACCTGTCCCGTCAAGCCCAGACGGTCGACGATGTCCGGTAGCCGCCCCGTACCGCTCCTGAACACTCTGAGCGGCGCAAGCACGGGACTTCGTCCTGTTAGCAGTCCCTGGCAATTCCAATAAAAAAAGCATTCTCGGGAGAAAGACATGGCTACCACCACCACGACCAGCGGCGGCACCGTTACTTCGTTTTCCAATACGCCGCAGGCGCAGGACGACATTTTCACTACAGGTGTCATTGGCACGAGCAACGTGACCATCACTGAAGACCTGCAGGGTGTCGTGTACCTGGATGTCATGTCCAATGACCTGGGCGGTAACGCAAAGACGCTCTGGTCAGTTGATAACGCGACCAGCCTTTCTACTGCCACCAAGGTTTATGCCCCGGCCGATCTGCTGGTCCAGGACACGAGCAGAATTGAGGCGACGAGCACCGACACCAGCCTCAACGGGGCAAAAATCTGGATTACATCGGATGGCAAAGTCGGCTACGACGCCGCTACCTTATCGACTGCTTTCAAGACGCAACTTCAGGAGCTTGCTGCCGGAGCGTCCCTGGCAGACAGCTTTACGTATGCGATTCGTCTCGGCAATGGCACCCTCAGCTGGGCCACTGCGCAAGTGCAATTTGCCGGTATGAATGACAGTGTGACGATGAACGTCAGCGTGCAGGCTGGCACGGTGACCGAAGATGCGCCCACAACGCCGAGCACTACCGATTCGCTGAGTACGACAGGCACGATTGCATTTAGCGATGTCGATCTGAGCGACACGCATACCGCTTCATTCGTGGCGGCGGGAGGCAATACCACAGCGCTGGGCAACTTCAGCCTTGCCTCTGTCATTGAAGCGGCCAATGCGGCCAACGGCACCGTTAACTGGACTTACACCGTGAACAATGCGGCAGCCCAGTACCTGGCCCAGGGTCAGACAGCTACCGAAACCTATGTGGTCACCGTCAGTGATGGGCATGGTTCGTCGACAACGCAAAATGTGATCATCACCATCACCGGCACCAACGACCAGGTGCACATCACCAGCGGCGTGCAGACCGGCGATGCCAAGGAAGACAGTGGCGACTACGCCGCCAACGGCAGCATCACCTTCACCGACGCCGACCTGATCGACACCCACAGCGTCACCGTCACACCGGGCGCTTCCGGCTACCTGGGCAGCTTCACCACAGATCCACTGCACGACAGCACCGGCACCGGTAGCGGTTCGCTGGGCTGGCACTTCGCGGTAGACAACGCCGCCGTGCAGTTCCTGGGCGAAGGCCAGATCCTCACCCAGACTTATAACGTGGCGATCGGCGACGGCACGGTACAGACCGTGACCATTACCATCACCGGCACCAACGACCGGCCGACGCTGACGATTGCCGACACCACCGGCGCCATGAGCGAAGGCAACGGTACGGCCACACTGAGCGACAGCGGCGCACTGAGCTTTGCCGATGTGGACAACATCGACGTGGTGACTGTGTCGCACGCCTCCAACGGCAACATCGCCTGGAGCGGCGGCACGCTCGATGCGGGTGTGGCCTCAGCACTGGTCGCCGGGTTCTCGGTTGATCACAACAGCTGGGACTACAGCACCAGCCAGAACCTCGATTTCCTCGGCGCGGGTGAAACCGTCACCTTCTCGTACACCGTGGTCGCCACCGACAACAGCGGCGCGGCTAACGCTGCTTCGGCGACGCAGACTGTGACCATCACCATTACTGGCAGCAATGACGCACCGGTGCTCAGCTTCGCGAACGGCAACGATGCCGGCGCCGTGAAGGAAGACACCACCCTCAGTGTCAGTGGCCAGTTCAGCTCGACCGACATCGATCACGCGGCCACCGCCACCTGGAGCATTGCCGGGTCCAACACTGGCAGCTATGGCTCGATCACGGTGGACGGCACTGGTCAGTGGACGTACACCCTGGCCAACGGCACCGATGGTGTTGCCAGTGCGGTGCAATCACTGAAGGTTGGCGAGAGTCACAACGAAGTGTTCAGCGTGCAGGTCAGCGATGGCCTCGGTGGCGTCGCCACCCATCTGGTGACTGTCACCGTCACCGGCAGCAACGACGCGCCGGTGCTCAGCTTCGCCAGCGGCAACGATGTCGGCGCCGTGCAGGAGGACAGCACCCTCAGCGTCAGTGGCCAATTCAGCTCGACTGACATCGATCACGCGGCCACGGCGACCTGGAGCATTGCCGGGTCAAACACCGGCAGCTACGGCTCGATCGCCGTCGACAGCAGCGGCCAGTGGACCTACACGTTGGCCAATGGCACCAATGGCGTCGCCAGTGCCGTGCAATCGCTGAAGGCTGGCGAGAGTCACAACGAAGTGTTCAGCGTGCAGGTCAGCGATGGCCT
>NZ_JBWKWT010000022.1:0-85318 GCF_059422365.1 Pseudomonas sp. GW821-FHT01E10
GCTGCGCCTTTTTCCCGTATCCATTGGTTCCTCCTGAAGATAAGTCAGAAGGTGTAAACCTTATTCAGGACGAGACAACAGACAAAAAAAGGCCCGCATTCACTGCGGGCCTTTTCTTTTAGTGCTGCGGAAGCTGTCAGCCCCGGCGACGCAGTGCGTCGATGCGTTCTTCCAGCGGCGGGTGGCTCATGAACATGCGGGCGAACCCTTGCTTGAGACCGCCGTTGATGCCGAAGGCATTCAGGGTATCCGGCATGTGCACCGGCAACCCTTGTTCGGCACGCAGGCGCTGCAGGGCACCGATCATTGCGCTGGTACCGGCCAGGCGTGCGCCGGCGTCGTCGGCGCGGAATTCGCGCTTGCGCGAGAACCACATGACGATGGCGCTGGCCAGGATGCCCAGGACCAGTTCAGCGAAGATGGTCGCCACGTAGTAGGCGATACCCTGGCCTTCTTCGTTCTTGAAGATCACCTTGTCGACAAAATTGCCGATGATCCGGGCGAAGAACATCACGAAGGTGTTCACCACGCCCTGGATCAGCGCCAGGGTGACCATGTCGCCATTGGCCACGTGACCGATTTCGTGGGCCAGAACGGCTTTCACTTCATCCGGCGAGAAACGCTCGAGCAAGCCCTGGCTGACCGCGACCAGTGCGTCGTTCTTGTTCCAGCCGGTGGCGAAGGCGTTGGCTTCATAGGCCGGGAAAATCCCGACTTCGGGCATCTTGATCCCGGCTTCGCGGGACAGTTGCTCGACGGTTTGCAGCAGCCATTGCTCATGCCGGGTGCGCGGCTGGCTGATGATCTGGGTGCTGGTGCTCATTTTCGCCATCCACTTGGAGATGAACAGCGAGAACAGGGAACCGGCGAAACCAAAGACCGCACAGAAAATCAGCAGCTGATTGAGGTTGAGATCAACCCCGTTGGCCGCCATGAACCCGTTGAAGCCGAAAAGGCTCAGGGTGATGCTGGCAATCAGCACGACCGCCAGGTTAGTGGCCAAAAACAGCAAAATGCGCATCATGGTTGTAGAAATCTCCTCGTGCTAAAGATGTAGCGTACTGCGGGGTATATAAGGTGCTGCACCGGGCTATTCAACCGGGTGACTATTTCAAACTGTGTCCTACGGCAACAGTCTAGCTGCTTGAAGGGCATTTCCGACGTCGACATGGGAAACGGTTGTCAGCCGATTAGCTTCACAGGCCCCCGCCGTTATTGGGCGTGGGCATGAAGCGTGTCGTCAGTCAGCGCTTGAAACAACGAGGCAGGGCAGGGCGCACAGAAGTGTTGCTGAATTAATCACCGTGCGACTTTTATCCGCGTCGCACGGTGACAGGCCATTTATTGGCGATAGGACTTGAGGAAGTTGCCGATCCGGCCAATGGCCTGATCCAGGTCGTCGACCCGTGGCAGGGTGACCACGCGGAAATGGTCTGGCCATGGCCAGTTGAAGGCCGTGCCTTGTACCACCAGCAGCTTTTCCGAGAGCAGCAGGTCGAGCACGAATTTCTCGTCGTTGTGGATCGGGCAGACTTTCGGATCGATCCGCGGGAACGCATACAGCGCCCCCATCGGTTTGACGCAGCTCACGCCCGGAATGTCGTTGAGCAGTTCCCAGGTACGATTACGCTGTTCCAGCAGACGCCCTTGGGGCAATACCAGATCGTTGATGCTCTGATAACCACCGAGTGCGGTCTGGATTGCGTGCTGGCTCGGCACGTTGGCACACAGGCGCATATTTGCCAGCATGTCGATGCCTTCGATGTAGCTCTGGGCGTGGTGTTTCGGGCCGGAAATGGCGATCCAGCCGGAGCGGAAGCCGGCCACGCGATAGGACTTGGACAGGCCGTTGAAGGTCAGGCACAGCAGGTCCGGTGCCAGCGAGGCGGTGCAGATGTGCACGGCGTCGTCGTACAGGATCTTGTCGTAGATCTCGTCGGAGAACACCACCAGATTGTGCTGACGGGCCAGTTCCAGCATGCCCAGCAGGACTTCTTTCGAATACACCGCGCCGGTCGGGTTGTTCGGGTTGATGATCACCAGGGCCTTGGTGTTCGGGGTGATCTTGGCCTTGATGTCGGCCAGGTCCGGCCACCAGTTGGCCTGCTCGTCGCACAGGTAATGCACCGGGTTGCCACCCGCCAGGCTCACTGCGGCGGTCCACAGCGGATAGTCGGGGGCCGGTACCAGCACTTCGTCGCCGTTGTTGAGCAGGGCCTGCATCGACATCACGATCAGCTCGGAAACGCCGTTGCCCAGATAAATGTCTTCAATGCCGACGCCTTCCACCTGCTTTTGCTGGTAGTACTGCATCACGGCTTTACGGGCGCTGAACAGGCCTTTGGAGTCGCTGTAGCCCTGGGCGGTCGGCAGGTTGCGGATCACGTCCTGAAGAATTTCGTCCGGCGCTTCGAAACCAAAGGGCGCCGGGTTGCCGATGTTCAGCTTGAGGATGCGATGACCTTCCTCTTCCAGGCGTTTGGCGTGCTTGAGCACTGGGCCGCGAATGTCGTAGCAGACGTTGGCGAGCTTGTTCGATTTGCTGACCTGCATGGCGATGTGTTCCCGAAAATGAACGATCCAGGCGGCGTGTGAACGACCGTGCTGGGAATCCTGCGTATTCACACAGGCCTGACGCCTTGAGTGGCGGCACTCATAAATCCGTTTGAATGCGCGTGGTCTGGCTGCCAGACTGGCGTTTGACGAGGCGCAATCATACGTGCCGCCCGATCCGTGGAAAAGGTACAGATCGGGCTTTTTCAGCTGCTGAGGTGTATCAATGGAAAAGTTGGAAAAAACCCTGGAAGAATGGCGGGCCATGCTTGATCCGGAGCAGTACAACGTTTGCCGCCTCAAGGGCACCGAGCGACCGTTCTCCGGTAAATACAACGGCACCAAAACCGACGGCGTTTACCACTGCATCTGCTGCAACGCACCGCTGTTCGACTCCAAAACCAAGTTCGATTCCGGCTGCGGCTGGCCGAGCTTCTATGCGCCGATCGGCGACAGCGCGATGGTCGAGATCCGTGATATTAGCCACGGCATGATCCGTACCGAAGTGGTCTGCGCCAAATGCGATGCGCACCTTGGGCATGTGTTCCCGGACGGTCCGCCGCCAACCGGTTTGCGTTATTGCATCAACTCGGTGTGCCTGGACCTCGTTCCCCGCGAATAATCTGCTGATGTCGTGCGCTTGATTTGTATACGCAGGAGCAGCCTCCGGCAGCTCCTGCAATGATGTTCGCGTGCCGTGCATCTATTGATTTATTAAATTGCACACAATTCAATTGCTCGCTATGTTTGATCTTCCTTCACTCGGAGTTCGTGCCATGAGCGACAACCTGCTGAGCATCCCTTGCACCACCATCAAGGGGGAGCAAAAGACCCTGGCCGATTTCGCCGGTAAAGCGGTGCTGGTGGTCAACACCGCCAGCAAATGTGGTTTCACCCCGCAGTACAAAGGCCTCGAAGAGCTCTGGCAGAGCTACAAGGATCAAGGTTTGGTGGTACTCGGCTTTCCCTGCAATCAGTTCGGCCAGCAGGAGCCGGGCAACGAAGGGGCGATTTCCGAGTTCTGCGAGCTGAATTACGGGGTGAGTTTCCCGCTGTTCAAGAAGATCGAAGTCAACGGTGCCGGCGCTCATCCGCTGTTCGTTCAGCTGAAAAAACGCGCGCCAGGTGTATTGGGTTCCCAGGGCATCAAATGGAACTTCACCAAGTTCCTGATCGGCAAGGACGGTCAACTGGTCAAGCGCTTTGCTCCGGCAACCAAGCCGCAAGCGCTGCGCCGCGAGATCGAAGCCCTGCTCAAATGAACACGTTGTCAGTTGATTCGCTGAAACTCGACAGTCAGCTCTGCTTCAAGCTGTACGCCGCTTCTCGGGCGGTGATCCGTGCCTACAAGCCGATGCTCGATCAACTGGGCCTGACCTACCCGCAATACCTGGCGATGCTGGTGCTGTGGGAATGGCAGGAGGCGGCGCCGGAGCAGCCGACGGTCAAGGCGCTGGGCGAGCGCCTGGCGCTGGATTCCGGGACCCTGACGCCGCTGCTCAAGCGTCTTGAGCAACTGCAACTGGTGCAGCGCCAGCGTTCGGCGCGCGATGAGCGCGAGGTGCACTTGAGCCTGTCGTCCACCGGCAAGGCCTTGCGCGATCAGGTCGGGCCGCTCAAGGCCCGCCTGTTGTGCGATAGCGGTGTCGATCTGGATCGCCTGAATGAGCTGCGCGATGGTCTTGATCACCTGTTGGGGCAAATCAAATCGCTGTCGTAGTGGGTATCCACAAGTCGAGCAGGGCCGCCAGTTCTTCCCGGCGGAAGGGTTTGGCCAGGTAGTCGCTCATGCCCGCCGCACGGCAACGTTCGCGTTCTTCGGACATGGCGTTGGCGGTCAGGGCGACGATGGGCAGTTGTGGCCAGCGCCCGCTGCGACGGATCTGCCGGCTGGCTTCATAACCGTCCATCACCGGCATGTTGCAGTCCATCAGCACCAGGTCGAATTCGCTGTGTTCGAGCTGATCCAGGGCTTCGGCGCCATGGGCCGCGACGCTCACCTCGCAGCCGAGTTTGCCGAGCATGCCCTTGGCCACCAACTGATTGACCGGGTTGTCCTCCACCAGCAGGATGCGCCCGCGTCGCTGGGGCGAGAGGACTTCGACCCGGGCACCGTTGATCGTGTTGAGTTCCGGCTGCAGGATCCGTCGCAATGTCTGGTACAGCGCATTGCGCGCCAACGGTCGCGCCTGTTGCTGCAAAGGTGCCAGGGCGCTGGCTTGCTCGCTGGGCAGGAAACTGCCGTATGCGGTCACCAGCAGAATCGGCGCGGTTAAAGTTGGGCGCAGGCCAAACAGGCATTCGGGACAGTCGGTGATCAACACATCCGGTTTCAGGCCGATCAATCGGTCATCGATGGAACGTTGTTGATAGCCGAGCCCCCATTCGGGCAATAGATTCTGTAGCAGTTCCGCCAGTCCGCTGCTGGCGGCCGTGATCGCGACGATGTTGCCTTGCAGAGCTGCTGGCGGGATGGCGCGGGTGTGGCAGGGCAGCGGCAGGTCGGCGCAGAACTGACTGCCGAAGCCTGCTTCCGAGCTGATCGTCAGCCGCCCCTGCATGGCTTCGCAGAGGTTGTAAGTCAGCGCCAGGCCCAGCCCGGTACCGCCGAATTGCCGGGTAATGCCGGCACCGGCCTGGGTAAAGGGCTGGAAGATTTTGACCTGTGCGTCCTGGGCAATGCCGATGCCAGTGTCGCAGACCTCGATTCGCACGCCGTCTTCGAACGTTGAAAGACGCACATCGACCCGCCCGAAGCGGGTGAACTTGAGGGCGTTGGACAGCAGGTTGCTGACGATCTGCCGGACCCGGGTCGGATCACCGAGCACCAGTGCGGGAAATTGCGGGTCGATCAGGCACGTTAGCTCGACGCTCGGCGCGGCGTTCTGGGACAGCAGGTTGGCGGTGTCTTCGATCAGCGAGCCGAGGTCGAATGGAATGTGTTCGAGTTCCAGCTGGCCGGCATCGAATTTCGACAGGTCGAGAATATCGTTGAGCAGTTCCACCAGCACTTTGCCCGAGTCATGGGCGATGGACAGTTGTTGCTGCTGCTCGGCATTGAGCGGGCCGTCCAGCGAGAGCGCGATCATCCCCAGCAGACCGTTGAGAGGCGTGCGGATTTCATGGCTCATGTTGGCCAGGAATACCGAGCGTGCCTCGGCCATGTCCAGGGCGGTACGGCGGGCGACTTCCAGTTCCTCGTTGGACTGGCTGAGCCGCGAGTTGATGGCCTTGAGTTCCGCCGTACGGGCCGAGACGATATTTTCCAGTTGCGAGAGGTAGTCGGTCAGGCGGTTTTCGGCATTGCGCCGCTGCTGGATCTCGGTGGCAATGTTATCGAACTGTTGATTGGCGACCTTGACCAAGACGCCGATTTCATCGTTTTCATGCCCCGCCGGATACTCCAGCCAGGTCGGCTCCGCGCTGCGCGGATCACGACCACTGAGTTCTCGGATGACCCGTACCAGCGGTTTGGTCAGCATCACGTAAAACAGCGCCAGCAGAATGCCCGTAAGGATCAGGCTGCGCGCGAAGCCATTGAGCAGGGTCACTTCGGCCCGGCGCAGGAAACGACTGCCGAAAGTGTAGGTATCGACATCCAGGTGCAAGGTCCCGAGGGATTCGTCCGGCAAGTGGTCGAGGTAAAGACGGTCTTCAAACTGTCGGTTGGCGCCGAACAGGAAGTCGCTGAGCACCCGGTAATTGTTTTCCAGGCCCGGGCGTTTGGCGCTGGCCAGCACGGTATTGTTGTTGTCGGTCAATTTCGCGCCGATGATCGCCGGGGAGCGCAGCAGGCCCAGGATCAGTTCCTGGGCGAGTTCGGCATCGATGTTGTAGGCGATGCGAGACGCGGGGTTATGGCTGATTTCCAGCAACGACAGGATTTCGCGGTTGATGGAGGCGTCTTCGCTGGCATAATCGATGCCTATTTGCACAAGGCTGAGCAGCGTGCCCAGAATGAAACCGACCAGCACCGTAAGCTTGGCTTGCTTGTACGACAGCCGCTGGCTGAACTTGATATCCATGGGGTGTTGAACCACTTCCGTTTCCCTTCGCTGCTCAAGCATAGTCGATCATCAATGGATACCGATGTTCTCGCAAAACACCTGTACGGGGTGTTGGCCGGGCATCGGATGCTGTGTTTCGTCGCTGTACCGCCATCATCACTGTGAACGTGCCCGAGGAGAAGACGTGGATTCCCGATTGAATGCTTTTCTTGAACGCGCCGATGCCGTTCTGGCCCGTATCGAACCGCTGCTGCCGGCGCCTCGGCAAACGGTCGACTGGACACATTGCCTGGCCGCACGCTGGCAACGCGAGGGTCGCAACGGTTTTCTGTTGCCGCTGCAAGTCAGCCTCGACATGCGCCTGTCCGACCTGATCGGCGTTGACCGGCAACTTGAGCAATTGGGCCGCAATACTCAACAGTTCCTCGACGGCATGCCTGCCAATCACGCCTTGCTCTGGGGCTCGCGGGGCACCGGTAAATCGTCGCTGGTGCGCGCCTTGCTGGCCGAACACGCCAAGAACGGCCTGCGGCTGATCGAGATCGAGCGCGATCACCTGGCGGACTTGCCGCGGGTGGTCGAGCAGATTGCCAAGCTGCCTCAACGGTTTGTGCTGTTCTGCGATGACCTGTCGTTCGAGTCGGGCGAGGGCGATTATCGCGTGCTCAAGAGCGTACTCGATGGCTCTCTCGAGCAGGCGCCAGATAACGTTCTGCTGTACGCCACCTCCAACCGTCGCCATCTGGTGCCGGAAAAGGAAAGCGATAACGAAAACTGGAAAAGGGTCGATGGCGAGCTCCATCCCAATGAGGCGGTGGAAGACAAGATCGCACTGTCGGACCGTTTTGGCCTGTGGCTGTCGTTCTATCCGTTTACTCAGGAACATTTCCTCAACGTCGTCGAGCACTGGATCGGCCAATTGGCCGACAAGGCCGGTCTCAAGTGGCAGCGTGACGAAGAGTTGGACATCCTCGCGGTGCGCTGGGCCACGGGCCGGGGTAATCGCAACGGACGTTGCGCGTATCAATTTGCCCGCTATTGGGTCGGGCTGAAGCTGTTGGAGCAAAAGGCATGATCGATTTACAAAAGAGCGGCCAGGGCCTTGAGGGCTACGGCATGCTATGGGCACAGCTGGAATCGTTGCTGGCGGACGAGCGTGATTTTATCGCCAACGCCGCGCAATTTTCCGCGTTTCTGTTCAACCAGCTCGATGACCTGAACTGGGCCGGTTTCTACCTTAATCGCAACGAAGAACTGGTGCTTGGCCCGTTTCAGGGGCAGATCGCCTGTGTACGGATTCCATTCGGTCGCGGCGTGTGCGGGGCTGCCGCTGCCACCTTGCAGACCCAGCGGGTCGAAGACGTACATGAATTCCCCGGCCACATCGCTTGTGACAGCGCATCGAACAGTGAACTCGTCGTGCCATTGGTCAAGGACGGTCGACTGATCGGTGTGCTGGACCTCGACAGCCCGAAGCTGGCGCGTTTTACCGCTGACGATCAGGCCGGAATCGAGCAGCTGGCGGCGATTTTCCTGCGTCTGACCGACTGCTGATCAGCCCTTCAAGCCGGCCTTGATCAGCAGGCTTGTCGGGTCAACGGTGTCTATCTGCTGTGGCTCAAGGAATTGGCTGGCGTACTGCAAGTAGATTTCGTCGTTGATGAACAGCCCGAACAATTCAGCGTCGATGTGGGCGTCACGGCACATGGTGGCCATGATGCCCAGCGCTTCGCTCAAGGACTTGGTTTTCTTGTAGGGGCGATCGGCGGCGGTCAGCGCTTCGAAAATATCGGCAATCGCCATCATCCGCGCCGGCAGGCTCATGTCTTCGCGCTTCAAGCGTTTGGGATAACCGGTGCCGTCCATTTTTTCGTGGTGGCCGCCGGCGATTTCCGCGACGTTATTGAGGTGACCGGGGAAGGGCAGGTGACTGAGCATCAGGATCGTCTGCACCATGTGGTGATTGATGATGTAACGCTCCTCGCGGGTCAGGGTGCCTCGGACGATGCTCAGGTTGTACAGTTCGCCCCGGTTGTACTTGTATCGCGGCACGTCGAGCTTGAATCCCCAGGGATTGTCGTCCGGGATCAGTTCGCTGTCGGCGCGCTCGAGCAGATGCTCGGGTTTATCCGCCAGCAGTGGCTCGCTGACCGGCAGGGTCGGCACCGGGGTCCGGGCCTGGCGCCGGTTCTCTTCCCACGAAACGCCAAGCCGATCATCCAGGGTTCGGGTCCAGGTACGTTGGGCGATGGTGTTCAACCGCTGCAGATCGGCCTCGGCCATGGCCTCGCTGCCCAGGTTGCAGCGCGCCACAAACGCGAAATCATCATCCAGCGCCGCCAGGCTCGCATTGCGCAATTGCGCCAGAGGCGACTCGTCACCCCCCAGGGCGATGGCCTGCCAATAATTGATCCAGGCATCACGCTTGAGGACTTCGAAACGGGTGCGGATTTCGTGGATGCGGTCGTACAGGGTCTCAAGTTTCGTGGCTTTGTCGACCACGTATTCAGGGGTGGTGACCTTGCCGCAATCATGCAGCCAGGCGGCGATGTGCAGCGCCTCCCATTCATCTTCGCCGGGCTGATAGCTACGGAAGGCCGGGTCCTGACTGGCAGCGGCCGCCTGTGCCAGCATCAGCGTCAGTACCGGTACTCGCTGGCAGTGCCCGCCGGTGTAGGGGCTCTTGGCATCGATTGCGCCGGCCAGCAGCTGAATGAATGAGTCCAGCAGCTGTTTTTGCCTGGCTTGCAGGCGCTGACTTTCGATACTCACAGCGGCCGCGCCAGACACCGCCTGGAGAAACGCGATGCGATCCGGGCGCAGTTTTTCCAGGTCGTCTTGCGTGCCGCTGTCGGCCAGCAGCAAGACCAGCAGCCCCACGGTTTCGTTATGACGATTGTGTAGCCGAATACCGACCAGATGAACCCGCGGGCACTCCAGCGCGAGCAAGACTTTCTGCAGATCCCCCGCCTGTTCGAAGCCCAGGGAGGTGACGACATTGTCGGCGGTCGACAGTGTTTGCATCCACTGAGGGCTCTGAAAATCCTGGGGTACGTGTCCTTGAATGTCGAATGGCGGCAAGGCCTGTGAACTGCCGTTGATGACCAGCGCATGAGGTTCCACGCGATTTTCATCACCTTCACGCAGGTAGATCAGACCGGCCTGGGCCTGGCCGATCTGCACGGTTTCAAACAACACCCGTTGCAGCAAGGGGGCGAAACGGGTTTCGGCGCTCAGGCTTTCGGTGATCCGGAAAAAACTCGCCAGGGTGTCTTTCATGCGCGCCATCGACACGCTCAGTTGGTCGACTTCCAGCACCGGCGAGCGACGGCTGGCCGGAAAATTGAAATCGAAACTACGAATCGCATCGGCTTCCCGCACCAGGGCGCGCAGGGGGGTGACCAGGACTCTGGAGGTCAGCCAACCCATGGGCAGGCACAACAGTAGCGTTGCCAGGGTAATCAGCGCGCCTTGCCAGCGCATGCGGTAGGCATCGACGAGCAATTCGTCTTCCGGCACCAGCAGCGCCAGTTGCAGCCCCTGTGGGCCACCTTCCTGCATGCTGCTGCGCGCCGCGATCCATTGACGACCCGCGGCGTTCAGGCGATTGATCTCAGGGGGACTGGTGAGCAGGGCCGCGAGGCTGGGGCTCAGGTCGGCGGCTTTGATCAGCCGGGCCGTCTGGTCGTCGACGATCAGTTTGCTGCTGTCGGGGTAGGCGACGGCATTACCCTCGGCATCGAGCAGCACAATTTCGGTGCCGGGCGTCACCACATGTTTGGCCAGGGTCGCTGACAGTTCCGCCAGCGTAAGGTCGGCCCCCATCACCGCTTGCTCACCACTGCGCCGCGCCAGGGTTGTGCCGACATTGTGGGTGGAGAAAAACAGGTAGGGCTCGGTGGTGATCTGATCACGTTCGCTGCGGGCGCTGGAGAACCAGGCGCGGGTGCGTGGATCGTAGATTTCGTCGGGGTTGTCCAGACGGCTGACGAGGGCCAGGTTCTGATCGAAAAACAAGGATTGGGAGCGGACCTGACCGCCGCCTGGATGCTCGATGCTCCATACCTGATACGCCGCGGTGTCCGGTGCCTTGAGCTGCGTTTTCAGGGCGACGCTGCGCAGGGGGCGAACCATGAAAAAGTCGCCATTGCTGTAGCCCAGGTACAGCGAGGCCAGATCGGGGTTGTCCGTGAGTGATTGACTGAAGGGCTTGAGCAACGCCAGGCGTTGCTCAAGGTCGGCGGCCTGGGTTGCCGGATTGTCCGCCAGCAGGCTCAGCAGATGACGAATCGGCTCATAGGTGCGATGCAGGTCCAGACGGACATCCTGCTCGATGCGATTGAAGAGCTTTTCACTGCTGGAAAGAATGATCCGGGTGGTTTGCCGATAGTTGAAAATGCCCAGCACCACCCCGGTCAGCAATAGCAGGAACGTGAACATCACGCTGATATGGATGTGCAGGGGAAATCGGCGCTGGTCCGGGCGCAGTGGGCTGGGCATTGCAGATTTCTCCATGACGATGAACACACTGCTCAGCCTTCAAGCATAGTTAACGCTCCGTCATTCTGCTGTTTGTCGTGGCGTGCGAGCTGTTGTCGCAACGCGTGATCCAGTTCGAGCATGGCGCGCTCCATGGACTTGCTGCAATCGGCCACTTGATCGTGGTGGGGCCTGTTATGGCAGGCCTTTTCGAGCGCCTCGCAACTGTCGATCAGTCGGGAGGCCTGGACGATTCGCGCCGCTCCCTTGATTTTGTGGGCAATGTCGAGGAGTGACTGCCGGTCGTTTGACCGGGACAACGTCAGCAGCGTTTGCCGATCCAGGTGGTTGCTATTCAGCAGCTCGGTCAACAATCGCCGGTTCAGTGCCGGGTTGCCACCGGTTAACAGGTGCAGCCCCTCCAGACTGAACGCCGGGTCGCGGACCGTCGGTGCAATGCCTTCGATCCATTGGCTCAAGGCTGTCAGGCTGAGAGGTTTGAACAGGCAATCGTCCATCCCGGCTTGTTTGCAGCGTTGTCTTTCCTCCGGTTGCGCATTAGCGGTGAAACCCAGAACGGTACAGGCAGGGCGCTGCACGCGCTGTTCATGTTGGCGAATGGCACGAGCCATCTCATATCCATTCATGATCGGCATATTGCAATCGGCAATCACCAGGTCGAATGGCTGATCTTTCCACGCCTCCAATCCCGCCTCGCCATCTGCTGCGACCTTGAACCGATGCCCCAGAAACTCCAGTTGCTGGCACATGAGCAAGCGATTGGCCGGGTGATCATCGACCACCAGAACGTTCAAGGGGGCAGCGCTCTGGTGAATCTGTGGCTCGGCAATTTCCGGCATCTGTGCAGGCGGCAGGGTTGCCAGATTCAGCGAAACCCGAACCTGAGTGCCGACCCCAGGCTGGCTGCTCAATTGCAGGTTGCCGCCCATCATTTCGCACAGATTGCGGCTGATCACCAGTCCCAGCCCCGCACCGCCCCTGGGTAACTGGCTGGAGTTATTGGCCTGGGCCAGGATCAATGCGTTTGAGTGTTAGCTCCAGCATGCCGATGATCGCGTTCATCGGCGTGCGGATCTCATGGCTCATGGTTGCCAGAAAGGTGCTTTTAGCCCGGTTGGCTTCATCGGCACGTTCTTTCGCCGCCTGCCGCTGTTTTATCTGGCGTCTCATATAGGCGTTCCAGGCAACGGAGATCAGCAGCAGTACGCCAGCACCGGTAACGATCTGATAGAACACTCTGTGATAGTTGCGCCAGGTACTTTGCGAGGCCGCCGAATAGCCACGCCAGCGGTTATTGATGATGCCCAGCTCTTCCGGTGCGATGCTCAACAGCGCCTTGTCGAGGATGGCATTCAGTTCTTTGGCGTCGCGCCCGGTCGCCAGGGAAAATGCCGCCTGCTGGGTGCCGATGGTGGTGGTGATCTGAAGTGCCCGCTCGAAGATCCGCGATGAGATGAAGTAATTGGCGATCACCAATGAGTTCACCGCACCTTCTGCCTTGCCCTCGGCGAGCAACTCCACGGCACTGAATGTGTCTGGAGTTTCGACCAGATTGATCCGCGGAAACTCGCTGCGCAGGTAATCCACCAGTGGATTGCCCTGGGCAATGGCCAGGCGTTTGTCCTGCAGTTGGTTGAGGTTGGTCGGGCTGTCGGCCGCTTTGCGTGTCAGCAGGACAAAGGAGTTTTCCAGATACGGGCGGCTGAAGTTCAACATCGTTTCACGCTGTGCGCTGGGGAGCAGGGCGGCGATCAGGTCGGCCTGCTGGTTGGCGATCTGCTCGACCATCTCGTCATCGCTTCGGCTGCGCTGGATCTCGAAGCGCAAACCGGTGCGCAATCTGATCAGTTCGAGCAGGTCAGCCGTGACACCCCGAAAGTTGCCGTCGCTGTCAAAAAACGTCAGCGGCGCAAATGCTTCATTAACTACCACCCGCACAACCGGATGTTGCGCCAGCCAGCGTTCTTCATGGTGGGTGAGTTGCAGTTTTTGATCGGTGAGAAGAATGTCGCTGCCGGCACTCCAGCGTTTGGCGATGTTTTCCCGTTCGCTGGTGGGGATGGCCTTGAGTACCGCGTTGATGATCCCGAGCAGGTCCGGGTTGTCCTTCTGTACGGCAAAGCTGAAACCATGGGCTTCGTGTTTACCGAAGTTGGCCATGCGGATGTTGTTCAGATACCCCTTGTTGATCATGTAATGAGTTGAAATGGTGTCACCGAGAAAAACGTCGGCCTGGTCGAAGGCAACCGCGTTGATTGCATTCTGGTAGGACGGGTAGGAGGTGATGATTGCCTTCGGATACAGCGCCCTGACTTCGTCCAGGGGCAGATAGTGATAGACCATGCTAAGCCGCAGGCCGGCGAGTCCATCTGTCAGTGATCGGGTTTCTCCTTCCCGTGTGACCAGCACGGGTTGATCCACGGCGTAAGGGATGGACAGCGCAATGTCGGCATTGTCGGCCTCGAACCCGTTGGCGGTGCCGAGCATGTCGACCTGACCCTTTTCCAGTGCCTCGATCGCAGCCCCTCGGGACGCGAAGCGCTGAACCTTGACGGGCAACCCCGTAACCTTGCCGAGGATGCCGGCGTAGTCGGCGGTGAAACCTTCGTAGTCGTGGCCGCTGAGGGTCAGGTCGAAAGGCGGATAATCCGGGCCTGATGTGCCCAGGATCAATTCACGTTTGTCTTTGACCCATTGTCGTTGTGAGGTATCCAGTCGGACTTCCATGTGCCCGGTCGTTGAGCGACTGAGCAGGGTGTAGTTTTCACTGGCTGTCTGCGCCGCGAGCACCGGGGTACTCATGCATAAAGCCGTGACCATGAGTCTTAGATAATCCTTCAAACGACTGGGCATCCTGTTCCTCACACTAGCGCGTTACGTTTTGCCATATCGATGAGTTCAACCAGAGATTTGGCTTTGAGTTTCTGCATAAGTCGTTTTTTATAGGTGCTGACAGTCTTGTTGCTGAGGAACATGCCCTTGGCAATTTCCTTGTTGGTGCGACCTTGGGCAAAAAGTTGTAATACCATCAACTCTCGATCATTTACGGATTTGAACAAGTCTAGGTCTGCCCACTGTGCGTCGTCACAACGAACTGGGTTCAAGGCCTCGCTGGGGAAGTAGTTGTAACCTGATAATACTGCTTTGATCGCGCTTACCAGTTCACTGAGCTCTTCCTGTTTGCATACATACCCTGATGCACCTGACTGCATGCAGCGAATACCAAAAAGTTTTGGGCATTGTGCAGTCAACACCAGTGTTTTTAATGGTGTGCTCATTGCGTTGAAACGTGAGAGCACTTCCAGCCCATCCAGTTTGGGAATACTGATGTCGAGGATGATCAGGTCGGGCATGCATTCGCGCACCATTTGCATGGCATCGACGCCATTGTCAGTTTCACCGACGACTTTGTAACCTTCATGTTCCAGCAGCATTCGAACGGCAAGGCGGATGACAGGGTGATCGTCGACAATAAAAACGGAGTTCATAATAAAATCCCATACGTGCACAAATAAAGCGCGCACCTTAGCTCAGTAGTTGAGGGGGCGCATGAACTGACAAGCCGATAGCAGCAATATAGGAAAAGTCCTACAACTGAAAAAGAAATGGACTACGTGTCAACTAGGTTTTGAATGAGGAAGGGTTAAAAATTTGATAGTTTAGTCAAGAAGCTAGAAGGCGTTTGGCTATAAGTATTAATCTGTGTTTTGGATGTGGTTCTAGTGTGTGAGAGTTGGTGTTTTTTATTGTGAGGCCAAGGTCAACAAGTTTCTAAAATCTGATTGTTTCAATGGCTTGATCAAGTAACCCAGCAAGGGAAGTCCGTGTTCGTAGGCTACTGTTTTAAGTTTTTCCAGCTCGGCGGATGTCAGGCTGCTCAGCAGTATTGCCTGTCTGATCATTCCCCGGTGACTGGCGAACTCGATCAAATCAAGACCGGGAAGGTCGGGCAGGCATTGGTCGCACAGAAGAATATCGAACGGTTGCGCAGCTTTGAGCATTTGTTGCAAGGCGCCTTCGGCACTGTCAGTGGTGGTCAGTTGGGTGAAGCCGTAACTCTCGAGCAGGTATTGAGCCGCTCTCAGCTGAAACGGATGATCTTCCACCAGCAATATGTGCCAATCGTGTTTGAACGTAGGAGTTTTCATGCGTCATCTGTCGAGCAGTGGGTGTGCAATTGTTTCGCGAGATGGTCGAACAATCGATCAGTCAGCTCTGCACAAGGTGTAGGGCGATTCTGTCGATGTTGAAATACAGATGAATGTCGAGACATTCGATCAGCCGTTCAGACGTCGCTGACGCGGCTGATCGATGCGCTGTTATCCGTGGCTTGAACGACCGGTCATTTCCAGCGCCATTTCACCGGCATAGCTGTCGGTCATGCCGGCGATGAAATCAATCATGCGCAAGAAAGAGGTGTGCAACGGGCCATGCGGGTCGGGTGCATTGTTGCCCAACAGGTCGAGTATGCGCCGGTTCTTGAAGGAGGGCGTACGACCGTTGTGCTGCTCCAGTGCTGCGCCGCAAAAAGCATTGAGCAGGATTTCCAGGGTGGTGTAGGCACCGATTTCGTGGAGCGTCTTGCGCTTGTCCTGGAAGATTTTTTTGCGTGCCATGTCCTTGGCATTCAAGACACAGCGTTTGGCCGGGCCATGCATGTGTTCGACAAGGTCCCCCGGTAGCGTGCCGGACAGCAACGCGTCCTGTTGCTCGACAAAGGCTCGGGCTGCTGCGTTGGTCAGGTGTTCGATGGCTTTGCCCCGCAGAATCGCCAGTTTGCGCCGCCGCGAATCCTGTGGACCGAGCTGACGATAGGTTTCCGGGAGATCGTCGCCCACCAGGTCCAGCAGCAGGGACTCGACTTCGGCGTACTCCAGCAGCTCCATTTCCAGGCCATCTTCCAGATCGATCAGCGCGTAGCAAATGTCGTCGGCGGCCTCCATCAGATACACCAGCGGATGGCGCGCCCAGCGCTGTTCTTCCAGTTGGGGCAGGCCGAGTTTATGAGCGATCTGTTCCAGCAGCGGCAGTTCACTCTGGTAGCAGCCGAACTTGTGCTTCTTGTAGCCCAGTGAGTCGGCGTGCCGGGCCGTCCACGGGTATTTCAGGTAGGTGCCCAGGGTGGCATAGGTCAGCCGGGTGCCTCCTTCGAACTGATGGTATTCAAGCTGGGTGAGCACCCGGAAACCTTGGGCATTGCCTTCGAAGTTGAGGAAGTCGTTGCGTTCGGCTTCGCTCATGGCATCCAGCCAGCCACGGCCGGCGGCCTGCTGGAACCAGTGGCGGATCGCGTCTTCGCCGGAGTGGCCGAAGGGTGGGTTGCCGATGTCATGGGCCAGGCAAGCCGATTGCACCACCATCCCCAGGTCGCTCGGTTCACACCAGTCGGGCAGCGCGCTGCGGATGGTTTCACCGACGCGCATCCCCAGCGAACGGCCGACGCAGCTGACTTCCAGCGAGTGAGTCAGGCGCGTATGAATGTGATCGTTGCTGGAGACCGGATGGACCTGGGTCTTGCGCCCGAGACGGCGAAACGCGCCTGAGAAAATGATCCGGTCGTGGTCTTTATGGAAAGGACTGCGGCCGAGTTCTTCCGGGCTGTGCACAGGTTTTCCGAGGCGTTCGCGGGTAAGCAGGGTGTGCCAATCCAAGGCTGGTTTCTCCGTCAGGTGACTGAACCCCTAGCTTCCCGTTTCGCGCCGGTACCTGCAAGGAGAACTACAACCCCGCAGCGTCGATATCGATGAGCAGTAGCCGTTCGCCGTTATCGAAAAACTGCCCCGCAGTGAGGCAGTACTGATTGCTGGTGGCGTCGCGGTAAGTGTTGGAAAGCGTCAGACGGCGCTCATCCCAACCCTCGGCCAGCAAGTGATAGAAATAGGGGCGCCATGACCAGTTATGGCCCAGGTAGCGGCTATCGGCTTCCCAGCCGTTGTTGCGCCATTCCAGGTTGGGGGTCAGTTGCGTGCCGTGGCGGTCGCACTGATAAAAACGCAGCAGCCAGGGAAACGCCTGCAGTTGCGGCAAGGCGCTGAGGGGGGCGCAGGCTTGAGCCCAGGCTTGCAGGATGGTCATCAGTTCGCTGAGTTGCTGGCGCATGATCATCAGGCGAGCGCGTTCAGTCAGCTTTTGCTGAACGTAACGCTGGCGCAGTTGCGCGAAGCGCTCGACAAAGGCGTCGGTGGCGAAGAAATCCGCTTGCGCTCGGGCGAACAGAAAGCCTTGTACGTAGCGTGAGCCGCACTCCAGGGCAAAATTCAGTTGAGCTTCGGTTTCCACGCCTTCGGCGATGATCCAGCAACCGGTTTTTTCCGCCATTTGCGCCAGTGCCTTGACCACATCGCTGCTGGGACCGCCCAACGCAGCGGCCTGGAACAGTCGCATGTCTAGTTTGAGAATGTCCGGTTGCAGGGCCAGCACGCGATCGAGTTGAGAGTAACCGGCACCGAAATCATCGATGGCGATCCGCGCCCCGGCTTGCCGGTAGCGGGCCACGACTTCAGCCAGACGCTGGCTGTCGCCGCCCAATTCGGTGATCTCGAAGACGATTCGCTGTGCATCGACACCATGCCTGCTCAGTTGCTTGAGGCTCGGCAGTGCCTGGTCCCGGCGCAAGCGGCTAATCCAGCGGGGTGAGATGTTCAGGCTGAGAAACCAGTCCGTGGGCGCTTCATGCAGACGGCTCAGGGCGTTGTCGCGAATCTGGCGATCGAGACGTCGCAGGGCGATAGCCGGGGTTCGCGGATCGGCGAACAGCGCACCTACCGAGATCAGTTGACCATCGGCCTGGCGCAGTCGGCCCAGCGCTTCGACACCCGCGATACGGCCTGTGGCGGTATCGATGAATGGCTGAAAACAGGCGAGCGGTTGCCCGTCGATCACGAGGCCTCCTTATTAAGGTGTTGTTCTGGATAAATACCTGGTCCCAGGTAGGCACGCAGGATCAACCTCTCGATAAAGAGGTTGATCCTGGTGGTATTGCAAGAATGCAGCCAGACAAGACTGATTAGTGTTTGCGCGAAGCGCTCTGCATGACCAGCTTGATCAGCGGCCCTAGTGCGGCGCCCAGGCTAACCAGCTTGGTCAGGCTGCCGATACCGCCGCCCTTGGCACCCTTGCCGGTCAGAAAACCCAACCCGATCACGGCGGCGATGCCCCAGAGCGGGGCGTGTTTGATGCCGAAGCCGTCTTGCAGGCTTTGTGTCATGCCGCGCACCCGTTGCAGGGGCTGCAGCAGCTGTTGGGATTCGTGGCGAATTTCCTGGCGATGCATTTCCATGCGCAGACGGATCAGTGCCTTGCGCATTTCCGTTCGCGAACTATTGCGGGGAAGTTCAGGCATGCTCATGGCAACAGACGCTCCCGATCATTGGCCAGCTCCTCGAGGGTGCCATGGAAGGGTGAGGATTCATCGAAAATCGCCGCCCTCAAGCGCATCGCGCAGAACAACGTAGCGAGGGTGTAGAACACACAGAGCCCGATGATCGCCGCCAGGCGATAGGTGTCCCAGAACAGGATCAACACCAGCGTCGACAACCCCACCAGCAACAACAAGGCAAAGACCAGCGTCAGGCCTGCAAACAGCAACAGGCTTACGGTACGTGCTTTTTGCTCCTGCAGTTCGATGCCGAACAGTTCGACATGGCTATGCAGCAATCCAAGAAACGCGGCACCCAGGCGCCGCGATGAAGAGCGGGTGCCCGTCGCGGACGAGCCGGATTCATCGATTGCCATATCAGCGCCGAGTAGCCAGCAGACCAATCAGGAAACCCACGCCGGCTGCAATCCCGACCGATTGCCATGGGTTGGCCTGGACGTAATCTTCCGTGGCGGCGACAGCCGCTTTGCCGCGCTCTTGCAGGGCGTCTTCGGTCAGCCTCAGGGTTTCCCGGGCACGCAGCAGGCTGTCGCGGATCTGTTCGCGCAGCTCATCGGCCTGATCACCGGCCAGGGAGGCGGTGTGTTCCAGCAACCGTTCGGTATCGCTGACCAGTGTCTGAAAATCTTCCATCAGAATTTCTTGAGCAGTCTTTGCCTTGATGCGTGCCATTGGTGATCTCCGTAAGTGGCTTCTGAAGCGTTCGAGTATGAGCCTTGCGCGAAGGTTCAGTACAAATGACTGGTACATCTTTTGCTACGTCGTGGTGCGTCAGCCGGCGCTATTGCGCTGTTGCCGGGCATGATTTCAGGAAAACCCTAACTCAAACAATCAAAACTCGCGCAGAGGCGGCGGTCTTGTGCGCCAAAGCGGTTCATCCGGATCAGCGTTGCGGTCTGGATTGGCTGCAACTTGGTGCGTCGACCATCTGCGCGAACTGCTTTGGTGCTTTTTTCAGCCTTCAGGTCTGCCAATCCATGGAAAATCTGCAAAGTGCTGTGGACAGTCTGGTCCATAGCTCCAACACGTTGTTCATCCTTATCGGTGCGGTCATGGTTCTGGCCATGCACGCCGGTTTCGCCTTTCTTGAGGTCGGCACGGTTCGCCAAAAGAATCAGGTCAACGCCTTGTCGAAGATCCTCAGTGACTTCGCCATTTCGACCCTGGCCTACTTCTTTATAGGCTATTGGATTTCCTATGGGGTCAGTTTTATGCAACCGGCGGCGGTGATCACCGCCGACCATGGCTATGGGTTGGTGAAGTTTTTCTTTCTGCTGACCTTTGCCGCGGCGATACCGGCGATCATTTCCGGAGGCATCGCCGAGCGCGCCCGGTTCGTCCCGCAGTTGTGCGCGACGGCGCTGATCGTGGCGTTTATCTACCCCTTCTTCGAGGGCGTGGTCTGGAACGGCAACTTCGGCCTGCAAGCCTGGTTGCTGGCACGTTTCGGCGCCAGTTTCCATGACTTCGCCGGCTCCGTGGTGGTTCACGCCATGGGCGGCTGGCTGGCACTCGCGGCGGTGTTGCTGCTGGGGCCGAGGCAAGGTCGTTATCGCGACGGGCGACTGGTGGCATTCGCGCCGTCGAGCATTCCCTTCCTGGCGTTGGGGTCGTGGATCCTGATCGTCGGCTGGTTCGGTTTCAACGTGATGAGCGCCCAGACTCTGCAAGGGGTCAGCGGGCTGGTGGCGGTGAATTCGTTGATGGCCATGGTCGGCGGCACGGTGGCGGCGTTGATCGTCGGGCGCAATGACCCGGGCTTCCTGCATAACGGCCCGTTGGCTGGATTGGTGGCGATCTGCGCCGGCTCGGATCTGATGCACCCGGTGGGCGCATTGGTGACCGGCGCCATCGCCGGGGGCCTGTTTGTCTGGTGCTTTACCGCGGCTCAAGGCAAATGGCGTATCGACGATGTGCTGGGTGTCTGGCCTTTGCATGGGCTGTGTGGTGTCTGGGGCGGGATCGCTTGCGGCGTTTTCGGGCAAACCGCTTTGGGTGGATTGGGGGGCGTGAGCCTGATCAGCCAGTTGATCGGCACCTCTTTGGGGGTAGTCGTGGCGCTGGCCGGTGGTTTTGCAGTGTATGGCGCGATCAAGGCCGTCCATGGCTTGCGCCTGAGCCAGGAAGAAGAGTATTACGGCGCGGATTTGTCGGTGCACAAGATCGGCGCCATGAGCCAGGACTGAATCAGCGTTCCTCATCGTCGGCGCCAGGGTAAAAATCGTGCAGCAGGCGATAGCGGTCATGCCGTACCTGGTCGACCCGGTCCTGCACCTGCTGGCCGGGTATGCCCAGCATGATCAGAGCGTGGGAGGCGAGCATCAGGCTGGACTCAAGCAACTCGGGTACGACTTCGCTGGCACCGGCCGCCTTCAACTCGGCCAACTGGCTGTCATCCCGGGTGCGCACCAGGATCGGCACGGTCGGGTTGAACCGCCGTGCTTCCTTGAGAATCAGCAGGGCGATGTCCGTCTTGTCCACGGCAACCACCAACAGTCTTGCGCGCTCCAGCCCTATCGCGATCAGCAGCTCGCCGCGGCGTGAGTCGCCATAGTGCACACTGCTTTCATTGACCACAGCTTCCTGGACCCGCACCGGATCGGTGTCCAACGCGATGTACGGTTGCTGAACATGACGCAGGAAACGCCCGATGGATTGACCGACGCGGCCGTAGCCACAGATCACCACGTGATTGTGCAGGCCGGCATTGAGCGCGCTGATTTCTTCGAGTTCGGCTGCTTTGTTGGGTTTGCGGTGCAGACGCATGGCGATGCGGGGAGCGGCGCGCAGAAGTAAAGGCGTTACCAGCATCGAGCAGAACGTGGCCGCCAGCAGCAGGCCGCCGAGGTCGGCGGGCATCAGTTTGTTCTGTTGCATCTGCGCCATCAGGGCAAAACAGAACTCACCCCCCTGGGCCAATGCCAGGCCGCTGCGCCATGCAGTTTCGCCATCGCTGCCGCGCCATTTGACCAGCAGTGCGACCAGGGTGCCCTTGATCAGCAGCAACCCCAACGTCAGACCGAGAATCAGCAGGCCGTGGCTGGCAAACAGGCGCAAGTCGATCAGCATGCCGATACTGACGAAGAATACTCCGAGCAGAATATCGCGGAACGGACGGATATCGGCCTCGATCTGATGTCGGTAATGGCTTTCCCCCAGCAGCATGCCGGCGAGAAAGGCGCCCAGGGCAGGAGAGAGGCCGAGCAGGTGAGTCAGCCAGGCCGTCAGCAGAACAATCACCAGTGCCAACAGCACGAACAGCTCCGCGGACCGGGCCGCGGCGACTTCATGGAACAGCCGTGGCAGAAACCAGCGACTGACCAGCAGCAAACCGACGAACAGCACCAGGGTCTTGGCCAGCGTCAGCGGCAGCGCCCAATACCAGGCCTGGTCACTGCTGCCGGCGAACACCGGCACAAGCGTCAGCAGCAACACCGCAACCACGTCCTGGAACAACAGCACGGCGATGGCATTCTGGCCGTGACGGCTGAATATTTCGCCGAGGCTGCTCAACTCCTTGCTGACAATGGCGGTAGACGACAGCGCCAGACCGGCGCCGAGTAACAGGGCTGGTGTGATCGGCATGCCGAACAGCATCAGCAAAGCTCCCAGCAAGATCCCGGACCCCAGCACTTGCAGGCTGCCCAGGCCAAACACCACCTGGCGCAGTGCGAGCATCTTCGACAGGGAAAACTCAAGCCCCAGGGAGAACAGCAGGAACACCACGCCCAATTCGGCCAGATCGGGCAAATCTTCGTTTTCATTCACCCAGTTGAACGCTGTCGGCCCGATCATCAGCCCTACGCACAAGTAGCCCAGCACCGGTGGCAAACGCAGGCGCTGGAACAGTGCAATCACCACTAGGGAGGAGGCGAGGATGATCAACAAGTTGGCAAACACAAAAAACTCCGGTGAGGGTTCTGGCTACTCAAGCGTAGAGGCAAAAAAGACGCGAGCATTGCGCAAATGACCGGCGACGCAAATGATTTGCGTCAGAGTTTTGCTGAAATCTCTTGAAGTCACCGTTGCTCGGACGTCGGCTCGACTGCGTTTGATGGCGGGCCTAGAATGAGCGCTTACTTCGTTTGGTCTTGTCGTCATGCCTCCTGAATGTCAGCTGTTCGGCACCGTTGGTTGCCATCTTTGTGAAGTCGCCGAAGCCATGCTGATGGAGTTTGTCGAGCGTGGTCTGTTGGTGGAGCTGGTGGATATCGCTGATGATGAAACCTGGTTCGAAGCCTACAGCCTGCGTATTCCGGTGTTGCGTCGGGTCGATACCGGCGCTGAACTGGGCTGGCCGTTTAGTGCCGAGCAGGTGGTGGCGTTCCTGCGCGAGTCCTGACACTGCTGGCGATGCCCCACCTGTCGCGATCCTCGTTTCATTCGTTGGCGAAAGGTTGGTTATTCGGTTACTGTATGTCTATACAGTTATTCGGATTGCCTGCCATGCTTCTCCCTGTTCGGGTTTGGGCAGATGATCCCGGACGTCAGAGGGATGAAATGTGGTCAATGTCGAACAATTGAAGAACAGCGTGAACCGGATGTCGGCGGACGTGGTGCGCGAGGCGGTTCTCGAGTTGCGTCTGGATGGTCTGGTCACGGAAGGAAAAACGCCTTTCAACAAACTGCATTTCAATACCTGTTTCGCCGAAATCGAAGCCTTGTTCCAGCGTGCGGGTTATCACCGGCAGCTCGATGTTGTGGGCTATCAGGGGTTGTTGTATGCGCTCTATGATCCGGGTCGCTGGGAAGCGGTCGATGTGCTGCGCTGGCTCAAGGAGTTCACCGAAGCGGCCGCTCGAACGCAGTCAATACCGGCCTGAGGATTCTCTTCTAGGTTCGTTCCGGCCACTGTTGGATAATGCTGCCCTGCATTGAGGGTTAGAGTTTTTCGTATGTCCACTTCATCGTTTTCTGCTGCGCACAACCAGGCCAGCACGCTCTATCTGCCGCCTGGTCCGTGGCAGACCGTATTCGATTGCCTGTGCGAACACTTCAGCGCCATCGGTCGTGAGCAATGGCTGGACAGAATTGCTCGCGGTCGTGTCCTCGATGGACAAGGCATGCCGATCGCCCTGGATCTGCCTTACAAGGAAGGTCTGCGGATTCATTATTTTCGTGAAGTACCGGACGAAAAACCGATCCCGGTGGTGGAGTCGATCCTCTATGCCGACGAGCATCTGGTGGTGGCGGACAAACCGCACTTCCTGCCGGTGACGCCGGCTGGGGAGTATGTGGAGCAGACATTGCTGCGACGACTGATCCGGCGACTGGATAACCCGCATCTGGTGCCTTTGCATCGTATTGACCGGCATACGGCAGGGCTGGTGCTGTTCTCAGCCAATCCTCAGAGTCGGTCGGCGTATCAGACATTGTTTCCTACACGCCAGATCGAAAAACGCTACGAAGCAATCGCCCGGGCATTGCCTGAACTGACCTTCCCGATGGTTCATAAAAGTCGACTCATCGATGGCGAACCATTCTTTCGCATGCAGGAAGGTCCGGGCGTCAGCAATACCGAGACGGCTGTCGAGGTCCGGGAAAAAAACGGTGAGTTCTGGCGCTATGCGCTTTACCCGGTAACAGGCAAGAAACATCAGTTGCGAGTGCACATGGCGGCCCTGGGGGCTGGTATCTGCAATGACCCGTTCTATCCGCAGGTGCTCAAGGATGTTGAAGACGACTATGCCAATCCCTTGAAGCTGCTGGCCCAGGGGTTGCGATTTGTCGATCCGGTTACGGGGCACGAAAGAGAGTTCGAAAGCACAATCACTCTGGAGTGGTGATCATAGGCGATCCTGTTTTTCTTCTGCCACGAAAAAGCCCGCTTTAAAAGCGGGCTTTTCTGTATCCGATGGTCGCCGCAAAGATTACAACTCTTTAACGGTACGAATCTGATCCTTGTTGATGCGGGTGTGCTTGCCATCCAGCTGTTCGAACTCGTAAAAGCCCGATTCTTTATCGTACTTAGGCGCGTCGACGGCCTGGATTTCTCGACCGTCATTCAAGGTGATCACTGAAGGCGATGCACAACCGGCGAGGGTCGCAAGGCCCAGGGCGAGCATGAAAGTGGCGAGGGTCCGTTGGGTCATGGGTGTGTCTCCGAATGGAAAATCTTTTGATTGCTGAGCTTGAGACGTATGCAACACGTGCAAGTTCCTTCAATTATCAGTCTGACACAGTGTGATGCGTGCTTAACAGTTCCGGCGTGTTGAGGTTGGCCAGGCGAGAGTCGTTCTCGGGGCACTGCAGGGCCATGGCGCCCAATTTGCGCATCAGTCTGCCCGGGCTGCGCTCGCCTTCGTTCCAGGCCGTCTCGAAAGCCCCTGAAAGAGCGACGGGAATCATGCACAGCAAAGGTTCCCAGTGTTCTCCATGGCGTAGCATCAGCGGTTTGTCCGGATGCTGCGCGGCAGTTTCACGCATGTTCTGGAGCAGCGCCGCATCGATGCATGGCACATCGCAGGGCAATACCAGCAGGTGCGTGTGGCGGGCGGCCTTCAGGCCAGCGCGAATACCCGCCAATGGTCCCGGAAAGTCGCCTTCATCGTCATGGACCAGCTGATCCGCATAAGGCGCATATTTCTCCAGGTTTCTGTTGCAGGAGATGATCAGATCATCACTCAGCAGACGGGTCTTGCGGTGCAGATGCGCGATCAGTGGCTCGCCGTGCCATTCCAGCAAACCCTTGTCCTGACCGCCCATGCGTTGGCCACGCCCACCCGCCAGGAGCAAAATGGAGCATGGCGCCAAAGGTGTATCCGAGGTCATTGCACTTCTCCATGGGGGCGGCGAAAAAATGAGGCGCTGTGATATAACACCGGGCTGTTTCTCCTACAACTGGACGAGCCTATGAAAGCCAAGGCTGATGTACCTTTCGCACCGCTCAACATCGCGGTGCTGACTGTCAGCGATACCCGCACCCTGGAAACCGATACCTCAGGCCAGGTCTTCGTTGACCGCTTGAGCGCTGCCGGTCATAACCTGGCGGCCCGTGTATTGCTCAAAGATGATCTCTACAAAATTCGTGCGCAAGTGGCCAACTGGATTGCCGATGAAGTCGTGCAAGTGGTGCTGATCACTGGCGGTACCGGGTTTACCGGTCGTGACAGTACGCCCGAAGCGGTGAGTTGCCTGCTGGATAAGCAGGTCGATGGTTTTGGTGAACTATTCCGGCAGATATCGGTGGCGGATATCGGTACTTCCACGGTTCAGTCCCGGGCCTTGGCCGGTCTGGCCAATGGCACGTTGGTTTGCTGCTTGCCGGGTTCGACCAATGCGGTGCGCACCGGTTGGGACGGTATTCTCGCCGAACAACTGGATTCCCGGCACCGTCCGTGCAATTTCGTGACTCATCTGAAACAGGCGGCACCCTGTGAATCCCGCGGGTAAGCCAGGCAAGACTGGCAGCCTGATGGCCGTCGAGGTGGCGCTCGCGCGGTTACTGGAAATGGCCGACGCCTCGAGAATTCATGAGTACCAACGCTTGCCGTTGGCGCAGGTTCAGGGGCGTGTACTGGCTGCTGATCTGGTTTCGACACTTGATCTGCCGCCTTGGCCCAACAGTGCCATGGATGGGTATGCCTTGCGCGTCGCCGACTGGACGGGAGAACCGTTGCCGGTCAGCCAGAAGATTTTTGCAGGTCAGGCTCCGGAGCCCTTGAAGCCTGGGACCTGTGCGCGGATCTTCACCGGCGCGCCTGTGCCCGCGGGTGCTGACTGTGTCGAGATGCAGGAGAACGCCGAGGTTCAGGCGGATGAGCGGGTACGTTTCACCGAGACCATGACGCCGGGGCAGAACATCCGTCCACAAGGCCAGGAAACCACCGCCGGTGAGTTGATCTTGCCCGCCGGTACACGCCTGGGGCCCATCGAACAGGGGCTGGCGGCATCGTTGGGATACGCTGAATTGGATGTGGTTCGCAAGGTTCGTGTTGCGGTTTTGTCTACCGGGGATGAGCTGATTGAGCCGGGCCAGGCCCTTGGACCGGGACAGATCTACAACAGCAATCGAGTGTTGCTTTGCAGCTGGTTGCAGCGCTTGGGCTGTGAGGTGATCGATGCTGGCATTCTTCCCGATGATTTAGCGACCACTCGTGCCCGTCTCGGCGAGTTGAAGGATGTCGACCTGATTCTCTCCACCGGTGGCGTATCGGTGGGAGAAGCCGACTTTCTGGGCATTGCCTTGCGGGAAGAGGGCGAGTTGACCCTGTGGAAGCTTGCCATCAAGCCAGGCAAGCCGCTGACGTTCGGGCATTTTCGCGGTGTGCCTGTCATTGGTTTGCCCGGCAATCCGGCGTCAACCCTGGTGACTTTTGCTTTGTTGGCAAGGCCCTACCTCTTGCGCCGCCAAGGCGTAAAAGAGATCGAACCCCTGAAGTTTCAGGTACCGGCAGGGTTTGTCTGGCCAAAGGCTGGTAACCGACGTGAGTACTTGCGCGGACGTCTGGAGAATGGCCGGGCAATCATCTACAGGAATCAGAGCTCTGGCGTACTGCGCAGTGCCGCCTGGGCGGACGGTCTGGTTGAAGTGCTGGAGGACCGTACGCTGATCGAGGGTGATAGTGTGAGCTTCATCCCGTTGAGTGAAGTCCTGGGCTGATGCAGGTCCTGGTTCTGCCACGCAAGCCCGGTCGAAAGCGTTGGGGCTTGCGTGCATGACCGTTCCTTAATTTGCCAGAAGTGTCACGACCTGGTCGAAGCGACTATTGGAGATCCAGCTCAAAAGCCCCAGGACCACAGCTGTTCCGCCAGCTGAATAGGCAAGCCTGTGCTTGATGGATTTGACGTCGCCGCGGACTTCATCCAGGTCTCTGCGGATGTACTTGAGATGTGTCTCCAGTTCAGTGACGCGAGGTTCCATATCAACTTCTCCGGTGGGCTTTGCGCTGCTTTTGAATTCAGCCTGCTGATTGACGTGATTGTCTGAGAACGGCGCAACCGGAGTTACCGGTAGTCTGAGGTCATGGCTTTGCATGGAATAATTGGCTCCTTGCGTTAAAACCATTCAGGTGGCCGATACGGTTATTACTTACGATTTTTGAGGACCTTAAAGGGGTTCCATTCATTGTTTGCACATCCCTGTGTAATTTACTGGTGATGACTGATAACCGCTGACACAACGGTGTACCAATTGCCCTGATGGGTCAATTGAGCCGATTCCTCAGGTTTTGTAAGAAAAAATACCGCTCTGTAGGACTCAAGTGTCCTTCCCCAGGAAATAATTGAAATCCTTGCGACTTTTATGAGGGGCTGCGAGGTCAACATCTCCCATACGGATTCGGAAAGGGGGGTGATCAAAATGAACGAGCGCAAGGCGCTGTTGATTCTGCATGGCAAGCAGGCACTCAATGAGCAGGTCCGTTCAGCTGTCGAAGGCAAGCGCCAACAAGGCTGGGAACTGGCTGTTCGACTGACCTGGGAGGCTGGTGATGCGCAGCGGCTGGTGGGGGAAGCGTTGACGGCGGGCTATACGCAGCTGATTGCCGGCGGCGGCGATGGCACCTTGCGTGATATCGCCGAAACCATGGCGGCGCATTCGACTCAGGCCAGCCTGGTGCTTTTGCCCTTGGGCACCGCCAACGATTTTGCACGCGCCGCGGGTGTGCCCCTGGAGCCCGCTCAAGCGCTGGAGCTTTTGGAGGCCGCCCCGCATGCCATTGATCTGGGGGAGGTGGGTGGGCAGGTTTTTCTGAACATGGCCACGGGCGGCTTTGGCAGTCAGGTCACGGCCAATACTTCCGAGGAACTGAAAAAAATTCTTGGCGGCGCGGCTTATCTCTTCACCGGTTTATCGCGCTTCAGTGAGTTGCATGCGGCCTATGGCGAGTTGCAGGGGCCGGATTTTCACTGGGCCGGTGAGTTGTTGGCATTAGGCATCGGCAATGGCCGACAGGCTGGCGGTGGTCATATGTTGTGCCCGCAGGCGCTGGCTGACGATGGTCTGCTGGATATCAGCATTTTGCCCGCGCCCCAGGAAGTGGTCGGTACCTTGAAAGACCTGCTGACTGATGGCTTCGGAATCGACAACATGTTTGTGCGAGCCCGCTTGCCATGGGTCGAGATCAAAGTATCGGAGGGCCTTTATATCAACCTTGATGGTGAGCCTCTGGAGGGCGATAGCCTGCGGTTTTCGGCACGGCCGGCGGCATTGCGGGTGCATTTGCCCGAGGGCTCGCCGCTGCTGAGCGGCTCGAATCCGGCTAATCGTCCAGACTGATGATTTGCTCGCGCACGGCGAACAACACCAGGCCGGCCACATCGTATATCTGCAAGCGTTTCATGATCTGCGAGCGGTGGGTTTCGACAGTCTTGATGCTCAGGCCCAAGCCATTGGCAATTTCCCGGGTGGATTTTCCGCGAACAATCAATCGCAGGATTTCCAGCTGGCGTGCCGTCAGGTTGTGCGAGTCCTGGGTTGGCGCCTGATTTTTCTGGGTTCGGGTCAGCGCCTGGTTGATGACGGTGTGGGCAATGGCCGGGCTCAGGTAGCGTTCGTTATTGCGCAAGGCATCCAGGGCATGTTCGAGCTCGGTGGCCGTGGTGTCTTTGAGCAGGTAGCCATGAGCCCCGGATTCGAGTGCTTGCATGATGAGCGCCGGGTCGGTGTGCATCGACAGGATGAGCACTTTGCACTGCGGACGTACTCGTTTGAGTCGCTGCAAGGCTTCAAGGCCACCGGTTTTCCTCATGGAGATATCCAGCAGGATGATGTCCGGGGACAGTTGCTCGACCATCTCGAGTAACTGCGAGCCGTCACTGGCCTCCCCAATGACCGCATAGCCGGGAATATCCAGCACCAGAGCGCGCACGCCAGCCCTGATAAGCGAGTGGTCGTCCACCAGAAGTAAGTTACAAGTCAACGCATAACCTTATTCGTACTGGCCCGTTCCAGCGCACGGGGCGCCCAGGGGAAGAGTGCTTCGATTTGAGTGCCTTTGCCCGGCTCGCTGGTCACGGTCAGCGTGCCGCCCAACTGATCGATCCGTTCCGACATTCCGGCCATTCCGCGTTGCCCCTCGCGAGCAGGGTCTGCCGCTGGCTCGAACCCCAGGCCATCGTCACTGATTAACAACGTCAGGCCTTGGGGCAGACGTTGCAGGCGGACCAACAGATTCCTGGCTTCGGCATGGCGCAGCATATTGGTAACCGCCTCTTGAGTGATGCGAAAGGCCGCCACCGCCATTTCTTCCGGTATGCCAGTCAAACGTTGATGGCATTCCAGGCTCCAGTTCACGGACGTATTGGCCAGGGTTCTGAGTAAATGCGCACGCAGACTGGCTTCCAGCCCGAGACTGGTCAACTGTCGTGGGTTCAGGATGGCTGATACATCACGAACTTTGGTCAGGGTTTCGTCCAGCGTATCGCAGAGGACCGAACATTGACCCTGCAGTTCTTCAGGCAATCGACGTTTGAGCCATTCACTCTGAAGTTTTGCGGCGGTCAGCAATTGGCCAATATCATCATGCAGTTCCCGACTGAGCCGGTGACGTTCATTTTCCTGAACTTCCAGCAGACGGTCGGCCAATTCTTGAGGCTGAAACTTTATCGATTTGAGCGAGAGGCGATGCCCCACCCAGACGCAGGTCAGCGCCGCAGTATTGAGCACCAGCAGACTCACCGGCAGAGGCATCGACAAGCTGTAGACCAACAGGCTGCCAAGCGTCGAGCAGGTGCACACGAAAAGCGTGAACCGGCGCGCGCTTTTTCGGGAGGGTGGCCACAGGGCGATTGACTTGAGGCTGGCGTACATAGCGGATGGAGCCAATGGATGTTCGCTGCGGGCAGACCGGTCATAAGGGCTGACGGGTCTCTGTTTGAAAATAGGTTGTATGAGTCGCCTTTAATGATGGCAGTGCAATGCTCGAAATAAAGCCTTCAATGTTATGAGCTTGTTCGCGCCAAGGGGCACTCTGTCATTAATTGACGTCAACGAATGGGCGGCATAATACCACTTAAGATACCGTTGGTCGCGTTCGGCACATAGGTAGGCACCTTCAGGAAATAACGTTTTTGGACGATAGTTCCATAATGGAAAACTTTTTGATTTTTATCTTCGAAAGATATCGAGTGTGCCAGGCGTTTAGTTTCTATTGGCAGGCACTATCTGAAGTCGGGGCGGGGGTATCTATTTGTTTCGAGCTGCCATCGACGGGTATGAAATATTCAATTGCGGTATGCGCACACTCAAGTTACAGGGCGGCATCATTACAATAAAAAATGCGCAACACGGGGTTGGTGAATTTAAGCCTGCCGTTCAGAGAACGAAACGAGCCTGAACTGCTTGGAGTGGCTGGGCGGCTGAAACTGACTTTGTCCCACTTGAAATGCAAACGCTTCGATCAGGGACGTCTGTTCACTGTCATCGAGGCCGAGTTGACCGGTGGTCTGGTCGATGAGTTCGAGTTGCCAGGCCATTAACGTGAAGCAATCCTTGAGCGCATCCAGGGCCTGATCATGCAGGTCCATGTGATTCTGGGCGTGGCTCAGCAATCCATGAATGTGCAGCGAGAATTCCGAAACCGTTGCCAGTGCCAAGGCATCGGCCTTGCTTGCCAGCTTGAGAAGGGTGCTGAGCATGCAATCGATGGCGTCCTTGTCATTGCTGATCAACTGCAAATGACTCAGGCACTCCTCGGACTTGGCCAGGAGTGTTTCAGCCTCGACGAGAAACTCCGGAATCCGCTGGGCCCACTCTTTAGGGTTGTTCGCCATGCTTATCTCCACAACGTCATGTCAGATGAGGGAATGTCGTGTGTGTCGACGAGAACCTTACGTGTCCCGGCGCTGCCATGCCTTGGTGAGATCGCGCTCTGGCAGGCTTGGGCACCGACTGGGGAACTCGAACGAGTGGATGGCCACTGACCTGCGATCGCACACAAAAGCCTGACTCCGTTCATGCAATGAGAATGGCGTCACATTAATGGCTATTGGATATTGCGAATATCAGGTTGGGCCTGATTGTGCCTAGGGGAATCCCTTACACAGGGGAACCTAACGTGCAAACCAAGGTCGCGCCGCAAGGGATGAAGCAGATGAATTCACGGGGTCAGTAAAGCATGATGTTAATGTGACATCAATGCTTGGGCATGGCATTTTGTCCGGGGGTCAAGATTCGGCAAAAACTGCCGATAACTCTCTTTAGTGAATTCATCAGAACAAGCCCAGGAGTCATTAATGGCCGGCATTCTCGACACGGTAGACCAACGCACGCAACTGGTGGGTGAGAATCGCCTGGAAATTCTCATGTTCCGGCTGGCCGGACGGCAATTGTTCGCGATCAACGTCTTCAAGGTCCAGGAAGTGCTGCAGCTGCCGAAGCTGACCCTGATGCCGCAGCGCCACCCTTTTGTTTGTGGCGTGGTCAACCTGCGTGGCCAGACGCTGCCGGTGATCGACCTGTCCCAAGCCATCGGCATGCGTCCGCTGGTGCCAAGCCCCACCAGTACGATCATCGTCACCGAGTACAACCGCTCGGTGCAGGCATTTCTGGTCGGTGGCGTGGACCGCATCGTCAATATGAACTGGGAAGCCATTCTGCCGCCGCCGACCAGCGCCGGTCGCCAGCATTACCTGACCGCCATCAGCAAGGTCGACGATCAGCTGGTGGAAATCATCGACGTCGAAAAAGTCCTGGCCGAAATCGTGCCGTACAACGCCAAGGTCTCTCGCGACAAACTCGACGATCCGGTTCTGGAGCGCGCCCGTGGCCGTGAAGTGCTGCTGGTGGATGACTCGAACGTGGCTCTGTCGCAATTGCGCGACACCTTGGGTCAGTTGGGCGTGAAAATGCATATTGCCAGTGATGGCTTGAAGGCGCTGAACATGCTCAAGGCCTGGGCTGATACCGGTGTGAACATGACTGACAAGCTGTTGATGATCTTCACCGATGCGGAAATGCCGGAGATGGACGGCTATCGCCTGACCACCGAGATACGCAACGACCCCCGTTTGCGCGGCCTTTATGTAGTCCTGCACACCTCGCTGTCGGGTAGCTTCAATGACTCGATGGTCAAGAAGGTCGGCTGCGACAACTTCCTCTCCAAATTCCAGCCCGACAAACTCGTCGACGTGGTGCGTCAGCGCCTGATGCTCGACGAAGTGCCGGCCTGATAACGATCTGGAAAAACGCGGTGGCAGGGTTTGGGGCTGCTGTGCAGCCCAACGGGGGCAAGCCCCCTCGCCACAGGGTCTTTGATTCGGCGATCAAGCTCGTATAGGGTGGCGTTTTTGCCCACCAGGGAGCTGTGGCCATGCATCTGAGCGCGCTTTATCGTTTTCCGTTGAAATCCGGCAAGGGCGAGACCTTGAATCAGGTCAGCCTGGACAAACTGGGGCTGGACGGCGACCGGCGCTGGATGCTGGTCGACGAGGCCAGCGGGCGTTTTCTGACCCAGCGCGCGGAGGCGAAAATGAGTCAGCTGTCGGCGTTGTGGAACGCAAGCGGTGGCTTGACCCTCAGTGCCCAAGGCCATTCACCGATCGATATCGCCTTGCCCGCCAGCGATGCAGAGCTGCGTGGCGTGACCATCTGGCGCGACACCTTGCGCGTGCCCGATGCCGGCATTGCTGCGGCTGCCTGGGTCAGTGAGTTCATCGGCAAGCCGACGCGTCTGGTGCATGTGCCGCTCGATCGTGCGCGGACCACCCAGGCCGGCTACGGCAAGGACGACGATCAGGTGGCTTTTGCCGATGGTTTTCCGTTGTTGCTGATTGGCCAGGCGTCGCTGGAAGACTTGTCGCAACGGGTCGGGCGACCGCTGGAGATGCTGCGCTTTCGGCCCAATCTGGTGATCGAGGGCAGCGAGGCGTTCGCCGAAGATGGCTGGAAGCGCATCCGCATTGGCGATGTCGAGTTCCGCGTGGTCAAGTCCTGCTCACGTTGCATTCTGACCACCATCGACCCGCAGACCGGCGAACGTAGCGACGACCGCGAGCCTCTGGCGACATTGCAGCAATATCGGGCTCAAGAGGACGGCGCGATGTTCGGGCAGAACCTGGTCAATGACGGTAACGGTCGGCTCGAAGTCGGCATGCCGGTGACGATCCTCGAATAGCAGCCCTGAAAAAAAATGCCCGTGTTCTTGGACACGGGCATTTTTTTTCGCTGTGAAACCCTAGGGGGTTAGCCGCGGTATTCGCACAGGTAAGCGGTGTCGACGGCCACTTTCAGCTGGAACTTGCTGTTGGCGGGCACGTTGAACTGGCTGCCGGCGGCGAAGGTTTGCCAGTCGCTGCTGTCAGGCAGTTTGACGGTCAGGGCGCCGGACACCACGTGCATGATTTCACGCTGGCTGGTGCCGAATTCGTATTCGCCCGGTGCCATGACGCCGATGGTCGCCGGACCTTCAGCGGTGCCAAAGGCGATCGACTTGACGGTGCCGTCGAAGTACTCGTTGACTTTAAACATGGGCGATTCCTCGAAAAGGGCTAAAAAGGGCCGGCCAGTATGCACAAGGTGTCGATAGGCGTCACCTCCTGCACTCAAGGATTGGCGGGGAAAATCAGCGGCAACAGGCGCGCGGTATTGCGCGCATCCTCCAGCGCCCGATGCTGCTGACCGTTGAACTGCAGGCCCGCCAGTTGCAGGGCGCCATTAAGCCCCAGCGGGCGCTCCAGTCGACAGGCCTTGGCGAAACGTTGCTTGAGATTCATGTGCGGCACCCGGTTCAGGGCGCTGTCGAGTTGCAGCCGCTGCCATTCCTGAAGCAGCTGTTTGCGGTCGTAGTCACCCCAACTGGCCCAGCCTTCCAGATTCGAGAGATGTTGGTCGAGCCAGTGTTCGAACGAAACCCAGACGTCGCTCAGGGGCTGGGCAGCATCGACATTGGCCTGGGTGATGTGGGTCAATTCGCGGCAAAACGGGGTCAACAGGGGCCGACGCAACGGGCGCACGAAGCACTGGAAGTGATCCAGTTCCCGGCCTTTGCGGTCCACGAGGGTGGCGCCGATTTCGATGATTTCCATTTCTGTTACTGGCCAGCCGCCCTCATCGGTGGTGGCTTCCAGATCAATGACCAGCCAGTGAGGCATTGCAGGTTTCCTGGTATCCGCATCCTGATAGGGCTTGAGCGTAGCCAAACCCGGCGGATCCGCCTAGCGGCTTATTCGACCTCCAACAGAATCTGACGATTTTTTACCTGGTCGCCGACCCTGACCTGCAAGCGCTTGAGCACGCCGTCGATACCCGATTTGAGTGGATGCTCCATTTTCATCGCTTCAAGCACCACCAGCAGTTGCCCTTTGCTGACCGGGCTGCCCTCACTGACCAATACGTCGACGATCGCCCCGTCCATCGGCGCCTTGAGCGTGCCGGAGCTGACACTGGCCTGGCCGCTGACCAGCGCCCGGGTCCGATCGACCAGCCGCAGGCTGCCGGGGCGCGTGAACAACCAGAGTTGCCCGGCTTCGAGGCGGTAGGCATGGCGTTGGCGGATGCCGTCGATTTGCAGGGTGACCCAGCGTCCGTCGCACTGGATGACCTTCAGTTCGAGGGGCCGGGCGCCAACCTGAACACGGTAGAGCTTGCCAGGTTCAGCGTGCAGTTCGACCGGCCATTCCTGATCCTCCAGGCCGATTCGATAGTACAGAGGCGCGCTGGCGTTGTTGCGCCAACCGGCCAGCGGGGCGGGGTGAGCCTGCGCTGATACTTGATAAAAAAGCACCGCGGCGATGGCCAGCTCGTCGGCGCTCGGCGCATGAGGGTGCAGGCAGGGATGGTCGGCGAAGTACGTGGGGATGAACCCGGTGCTGAACTCGCCACTGATGAACTGGGAGTGTTCCAGCAGATTGGCGAGCAAGCGCTGATTGCTCTGCACGCCCAGCAGCACACTGTCCTGTATCGCCCGCAGCAACTTGCGTCGGGCTTCTTCACGGGTGGCACCGTGGGCGATGAGCTTGCCCAGCAGCGGGTCATAGAACGGGCTGACAGACTGGCCTTCGATCAGGCCATGGTCGATCCGTACGCTGCCCTGGATCGCTGGCTCCCAGGCCACAATTCGACCGGTTTGCGGCAGAAATCCCTGGGCCGGATCTTCGGCGTACAGGCGCACTTCCATGGCATGCCCGTTGAGCTGCACCTGTTCCTGTCGTAGCGGCAGCGGTTGCCCTTCGGCGATGTGTAATTGCCAGGCCACCAGATCGAGGCCGGTGATCAGTTCAGTCACCGGGTGTTCCACTTGCAATCGGGTGTTCATCTCCAGGAAGTAAAACCGGCCGTGAGCATCCAGTAGGAATTCCACGGTACCCGCCCCCACGTAATTCACCGTGCGACCCGCCTTGAGCGCCGCCTCGCCCATGGCCTGGCGCAACTCGGTGGTCATCGCCGGGCAGGGCGCTTCTTCGATGATTTTCTGGTGGCGGCGCTGGATCGAACAGTCGCGCTCGCCGAGGTGGATCAGGTTGCCGTGCTGGTCGCCGAACACCTGAATTTCAACGTGACGCGGATCGATCAAGGCTTGTTCGAGGATCAATTCGTCGCTGCCAAACCCGTGCAGCGCTTCGGAGCGTGCGCTACGGAGCTGTTCCGGCAATTCGGCGGCGCTGTGCACCAGGCGCATGCCGCGACCGCCACCGCCGGCACTGGCCTTGATCATCAGCGGATAGCCGATGCGTTCGGCTTCGCGGCGCAGGGTGGCGTCGTCCTGTTCGCTGCCCTGATAGCCTTTGATGCAGGGCACGCCGGCTTTGATCATGGCCAGTTTCGACAGCCGTTTACTGCCCATCAGCTCGATGGCTTCGGAGCTGGGACCGATGAAGATGATGCCGGCTTGTTGGCAGGCGAGGGCGAAGCCTGAGTTTTCCGAGAGGAAGCCGTAACCGGGATGGATTGCATCGGCACCGGTGCGCCGGGCGGCGTCGATGATGGCCGGGATGTTCAGATAAGACTGCTGCACCGGGGCCGGGCCGATGTTCACGGCTTCGTCGGCCATCTGCACGTGCAGCGCATCGGCGTCGGCGTCGCTGAATACGGCGACGGTGCGGTAGCCCAGCTCTTGCGCGGTGCGCTGGATACGGCAGGCAATTTCACCGCGGTTGGCGATCAGGATTTTTTTGAGGGCGGGCATCGGTTATTCCCTTGGTTTTTTGCGGTGAATGTAAGGGCTTGCTCGCGAAGCTCTTAAACGGACCACCCTGGTTTGCGCTTCTGCACAAAAGCCATCGTCCCCTCGATCCCTTCAGCCCCGGTCACTGCTTCGCTGAACCACTCGGCTGCCTGATCCAGCAGATCATCCGAGGGTTGTCCGGCACTCGCCAGCAACAGCTTTTTGGTCGCCGCGTTCGCTCCCGGTGCGCAACACAACACATGGGCCAGCATCTCATCAAGGCGTTCGGCCAAGGCTTGTGGGTCATGTTCGACAAAATGCACCAGCCCCATGCGCCGCGCCTGGGTACCATCGAAGCGTGCGGCGGTCAGGGCCAGTCGGCGGGCCTGGGTCAGGCCGATGCGTTGCACCACGTAAGGCGCGATCTGCGCCGGCAACAGGCCGAGGCTGGTTTCCGGCAGGCCGAACTGCGCCTGATGATCGGCCATCGCGATGTCGCTGACGCAGGCCAGGCCGAAGCCGCCGCCAAGCACCGCACCTTGCAGCACCGTAATCACCACTTGCGGCGCGTGTTGCACCTCTTGCAGTAGCGCACCGAACGCACGATTCAAATCGCGGTAGGCGGGCTGGCCTTGAGCGCGGGCGTTGGCCATGTCCTTGATGTCGGCACCGGCACAAAAATGCCCGCCGGCACCGCCGATCACCAGCGCACGAATCTGCCGATCATCGCGAACCGCCGCCAGCACCGCACGCAGTTCGGTGACCATCTGCAAGCTCATGGCATTACGGCTTTCGGGACGATTGAGGGTGATGTGCAGCACGCTGTCATGCAGGCCGAGCAACAGGGTTTGACAGGTGGGGAGGGTGCTCATTTGTTTTTCCCCGGCAGGATGCCCATGAGTTTGCAGATGATCCCCAGCATGATTTCGTCGGCACCGCCGCCAATCGATACCAGCCGCACATCGCGGTAAGCCCTGGCCACCGGGTTGTCCCACATGAAGCCCATGCCGCCCCAGTATTGCAGGCAACTGTCGCTGACTTCCCGGCCCAGTCGCCCGGCCTTGAGTTTGGCCATGGAGGCCAGACGGGTGACGTCCTGGCCTTTGATGTATTGCTCGGTGGCCTGGTAGACCAGCGCCCGCAGGCATTCGATTTCGGTTTGCAGTTCGGCCAGGCGAAAGTGGATGACCTGGTTGTCGATCAGCGCGTTGCCGAAGGTTTTGCGCTCCTTGCAGTACTCGATGGTGCTGTCTACGCAGTACTCCAGGCCTTTGATCATGTTCGCCGCGCCGAACAGCCGCTCTTCCTGGAATTGCAGCATCTGCATCATGAACCCCGCGCCTTCGTGGCCGATGCGGTTGCGTTGCGGCACGCGCACGTTATCGAAAAACACCTGGGCGGTTTCCGAGCTGCGCATGCCGAGCTTGTCCAGGTGCGAGCTGAGGCTGATCCCGGGGCTGCTCATCGGCACCATGATCAGCGACTTGTTGATGTGCGGTTTGTCGTCCGAGGTGTTGGCCAGCAGGCAGATGAAATCGGCGCTCGGCGAGTTGGTGATCCACATCTTGCAGCCGTTGATCACGTAGTCGTCGCCGTCCTTGCGGGCGGTGGTTTTCAGCCCGGCGACGTCGGAGCCCGCGCCGACTTCGGAAACACCGATGCAGCCGACCTGCTCGCCGGTGATCGCCGGCCGCAGGAATTCTTCGCGCAGTTCATCGGAGCCGAAACGCGCCAGGGCCGGGGTGCACATGTCGGTCTGCACGCCGATGGACATCGGAATGCCGCCGCAATGAATGGTGCCGAACTCTTCGGCCGCCACAATCGAATAGCTGTAGTCGAGGCCCATGCCGCCGAATTTTTCCGGTTTGGAAATCCCCAGCAAACCGAGCTCGCCGGCCTTGCGAAAGATCTCATGGATCGGAAAACGCCCGGCCTTTTCCCATTCCTCGACGTGGGGATTGATTTCATGATCGACGAATTGGCGGACGGTGCGGCGCAGTGCTTCGTGTTCCTGGGTGAAGATCATTTTTATTGTTCTCCTGATCGCCCTTAGAAGCGGGCGACACCAAAGCTGTTGGGTTGCAGCGCCCGAACCTCGGCCTCATGGCAGATGTCCAGCAAGTATCCAAGTAACGTGCGGGTATCCCGTGGATCGATCAGCCCGTCATCCCACAGGTTGGCGCTGCCATACAGCGCGGTGGACTGGCTGTCGAGTTTCTGCGCGGTGACCTGTTCCAGCATGTCGAGCATTTTCGGGTCGGGCACCATTCCGTCCTTGAGTTGTTTGGCTTCGGTGACGATCCGCAGCACTTTGCCGGCCTGGGCGCCGCCCATCACCGCGGTACGGCTGTTGGGCCAGGCGAAGATGAAGCGCGGGTCGAGACCGCGGCCGCACATCGCGTAATTGCCGGCACCGTAGGAACCGCCGACGACGATTGTCAGTTTAGGCACCCGGGCATTGGCCACCGCTTGAATCATTTTCGCGCCGTGCTTGATCACGCCTTGCTGTTCCGACTCGGTGCCGACCATGAAGCCGGTGGTGTTGTGGAAAAACAGCAACGGCGTCTGGCTCTGGTCGCAGAGTTGAATGAACTGCGCGGCCTTGCTCGCGCCTTTGGGGGTGATCGGGCCGTTGTTGCCGATGAAACCGCAGGCTCGACCCTGGATCTGCAAATGCCCGCATACCGTCTGCTGATCGAACTCGCTTTTGAATTCGAGGAAGTTCGAAGCGTCGGCAACCCGCGCGATGATTTCACGCACGTCGTAAGGTTTTTTCGGGTCATCCGGGATCAGCCCCAGCAGTTCGTCGATAGGGTAGAGCGGCTCTTCCCACCGACGTTCCGGTAACCACGGCAACTGATCGTTCCACGGCAATAGACTGACAATCTCGCGCACCTGGCGCACGCCATCGGCATCGTTCTCGGCCAGGTATTCGGCGGTGCCGGCGGTTTGCGCATGCATCTCGGCACCGCCCAGTTCTTCGTCGGTGGCGACTTCACCTGTGGCGGCCTTGAGCAGCGGGGGGCCGGCGAGAAACAGCTTGGCCTTGCCGCGCACCACCACCACGTAATCCGACAACCCTGGCTGGTAAGCACCGCCCGCCGTGGCCGAGCCGTGGACCACGGTGATCTGCGGCAAGCCCATCGCCGACATCCGCGCCTGATTGGCAAAGCTGCGCGCGCCTTCGACGAAAATTTCCGCCGCATAGTTGAGGTTGGCGCCACCGCTCTCGGCGAGGGTGATCACCGGTAGTTTGTTTTCCATGGCGATCTGCTGCAGACGCAGGGACTTTTTCAGGCCGCTGGGGGAAATGGTGCCGCCCTTGATCGCGCTGTTGTTCGCCACCACCAGCACCCGCACGCCGGATACGTAACCGATCCCGGCGATCAAACCGCCGCCGGCCGCGCTGCCGTCCTTGTCGTCGTGCAGCTTGTAGCCGGCCAGGCTCGCCAGCTCGAGGAATGGCGCGCCGGGATCAAGCAGCAGGTTCAGCCGCTCCCGGGGCAGCAATTGCCCGCGCTTGTCGAACCTCGGTTTGGCTTCCGCGGCTTTATTCAACAGGTTCTGTTCGAGCTGGCGGACCTGCTGGATGCCGGCCAGCATGGCCGCATGATTGCGTGCGAACGGTTCGCTGAACGGGTCTATCTGGGACTGGATGACCGGCATGGTTATTCCTTGTCCTTCGGTTCGTCTGGTTTGGAGGCGTCCGGCCTGAGTACTTCAGGTAAATAGGCGCGGTGAAAGCCGTTGTACGAGTGACTGTTCTGCGCCTTGTGCATTGGCCAGGCCCGCCCGCCGAGGCTGGCGGCACCGTCGATGCGCAACGTGCTGCCGCTGACAAACGCCGCTGCCGGGCTGAGCAGGAACACAATCGCCGCGCTGATTTCCGATTCGGTGCCGATGCGCTTGAGCGGCACGTGTTCGCACAGCGTCGGAATTACCGCCCGGAACGCGCCTTCGTAAGTGTCCATGCCGCTGGACGCGACCCAGCCCGGCGCGACGGCGTTGACCCGCACGCCGGCGTAGCCCCATTCGAACGCGGCGGTCTTGGTAAAGTTGTCCATGCCCGAGCGCGCCGCGCCTGAGTGGCCCATGCCGGGCATGCCGCCCCACATGTCGGCGAGCATGTTGACGATGGCACCGCCGTGCTTGCTCATGGACTGATTGAAAACCTCCCGGGCCATCAGAAAACCACCCACCAGGTTGGTGCGCAGGATGGTTTCGAAACCTTTCTGATTGATCGACGCCAGCGGCGACGGGTACTGCCCGCCAGCATTGTTGACCAACCCATGAATCGGCCCGTGTTCGCGGATCAGCTCGCTGACCAGTTGCGTGACGGCGTCTTCGTTGCGGATATCGCAGACCTGCCAACTGGCTTTACCGCCGTCTTCGGTGATTTCGGCGCTGACCTTTTTCAATTTGTCGGCATTGCGTCCCACCAGCAGCACTTGCGCGCCGAGGGCCGCGAGCTCATGGGCGGTGCAACGACCGATGCCGCTGCCGCCACCGGTGACGATGATGGTTTGGCCGGTGAACAGATCGGGTTTGAAAATCGAGTCATAGGCCATGGCGACAGTCCTCTAATTGAACTGATCGGCGATGCGCTGGGGCACCGGAATCTGGATTTCCAACAGTTGTTGGGCGAACGCCTTGCCCTGCGGATCGATCCGCAGGCTGGCCACGCCACCGCCACCGAGTGCGTTCTCCAGAAGAAAATTAAAGCTCTGAGTGCCGGGTAAATACCAGCGTTCGACGCGTCCGTGGATCGGGTCGAGGACATGGCTCATCCAGTCGACCATCACCTCGGGTGTCAGTGCTTCGGCGATCCACGGCAGGTAGTCGGGGTGGCGGGCCATGACGCCGATGTTGCTGTGGTTACCCTTGTCGCCGGAGCGCGCCACGGCGAGTTTGATCAAGGCCACGCTGGCGTCGGCACGCTCTGTGGTTTTGGGTGGGTCGAACGGCAGCGGCAAGTCAGCTGGGTCGAGCGCATCGAGGGCGGGCAGGGCACACGGATGGCGCTCACCGGCAAGGTCGATCTCCAAGGTGCAGGCGGTTTTGTCGATCAGGAACGAAAACAGCCGGATCAACGGATACACCGTCGGCCGCCCGCCGACGATTCCCGTCAGCCCAGGCGCCATACCGGTGGCAGCCTGAGCGATTTCCCGGGAGAACAGAATCAAGGCCTGCTTGCTCGGATGGCGCACGGCGAGTTTGATCACCACTTCGCGGCTGTCCTGGCGCTGGCCGTGGGGGCCGTAAGTGGCTTCGCTGCCCAGCAGTTCGATGTTCACCTCGCTGTAGGGCGCCCAGCCGCGCTGGTTAAACATTTCCGAGGTCTTGTTGATGATCGCCTGGCTGACCCGTCGGGCCTTGGCCACGGCATCGATCCCGGCGATCAGGCAACTGGCGGTGCAGCGGAAACCGTCCGGGTACGTTGCGCTGACCTTGTACTGAGCGGTCGGCGGCAAGCCTTTCGCGCCATGCACCTGAACCGCGTTTTTGCCTTGTTGCACGAGTTTGACCTGGCTGAAATCGCACACTACATCGGGCAGCAAATAGGCCTGTGGGTCGCCGATCTCATAGAGCATCTGCTCGCCAACCGTCAGCGGTGTGACCAGACCGCCGGAGCCGTCGGGTTTGCTGACGATGAACTGGCTGTCGGCACCGACTTCGACGATCGGAAAGCCGATGTGTTCGTAGTCGGGCACGTCATGCCAATCGGTGAAATTGCCGCCGGTGCACTGGGCGCCGCATTCGATCAGATGCCCGGCCAATGCGGCCTGGGCGAGTTTGTCGTAGTCGTGCCACGACCAGCCGAACTCATGCACCAGCGCGGCGCTGACCACGGCGCTGTCGACCACGCGCCCGGTGATCACAACGTCGGCGCCCAGGCGCAGGGCTTCGACGATGCCCGGTGCGCCGAGGTAGGCGTTGGTCGACACGCACATCAGCGGCAGGGGGGCGCCACTGAACATCTCATGGATACCCAGGCTGCTCAGGTGTTTGAACTGCGGTTGCAGGTCGTCACCCGACAGCACGGCGATTTTCAGCGCCACCCCGGCCTTGTCGCAGGCTGTTTGCAGGGCAACGGCGCAGGCCTGTGGATTAACCCCGCCGGCATTGCTGATCACCCGGATCTGTTGTTTCGCGAGCTGCTCGAGGAGGGGGCTGAGGACTTCGATGAAGTCGCTGGCGTAGCCGGTGGCGGGGTCTTTCATCCGCGCCCCGGCCATGATCGACATTGTTATTTCGGCCAGATAATCGAACACCAGATAGTCCAGTCGCCCGCCCTCCACCAGTTGCGCGGCGGCGGTCGAGGTGTCGCCCCAGAATGCACTGGCACAACCGATGCGAATTGTTTTAGGCACAGTCAACTCCATAGCCACCTGCGACAGAAGTGCTTCGAGACTACCAAGCAAGCGCTTGGTTTGTAAACGCCTTGATTATCTTCTTCCCGAGCGCTTGCTTGGTCGCCCCCGCCAGCTTAAATTGCCCGCGCAACCCTGCTGTTTTAACGGGCAGCGGCGCATTTGATTGATCGACTGTAGGAGAGAACGGGTGGACGAGCAAAAAGCCCTGAGGGTGATGCGCGAATTGGTCGACAGCGGCCAATTGACCGACCCCGACAGCGCCCGCGGCAAACTGCTGCAAGTGGCTGCTCACCTGTTTCGCAACAAAGGTTATGAACGCACCACCGTGCGTGACCTGGCCAGTGCGGTGGGCATTCAGTCAGGCAGCATTTTTCATCACTTCAAGAGCAAGGACGAGATCCTGCGGGCAGTGATGGAGGAGACCATTCGCTACAACACCGCGTTGATGCGTGCAGCGCTGGCCGAGGCCGGCAATGTGCGTGAGCGGGTGCTGGCGCTGATTCGCTGCGAATTGCAGTCGATCATGGGCGGCAGTGGCGAGGCCATGGCGGTGCTGGTGTATGAGTGGCGTTCGCTGTCTGAGGAAGGCCAGGCGCAGGTTCTGGCGCTGCGCGATATTTATGAAGCCATCTGGCTGCAGGTGCTGGGAGAAGCCAAGGACGCCGGTTTTATCCGGGGCGACGTGTTCATCACCCGCCGCTTCCTGACGGGCGCGCTCTCCTGGACCACCACCTGGTTTCGCGCCGATGGCAGTATGAACCTCGATCAATTGGCCGATGAAGCGCTGATTTTGGTGCTTGAAGAACGGTAAGAGCCGTCTATCTCGGCAAGAAACTGGCTAAGTTGACGAAACCGCCTAGTTTGTATGCATTGGTGAGTATTTTTTTGGGGAGTGTGCTGTTTTGATGTCTTCATCAATTCGAATGGCGTCGCGGCTTTTGCTGGCGGCGCTTGTAGTGTGCTGGGTGTTGCCATCTCAGGCCGCGCAACAGGTGCGGGTCGGGGCCGCCCATTTTCCACCCTATACCGTGCGCCCGGAGTCCGGTGCCGACACCGGTCTGCTGCCGCAACTGGTGGAAGCGTTGAATCAGCTGCAAACCGATTATCAGTTTGTGCTGGTGCCCACCTCGATTCCCCGGCGTTTCAATGACTTCAAGGAAGGCCGGGTCGATATGGCCATTTTCGAGAACCCGGAGTGGGGCTGGAAGGACATTCCGCATACCGATGTCGACATGGGCCTGGAAGATGCAGAAATCTTTGTCGCGCAGAAGCAACCCGGTCGCGATGAGAACTACTTCAAGGATCTGGCGAGCAAGCGCCTGGCGCTGTACAGCGGCTATCACTACGAGTTTGCCAATTTCAACGCCGATCCCAAGTACCTGGCCGACACTTACAACGCCACGCTGACCTATTCCCACGACAGCAACCTGCTGATGGTGCTGCGCGGGCGAGCGGACATTGCCCTGGTGACACGCTCCTATCTGAGCGATTACCTGCTGCGCAACGAAAAAGTCGGCGAGCAGTTGCTGGTGTCGCAACGCATCGATCAGGTCTATCACCATTACGCGCTGATTCGTCCAGAGGCGCCGATTACGGGGGAAGCATTCGGCAAGTTGCTGCAAGGCCTGCGAAACAACGGCCAGATGCTGAAGATTTTCGATCCCTACAAAATTGCCCTGGTGCCGGTGGGCAAGCACTGACAGATAGAGTTTCCGGGGGCAGGGGGGGCGGACGACCATTCATCTGGTATTTATGTTTTGCTGTTCGAATGGTCGAATTGACAGTAGACGCTTCCCCTCACGTGGTCTTAGCTCCTTTCCTGTGTCCGACCCCATGGAGGGGTTGGCGCTCATTCAGAAAGGATTTCTGTCATGACAAACCCCGCGTTGGTTTCTCTCTCCTGTGTGCCCGCTCCTGTGGTGCCACAAGCCGTCAACGATGTACTCGTTCTGAAAAAACCTGATGATTCGGCCGGTGTCACGGTCGAGGTGGCGCGTTGGCCATTCATGGTGGTTAATCAAAAGACAACGCTGCATGTCTGCGGTCAACAAGCCGACGGCTCGCCAGTGATGCTGCGAGTGGCCGACGCCGAGCCCGTCACGCAACAAGAGTTCCAGGAGGGCTGGCGTCGCAATATTGCCTGGGCGTCTTTGCAGAATCTGAAAGACGGGAGCCATCTCGCGTTTGTTTTTCAGGCGGCGCTGGATGGAGGCAGTTGTGCTGGCCCGGTGCTGTTCCCGACATTGTGTCTTGAGGTTCAGGCGCCTTTTGACGATACAACGACCTTCTCGGAAAAAGACGGTACCAATGACTGGAATGGCTGGATGCGGGGGGAGGCTGCGGCTGATCCACGGGATCTCACCATCACGAGAGACGGGAATATCTACGTATTATTCGACAACACCTACACCAACAACTCTGCCGGCACGGTGTTGAAAAAGACCTTTCAGGGGCTGGAAGTGGGTCGGTCCTATGAGTTCGGGCTGACCGTGCGCAGGTGGAATGACAAATATTCAGTTCCAGTGCTGTCACTCACCAGCGGAGCGCAAGTCATTGCCCCCGCGACGGAAATTCCATCAATGGCCTGGGCGCCGCTCAAAGGTACGTTTACCGCGAGTGCATCACAGATGGAGTTGCAGATCGTTAACCATGTCGCCACCGGAAACGGCAATGACTATGCCTTCCGCGAAATCTGGGTCAGGTCGATCTAGCACCTGCGTAACGTCAATGGCCTGGAACTGATCCAGGCTGTGCATGCCACCGCGAATGCTGATTAAGGTTCGCGGTGTTTTTCGTTAAATTTCCATGCCCGGCTCACGTCACCTCAGTTAACTGTCGACGATTACCGTGAGCCCGACCCATGTCCAATCTGAATGACCTGACCGCCCTGGCCTTGCCGTCAGGCAACCGTCTTGTAGCCGATGAAACCGCAAGTCGCCTGAGCCTCAGTCTGGAAGGGCAGCCGCTGATCGAACTGCGGCTGACCCGTGAGCCCGAGTTGCATCTGTGGCTGGAGGAGTGCTTCGGCCGTCCTGACGGTCAAGCATTCTGGGCGGCCTGTTATTGGCTGTTTGCCCGTGATGCGCAGTGTCAGCGTCTGACCTGGCACCTCGATCAAGTGCCCACTGAAGCCTTGCTCAGCGGGTTGCTGATCGCGACCGATGTCAAAGGTCAATATCGCTGTGAACGCACACTGTTCTGGCAATTGCCTCAGCCTTGGCTGGGTGAGTCGTTGACCGGTAGCTATCCACAGCAGATGGTCATCAGTGACGGCAAGCGCCACCCCCTGCGTGCGGTGAAACCCCGTGGTGAGGTCTATCGGCGCTTTGATGCGCGGCTCGGTGCATGGGTTTCCCTGCGTACACTAGAAATCGAGCAGGATCTGGCGCGTTTCAACCGCTGGCAGAACAGCCCGCGGGTCGCGAGTTTCTGGCAGGAGGAGGGCAGTCTCGAGAAGCATCGGGAATACCTGAGCAAGCTCGAAGCCGACCCGCACACCTTGACCCTGATCGGTTGCTTCGATGATCAGCCGTTTGCCTACTTTGAAGCCTACTGGGCCAAGGAAGATCGCATTGCGCCGTTCTATGATGTCGCCGATTACGACCGTGGCATTCACATGCTGGTGGGTGAGGAAAATCACCGTGGCCCGCACAAAGTGGCGAGTTGGTTATCGGCGCTGGTGCACTACCTGTTTCTCGATGATCCGCGCACTCAAAGGGTGGTCGCCGAACCTCGCGCCGACAACGCGAAGATGATCGGGCATCTGCATAATCAGTGTTTTCACTGCGAGAAAGAGTTCGACTTCCCGCACAAGCGCGCGGCGCTGATGATGCTGGGGCGTGAGCGGTTTTTTGATCGGTGTTCGTTGGCTTGAGTCAGTCTTCGCGGGCAAGTCGGATCGCCGCACCGCTCGCTCCTACAGTGACAGGCAATATTCCCTGTGGAGCGAGGCTTGCCCGCGAAGCGTTTAACGACGGGCGAAGGTATCGGCACGATTGCCCGACACCTTGCGGCAATGCACCAGCGCATCACGAATCATGAAGTTCACCAGGGTCGGCGAGACGCCCAGTTCCTTGGCGATGTCTTTTTGCGGCACGCCATGCAGGCGGTACATCTCGAAGGCGTAACGGGTGCGGCTGGGCAGCTCCGTCAGTGCATCGGCAATGTTTTCCAGGGTCGAGAAATTCATGTGCGAGGTTTCCGGCGAAGCGCCCTGGATCACCACGTTCAGGCCTTCTTCTTCCGGGCCCGAATACTTCTGCTCCAGCGCCTGCTTGCGGTAGTGATCGATCGCCAGGTTGCGCACGATCTGGAACAGGTAACTGAGCTGCGCCTTGATGGACGAGGTGATCTGCGGCGCCGATTGCAACCGGAAGAACGCATCCTGCACCACGTCTTCGGCGCGGGATCGGCAGCCGGTAATGCGGGCGGCGATCTTGACCAGAATCATTCGGTTGTCGACGAAGGCCTGAAGTAGCGGTGAATCGCACCTGCTTGTGGATACTTGTTCCGTCATTGGAAATCACCTTGCTGCAAATAGGGTCGTGGGACGACAAGGGGGTCGGAGCCGTCCTACATATCGAGCGACAAATTATGTTGAATGATAATGATTGTCAATTGAGAAAGAGAATTAATGCTCCGTTGCGGTGCGGACCGAGAACGGCGACACGCTGACTCACCCACCGGCCACAAGCCTGCCGGCGCTCAAGCCCGGCGACTAATTATTCCAAGACCTCATCCGTTCTCATTGGTGAATGGCTGCGGGCGCAAACCCCGGCCAAAACAGCATTCCCAAGCCTTGCGCGGTCGGCGAAGACCGCGTCCTGCATGCCCGTGAACGGGCGTGAAATATGAAAACCGATTCCACTTGCAAGCCGAATTCAGGCAGGAAACCTCATGACCGACGCGTTCGAACTCCCCAGCACACTGGTCCAAGCCCTCCAGCGCCGCGCGGCCCTGACGCCGGACCGGGTGGCCTTGCGTTTTCTCGCCGAAACCCAGGATCAGGCTGTGGTGCTCAGTTATCGTGAGCTGGACCAACGGGCGCGAACCATTGCCGGCGCGTTGCAGGCCCAGGCGTCGTTCGGCGATCGCGCGGTGCTGTTGTTTCCCAGCGGCCCGGATTACGTCGCGGCGTTCTTTGGTTGCCTGTACGCCGGGGTGATCGCGGTGCCGGCCTATCCGCCGGAATCGACCCGTCGTCATCATCAGGAACGCCTGCTGTCGATCATCAGCGATGCCGAGCCGCGTCTGCTGTTGACCAGCGCCGACCTGCGCGACGCCTTGCTGCAAATCAACGGGGCGCCGCCGCTGCTATGTGTCGACACCCTCGACAACGCCCTGGCTGAATGCTGGGTTGCGCCGGACCTGCAAGGCGAGCACATCGCTTTCCTGCAATACACCTCCGGCTCCACCGCTTTGCCTAAAGGTGTGCAAGTCAGCCACGGCAACCTGGTGGCCAACGAACGATTGATTCGTCACGGCTTTGGCATCGACCTCAATCCTGATGACGTGATCGTCAGCTGGCTGCCGCTGTACCACGACATGGGCCTGATCGGTGGCCTGCTGCAGCCGATTTTCAGTGGTGTGCCGTGCGTGTTGATGTCGCCGGCGTACTTCCTCGGTCGCCCGTTGCGCTGGCTGGAAGCGATCAGCGAATACGGCGGCACCATCAGCGGCGGGCCGGACTTCGCCTATCGACTGTGCAGCGAGCGCGTCAGCGAATCGGCTCTGGAGCGCATTGATTTGAGCGGCTGGCGCGTGGCGTATTCCGGTTCCGAACCGATTCGCCTCGACACCCTGGAACGCTTCGCCGAGAAGTTCTCGGCCTGTGGTTTTACGTCGGACAGCTTCATGGCTTCTTACGGCCTCGCGGAAGCGACACTGTTCGTTGCCGGCACTCCGCGCGGTCAGGGCATTCCGGCGTTGCGCGTGGACGATCAGGCCTTGGCGCAAAACCGCGCCGAACCGGGCGACGGCAGTCCGGTCATGAGTTGCGGCATCAGCCAGCCGGATCATGCGGTGCTGATTGTCGATTCGGTATCGTTCGAAGAACTCGCCGACAACGCGGTCGGTGAAGTCTGGGTCGCCGGGCCGAGCATCGCCCATGGCTACTGGCGCAACCCTGAAGCCACGGCCAAGACCTTCGTCCAGCACGCGGGCCGCACCTGGCTGCGCACCGGCGACCTGGGCTTTTTGCGTGACGGTGAACTGTTCATCACCGGGCGCCTGAAAGACATGCTGATCGTTCGTGGTCACAACCTCTATCCGCAGGACATCGAGCAGACCATCGAGCGCGAAGTGGAGGTGGTGCGCAAGGGGCGTGTGGCCGCGTTCGCGGTCAATCTCGAGGGTCAGGAAGGCATCGGCATTGCCGCGGAAATCAGCCGCAGCGTGCAGAAAATCCTGTCGCCCGAGGCGCTGATCAAAGCCATCCGCCAAGCGGTGGCCGAGGCGTATCAGGAGGCGCCGAGCGTGGTGGTGCTGCTCAATCCGGGGGCACTGCCCAAGACCTCCAGCGGCAAGTTGCAACGTTCGGCCTGCCGCAATCGCCTGGCCGATGGCAGCCTCGACAGCTATGCGGTTTTCCCGTCGGCAGCGAACGAAAGTGAAGGCAGCAGCGAGTCGAGTTCAGAACTGCAAACCCTGATCGGCCAGATCTGGTGCGAGCAATTGCAGGTCAAGCAAGTCAACGCCGACGATCACTTCTTCCTGCTCGGCGGTAACTCCATCGCCGCCACTCAAGTGGTTGCTCGCCTGCGTGAAACGTTGGCTCTGGAGCTGAATCTGCGTCTGCTGTTCGAAGCGCCAACCCTCGGCGCATTCGCCGCCGCAGTCGCCCGGCAACAACAGGATGGCGGCCTCGCCCAAGGCGCGATCACTCAGCTGTCGCGTAACGAAGCCATGCCGCAATCCCTGGCGCAAAACCGTTTGTGGATCACCTGGCAACTCGACCCGCAGAGCAGCGCCTACAACATTCCCGGCGCCTTGCGCCTGCGCGGCGAACTGGACGAAGACGCCTTGCGCGCCAGTTTCCAGCAACTGATCGAACGTCACGAATCCCTGCGCACACGGTTTTTCGAGCGCGACGGTGTGGCCCTGCAACGGGTCGATGCTGCCGCTGAATTCAATCTTCAAGTGATCGACATCAGCGACGTGCCGGCCGCTGAGCGTGAAGCCCGCGCGCAACAAATCCGCGAGGACGAAGCGCGCACCCAGTTCGATCTGGAGAACGGCCCGCTGCTGTGGGTGACCCTGGTGCGCCTCGATGATGAGGATCATCAACTGCTGGTGACGATGCACCACATCATCGCCGACGGCTGGTCGCTGAACGTGCTGATCGACGAATTCTCGCGCCTGTATGCGGCGGCCTCTCAAGGCCAGGCCGCCAGCCTCCCGGCCTTGCCGACCCAATACGCCGACTACGGCAGTTGGCAGCGCCAGTGGCTGGCGCAAGGGGAGGGCGAACGGCAACTCGCTTACTGGAAAGAGCAGTTGGGTGATGAGCATCCGACCCTGAGCCTGGCCACCGACCACCCACGTTCGGCACAACACACCCACAGCGCCGCCCGCCACACCCTGCGGTTGGACGCGAGCCTGAGCAACGCGATTCGCCAGACCGCCCAGGCTCATGAGTCGACGCCGTTCATGCTGTTGCTCGCGGCATTCCAGAGCCTGCTGCATCGCTACAGTGGTCAGCGTGACATCCGCATCGGCGTGCCGAATGCCAACCGTCCACGCCTGGAAACCCAAGGGCTGATCGGCTTCTTCATCAACACCCAAGTGTTGCGTGCCGAAGTGGACTCGCGACTGCCATTCGTGGAGTTGCTGGCGCAAACCCGGCAAGCCGCATTGGGTGCGCAAGCGCATCAGGACCTGCCGTTCGAACAACTGCTCGAAGCTTTCCCGCAGGCCCGCGAACAAGGTCTGTTCCAGGTCATGTTCAACCATCAGCAACGGGATCTCAGCGCTCTGCGTCGTCTGCCGGGGCTGCTCGCCGAAGAGCTGCCGTGGCACAGCCGCGAAGCCAAGTTCGACTTGCAACTGCACAGTGAGGAAGACCGCAACGGACGTTTGAGCCTGTCGTTCGACTACGCCAGCGAACTGTTTGACGCGCCGGCCATCGAGCGTCTGGCCGAGCATTTCAGCAATTTGCTGCGAGCCATCTGCGAACGTCCGCAACAAGCGATCGGTGACCTGCAACTACTGACTACCGCCGAACACGCTCAGCAAAATGACTGGAGCGTTGCCCCCTGCAACCCGGCACAGCAGTGGTTGCCGGAACTGCTCAACGAACAAGTGCGCCAGACCCCGGAGCGCACCGCGTTGCTGTGGGACGGCGGCAGCCTGGACTTCGCCGAACTGCATACTCAGGCCAACCGCCTGGCGCATTACCTGCGCGACAAAGGCGTCGGCCCGGACGTGTGCGTGGCGATCGCCGCCGAACGTTCGCCGCAGTTGCTGATCGGTTTGCTGGCGATCATCAAGGCCGGCGGCGCTTATGTGCCGCTCGACCCGGATTACCCGGCCGAGCGCCTGGCCTACATGCTCCGCGACAGTGGCGTCGAGTTGTTGCTGACCCAAACCGAATTGCTCGACCGCTTGCCGGCCACCGACGGCGTCAGCGTGATTGCCATGGACGCCCTGCACCTGGAGAACTGGCCAAGCCATGCACCGGGTCTGCACCTGCACGGCGACAACCTGGCCTATGTGATTTATACCTCGGGTTCCACCGGCCTGCCCAAGGGCGTTGGCAACACTCACGCAGCGCTCGCTGAACGTCTGCAATGGATGCAGAGCACTTATCGCCTGAACGATACCGACGTGCTGATGCAAAAAGCCCCGATCAGTTTTGACGTGTCGGTGTGGGAGTGTTTCTGGCCGCTGATCACCGGGTGCCGCTTGCTGATCGCCGGTCCCGGCGAACACCGCGATCCACACCGCATCGCACAACTGGTTCAGCAATACGGCGTGACCACGCTACACTTTGTGCCGCCATTGCTGGCGTTGTTCATCGACGAACCGCTTGCCACTGAATGCACCAGCCTGCGCCGAGTATTCTCCGGCGGCGAAGCCTTGCCCGCCGAACTGCGCAATCGCGTGCTGGCGCAATTGCCGGCGGTGCAACTGCACAACCGTTATGGCCCGACCGAAACCGCGATCAACGTCACCCACTGGCACTGCACAACCGCCGATGGCGAGCGCTCGCCGATTGGCCGGCCATTGGGCAACGTGCTGTGCCGGGTGCTCGACAGTGACCTAAACCCGGTGCCGGCCGGCGTGCCGGGTGAACTGTGCATCAGCGGTATCGGTTTGGCTCGGGGCTATCTGGGCCGTCCGGGGCTGACCGCTGAGCGTTTCGTGGTCGATCCACTGGGCGAGCAGGGCGCGCGTCTGTACCGCACCGGCGACCGTGCGCGCTGGACCGCCGATGGCGTGATCGAATACCTCGGTCGTCTCGATCAGCAGGTCAAGCTGCGCGGTTTTCGTGTCGAACCGCAAGAGATCGAAGCGCGGCTGTTGGCACAATCCGGCGTCGCCCAAGCGGTGGTGCTGGTGCACGAAACGGCGGTCGGCGGGCAGTTGATCGGTTACTACACCGCCACTGATTCCACTGAAGACCTCGACACTCAAACCGCACGCCTGAAAGCCGTGCTGGCCGCCGAGTTGCCGGAATACATGGTCCCGGCGCAGCTGATGCGTCTGGACCAAATGCCCCTGAGCCCGAGCGGCAAACTCGATCGCCGCGCCTTGCCGGAACCTCAGTGGCACGTCCGCGAGCACGTTGAACCGGTCACGGCGCTTGAGCAACAAATCGCCGGCATCTGGCGCGAGGTGCTGGGCCAGACGCAGATCGGTCTGCGCGACGACTTCTTCGCCCTTGGCGGCCACTCGCTGCTGGCCACGCAAATCATCTCCCGTACCCGTCAGGCCTGCGACGTCGAGTTGCCGTTGCGAGCGCTGTTCGAGGCCAGTGAGCTGGGCGCGTTTGCCGAGCAGGTTCGCTTGATCCAGGCCAGCGGCAAAACCAACCGGCAGCCACCGATCGAGAAGGTCGACCGCCGCCAACCGGTGCCCTTGTCCTATTCCCAGCAACGCATGTGGTTCTTGTGGCAGATGGAACCGGACAGCCCGGCCTACAACGTCGGCGGCATGGCGCGGTTGCGCGGCGTGCTGGATGTCGGGCGTTTCGAAGCGGCGCTGCAAGCGCTGATCATGCGTCATGAAACCCTGCGCACGACGTTCCCGAGCGTCGACGGCGTGGCCCGGCAACAGGTGCATCCGGACACCGGTATGCGCATGGACTGGAAGGATTTCTCCGCACTGGCGGCCGATACCCGTGAGCAGCGAGTCCAGCAACTGGCCGACAGCGAGGCGCACACGCCTTTCGATCTGGAAACCGGACCGTTGCTGCGCGCCTGCCTGGTCAAGACCGCCGAGCAGGAACATTACCTGGTGCTGACCCTGCACCACATCGTCACCGAAGGCTGGGCGATGGACATCTTCGCCCGGGAACTCAGCGCGCTCTACGAAGCCTTCGTCGATGACCGCGAATCGCCACTGCAACCCTTGCCGGTGCAGTACCTGGATTACAGCGTGTGGCAGCGTCAGTGGCTGGAATCCGGCGAACGTCAGCGCCAGCTCGATTACTGGACCGCGCAACTGGGCCGCGAACATCCGCTGCTGGAATTGCCCGCCGATCGTCCGCGTCCGCCGGTGCAAAGTCATCAGGGCGAACTGTTCCGCTTCGACCTCAGCGATGACCTCGCGGCACGGGTTCGTGCCTTCAACGCAGACAACGGCCTGACCCTGTTCATGACCATGACCGCCGCCCTGGCCGTGCTGCTTTACCGCTACAGCGGCCAGACCGACCTGCGCATTGGTGCGCCGGTGGCCAACCGCATTCGTCCGGAAAGCGAAGGGCTGATCGGCGCGTTCCTCAACACCCAAGTGCTGCGTTGCCAGCTCGACGGGCAGATGTCCGTGGGCGAGTTGTTCGAGCAGGTTCGCCACACGGTGATCGAAGGCCAGTCCCATCAGGACCTGCCGTTCGATCACTTGGTCGAAGCCCTGCAGCCACCGCGCAGCGCCGCTTACAACCCGCTGTTCCAGGTGATGTGCAACGTGCAGCGCTGGGAGTTCCAGCAGAGTCGCAACCTGGCCGGGATGACCGTCGAGTACCTGGCCAATGATGCGCGAGCGACCAAGTTCGACCTCAACCTGGAAGTCACCGACCTCGACCATCGCCTGGGTTGCTGCCTGACTTACAGTACCGATCTGTTCGACGAGCCGCGCATTGCGCGCATGGCCGGGCACTGGCGCAATCTGCTGGAAGCGTTGCTGGCCGATCCGCAACAGCGCTTGAGTGAACTGCCGTTGCTCGACGCCACTGAACAGCAAAACCTGCTCGACAACCTCGGCATCGAGCCGGGTGAGCATCGCCTCGATCAATGCATCCACCAGCTGTTCGCTGAGCAGGCGCTGGTGCGCATGGGCGCACCGGCGCTGACGTTCGCCGGGCAAACCCTGAGCTACGCCGAGCTCGACAGCCGCGCCAATCGTCTGGCCTGGATGCTCCGTGAGCGCGGTGTCGGGCCGCAAGTGCGGGTCGGCTTGGCGTTGGAACGTTCGCTGGAGATGGTCATCGGCTTGCTGGCAATCCTCAAGGCGGGCGGCGCCTATGTGCCGCTGGACCCGGAATACCCGCTGGATCGCCTGCACTACATGATCGAAGACAGCGGCATCGGTTTGTTGCTCAGCGATGCGGCGATGTTCGCAGCACTCGGTGAATTGCCGGCCAGCGTCGGTCGTTGGTGCCTGGAAGACGATGCCGCGGACCTGGCCGATTACCCGGCCAGCGAGCTGCCGTTTATCAGCTTGCCGCAGCATCAGGCGTACCTGATTTACACCTCGGGCTCGACCGGTAAACCGAAAGGCGTGGTGGTGTCCCACGGTGAAATCGCCATGCATTGCCGCGCGGTGATCGAGCGTTTCGGCATGCGCCCCGATGATTGCGAGTTGCACTTCTATTCGATCAACTTCGATGCCGCGACCGAGCGTCTGCTGGTGCCGCTATTGAGTGGTGCGCAGGTGGTCCTTCGCGCTCAAGGCCAGTGGGACGCGCAGGAAATCTGCGGGCTGATTCGTCGCCACCACATCAACATCCTCGGCTTCACCCCAAGCTACGGCAGCCAGTTGGCGCAATGGCTGGCGACCCAGGGCGAAACCCTGCCGGTGCGCATGTGCATCACCGGTGGCGAAGCCCTGACTGGCGAACACTTGCAGCGGATTCGCGCGGCGTTCAAACCGAGCCTGTTTTTCAACGCTTACGGCCCGACCGAAACTGTGGTCATGCCGCTCGCCAGCCTGGCCCCCGAGCAATTGGAAGAAGGGCTGGGCAGTGTGCCGATCGGCAGCGTGATCGGCGCTCGGGTGGCGTACATTCTCGACGCCGATCTGGCGTTGTTGCCACAAGGCGCGACCGGCGAGTTGTATGTCGGCGGCGCTGGTCTGGCGCAGGGTTATCACCAGCGTCCGGGGATGACCGCCGAACGCTTTGTCGCTGATCCTTTTGCCGCGAACGGCGGACGCTTGTACCGCACCGGCGACCTTGTCCGTCAGCGCGTCGATGGCCTGGTCGAGTACCTCGGCCGTATCGACCATCAAGTGAAGATCCGTGGTTTCCGCATCGAACTGGGCGAGATCGAAACCCGTCTGCTGGAACATGAGTCGATCCGTGAAGCGGTCGTGCTGGCGCTCGATGCGCCGAGCGGCAAGCAACTGGTGGGCTATCTGGTTACAAACGTGGCCGAGCAGGATGAAGCGCAACAAACTGCACTGCGCGAAGCGTTGAAGGCGCACCTCAAATCTCAGTTGCCGGATTACATGGTGCCGACGCACTTGATCCTGCTGGCCAGCATGCCGCTGACCGCCAACGGCAAACTCGACCGTCGCGCACTGCCGGCACCGGACCCGGAGTTGAATCGTCAGCAATACGTGGCGCCGAGCAACGAACTTGAGATGATCCTGGCCGGCATCTGGTGTGAAGTGCTCAACGTTCAACAGGTCGGCCTCAACGACAACTTCTTCGAACTGGGCGGCGATTCGATCCTGTCGATCCAGGTGGTCAGCCGGGCGCGGCAGCAGGGTATCCACTTCAGCCCGCGCGACCTGTTCCAGCACCAGACCGTGCAGACGTTGGCTGCGGTGGCGACTCGTACCGAGCAGGTCACCGCCGAACAAGGTTTGCTCACGGGTGAATCGCGTCTGACGCCAATTCAGCACTGGTTCTTCGACACCGAAATCCCGCAGCGTCAACACTGGAACCAGGCGTTGCTGCTGGAACCGACCGTGGTGCTGGAGCCGCATCGCCTGGAGCAAGCGCTGTTGGCGGTGATCGAGCAGCACGACGCCTTGCGCCTGCGTTTCACCGAAGTCGCTGGTCATTGGCAGACCGAGCATCAGGCAGTTTCCGACGCTGCCGTGCTGTGGCAAGTGCAGGTGCCGACGATGGACACATGCGCGGCACTGTTCGCCGATGCCCAGCGCAGCCTCGACCTTGAACAGGGGCCGCTGATGCGGGCGCTGCTGGTCGATGATCCCGAGGGGCAACAACGGTTGTTCATTGCCATTCACCACTTGGTGGTGGACGGGGTGTCGTGGCGGGTGCTGCTGGACGATCTGCAAACGGTTTATCGTCAACTGGACGCAGAACAGTCAGTAAAACTGCCAGCGAAAACCAGTGCCTTCAGGGACTGGGCCGCACGGTTGCAGGCTTATGCCGGCAGCGAATCCTTGCGGGAAGAATTGAGCTGGTGGCAGGCGCAGCTGGCCGGCCCAAGCGCTGAATTGCCGTGTGATCGGCCTCGGGGCGGGCAGCAGAATCGTCACGCACAAACCGTCAGCGTGCGCCTCGATAGCGAGCACACCCGGCAACTGTTGCAACAGGCGCCGGCGGCCTATCGCACCCAAGTCAACGATTTACTGCTGACTGCGTTGGCCCGTGTGTTGTGCCGCTGGAGCGGTCATGGGTCGGCGTTGATTCAACTCGAAGGCCACGGCCGCGAAACCCTGTTCGACGAGATTGACCTGACCCGCACCGTCGGCTGGTTCACCAGTGCTTATCCACTGCGCCTCACTCCGGTGAGTGAGCAGGGTGCGTCGATCAAGGTAATCAAGGAGCAACTGCGCGCGGTGCCGCATAAAGGCCTGGGGTATGGCGTGCTGCGTTACCTGGCCGATGGCCTGTGTCGGCAGACCATGGCCGCGCTGCCGCTGGCGCCGATCACCTTCAACTACCTTGGCCAGTTCGACCAGAGCTTCGGCAGCGATGCGCTGTTCCGTCCGCTCGATGAACCGGTGGGTGCGGCCCATGATCCGCATGCGCCGCTGCCCAACGAACTGAGCATCGACAGTCAGGTGTACGGTGGTGAACTGGTGTTGCGCTGGACCTTCAGCGCCGAGCGCCACGACCGGCAAACCATCGCCGACCTGGCGCAGGCGTATCTGGATGAATTGCACAGCCTGATCCAGCACTGCCTGAGCGACAACGCGGGCGGCCTGACACCGTCGGACTTCCCGCTGGCCAAACTGACTCAGCCGCAACTCGACGCGTTGCCGGTTCCGGCGGCGATGATCGAAGACGTCTACCCGCTGACCCCGATGCAGGAAGGCATGTTGCTGCACACCTTGCTCGAACCGGGCACCGGCCTCTACTACATGCAGGACCGCTACCGCATCAACAGCGAGCTCGACCCGGTGCGTTTCGCCCACGCCTGGCAAGCGGTGATCGCCCGTCACGAAGCCTTGCGCGCCTCGTTCTGCTGGAACGTCGGCGAAGACATGCTGCAAGTGATCCATAAACCCGGCAGCACGCCGATCGAGTATCTGGACTGGAGCGCGGTTGCCGAAGCAGAGCAAGAGCCGAAGCTGCAGGCGCTGCTGAAAAGCGAGCGCGAGGCCGGGTTCGATCTGCTCAACCAGGCACCGTTCCATCTGGGTTTGATCCGCGTCGGCGCGGCGCGCTACTGGTTCATGATGAGCAACCACCACATCCTCATCGATGCCTGGTGCCGTTCGCTGCTGATGAACGACTTCTTCGAAATCTACACCGCCTTCGGCGAAGGCCGGCAAGCGCAACTGGCCGTGCCGCCGCGTTATCGCGATTACATCGGCTGGCTGCAACGCCAGAGTCTGGCCGAGGCGCGGCAGTGGTGGCGGCAGAACCTGCAAGGTTTCGAGCGCACCACGCCGATTCCGAGCGACCGGCCGTTCCTGCGTGAACATGCCGGCGACAGCGGCGGCATGATCGTCGGCGACCGTTACACAAGGCTTGATCCCCGGGATGGCGCACAATTGCGCGAACTGGCCCAGGCCCATCAGTTGACCGTCAACACCTTCGCCCAGGCAGCGTGGGCGTTGGTGCTGCGTCGCTTGAGCGGTGAGCGCGACGTGCTGTTCGGCGTCACGGTGGCCGGGCGTCCGGTGGACATGCCAGAGATGCAGCGCACCGTCGGGCTGTTCATCAACAGCATCGCCCTGCGGGTGAAAATGCCCGAGGACGATCAGCGCTGCAGCGTTCGTCAGTGGCTCAGCGGTTTGCTCGACAGCAACATGCAACTGCGCGAATACGAGTACCTGCCGCTGGTGAGCATTCAGGAAAACAGCGAGTTGCCGAAAGGCCAGCCGCTGTTCGATAGCCTGTTCGTGTTCGAAAACGCCCCGGTGGAAGTCTCGGTGCTGGACCGTGCGCAAAGCCTCAACGCCACCTCGGATTCGGGCCGCACCCACACCAACTTCCCGTTGACCGCGGTCTGCTATCCGGGGGATGACCTGGGTTTGCACCTCTCCTACGACCAGCGTTATTTCGACGAATCCACGGTCGAGCGCATGCTCGGTGAGTTCAAGCGACTGTTGCTGGCGCTGGTCGAAGGATTCCATGGTGACATGGCTGATCTGCCGCTGTTGGGCGCAGAGGAACAGGACTTCCTGATCCACGGCTGCAATCAGAGCGAACACGACTATCCGCTGGAGCAGAGCTATGTCTCATTGTTCGAAGCGCAGGTTGCCCGGCATCCGCAGCGGATCGCCGCCAGTTGTCTCGATCAGCAACACAGCTATGTTGAGCTGAACCAGCGCAGCAACCGTCTCGGCCATGCCTTGATCGCTGCAGGCGTCGGCCTCGATCAACCGGTGGCGCTGCTCGCCGAGCGTAATCTCGATCTGCTGGGCATGATTATCGGCAGCTTCAAGGCCGGTGCCGGTTACCTGCCGCTGGACCCGGGCCTGCCGAGTCAGCGCCTGAGCCGGATCATTGACCTGAGCCGCACGCCGTTGCTGGTCTGCACCCAGGCGTGCCGTGACCAAGCCGTCGCGCTGCTGGAGGAATTCGGATGTGCCAACCGGCCTCGATTGCTGGTCTGGGAAGACGTGCAGGCGAGCGACGTTTCGGTGGCCAATCCGGGTGTCTACAGTGGCCCGGACAACCTCGCCTACGTGATCTACACCTCGGGCTCCACCGGCCTGCCGAAGGGCGTGATGGTCGAGCAGCGCGGCATGCTCAATAACCAGTTGAGCAAGGTGCCGTACCTGAAGCTGAGCGACGCCGATGTGATCGCCCAGACCGCTTCGCAAAGCTTCGATATTTCGGTCTGGCAGTTCCTCGCGGCGCCGTTGTTCGGCGCTCGGGTGGACATCGTGCCGAACAGCATCGCCCATGATCCCCAAGGCTTGCTGGCCCACGTCCAGAGCCAGGGCATTAGCGTGCTGGAAAGCGTGCCGTCGCTGATTCAGGGCATGCTCGCCCAGGACTGCATGAGCCTCGATGGCCTGCGCTGGATGTTGCCGACCGGTGAAGCGATGCCGCCGGAACTGGCGCACCAATGGTTGCTGCGTTACCCGCAGATGGGGCTGGTGAACGCTTATGGCCCGGCGGAATGCTCGGACGATGTGGCGTTCTTCCGCATCGACCTGGCCTCGACCCGTGGCAGTTATCTACCGATCGGTACGCCGACCGACAACAACCGTTTGTACTTGCTCGATGGCGCGCTGGAGCTGGTGCCGTTGGGGGCGGTGGGTGAGTTGTGTGTGGTCGGCACCGGGGTCGGGCGCGGTTATGTGAGCGATCCGTTGCGCACGGCGCAGGTGTTTGTGCCGAACCCGTTCGGTGCGCCCGGGGATCGGCTGTATCGCACCGGTGACCTGGCCCGTCGGCGCAGTGATGGCGTGCTGGAATACGTCGGGCGTATCGATCATCAAGTGAAGATTCGCGGGTACCGCATCGAACTGGGTGAAATCGAGGCGCGTCTGCATGAACAGCCGGAAGTCCGCGACGCGGCGGTCGGGGTGCAGGAGGGCGTCAACGGCAAGCATCTGGTCGGCTATCTGGTGGCAGCGGATTCGGCGCTCAATTCGAACGAACGACTGGAGCGGATCAAGCAGCGCCTGCGTGCCGAGTTGCCGGAATACATGGTGCCGCTGCACTGGTTGTGGCTCGACAAGCTGCCGCTCAACGCCAACGGCAAACTCGATCGCAAGGCCTTGCCGGCACTGGAGATCGGCCAGTTGCAGAGCCAGGACTATCAGGCGCCGGGCAATGAGCTGGAGCAGACCTTGGCGGATATCTGGGCCGAAGTGTTGAAGGTCGAGAAGGTTGGCGTGCGTGACAACTTCTTCGAGCTGGGTGGGCATTCGCTGCTGGCCACGCAAATTGCCTCGCGGGTACAAAAAGCCCTGCAACGCGACGTGCCGCTGCGGGCGATGTTCGAGTGCAGCACGGTGGCGGAACTGGCCGAGTACATCGATGGGTTGGCGGCGAGCGACATTACCGAGGAGAAGGTGGATCGGTTGAATGACCTGATGGCGGAGCTGGAGGGCCTTTAATCCGGGTTGACTGCCGAGCCCACGCGGCTCAGGCTTCCCGTGGTTTTTTAATGGATCCTATTTCACCAGGGAGACAGTCGATGCCCTTCGTAACGGTTGATGGACAAGCGCTTCACTACATAGATCAAGGCACGGGCCCGGCGGTATTGCTGGCCGGGAGCTACCTGTGGGACCAGGCCATGTGGGCACCGCAGATTGCGGCGCTGTCGCAGCGCTATCGGGTCATTGCACTGGACCTCTGGGGCCATGGCGAATCCGGGCGGATGCCCGAGGGCATGACGTCGCTGGATGACGTGGCGCGTCAGGCACTGGCATTACTCGATCATCTGGACATCGATCGCGTCACGCTGGTCGGTCTTTCGGTCGGTGGCATGTGGGGCGTTCGCCTGGCACTGTCGGCGCCGCAGCGGCTCAACGGGTTGGTGCTGATGGACACCTACGTTGGTGTCGAACCGGAACCGACTCGTCAGTATTACTTCTCGCTGTTCAAACAGATCGAAGACAGCGGTGAGATCTCGCCGCAACTGCTCGACATTATTGTGCCGATCTTCTTCCGTCCAGGCATCGATCCGCAGTCGGCTTTGTATCAGGATTTTCGCGCCAGGCTGGCTGCATTGCCAGTCAACCGGCTGCGTGAAAGCATCGTGCCGATGGGACGGATCACGTTTAGTCGTGATGATTTGTTGCCGCGCCTGGCTCAGCTGAACCCTGAAACCACACTGTTGATGTGTGGCGACCAGGACAAACCGCGGCCGCCGTCGGAAACCAGAGAAATGGCTGAGTTGATCGGTTGCCCGTATGTGCTGGTGCCGGAGGCGGGGCATATCTCCAGTCTGGAGAACCCCGAGTTTGTCACTGAGGCGCTGCTCAAGTTTCTGGCCGACAGAAATCCGTGTAGCGCTTGATTAAAAAGATCGCAGCCTTCGGTGGTGCCCACAGGCGCGTAGGGCGAAGGCTGCGATTTTTTGATCTTTATTTGGGCCCGAGAATCTTCAGCAACTTGTCCGGCGACGGCGCGCCTTGCTGTTGTTGCAACTGGCCCTTTTCATCCATGTAGAAAATCGCCGGGGTGGCGGCCAGTTCCAGGTCTTCCATCAACTTCATGTTCGCCGCCAGTTTCGCCTGAACCGCCGGTGGTACGTCCTTCAAGGCCTTGAGCGAGCTGCCCTTGCCGGATTTCTCGTGTTCTTCCAGGGCTTTCTGCGGGTCCTTGGCGGCCAGCAGCGCGGCGGATTTGCCGGGGCTGTCTTCGCGAATGATACCGACCATGATGTGCCGCAGCTGCACCTTGCCGGCCTGGACCCACGGCCGTGCCTGTTCCCAGAACATGTTGCAGTACGGGCAGTTCGGGTCGCTGAACAGGTAGACGACCCGTGGTGCGTCCTTATTGCCGTCACCGATCCAGCTGCTTGCTTCCATCTTGCCCCAGACTTCCTTGGCCATCGGCGCGTAGACCAGTTTCTGCAACGGTGCGCTGCTCAGGTCATTGCCGTCGGCGTCGTACAGATTGCCGAGCAGCACATGTTTGCCGTCCGGGGTCAGGTACAGCGTCATACCGCGGTTCTGGTACTGCGCCGCGTAACCGCGCAGGCCATCGGGCGCGTCGAAGGTGCCGACGATTTTGGCGCCCTTGGCTTCGATCTTCTTGATCGCTTCAGGCAGTTCTTCGGCCTGTACCGACGGCAGGTGTAGCAGGGCAGCACCCAGGGTCAGTGTCAGCAGGTGGCGGAGGCGGAGCATGGCAATTTCCTTGAAGGCGTGGCCGAGGTGGCCGGGTTCGGGGTGTCGAAGTGTTCCAGGGCGCGGGCCAGGCTGGCTTCCGACAACTCACCCAGGTGACTGCCCAACAGATACCCGTTGGGGCTATAGAACAGCGTAGTCGGCAATGCCATGGAACCCACGGCATGGCTCAATCGACCGCTGCCATCGAACAGCACGTTGGTCAGGCTCAGGCCCTGGGTTTCGAGGAAAGTGGCGACGCTCTGCATGCTTTCGCTCTGGTTGACGAACAGGAAGGTCAGGTCCGGGCGCTGTTGCTGGGCGTTCTCCAGCACCGGCATTTCCCGGCGGCACGGCGGGCACCAGGTGGCCCAGAGGTTGATGACCAACGGGCCACCCTGGTAATCGCTGAGTTGGATGGTCTGGCCGGCAGCATTGCGCAAGGTGATCTGCGGCAGGCGCGTGCCTTGTTCGTAAATACTCAGGGAGAAACTCGCCAGCAGCCAGAACACCAGGCCGCAGGCCACGCCAAAGCCCAATGGCCGACGCAGGCCCGGTTGACGCCAGCCGCGGTACAACGCCGCCAGCAAGAGCACGACCACCCCCGGCCAGGCGAGAAAACCACCGTCGCGCAGGTCGATGATCTGCCACGGATCGTTGCGATACTGTGCCCAGTAGGCAATCACGAAGCCGACCCGGGCCGCCAGCATGCCCAGCAGGAACAGGCTGAACAGCACCGATTCCGGGTTCTCGCCGCCACGCTTGGCCACCCGCCAGCCGACAAACGTCGCCAGCGCCAGGGCACTGATCAGCAGCAAATGGTTAAGCGCGATGGCAAAGGTGCCGAGGGTAAAGGTCAGCATTAACGAGCGTCTCGGGTGGTGGTCCAGCGTTGCAGGAAAGTGCCGGCATCGACCTCGCCGGTGATGCGCTGGCTGCGACGCTCTTCGCCGTCGGTGCCGATCCACAACAGGCTCGGCGGCCCCGGCACTTTATAACGGCCGAGCAGTTCGCGGCTGGCGGCATTGTCGGCGGTGACGTCCAGCCGTAGCAAGCGCACATCGCTCAGCGCATCCAGCACCTGGGGTTTGCCGAAGACCTGTTTTTCCATGACTTTGCACGACACACACCAGTCGGCGTAATAGTCCAGCAGCACCCATTGGCCCTGGGCCTTGGCGGCGTCGAGCTCACGTTGCAGGGACGCGGGCTCCTTGATCGTAGTGAATGCATCGTGAGCGCTTGGCGAGACAGCGCCGGTACGACCGGCGCTGTACACCTGCAACGGCTGATACGGATCGTCACTGCCGCCCGCCGCACCGACCACCAGCAGGCTGCCCCATAACCCCAGCAGCAGCGAACTGGCGCCGAACAGGTGGGCAACGCGGCCAAATCCCTGGGACTGCTGCCAGGCGCTGTAGGCGGCGATCAGCAGCAAACCGCCACACAAACCGAGCCACAGCGATTCATCCAGCACCGGACGCAGCATCAGCAAAGCCGTGGCGAGAAACAGGAAACCGAACACACCCTTGAGCAGGTTCATCCAGGCGCCAGGTTTAGGCAGGAAGCGATTGCCGACGGTGACCAGCAGCAACAGCGGCACACCGATGCCGATGCCCAGGGCGAACAGAATCAACCCGCCGTGCAGCGCATTGCCGCTCTGGGCGATATAGAGCAGGGCGCCGGCCAATGGGGCAGTCATGCACGGCCCCACCAACAGACCGGACAAGGCCCCAAGCACACCGGCGCCCATCAGGTTGCCACCGCGCTGGCTGCGTGAAACATGTTCCAGCCGATCCCGCACGGCCACCGGCAATTGCAGTTCAAAAAAACCGAACATCGGCAAGGCCAGCAGCACGAACACCGCCGCAAAGCTGCCTAACAGCCATGGACTCTGCAACAGCGCTTGAAGGTTCGCGCCAAGCGACGCCGCCAGAACACCCATCGCCGCATACACCAGCGCCATGCTGATCACATAACTGCCGGCGAGGGCAAAACCGCGTTTGGGCGTGGCACCACTGCCAACGATCAACCCCGCCAGAATCGGCAGCATCGGCAACGAGCAAGGGGTGAAGGCCAGCAACAGGCCCAGACCAAAGAACACCAACAAGCTCCAGCCCAGCGCACGTTGTTGCAGGCCGCTGGCCAAGGCTTGGTCCGGCGCTTCGCTGGCCGCAGATGCAGTAGCCTTGCCGCCCAGGTCCACGATCTGGGTTTGCGGCGGATAACACAAACCGGCATCGGCACACCCCTGGAAACCCACCTTGATCTGACCGGTGGCTCCCGCCGGAATCTTCAGCTCCAGGCCTTGGCGATAAACCTCTTGTTCGCCGAAGAACTCATCGCTGTGTGCTTCGCCGTCAGGTAATACCGGGTGCTGTTGCGCAGACAAACCCTCGAAATTCAGGCGTTTCTGATAAAGGTAATAACCGTCGGTAATCTGCCAATAGAGCTGTGTTTCACCTGATTCGAGGCGTTCGGAGGTAAAGGCAAAGGCCTTTTCCACTGGCAAGAATTCAGGTTTGGTGTCGAACGGATTTATCCCTGCCTGGGCTACACCCGAGATCAAGAGAACAAAAAATAGAAACAGTCGACGCATGGGTAAGCCTTATCCCTGTGCAAGTTGACTGCACAATGGGTGGCGGCGATTAACCGATGATTAACCGCCGCCGGTACCGCCTGCTCGACCCGTCAGGAGGTAGCCACTACGGCTTGAAACTTCAGTTGCGCAACAGGCCTGGCCAGGATTGGCTATCAACCGCATGCGGACCGGAAACCAGGCGATTTTTCGGAATGTTATAAGTCAGAAACTGATTGTCAGTCAGAAAGATATAGTAATAACTGTCAGCGAAAGTCCGATCGTTTTGCACCGCTGTAATGATCCGGTCTTTATAGGGAGCAAGACCGGGCCAGGTAGCTTCTGTAATGGGCTCTGTCCTCAGTGACTGGACCGGGGTCACAACAGGAGGAGGGAGGTCGTCGTCAAGTTTGCCACCGATATAGCCGCGGTCCCGGTTGGGATCCTCGTCCAAATCCAGATAGAGGGAGTTCCCGTCATTCATGATGAATCGAAAGAGTGAGGGGCGACTTACTTGCCACCATGTCCCTGCAACGATGCGATCAAAGTGAGGCAACAGCAGCTTCCATTTAGTGTCTTCAACCTTGCGGGTCTGCATTACCGCATCGGTATCCTGATTGTAGGCGCAGACCATCGGCGTAGTGCGCTCGTAATAGAAAAGCCAAAGGATATCGAGGTCAGAAGAGTCCATGGGACGATCAAGCGTTATGCCCGTGGTCGTAAATCCAAACCGCAGGTTTTTCATGTGGTTTTCCAACGTCCCCCAGTTTCCTTTAATAGGCCAGGGGTATCCATCAGAGACCTTGTTATCGGGAATATCAAAGCGGGAATAAGTATCGGTGTCTTTGAAGATGAAGTAGATCTTGTCTTTTCCTGAACGCCAATCGACGGTCACGATGTTTTTAAGTGTCGGCATGATCTGATTCCTTTCAGATAATTAAGTATGGTTCGGGTCTTAAATGACTTTCTTCCAGGTAATGATTGGCCTGGAGTGGAGCCGTGCTAGGGTAGCGTGATGTTTTACGCTGTGGTCATGTTTTCAGGATGGAATATGTTTCGGTTTGAAACGACATGTGCGCAGGCGTCCGGCCATGCATTAACAGCAAACTTCACTTTCAATTTCGTCGATTTGCGATCGCGACGCCTGCGAGGGAGGCGCTGCTTCTCGTCAGCGGCGGGCCTTGCCATAATTGCGGCTTAATCCTCAGCTGCTTCACTCGCTTTTTTGTCCTGGGGGCTCCCATGCATGTACTGGTTTGCGAAGACGATGAGCTGATCGCCAGCGGTATTGTTGCCGGCCTGACCGCGCAAGGCCTGACCGTCGAGCACGTCGCCACCGCGTCGGCTGCCCGGGCGATGCTCAAGGTGGCTGAGTTCGATGTCATGGTGCTCGACCTTGGCCTTCCCGATGAGGATGGCCTGAAGCTGTTGCAGCAGTTACGTCACAGTGGCCTGGAGATTCCGGTGTTGATTCTCACGGCGCGGGATTCGGTCACCGATCGCGTCGACGGTTTGCAGGCCGGGGCCGACGATTACTTGCTCAAGCCTTTTGATCTGCGCGAACTGGCAGCGCGCCTGCACACCTTGCTGCGACGAGTGGCGGGGCGCAGCGTCAACCTGATCGAGCACGGTCGTTTGACCTACGATCCGAGCAGCCGCGAAACCATGCTGGGCGGTCAGCCGGTGGACCTTTCCCGTCGCGAGCAATCGCTGTTGCAAGCCTTGCTGCACAACCGTGGTCGCGTACTCTCAACCGAGCAACTGAAAGACAGCGTCTACGGTTTCAACGATGAGCTGGAAAGCAACGCCCTTAACGTCCATATCCATCACCTGCGGCGTAAACTCGGCAATGGCATTGTCGAGACGGTGCGTGGCCTGGGCTATCGCCTGGGGCCGGCCGATGGCGGAGAAGAATCGAAGTGATGAGCCTGCGTTTGCGCCTGAGCCTGACCCTCGGCGCCGCATTTGCGTTGATCTGGGCCCTGGCCGCCGCCTGGATGCTCAGCGATCTGCGCAACCAGATGATGTTTTCCCTCGACCAGCGGCTGGTTGCCTCGGCGCGGATGGTCGCCGGGTTACTGGAGCAACTGCCGGCATTGCCGAGCAAGGGCGAGGGCACCCATTTCAGCGCTGAACAGCTGAATATCCCCGGCGGCATGGCCTGTCAGGTCAGCTCGTTGCGCGGCGAGATTCTGGCCCGCAGCCACAGCAACCCCGAGCAAGCGCTGGAAGCCGAGAAAATGGGCTTCCACGATCAGATTATCGACGGCGCGCCATGGCGCAGTTTCACCTTGGCGCGGGGCGATGTGCGCATCACCACCGCCGACCGGCAGATCGAGCGTGAAGCGCTGAACATGTCCATTCTGCTGGCGGCTTCGGTGCCGGTCGGCGTGGCGCTGCTTGGCTGCCTGTGCCTGTTGTGGCTCGGCATCGGTCAGGGGCTGGCACCGCTCAATCGTATGCGCGATGCGTTGATGCGGCGTAGCGCCGATTCTCTGGAACCATTGCAGATCCAGCCGTTGCCCAGCGAATTGCAACCGCTGCTGGAAACCCAGAATCAGTTGTTCCAGCGCATCGGCAAGACCATCGAGCGTGAACGACGCCTGACCGGTGATGCGGCGCACGAATTGCGTAGCCCGCTGACTGCGATCAAAACCCACCTGCAAGTGGCGCGCATGACCGACGGTGCCGCGCGGGATCAGTCCCTGGCCCGGGCTGAAGAGGGCGCCGACCGCCTGCACCGTACCCTTGAACAATTGCTGCTGCTGGCGCGTGTCGAGGGCAGCTTGTCGTTCGATGATGGCGTGCAGTGCAGCGCTGAGCAGGTGGCAAAACTGGCGATTCAGGATGCCGCCAGCGGCGATCGTCAGCGGATCAAGTTTCAGGTGCCGGCCAGATTCTCCGATGCGCCGCTGCAAATGCCCGCAGTGCTGTCGATTGCTGCATTACGCAACTTGCTCGACAACGCCCTGCGCCACACGCCGGGCGATAGGGCGGTGGAGCTGAGCCTGGAAACCAATGGCAATCGCGTGCACTTTCTGGTGCGCGACCACGGTCCGGGAATTGCCGAAGACGACTTGCAACACCTGACCCAACGCTTCTGGCGCAATGGCCAAAGCACCGGTTGCGGCCTCGGCCTGGCGATTGTCCAGGCCATCGTCCAGCGCTGCGGCTGTACCCTGCATTTCGACAGCCGGCCGGATGGCCTGCGGGTTGAATTGACGATGCCGTTGCAACCTGTCTAACAGACACCGCTCCCACAGGGTGTCTATGTTGTCGCACACCAAATGTAACGTCTCTCCGTTGGCCTCCCGGCCCCCACGGCGTTATCGTCCCCGGCAGCTTTGACTCAATGGATTGAGGTAACAGCGCCATGACTGCATCGATACACATCTGCAAGGCAACGTCTGCCGACGCCGGCATCATCAGCCGAATCGTCGAGCGCTCCATTCGCGTCGGCTGCGCGCTCGACCACCGTAACGACCCGCGAACCGTCGCCACCTGGACCCACAACAAAACCATCGAACACGTGCAGCCCTGGCTGAACGACCCGCGGTTGTACCTGAACATCGCCCTGTTGCAAGACAAACCGGTCGGCGTCGCCATGGCGGCGATCAGTGGCAAGGTTGCGTTTTGTTACGTGCAACCGGAATGGTTTCGACGGGGCGCCGGACAAGCGTTGGTGCATGATCTGGAGACGTGGTTGATTGCTCAGGGTTTGCCCCAGGTACGTCTCAACAGCACGCGCACCGGCGAAGCGTTTTACCACCGCCTGGGTTACCGGGCTTGCGCTGAAGCTTTCACGGTGGCGGGGCTCCACGCCATTCCCATGCACAAGGCGCTGCCACCACCTTCATAGAAAGCTGATCGAGGGTCTAAATCCTCGAGCCCTTGATGCGTTTCCAGAACAGGAAAACCTGCAAGTGCGCCCCGTGAACGGAATGCGCACCTGCCCGGTGGGCAGTTTTGGTCACTATCAACAGGGGTCGAGAGATGTCAGTCGCTACCAGCCTTATCGAAGATCAGCCGGCCCGGATTGCCCCGACGCCTGCCGAGACGCTTTATCAGTTCAACGAATCGCCGCTGCTGGCCCGTCAGAGCCAACAGGAATCGAACGCCCGCAGCTACCCGCGACGCATACCCCTGGCACTCAAGCGTGCCAAGGGCATTTATGTCGAAGACGTCGAAGGCCGTTGTTTCATCGATTGCCTGGCCGGTGCCGGGACCCTGGCCCTGGGGCACAACCATCCGGTGGTGATCGAAGCGATCCAGCAAGTGCTGAGCGATGAACTGCCGCTGCACACCCTCGACCTGACCACGCCGGTCAAGGACCGGTTTGTCCAGGACCTGTTCGGCCTGCTGCCGCCGGCATTGGCCGCTGAAGCGAAGATTCAGTTCTGTGGCCCCACCGGCACCGATGCCGTGGAAGCCGCGCTGAAGCTGGTGCGTACCGCCACCGAGCGCAGCACCGTCTTGTCGTTCCAGGGCGGTTACCACGGCATGAGTCAGGGCGCGCTGAGCCTGATGGGCAGTCTGGGACCGAAAAAGCCGTTGGGTGCCTTGCTCGGCAATGGCGTGCAGTTCATGCCGTATCCCTACGATTACCGTTGCCCGTTCGGTCTCGGTGGTGTGCAGGGAGTGCAGGTCAACCTGAATTACCTGGAGAACCTGCTGAACGATCCAGAGGCTGGCGTGCAACTGCCGGCTGCGGTGATCGTCGAAGTGGTGCAGGGCGAGGGCGGGGTGATTCCGGCCGATCTCGACTGGCTGCGCGGTTTGCGGCGCATCACCGAGCAGGCCGGCGTGGCGCTGATCGTCGATGAGATTCAGAGCGGCTTTGCCCGCACCGGCAAGATGTTCGCCTTCGAGCACGCCGGAATCATTCCGGACGTGGTGGTGATGTCCAAGGCCATCGGCGGCAGCCTGCCGCTGGCAGTGGTGGTCTATCGCGAATGGCTCGACACCTGGCTGCCGGGTGCCCATGCCGGAACCTTCCGCGGTAATCAGATGGCCATGGCCGCAGGCTCTGCGGTGATGCGCTACCTGACCGAACACAAGGTTTGCGAGCACGCCGCCACCATGGGCGAGCGCTTGAGCGAACACCTGCACATCCTGCAGCGGGACTTTCCGCAGCTGGGCGACATTCGCGGACGTGGCTTGATGCTGGGTGTCGAATTGGTCGACCCGGCTGGTGCGCCGGATGCTCAAGGCCATCCACCGGTATTCGGTCGTCTGGCGTCGTTGGTGCAGCGCGAATGTCTCAAGCGTGGGTTAATCCTCGAGCTGGGCGGGCGTCATGGCGGTGTCGTGCGTTTCCTGCCGCCGTTGGTGATCACCGCTGCCGAAATCGATCGGGTAGCCGACATTTTCGGCAGGGCCATGGCCGCAGCCGTCGCCAGCCTCTAAATTTTTCAGCGCCTTTAACGTTCCTTCTACATAACGGCTGCGCGCGGTGTGCAGCCCACCCTATAGCGATGGAGAGACAGCATGACGTCAGTATTCGACCGCGAGGACATCCTCTTTCAGGTCGTGGTCAACCACGAAGAGCAATACTCGATCTGGCCCGACTACAAAGCCGTGCCACAAGGCTGGCGCACCGTGGGCAAGAGCGGCCTGAAAAAGGAATGCCTGGCCTACATCGAAGAGGTCTGGACTGACATGCGTCCACTGAGCCTGCGCCAGAAAATGGAAGAGCAGGCGGCCGTGGCTCACTGAGTCGCCGCGCAAAAAGAAACCCGCTGAACCGGTGACGGTCAGCGGGTTTTTCACGTTTGAAATCTCTGTTGTCTGCGCGGCTGCCATCGCGGGTTTAACTGACGTTATGCCCCGCTCAACCCCTTGATCACTTGATCCACATTCCCTTCCAGCTCGGCCACCGGATCTGCCGCATCGACACTCAACACCACCAACCGACTGCCTGCCTGCGAGATCGCCGCTTTCACCGCCTCCGACGGCTGTCGATGATGCAACACCACCGCCACGTCATGGTCCTTGAGCGTCGCACTCAACTGCTTGAGCGCTTCAGGCGTCCACTCGGCATCCGGCCGTGCATCGAGGCCGATCAGCTCCAGGTTGAGGCCGCCGATCAGGTAGCCGAAATGATCGCTCAGGCTCATCACGCTCAGGTTATCGGCACTGGCCAGCCGCGCTTCGCTGTCGGCACTGAGCTTGAGCAAGCGCTGCTTGAGCGCTGCCAGATTGGCCTCGATGGTCGGTTTGGCCGCCGGCGCCAGGCGCACCAGGTCCGCCGCCATCACGTCTGCCATGCGCCCCATGTTGTTGCTGGAAAGCCACGGCTGGCTGTTCAACCCGTCGACCTTGCTGCCGGGCTGCACGGCGATGCCGGGAAGGGCGCCGTCCACCGGGCGGGCGGCGTCGACTTCGACGATACGAATATTGCTGCGCCGGGATATCGGGTACAGCGGATCATCCGCCCACAGGGAACGCAGACCAATCACGGCATCGGCGTCGGTCGCCAGCTTGGCCAGCGCCGGAGCGCCACGACCGGTGAAATAGGCGGTCTGTCGGCTGCCGGGGAGATTGTCCGGCGCGGCCCGTTCCAGTTTGATTTCGGTGCCTTTGAGCAACACTTCGCCCAGACCATAGGTGATCGGCAAGGACGCCAGCACGTGCAGCGGTTTGGCGCTGTCCGCCGCAGCGCAAGTATTGGCCAGACCGCACAGGGGCAATGTGAAGGTCAATGCCAGGGTCAGTTGACGCAGAGAAAAGCACATTTATCCGAGGTTCCCTTTCAGGCTGGGGAGGATGCCGCGAGCGATCGCGGCCAGGGCGAAGGCGATACCGGCCACCAGAATGATCGCGGCACCGGACGGGATGGGCAGGTCAAAGACAATCGGTGCGAGAATTCCGCACAAGGTGCTCACCGTGGCAATCAGCACCGAACACCAGAAAAAACCCTTCAACGACTGGCTGAGCAACCGCGCGGCCGCCGCTGGAATCACCAGCAGGGCGCCGACCAGAATCGCGCCGATGACTTTCACCGCTGCCACCGTGATCAGCGTCACCAGGATCACGAACAGGTAGTCCAGGGTTTTCACCGCCACGCCACGTACCGCCGCCAGTTGCGGGTTGAAACTGGCGAGCATGATGCGGTTGTACAGCGGCAGGGCCAGTGCCATGACCAGCGAGCCGACGATAGCCAACACCAGCAGGTCGTTGCCGTTGACCGTCAGTACCGAGCCGAACAGCACGTTTTCCAGAATGTGCACATTGATCTTGCCCGCCAGAATCAACAGCAGGCTCGCGCCCAGCGCCAACGACACCGACAGAAACACGCCGATCAATGTATCCGGCGCCAGACCCGTGCGGTTGCGCAGGTAGTTCAGCAAAATCCCGAACAGCAGGCAGTAACCGAACAGGCTGCCATAAGGCCCGGTGTAAGGTTCACCGAGCAGAATGCCGATGGCCACGCCAGTCAACGCCGCGTGACCCACCGCTTCGGAGAAAAATGCGAAGCGCTTGACCACCACCAGCGTGCCCAAACCGCCCAGCACCGGGCCGATCAGCAATCCAGCGAGCAGGGCGTTGACCACAAATCCATAGGCCAGCGCTTCCGGCAGGTAACCCGACGAGGCCCAACCCTGGACCATCAAACGAAAGGCTTCGTAGCTCATCAGGCAGCGCTCCGGGGATGGGTCGAGAACAGGGTCAGCAGTCGCTCCGGGGTCAGCGCCTGTTTCGGCGTGGCATCGAACAACACCCGACGATTGAGCCCGGTGACCCGGTCCGCCAGACGCCCGACCGCTTCCAGATCATGCTCGATCCACAGCACGGTGATGCCGCTCTGGCGCCAATCGCCCAGCAGCCGTTCGAACACTTGGATACCGGCCTCATCGAGCGCCGACATCGGTTCATCGAGCACCAGCAACTGTGGCGCCGGAATCAGCCCTTGGGCCAACAAAACCCGCTGGCGCTCACCGCCGGACAACGCGCCCATGCGCCGTTTGCGTTTGTCCTGCATGCCGACCCGTTCCAGCGCCTCGCCAATGGCTGTTGCGTAATGCTTGCTCAAACCGAGGAACGCCGGACGTCGCTGACACATGGCCGCCATGAAGTCGTCGACGGTCATCGGCAAACCGCGATCAAACTCCAGCGCTTGCGGCACGTAGCCGATAGTCCCCGGTTCGTCGGGCCATTGCAGGCTCAAACGGCCCTGATGCGGCATCTGCCCGAGCAGGGTCTTGATCAGCGAACTCTTGCCGCCACCGTTGGGGCCGACCAGGGCATGCACGCTGCCGGGCCGGACCTGAAAAGTTACGTTGTCGAGGATGGTCGTGCGCCCCAGCGTCAGGCTGACTTCGGCGAAGTCGAGGGTCGGGCCGGCGCTTTGTACGGTCAGGGTTTCTTGAGCGGTCATGCGCCAGACTCCTGAATCGCCCGAACCACGGTGTTGAGGTTGCCGGTCATTTCCTTTTCGTACTTGTCGGCGGTGTATTCGCCATAGGAAATGTGCGACAGCGGATACAGCTTCACCCCCGATTCGCGCTGGATGGTTTCGACGTAAGTGGACGGGAAATCCATCTCCGAGAAGATCACTTTCACGTCCAGCTCCCGCAGTTGATCGATGGTCTTTTTCAGTTGGCTGGGGCTGGGTTCGATGCCGTGGGCCGGCTCGACCACGGCAGTGACTTCCAGGCCGAACTCGCGCAGCAGATAGTCGTAGGCGGCATGGACCGTGGCCACGCGCAGCTCGGCGTTCGGCGCCTGGGTCAGTTTGGCCAGGGCATCGGCGCGCATCTGCCGCAGGCGCTTACCGTAGGCGCGGGCATTCTGGGTGTAGGTTTTAGCGTTGGCCGGGTCGAGCTTGCCCAACTCGCGGGCAATGTTGTTGACCTGGGCAATCGAAGCGCTGATCGACAAGAACGTGTGCGGGTTGACCACTTTACCGGCACCGCGAGCGGCGACACCGGTGGCGGCCAGCAGTGGCACGTTTTCGTTGGCTTCGATCACTTTGATATTCGGGGTTTCGCTGGCGGCGATCATGCGGTCGGCGAAGTCGTCATGGCCCACACCGTTGAGCACGATTACGTCGAGCCCGCTGATGCGTTTGATGTCCTCGGCGCGGGGCTCATAGGCGTGCGGGTTGAAACCGGCCGGGATCAACGGCACCACTTCGGCCTTGTCGCCGACGATATTGGCCACGTAGCTGTAATAAGGGTGCAGGGTGATGCCGATGCGCAGGCGCTTGGCTTCGTCGGCACTGGCCAGAGGCGTCAGCAAACAGGCAAGCAGGCCGACCAGCAGCAGGCGCAAAAAACGACGTTGAGATGAACTAGGCATGGGAAAGCGGTCTTCTCTCGGGTGAGGGCGAGGGTTCAGTGCCGATGCTGGCGGGTGACCCCGGCATCGAATTGCGCGACGATCTGCTGCCAGCCAGCGCTTTCCAGCGCGGCGTCAGTCAGATCAGCCGGGGGCGCGAGGGCTTTGGAGCGGTTGAGCCAGATGTCTGGCGCATCGTCGTCAGCAGTCAAACGCATCAGGAATGAGCCGGCCACGGTGGGTGCCTGGCTCTGGCCGAAGTACGCCTTGGCGTCCAGCAATTGCCAGGCATGACCGCCTCGACTGACAGAACTGGCGTCTTGGGCAAACGGCGCGAAACCTTCCTCGGCGAGGGTGGCGGGTGTGGGCAGTGCTTGTTGTTCCTCGCGCAACAGGTGGATTTCATCCAGCGTGACCCGCAGGTCTGCGTAAATACCTTGCTCGGATGCGCTCAGGTCGCGGCGGGCATCCAGTTGATGGCTGCCGACGCTGCTCACTTCCCGGGACTCGCCGCGCCAGGCGACTACCGAGCCGGCCACCGCCAGGATCATCAGGCACAACAGCAACACATAGAGGGTTTCATGGCCGGCTCCGGCCGGGCGCACCACTTGGGTGGTTGGCGTGCTCATGCTCAGGGCGCCTCGATGTCGGCTTGGTCGATCTCGACCACGTGGCCGGGACCGGCGTCGAACAGCACGTAGAATTCAGCGCCGGGCTTCTTGAACGTCAGGGTCGAATCGGCGCCGAGCTTGCCTGGCACCAGAATGGTTTCATCGTAGCCGATCACATCCAGAGTCACGCCCGGCGCGCCGCTGCCGTCGGAGAAACCACCGGTGCAACGGATCTGTTCGGCGTCGATGGCCTTGCATTCGCACATCGGGTTGTGGGCCAGGGCGCTGGCGCTGAAGACGGTGCAGAGCACCAGTAAAACGGGGCGAAAAACGCTGGTCATGGTTTGCCTCCTTGTCTGTTCAGCCATGCGACGGTGGCCGGGGACGCCTGGCTCAGGGGGATGGAGGCTTGATGCATGGCGCCGTCCCAGCCTTCCATGGTGATCCACAGTTCAGCGTCGTTTTTGGTCTTTTCGGGTACCGGCAGCGCGGCGCCCATGTGGTAGGGCGTGCCGAAGAAAATCACCCCGGCGGCGCGCAGGCTGCGCGGTTTGCCAATGCGCAGGTAAGTCGCCTTGACCTGATCGCGACAACTGTCGCAGAGCGCAGCATTGAAGGACTTCAAGTAGCCGGCCGGGCCATCGGATACCGGGGCTGCGTTGCGCAATTCAGCCAGGCGCAGGCTCCAGGGGCCGACCTGAATTTCACCGACTTCACGCTCACCCAGGCCGGTGTCTCCGCGAAACAGCGCTGCGTCGGCGAAGTATTTGGGCATGAACCCCAGCGGCACCAGCAACAGCAGCACGTTGATGTGGAAACGCCATGTGTGCCAGAAGCGGCTTAGCGGCGAGCGTGGTTTTTCTGCTGCGACCTGGCTCATCGGCTGCCCTCCGTGGCTTCGCGGCTCATGGCCGGGGCCGGCTGGCCGGTCAGCGCAGCCCGTGGACGCTTGTTGCTGCGCTTGAGCGCATTGGCCGTGGCCAGGGCGGTGCGTTTGGTCCAGATCAACAGGCCGCTGAGGACCATCATGCTCAGGATCAGGCCGAAGAAGAACCAGATCAGCTTGATCCAGATACCGCCGAAATCGCCGGTGTGCAGCGGACGCATGGATTCGGTCACCAGCTCCAGACCCGAACGATCCGACAGCAGACGCGTGGTGGAAATGTCACCGGTGTAAGGGTTGACCTCGGCGCTCTGGTAGATCAACGGGTACCAACTGCGCCCGCTCACCAAAAGGTGGCTATAGGCATTGGCGGGGAGGCTGACAGAGCTGTCTTCCAGGCCAGGAATGCGTTCCTTGGCCTCGCGGATCGCGCTTTCCAGGCTGATCATCGGCGCCGGTGCGCCATCGACGGTGAGCGGCACGCTCTCACGCGGGACGACGGGGGCGACCGGCGCGGTGGAAATCGAAATGTGGTTATCGGACAGGATCGCTTCAATCATGAACCAGGTGCTGGTGACGGAAATCACCGCAATGAACCAGATCGACCAGATGCCGCTGAGCCGGTGAAAGTCGCCCCAGAAAATCCGCGCGCCATGACGAATGCGCAGGGTCGGTCGCAAGAAGCCTTTCCAGAACCGTTTGTAGACCACGAGCCCCGTCACCAGTGAAGCCAGCATCGGCAAGCCGAGGAACGACACCAGATACCAGCCCCAGCTGTAGCCGTTGGTGAATGGCACCAGCCACCAGCCATGCAGCGCGCGAGTGAAGGCCTGGAAGTTGAAGGGTGGAGCGGTGCCCTGAATCGCCCCGCTGTAGGGGTTCACATAGACCGTCACCGAGCGTCCGTCCGGGTAGCTGACCTTCACGTCCAGGGCGAAATGCGACTCGTCGGGACGGTTGATACTTTCGACCAGCGTTTGGGGCTCGGCCTTTTTGATGGCGGCGATGATCTGGTCATAGCTGAGCAGCGGCGCGTCGTCCGAAGGCGGGCTGGCGCGCATTTGCGGGTTGGCCAGCCAGACGATTTCCTGACTGACCACCGCCAATGTGCCGGTCACACAGACGATCAATACAAAGAACCAGATGGGCAGGGCCAGCCAGCTATGGACCAGAAACCAGAGTTTTGAGCGGGATTTCTTCGACATGATTAAAGGTCTTGTTTCGATGAGAGGACCTCTGCTGCGGGCTTCCCAGCGTTGAGGTCCATGAAAGGCCCGGTCGTGGCTTTTGCCTACGCGACCGGCTGCATCTAAATAAGACGTATGAGCATCGGAAATCCCGAAAGGGGATATGAAAGTAAATGTTTCGTGTTTCTGCGCTGTGTGGGAACAGCCAATATTGATGTTGAATGTGATGCCCCCATCGCGAGCCTGCTCGCGATGGGGGCTGATCACATACCGAAGCTATCAACCCTGCTTGAACATCTCCTTCGCCCGCTGTTCGATCTGTTCCTGCGTCAGATCCTCCTTGCGCGTGGCCAGAAACCACACATGCCCATAGGGATCCTTCAAGGTCCCCGTGCGGTCGCCATAAAACTGATCCTTGACCTCGGACACCACCGTGGCACCGGCATTGATGGCCTGTTTATAGGACTTGTCCACATCGTTCACATACAAATGCAGGCCCACGGACGGCGATTTGTCCGGGTTGCTCAAAGGCCCTTGGTCACAGGGTGTGCCCAGCATGATCGGGCTATCGCCGATACGCAGTTCGGCGTGCCCGATGCCGCCGTCGGGCATGGCCAGGCGCATGACTTCGGTGGCGCCAAAGGCTTTCTTGTAGAAGTCGATGGCTTCGGCAGCTTTTTGAATGCCCAGATAAGGGGTGATGCTGTGATAACCCTCTGGAATAGGTTTGACGCTCATGACGGTTCTCCCTTTATTGTTGTGGAGTTAAGGTGTTCCTTCGCCGTTTTCCGGTCGGATAACTATAGGTCAACCCCTTCGCCACAACTGAGTGCCCGACGAGTAGCCGCAGTCACGACAACGCGCCGCACTGCAATTTTGGTGCATCAGCGGTAAGAACCTGGATCGACAGGTTCTCTGTGGCGCGACGCTTGTTCACTGCCAGTTCACCAATTCCCGATACCCACTATCGAGAGCATTGATTTCTGCCCGTCGGGGCGCGTCGGTAGCCTGTGTTCATTGCCCCGAACCCAGCTATCCGGACTTTCGAAATGAAAACTCTACTCACCACTTTTCTGTTGCTCGCCGTTTCCGTCCTCGCCGGATGTGCCAGTCATGTTTCACCGGAACTACGCCCCTACACCGCTGAAGAAACCCGGGAACTGGCGCTGGAAGCCTTGAACCGTCGGGGCTTGTCCTTCGAGGAGTACCACGCGAAGAAAGCCGAATTGCTCGGCCAGCCGACCAAATCGATCAGTTTTGACAAGCAAGGCGAGATGAACGCCGAGCGCACAGTACAGATGCACGGTCGCCAAAGCTGAGCGACAACTGTACTGCTCTAACTTTCACGCAACTGTCCATGGGTTTCCCTCAAGGCGTGCGATAGGGTCAACACCTGACTGACTCTGATGGACTGCCCCCCATGCTCTCGCTCGACCTTCTGCTGGGCTTTGCCCTGTTCGCTCTTGTCACCTCGATCACCCCCGGTCCGAACAACACCATGTTGCTGGCCTCGGGCGTGAATTTCGGCTTTAGCCGCACCATCCCTCACATGCTGGGCATTACCTGCGGCTTCTTCGTGTTGGTGGTGGCCGTCGGTTTCGGCCTGGGCACGGTGTTTCAAACCTATCCACTGCTTTACACCGTGCTGCGTTATGTCGGCGCGGCGTATTTGCTGTACCTGGCCTGGAAGATTGCGCATTCCGGGCCGGTCGCCGAGGGTGAGCAGGGCGAGGGCAAGCCGATCAGTTATTTGGGCGCGGCGGTGTTTCAATGGGTCAACCCCAAGGCCTGGATCATGGCCATCGGTGCCATCAGCACCTACACGCCGATGCAGGGCTATTTCACCAATGTGATTGTGATTGCCGCGGTCTTCGCTCTGATCAACCTGCCGAGCGTCGGTGTGTGGGCCGGTTGTGGCACGCTGTTGCGCAATGTGCTGCGCGATCGCCGCTGGCTACGCCTGTTCAACTGGGGCATGGCCTTGTTGCTGGTGGCTTCCATGTATCCGTTGTTGCTTGAAAGTTTTAGCTGACGCATTGCTTCAACCGGTTGCCCGATGCCTGTTAAGCTCGACTTCAGGAGCGTTCCTACGCACTTTTAAATGAAGTTGTTCTTCTTTAATGGCCTCCGATCGGGTATTGCTATCGTTCTGCAAATTCGGCGCCGCTCATAAGGCGGCGCTTCGATATTTCCAGTGACGAGCTTCCTGATCCCGGAACACGCTCTGCGAGTCTTCTATGAATAAACGTCCGTTGTATTTCGACTACGCCGCCACCACGCCGGTGGATGAGCGGGTCATCAAGGTGATGGTTGAGTGTCTGGGCTTCACGGGTAACTTCGGCAATCCAGCGTCCAGCTCCCATGCCTTCGGTCAACAGGCCCGGCAATCGGTCGAGCACGCACGGCGCCAGGTCGCCGAACTGGTGGGCGCCCAGGCCGAGCAGATCGTCTGGACCTCCGGAGCCACCGAATCCAACAACCTGGCACTCAAGGGCGTTACCCAGGCCCGCGGTGTGTCCGGCGGCCATATCATCACCAGCCAGATTGAACACAAGGCAATTCTCGACACCGCCAAACAATTGCAGGATGCCGGCATTGCCGTGACGTATCTGGTGCCCGATGCCGAAGGCCTGATAACTCCGCAAGCAGTCAGCGAGGCGATGCGTGAAGACACCTTTCTGGTGTCGCTGATGCTGGTCAATAACGAACTGGGCACCGTCAACGACATCCCGGCCATCGGCCAGGTGGTGCGTGATCGCGATGCGTTGTTCCACGTTGACGCGGCTCAGGGCGCGGGCAAAGTAGCGATCGACCTGGCCCGGTGGCCGGTGGATCTGATGTCGTTCTCGGCGCATAAGGTCTACGGCCCCAAAGGCATCGGCGCGCTGTACGTCGGGCCTCGTGCGCAACAGCGCCTGCAGGCGCAGATCCACGGTGGCGGCCATGAGGGCGGGTTGCGTTCCGGTACTCTGGCGACGCACCAGATCGCAGCCATGGGCGCCGCTTTCGCACTGGCGGCCGCTTTGTTCGATGAAGAAAAAGCCACCATCGTGCGCCTGCGTGAACGCTTGCTCGATCAGCTGCTGAGCATTTCCGGTATTCGCGTCAATGGCAGTCCGACCCAACGCATTCCCCATACCCTGAGCCTGACCTTCAACGAAGGTGAGTTCAATTCCGCGGTGTTGAGCACCTCGATCGCGTTTTCCGCGACGTCGGCCTGCAACTCCGCCAGTAATGCGCCATCTCATGTGCTGCTGGCGCTGGGGCATGACGCGCGCTCGGCCAGTCGCACCATTCGCCTGAGCCTGGGGCGTTTCACCACCGAGCAAGATATCGACCAGGCTGCGCACCTGATCAAAACGGCCACCGCCAGTGCTCCGGCATTCTGGGCGACAGGTCCCTAAGCGCCGACTCTGATCGGCACCCAACAATAATGATGAAGTGGTTAGCAGGAGACACGATGAGTACGCAGCCTTCGATCAATGGATTGGTACCCCGGCGCCTGGCGCAAACCCGCGAGCTGATGAGCCGGGAGGGCATTCATGCTCTGTTGGTGCCGTCGGCCGACCCGCACCTGTCGGAATACCTGCCGGGCTATTGGCAGGGGCGGCAGTGGCTGTCGGGTTTCCATGGCTCGGTCGGCACGCTGATCGTCACACCGGATTTCGCCGGCGTCTGGGCCGACAGCCGCTATTGGGAACAAGCGAGCAAGGAACTCAAGGGCAGCGGTATCGAGCTGGTCAAGCTGCAACCGGGTCAACCCGGCCCGCTTGATTGGCTGGCCGAGCAAACGCCTGAAGGCGGTGTCGTCGCAGTCGATGGCGCGGTGATGGCCGTGGCGTCGGCGCGTACCCTGAGCAGCAAACTCCAAGAACGCGGCGCACGTCTGCGCACTGACATCGATTTGCTGAGCGAAGTCTGGAGTGATCGCCCGAGCTTGCCGAACGAGCCGATTTATCAACACTTACCGCCTCAGGCGACCGTCGGCCGTGGCGAAAAACTCGCCCAGCTGCGTGACGTGTTGAAAGAGCGCGGTGCCGACTGGCATTTCATCGCCACCCTCGATGACATCGCCTGGCTGTTCAACTTGCGCGGCGGCGATGTGTCGTTCAATCCGGTGTTTGTGTCCTTCGCGCTCATTAGCCAGCAACAGGCCACCTTGTTCGTCGCCCTGAGTAAAGTCAGCGCCGAGCTGCGTGCCATCCTCGAACAGGACGGCGTGACCCTACGCGATTACAGCGAAGTGGCCGCCGCCTTGCGCGCCATACCAAGCGGTGCGAGCCTGCAAGTCGATCCGGCGCGGGTCACGGCAGGTCTGCTGGATAACTTGAACAGTGATGTGAAACTGGTCGAAGGCCTGAACCCGACCACCCTGGCCAAGTCACAAAAAAGCCTGGCCGATGCCGAGCACATCCGTCGGGCCATGGAGCAGGATGGCGCGGCGCTGTGCGAATTCTTCGCCTGGCTGGAGGCGGCATGGGGGCGTGAGCGCATCACCGAACTGACCATCGACGAACACCTGACCGCGGCCCGCACCCGGCGTCCGGATTATGTGTCACTGAGCTTCAACACCATTGCTGCGTTTAATGCCAACGGTGCGATGCCGCATTACCACGCCACCGAAGAAGAGCACGCGGTCATCGAGGGTGACGGCCTGTTGCTGATCGACTCCGGCGGCCAATACTTGGGCGGCACTACCGACATTACGCGGATGGTGCCGGTGGGGACGCCGACTGACGAGCAGAAGCGCGATTGCACCCGCGTACTCAAAGGCGTGATTGCACTCTCCCGCGCGCAGTTCCCGCGGGGCATTCTGTCGCCGTTGCTGGACGCCATTGCCCGCGCACCGATCTGGGCCGAAAGTGTCGACTACGGTCATGGCACCGGTCACGGCGTCGGCTACTTCCTCAACGTTCACGAAGGCCCGCAAGTGATCGCCTATCAGGCGGCAGCCGCGCCGCAAACTGCAATGCAGCCAGGGATGATCACTTCCATCGAACCGGGCACCTACCGTCCGGGCCGCTGGGGCGTGCGGATCGAGAACCTGGTGTTGAACCGCGAGGCGGGCAAGAGCGAGTTCGGTGAATTCCTGAAGTTCGAAACCCTGACCCTGTGCCCGATCGACACCCGTTGCCTGGAACCGTCGTTGCTGACCGAAGACGAAAAGCAGTGGTTCAACGGCTACCATGCCGAAGTGCGCGAGCGCCTGAGCCCGTTGCTCGATGGCGCGGCCCTTGAGTGGTTGAACACCCGGACCGCGGCTATTTGATCGGCTTGAGTTCAGGCGCTGGAAACAGCGCCTGGCTCATGCCTGGCTATTGTGCCCGCAGGGCTTCAAGGACGAAGTCCAGCCGATCCTGGCCAAAGAACAGCTGATTCCCGACAAACATGCTCGGTGCGCCGAATACACCGCGTTGTACTGCTTCCTCGGTGTTTTTCTTGAGGGCGGCTTTGACGTTCTCGTCGGCGGTCAGTGCCAGCACTTCATTCGGATCGAAACCGTTTTGCATCAGCACGGCGGCAACGATCGCGGGGTCATCGAGGCTGCGCCCTTCCACCCACAGGGCGTGAAACAGGCAATCGATAAACGCCTGAAAGCGTTCGGGATGACGTAATTGCATACCCGTGACCGCGCGCATCAACATCAGGGTATTGATGGGGAAGTGCGGGTTGAACTTCAGCGGCACACCGTAACGCTTGGCATAGCGGTCCAGGTCCTGAAACATGTAGCGACCCTTGGCCGGAATGGTCACCGGGGAGGCGTTGCCGGTGGCTTTGAAGACGCCGCCCAGCAGCATCGGTTTGTAGATCAGCTGACTATCGGTCTGCGCGCAGATTTTCGGCAGTTGGGTGTAGGCCAGGTAGGTGGCGGGGCTGCCGAGGTCGAAAAAGAACTCCACGGTTTTACTCATGTCGATGTGCTCTTCTTTTTGTCGTAGGGGAAGGCTTACCAGCGTTCGCTCCAGGGGCGCAGATCCAGCTCGAACGTCCAGGCGTCCCGTGGCTGGCTGTGTAAGTACCAATAGTTTTCGGCGATGTGCTCGGGATTGAGGATGCCGTCCTGATCCTTGGTCGCGTATTTTTCCGGAAATCTGTCGCGGATAAAGTCGGTGTCGATGGCACCATCGACCACCACATGGGCGACGTGGATGTTCATCGGCCCCAGTTCGCGGGCCATGCTTTGGGCCAGGGCGCGAATCCCGTGCTTGGCGCCGGCGAAGGCAGCAAAACCTGCGGCACCGCGCAAACCGGCGGTGGCCCCGGTGAACAGGATCGTGCCCCGTTGGCGGGTGACCATGCGTTTGGCCACTTCGCGAGCATTGAGAAACCCTGAGAAACAGGCCATTTCCCAGATCTTGAAATACTTGCGGGCGGTTTCTTCGAGAATACTGCAGGGCACATTGGCGCCGATATTGAAGACGAACGCTTCGATGGGGCCGATCGCGGTTTCGATCTGCTCGACGAGCGCAATCACGTCCTCTTCTTTGCGCGCATCGCAGGCAAAACCATGAGCCTCGCCGCCGCTGATCGTGATGGCATCTACCAGTGGCTGAAGTTTGTCTGCGCTGCGACGTGTGACGCAGGCGACGTAGCCTTCCCGGGCAAAACGCTTGGCGATGGCGCCGCCGGTGGCATCGCCTGCGCCGACGACCAATACGATTTTCTTGCTATTGATAGCGGTGGTCATGGATGTCGCCCTTTGCTGAACGGTCAGTGACTGACGAACGTTAGCAGCATCCCGGGCGAGGCGCCTATCGGGCTACGCAAGCCCAATAGGGTTGGAGGATTACTTGCAGATGACGATCATGCTGCGGCTGGTATAGCCGGCCGGGTTAAGGCCAAACGGATAATCTCCGGGCTCTTCGACCGCATCCCCAGACTTGGCAATCACCTTGTAACCCTTGGGCGCGCACGAGTTGGCAGCGCTGGTGTAGCACTGGTCCCAGGAGGACGACAGCCCGGAACAGTTGATATGCAGCCCTTTCTTGCCGTGTTTGATCTGGGTTTTCGAGGTCGCCGCGCAGCCCGCAACTGCAAGCACGGCGATCAGTATCAAAATTCGTTTCATTGCTGTCCTTATTGAGGCCCCGGATCTTTGTGCCCGGGTCTGCCTGCATTCGCTTTTGCTTGAAGCGTTCTGATATCCCTATCTGAAAAAATCCATGTCTGACACTGAGTTACGTGGCCTAAACATGGCCTAAATGAGCGGTAAATACTAGACCCTCGTCAAATCTCGTATCAATCCGCCGCTACTGCGGGCTTGGCGGTGCTCCCCATGGTCATGGTTGCGCCGACGGACGCCAGAATGATGCACAGGATTGCCATCCACTGAGACAGGGAAAGGTATTCATGGAGGAACAACAGGCCGGACAGTGCACCGAACGCGGGCTCGATACTCATCAATGTGCCGAAGGTCCGGGCCGGCAGCCGTGTGAGGGCGACCATCTCCAGGGTGTAGGGCAGGGCAGTGGACAGAATCGCGACCCCGATGGCCACGGGAATCAGCGAGGGTGTCAGCAGCGCAGCACCAGCATGGACGATACCGATGGGGGCTACGAACAGTGCAGCAATCATCACGCCCAATGCGGCGGTCTGCACGCCATTGTCGGCACCGGCCTTCTGGCCGAACAGAATGTACAACGCCCAGCAGACACCGGCGCCAAGGGCATAACCTGCGCCAATCAGATCAATACCTGCGCTCGTGGCGCCAGTTGGAATCAACAGCAGTAAACCCACTGCCGCCAGAGCGATCCACAGAAAGTCGATCGCCCGACGTGAGGCATAAATAGCGACCGCTAATGGGCCGGTGAACTCCAGGGCTACCGCGATACCCAGAGGGACAGTGTTCAAGGACATATAGAAGAGGAAGTTCATGCCGCCCAGCGCCATCCCATAGACAATTACCGTGCGCAGGGATTTTGCGGTGAGCTTCGCTCGCCATGGGCGCAATAGCAGCAGCATGATCACGCTGGCGAAGATCAGCCGCAGGGTGGTGGTCCCTTGAGCGCCGATAACCGGGAACATGCTTTTGGCCAGGGAGGCTCCGGACTGGATCGATGCCATGGCTATCAAGAGCAGGCCTACCGAGAACAGGGTCGAGGCAAGGCTGCGGGGGTGGTCATTCATTGCGTGGCATCGTCCGAGGTGAGAAACGAGAGTAGTTTGTAATGTGTTGGGCAATATACTGCGCATTCGTTGCGGTTGCGTCTATATATAAGCAGGGATTTTGAACATCCTGATAGAAAAGCGTAATCAGGGGTTGACGGCAGATTCTGGACGTCTATAATTCGCCCCACTTCCGGCGCAGTCGAAACGGAAAACTCCTTG
>NZ_JBWKWT010000023.1:0-85282 GCF_059422365.1 Pseudomonas sp. GW821-FHT01E10
GCTGCGCCTTTTTCCCGTATCCATTGGTTCCTCCTGAAGATAAGTCAGAAGGTGTAAACCTTATTCAGGACGAGACATAGCCAATAAAAAAGGCCCATCCGAAGATGGGCCTTTTTTTGATTACCGCGAACTAACTTTCTGCAATTACAGAATGTTGAGCGGGTAGTCGGTGATCAGGCGGAACTCAGAGATATCGCCTTCGCCTTCGTCTGCGTTGGCGGTGTGCCATGCTTGACGGATGCGGAACGACAGATCTTTAGCTGGGCCGGACTGAATTACGTATTTAACTTCCACGTTGGTTTCGTGGTGTTTACCGTCTGCACCGTACAGGCCAGCGTAAGGGCTGCCTGCTGGAGTGTTGGTGCCGTCGATGTCCCAACCTTTCACGTAACGGGTCATGAAGCTCAGACCAGGGATGCCGTATTCGGCCATTTTCAGGTCGTAACGGGCCTGTACCGATTTCTCGCCAGGGGCGTTGAAGTCAGAGTACTGGATGGAGTTGGCGAGGAAGATCGAGTCGCCACCACGGTTGTTTTTACCCACGCCGATATAGTCGAACGGAGTATCGCCATTCACTTTCTGGAAGCCCAGGGTGATGGTGTGTGCCTTCAGGAACGAGAAAGCAGCAGCGAGGGAGTAGGCGGTGTTATTGATTTCGCCTGCTTTAGCGCTACCAGTGTCCCTGGTGTTGTAGATGTTACCGTCGAAGTTGATCGACTGATCGCCACCCAATGCGAGGGTGTAGTTCGCGTTGGCGTAGTACTGGTTCCAGATGTCTTCGAGCTTGGCACCGTAGAGCGACACGCTCAGGTCTGGGGTAATACCGTACTTGCCACCGAAGTAGTCGATGGAGTTGGCTTTCACGCCAGCGTAGGTTGCCCACAGGTCGCCATCACGGGCATTTCGGTCCTGACTGGTCGCCGAGTAGAAGTGACCGGCTTCGAGGTCGAGGTCTTTGACTTCGCTGCTCTGCAGTTGGATACCGCTGGCAGTTTGGTGAAGGATGCGGGAGCCGCCTACAGCGAACACCGGAGAAGTGCTTGGCTGCATGTCGCCGATTTTCAGCTCGGTCTTGGAGATGCGGAACTTGGCGGCAGCGCCGGCTTTGCCCTGGTTGTTTTCGACTTCGCCATCATTGCCCACGGGCATGTTGCCGGTACCCGAATACTTGTCGGAACCGTCCAGCTTAATGGCCAGTTGGCCCCAAGCTTCAACGCCAACACCGATCAGACCTTGGGTGTAGCCCGAGCTGTACATGCCCTGGATGCCCTGGGTCCAGTCTTTGTCATCGACGGCGCCGTCTTTCTTGTTACGGTTGTAGTAGTAGTTGCGAACCAGCAAGTCGAGCTTGCTATCTTCAACAAAACCTTTGGCGTCAGCCTGGTCACTTACGAAAGGTGCGGCCGTAGCCAATTGAGTACTGGCTGCTGCTGCAACTGCCAGTGCGATCATGCTCCACTTCATCACGCGCATCGTGATTTGCTCCTTTGGTTTTTAGAAGAGTACTGCCGTCCCACCTGTTTTATTATCTGGGCGGCTCTTTCTTTTTGTGTCGGCGCAAACTTATATCACGCCGACCCTATTGGCGATACTTGCACATCTAACCTTTCAGCTTCTTTACGACCCTGTCGCAAATGGCTGGGTAGATGTCGCAAATTCACAGTCCCGACGCAATCGGACTGACAACTTCAGCGCTGTTTTCCAGGGCTTGAGCATCGGTAAAAAAGAGTCCTTGGTCCTGCACTTGAATCTCCATCGGGCAACCCTGCCACTGTTTTTATTGGCCTTAAGGCTTCCACTTCCAGCGGAGCACTTATAGACGATACGGGGGTGAATGCAACAAGCGTGCACAAACCAGAATTCTGTTGCTGTTTTTTTCTGAAAGCCTGCCTGTTGCTGTAAAAACCTCATAAAACCGGGGGGTTCAAGCTCGTTTTTCTTAGGCTTGACGCCATGCTTTGCATCGTGGTTACCGCATTGGAGCTGCGAGGTGACAACCAAAAACGTTACCGGTTCACCCCGTCAGTGAGTAATTGGCGGATGCTGACGCACTGAGCGTAGACGCGTTGTGCGGTTTTGGTGCAAAAAATTTTATTTCCTGTACTGAATTCACACATGGTGGCGTTGCCGTGGGTTCGAACAGTGCGTTGTTTATGGGCTGTTTCGGCGTTTTTTCCGTGATGGCCGGTTCCGTCATGGTGCGTCCCGAATCAAAATGGCGCATCTCGGCGCGCCCGCAGGGCGGTGCTGGCGGCAGTTCGTCGTGAAGCGCATGGCATTCGCAGGTATGCTGCCGTCCTGTCGCTTGGTGCGCCGTCTTTCGGTGGGGGCGCTAAGCTGAAAAAGGATGACCAGAGGGGAGTGTGCGCTGTGTTCGCTTTAGATCCACGACTTCAACAAGACACGTTGCCAATCGGCGATTTCCCGCTCTGCCGGTTACTGCTGTCCAATGATTCGAATTACCCCTGGTTCATCCTCGTGCCACGCCGCGAGGATATCAGTGAAATATTTCAGCTGGATGGCGCAGATCAACAGCAGCTGTGGCGGGAAACGACTGAGCTGGCGGAAATCCTCAAGGACTCTTTCGACGCGGACAAGTTGAACGTCGCGGCCCTGGGTAACGTCGTCAATCAGTTGCATATGCATGTGATTGTGCGCAAACGTGAGGACGCCGCCTGGCCAGCTCCGATCTGGGGCAAACAGGAGGCCAAGCCATACAGTCCAGAGCAGATCGCGACGATTCGCGAGCGACTGCGTCTGGTATTGACCGACGATTTCAAGTTTCTGGAGGGCTGAATCATGAGCCTGGGCGAACGCGTTACCGATCTGGAAAGCCGACTGGCATTTCAGGATGACACCATCCAGGCATTGAATGATGTGCTGGTGGCGCAGCAGCGGATGGTCGAGCGTCTGCAATTGCAAATGTCGGCGTTGCTCAAGCGGCAGGAGGAAATGGCCGGCCAGTTTGCGACGCTTGAAGAAGAAGAGGCGCCACCGCCTCATTACTAAGAAACAGGCAATAAAAAACCGCGATCAGCCAAGCTGTTCGCGGTTTTTTTTAGCCTTGAATCAGCGGCGCGGCAGTGCGGCGATCACATCTTCGGCTTGCAGGCCTTTGTCACGATTCATGACGGAGAACTCCACGCGCTGGCCTTCCACCAGAACGCGGTGGCCTTCACCGCGAATTGCCCGGAAATGCACGAAAATATCATCGCCGGAGTCGCGGGAAATAAAGCCGAAGCCTTTGGAGGTGTTGAACCATTTGACGGTGCCAGTATCGCGGTTGCTCATGTCATAGCTTGGCGCGGCGGCGGCCGGTGAAGATTTGTAGAAGCTGATGGCCAGGTGCAGGAATACGGCGATCAGGGCAGCGACCAGGCTGAACAGAACGGCAGGTTGACCGGCGATGACAGGCATCGGAGCGATCAGCGTCAGGGTTTGCAGTACGACAGCCAGAACCAGCAAAGCGCTGACCAGGTTTTGCAATTGATGACGCGGGCCTTTGTTCCAGTAAGGGATAACAGGCGCGAGGGTGAGGTTGAGCAGGCCGAAAAAGGCCAGGTAAAGCGCATCGGGTTGTTGCAGGTAAGGTACCGCTTCGGATCGCAGGCTAGGGATGAAGGACAGCAGCAGGGCTGCTGCGCCCATTAGCAGGTGGACGATTTTCAACATTTTGATTAACTCACGTTAAGACGGATCACAAGGAAGAGCTGATAGAGCACGGTTCGCTTCAGAACAATAAGAGGCGTTGGGCACGTACCTGATATCAGCCTATGCGCAGCCCCCGGAAAATAGGTGGTAGCGACACACTGCCTATTTAACAGCAAAGCCTGCGGCTACTCAAATCAGGCGGTCCGGCGGTGTTTCCATTGGCATGGCGCGCGGATGACGATGCCGAGTGTTATTCGTGCGCTGTGTTTCTCGGATCTTTCGCCTTTTCGTTGAGTGATGTTGCGTCAGTTTTCGTAGGAAATCGTCCGGCCTAGGACGAGCTCCATGATCGCCCCTCCATTGTTGGCTTATCCTACGTTGATGGTCATAAAGTCATCTGGATATACCGTTGCGCCTGCGCTTTTATAAGGAAACGGAATATGGCCCTTACAAGCAGCAAGGATGACAAAGGAGTGTCAACGGTATGGTTCATGAAGAACGACAAGACGAGAGGAGGATCGGTCCACTCAAGGATATAAGGATTGATTCACTTGTCAGCGAATTCGATATGGGGCTGGCCCAGCCCTTATCCCGGTCGGTGCGTTTGAATGGCTTTGCGACCTGTTTGCGGCTTGAGCAGGTCTATTGGGATATTTTGGGCAACATGGCCAAGGTCAATTGCTGCTCGGTCAGTGCGCTGTTGTCTCAGGTGGATCGCGAGGTGCACTTGCGCCATGGCGGGGTGAAAAATTTCACCGGGCTGGTGCGGGTTGTCTGCGTCGTGCACAGCCTGAAGGAGGGCAGTTGCCCCGTCATGGCTTAGCGAGAGCGGCTGAATGAGTCGAGTGTCGGTCTGTGCAGTCTTACGGCTGCACAGGCTGCATTTAATGGATATAATCCCGCTCTTTGCCGCGAAGCCCTGCATGCGCGGTAGCAATCTGATCGCCGAGACAACCCCCATGCCGATGTACGATTACCAATGTGCTTCCTGTGGTCATCAGTTGGAAGCCATTCAAAAGATCAGCGCAGCACCGCTGGTCGACTGCCCTGCCTGCCAGGCGCCAGAGCTTAAAAAGATGCTGTCCATGCCCGGTTTCCGCCTCAGTGGCACCGGCTGGTACGAAACCGACTTCAAGACCGGTTCCAAGAAAAATCTGGCCGGTGGCGACAAAGCTGACTAGGGTCTAGCGCCCGGGTTGAACGACACGCGCGAGCTCTTGCATCATCTGGCACCTTATTCAAGTGCGGTGGTGTGGCAAGACCTCCACCCGAATTTCGAATTACGAGAAGTGAAACCACTACCATGATGCGCAGCCATTATTGCGGCCAACTGAACGAAAGCCTGGAAGGCCAGGAAATTACCCTTTGCGGATGGGTTCACCGTCGCCGTGACCATGGCGGGGTGATTTTCCTCGATATCCGTGATCGTGACGGTCTGGCCCAGGTGGTGTTCGATCCGGACCGTGCCGAGAGCTTCGCCGCCGCCGATCGCGTGCGCAGCGAGTACGTCGTGAAGATCACCGGCAAGGTTCGCCTGCGTCCGGCCGGTGCAACCAACGCCAACATGGCGTCGGGCATGATCGAGGTCCTGGGCTACGAGCTGGAAGTGCTGAACGAATCGGAAACACCGCCGTTCCCGCTGAACGAGTTCTCTGACGTTGGCGAAGAAACCCGCCTGCGTTATCGCTTCCTTGATCTGCGTCGCCCTGAAATGGCCGAGAAGCTGCGTCTGCGTTCGCGCATGACCACCAGCATCCGCCGCTACCTGGACGAGAACGGTTTCCTCGACGTCGAGACGCCGATCCTGACCCGTGCGACGCCGGAAGGCGCGCGTGACTATCTGGTGCCGAGCCGTACTCACGCCGGTTCGTTCTTCGCCTTGCCGCAATCGCCGCAGCTGTTCAAGCAGCTGCTGATGGTGGCCGGCTTCGACCGTTACTACCAGATCGCCAAGTGCTTCCGCGACGAAGACCTGCGGGCTGATCGCCAGCCGGAATTCACTCAGATCGACATCGAGACCAGCTTCCTCGATGAAAAAGACATCATGGGCCTGACCGAAGGCATGATCCGCAACCTGTTCAAGGAAGTGCTGGGTCTGGAATTCGGCGAATTCCCGCACATGACCTTCGAAGAGGCCATGCGCCGCTACGGTTCCGACAAGCCAGACCTGCGTAACCCGCTGGAACTGGTGGATGTTGCCGATCAGCTCAAGGAAGTCGATTTCAAGGTGTTCAGTGGCCCGGCCAATGACCCGAAATGCCGTATCGCCGCCTTGCGCGTTCCAGGCGGTGCGAGCATGCCGCGCAAGCAGATCGACGATTACACCAAGTTCGTCGGCATCTACGGTGCCAAGGGCCTGGCGTACATCAAGGTCAACGAGCGTGCTGCCGGTGTTGAAGGTCTGCAGTCGCCGATCGTGAAAAACATCCCGGAAGCCAACCTGAACGTGATCCTCGATCGCGTGGGTGCGGTCGATGGCGACATCGTGTTCTTCGGTGCCGACAAAGCCAAGATCGTCAGCGAAGCCCTGGGCGCGCTGCGGATCAAGCTGGGTCATGACCTCGAGCTGCTGACCTGCAAGTGGGCGCCAATGTGGGTCGTCGACTTCCCGATGTTCGAAGAGAACGACGACGGCAGCTTCAGCGCCTTGCACCACCCGTTCACCGCGCCGAAGTGCACTCCTGAAGAGCTGGAAGCCAACCCGGCTGGCGCTTTGTCCCGTGCCTACGACATGGTTCTGAACGGCACCGAGCTGGGTGGCGGTTCGATCCGTATCCACCGTAAGGAAATGCAACAGTCGGTGTTCCGTCTGTTGGGTATCAACGAAGCGGAACAGGAAGAGAAATTCGGCTTCCTGCTCGACGCCCTGAAATATGGCGCGCCGCCGCACGGTGGTCTGGCTTTCGGTCTGGACCGTCTGGTGATGCTGATGACCGGCGCCCAGTCGATCCGTGAAGTGATCGCCTTCCCGAAAACCCAGAGTGCTGCGGACGTGATGACGCAGGCTCCGGGCGTGGTAGATGCCAAGGCGTTGCGTGAGCTGCACATTCGTCTGCGCGAAACGCCAAAGGCAGAGTAAGGCTGACCGCAAAGGCGCATCCTGTGGGATGCGCCTTTTCTTTAGGTCGAGATTTTTTTGTTGCTGGCCGACACTCCCTGTGTGGCGGGCGATGTTTCAAAGAGAAATTCGGAGCGAGTTATGGCGGGTCATTCCAAGTGGGCGAACATCAAGCACCGCAAAGAACGTCAGGATGCCAAGAAGGGCAAGATTTTCACCAAGTGGATTCGTGAGCTGACGGTCGCTGCCCGTCAGGGCGGCGCTGATCCGGGCTCCAACCCGCGTCTGCGTCTGGCGCTGGATAAAGCGCTGGGTGCGAACATGAGCCGCGACATCATCGACCGCGCGGTGGCTCGTGGTGCCGGCGCTGCCGATACCGATGACATGGTCGAGCTGACCTACGAAGGCTATGGCCCGGGCGGTGTGGCGGTGATGGTCGAATGCATGACCGACAACCGCAACCGCACCGCGGCCGCAGTTCGCCATGCGTTCAGCAAGTGCGGCGGCAACCTCGGTACCGACGGTTCGGTGGCTTATCTGTTCGAACGCAAAGGGCAGATTTCCTTCGCGCCAGGGGTTGATGAAGACGCGCTGATGGAAGCAGCCATGGAAGCCGACGCCGATGACGTGGTGACCAACGAAGACGGCTCCATCGACGTGTTCACCTCGTTCGCCGGCTTCTATTCCGTGCGTAACGCCTTGGAGGCCGCAGGCTTCAAGGGCAGCGATGCGGAAATCGTCATGTTGCCGACCACCAGTGCCGAACTGGATCTGGAAGGCGCCGAGAAGGTTCTCAAGCTGATCGACATGCTCGAAGACCTGGATGACGTGCAGAACGTGTACTCCAACGCGGACATTCCAGAGGCGGTGGCCGCGCAGCTCGGTTGATGCCTTTATAAAGATCGCAGCCTTCATCAGCCCTGCAGGCGCTGGCGAAGCCTGCGATCTTTTGATTTACAGTTATTTATTTTAAAGATCGTCCGAACGCGGCCCGAGCCTTCGGCAGCTCCTACGGTTACTCTCAGATATTCGCACTAGCTTCGCAGGCGTTATGACTTTAATTCTTGGTATCGACCCCGGCTCGCGTATCACCGGTTACGGCATTGTTCGCGATACTGGCCGTGGTTGTGTTTACGTGGCATCGGGCTGTATCCGCACCGGTGCTGGCGAGTTGCATGAGCGTCTGCAGATCGTCTATCGCGGCGTGCGTGAAATCATTCAGACTTATGGCCCGGTCACCATGGGCATCGAGAAGGTGTTCATGGCGCGCAATGCCGACTCCGCGCTGAAACTGGGGCAGGCCCGTGGCGCGGCGATTGTCGCCGGCGCCGAAGAGAGCCTGGAAATTGCCGAGTACACCGCAACCCAGGTCAAGCAGGCCGTGGTCGGCACCGGCGCCGCCAATAAAGAACAAGTGCAAATGATGGTCATGCACATGCTGAAACTGACCAGCAAGCCGCAAATCGATGCCTCGGATGCCCTGGCCATCGCGATTTGCCACGCTCACACCCGTTCCAGCCTGTTGCCCCATGGTCTGGGCGCGGCACGCAGTCGTGGCGGGCGCCTGCGTCTCTGATAGCATCAGCAATCATTTTTTGTGGGATGAGGGTTTTGCGCCTGTGTTGTCGGCGCAAAACCCTTGTTCTGTCAGTCGCCAGCACTGATCTGGCCAACGCTCAAGGATCTGAAACGTGATTGGACGCTTGCGCGGCACTTTGGCTGAGAAACAGCCGCCGCACCTGATTCTGGATGTAAACGGTCTGGGGTATGAACTGGAAGTGCCCATGACCACGCTTTATCGCTTGCCGTCGGTCGGTGAACCGCTGACCTTGCACACCCATTTGGTCGTACGTGAAGACGCGCAGTTACTCTATGGCTTCTTCGGCAAGCGTGAGCGAGACTTTTTTCGCGAACTGATCCGTCTCAATGGGGTAGGGCCGAAACTGGCGCTGGCCCTGATGTCGAGCCTGGAAGTCGACGAGTTGATCCGTTGCGTGCAGTCCCAGGACACCTCGGCGCTGACCAAGGTGCCGGGGGTGGGCAAGAAGACTGCCGAGCGTTTGCTGGTGGAGCTCAAGGATCGCTTCAAGGCCTGGGAAACCGTACCGAGCATGTTTGCGTTGGTGCCGAACCAGCCGGATGCGCCAGCGCAACAAGTCGCTGCCGCCGAAAATGACGCGGTCAGCGCGCTGATTTCCCTGGGCTACAAGCCGCAGGAAGCCAGCAAGGCGATTTCTGCGATCAAGGAGAAAGGTTTGAGCAGTGAAGACATGATTCGTCGTGCCCTGAAGGGAATGATCTAAGTGATTGAAGCTGATCGTCTGATCGCCGCTACGGGTGGCCCCCGTGAGCGTGAAGAAGTCCAGGACCGGGCGATTCGTCCCGTCAGCCTGGCCGAATACATTGGCCAGCCGACTGTTCGCGAGCAAATGGAGTTGTTCATCCAGGCCGCGCGCGGGCGCAATGAATCACTGGATCACACCCTGATTTTCGGCCCGCCGGGCCTGGGTAAAACCACCCTGGCCAACATCATTGCCCAGGAAATGGGCGTGTCGATCAAAAGCACCTCGGGGCCGGTCCTCGAGCGTCCTGGTGATCTGGCTGCATTGCTGACCAACCTTGAGCCCCATGACGTGCTGTTCATCGACGAGATCCATCGGTTGTCGCCGATCGTCGAAGAAGTGCTGTACCCGGCCATGGAAGATTTCCAGCTCGACATCATGATCGGCGAAGGGCCGGCCGCGCGCTCGATCAAGCTCGATCTGCCACCGTTTACCCTGGTTGGCGCAACGACCCGTGCCGGTATGCTGACCAACCCGTTGCGCGACCGTTTCGGGATCGTCCAGCGCCTGGAGTTCTACAGCACCGCCGATCTGGCAACGATTGTCAGCCGTTCGGCGAACATTCTCGGTTTGCCGCTGGACCCGGAAGGCGCCTTTGAAATCGCCCGGCGTGCCCGCGGTACACCGCGAATCGCCAACCGCTTGCTGCGCCGGGTCCGGGATTTTGCCGAGGTTCGTGCCAAGGGCCACATCACCAAACCGATCGCCGACCTGGCCTTGAACCTGCTGGATGTCGATGAGCGTGGCTTCGACCATCAGGACCGACGCCTGCTGTTGACCATGATCGAGAAGTTCGACGGTGGGCCGGTGGGGGTGGACAGTCTGGCCGCTGCGATCAGCGAAGAACGCCACACCATTGAAGACGTGCTGGAGCCGTACCTGATCCAGCAGGGCTATATCATGCGCACGCCGCGGGGGCGGGTAGTGACCCGGCATGCGTATTTGCACTTCGGCTTAAACATTCCGTCACGATTGGGCGAGATGCCCGTGGTAGACGAGTTCCTCGATGCCGTGGACGATTAATCACCTTTGCGTGCTGATTTATTCGGGGTTTGTGCTGTCCCAGGACGGTACTTTCGCCAGAAAGCCGCGAATCAATGAAAAACAGTTGCCTGGCCGGATTGGCAACCTGAGGAGTAAGCACTAGAGTATGCGCGCGCAAAACGGGCTTGAGCCGTTCGCACATCGTTGTCGCGTTTATTACGAGGACACCGATGCCGGCGGCATCGTGTATTACGTCAATTACCTCAAGTTTATGGAACGGGCTCGAACCGAGCGGCTCCGAGAGCTGGGCTTTGCCCAGTCGGCGCTGGCAGGGGAGGACCTGTTGTTCGTCGTGCATTCCAGCGAAGCGCGTTACCACGCGCCGGCGCGACTGGACGACGAACTGCTGGTAAGCGCCGAAGTAATTGAATTGAACCGGGTCAGCCTGCGCTTCAAGCAGCAGGTCAGGCGGGCTACGGATAACGTGCTGCTCTGCGAAGGGCAGTTTCTGGTGGCCTGTGTGCGCACTAACAGTTTGAAACCCCGGGCCATTCCCGAAGCTCTACGTGCGGCCTTTGCCGACGTGAGCGGCGCGGGTACACACTCAAAGCAGGAGATAAAGCGTGGAAGCTAACGTCGTCGACCATTCCTCCATGTGGAGCCTGGTCAGCAATGCCAGTGTCGTGGTGCAACTGGTAATGCTGATCCTGGTAGCCGCATCGGTGACCTCGTGGATCATGATCTTTCAGCGCAGCAACTTGCTGCGCGCCGGTCGACGTGCCCTGGAGAGCTTTGAAGAGCGCTTCTGGTCCGGTATCGACCTGTCCAAACTCTACCGTCAGGCTGGCAGCAACCCTGATCCGGATTCCGGTGTCGAGCAGATCTTCCGTGCCGGCTTCAAGGAATTCTCCCGTCTGCGCCAGCAGTCGGGCGTTGATCCGGAAGCGGTCATGGAAGGCGTGGCGCGTGCCATGCGCGTAGCCATCTCCCGCGAGGAAGAGAAGCTCGAGCAGAGCCTGCCGTTCCTCGCCACCGTCGGTTCCGTCAGCCCGTACATCGGTCTGTTCGGTACAGTCTGGGGCATCATGAACTCCTTCCGTGGTCTGGCGACTGCCCAGCAAGCGACCCTGGCCACTGTGGCTCCAGGTATCGCCGAAGCACTGGTTGCTACTGCGATCGGTCTGTTTGCCGCCATTCCGGCCGTTATCGCCTACAACCGTTTTGCTGCCCGCAGCGAAACCCTGCTGGGCCGCTATTACACCTTCGCCGACGAATTCCAGGCGATCCTGCACCGCAAAGTGCACACCAGCGAAGAATAAGCAGGTAATTTCCAATGGCTTTAATCGCTCGAGCTCGCAAAAAGCGCAAGCCGGTTGCCGAGATGAACGTGGTGCCTTACATCGACGTGATGCTGGTACTGCTGGTCATCTTCATGGTGACCGCGCCGATGCTCAATCAGGGCGTGAAAGTTGATCTGCCCAAGGTTTCCAGCGAAGCCTTGCCGCAGGACAACAACACTCAGGTCCTGACCATTTCGATCAAGGCTGACAAGACCTACTACTGGAACCTTGGCAGCGAAGTCGACACCGAAAAGCAGCAGGACAAGGCCATGACCTTGCCGCAAATGACCGACGCCGTGACCAAGATCATTCGCGTTGGCAACGGTAACGGCAAGCGCACGCAGGTGTTCATTCGTGGCGACAAAACCGTCGATTATGGCTCCGTCATGGGCGCCATGGGCGGGTTGCAGAAGGCCGGGGTCGGTAATGTTGGCTTGATTACCGAGGCGCCCTGATGCAGCAACTGCGAGAGCCGTCCGCCTCGGAAAGCTACTTCTGGCCTAGTGTCTGGGCGATTGTCTTGCACGTGCTGGTGTTCGGCATGCTGTTCGTCAGTTTCGCCTTCACACCGGAGCTGCCGCCGGCCAAGCCGATTGTCCAGGCAACCCTGTACCAGCTGAAATCGAAAAGTCGGGCGACCACCCAGACCAATCAGAAGATCGCGGGTGAGGCGCAGAAATCTGCTGCGCGTCAGACCGAAGTCGAGCAGATGGAACAGAAGAAGGTCGAGCAGGAAGCGGTGAAGGCTGCGGAACAAAAGAAAGAAGAAGCGGCTCAAAAGGCCGAGGAAGCCAAGAAGGCCGACGAGTCGAAGAAAGCGGAAGAGGCGAAAAAGGCTGATGAAGCCAAGAAAGCCGACGAAGCGAAGAAGACCGCCGAAGCCAAAAAGGCCGAAGAGAAACAATTGGCTGATATAGCCAAGAAGAAAGCCGAAGAAGAAGCCAAAAAAGCTGCTGAAGAAGAGGCCAAGAAAGCGGCCGCTGAAGAAGCGAAGAAAAAGATCGTCGAAGACGCGAAGAAGAAAGCCGCGGAAGACGCCAAGAAGAAAGCTGAAGCGGAAGAGGCGAAGAAGAAAATCGCCGAAGACGCGAAGAAGAAAGCGACTGCCGATGCCGCGAAGAAGAAAGCGCAAGATGCGGCTCGCAAATCGGTAGAGGACAAGAAGGCTCAGGCTCTGGCTGACTTGCTGTCCGATAAGACCGAGCGTCAGCAGGCTTTGGCGGATGAGCAAGGCGATGAAACCGCGGGCAACTTTGATGATCTGATTCGTTCGCGAGCATCTGAAGGTTGGGCGCAGCCACCGTCGGCCCGCAAGGGCATGAAGGTGATTCTGCAAATCAACATGCTCCCTGACGGAACGATCTCCGGTGTTTCGGTTGCTCATTCCAGCGGTGACGCGCCGTTCGACAGTTCTGCAGTCGCGGCTGTAAAAAATATTGGTCGATTGACCGAAATGCAGGGTCTGAAGCCAGCTGATTTCGCACCCTATCGTTCATTCAAGATGACATTCACACCTGAGGATCTAGCCTTGTGAGAAACCTTCTTCGAGGACTGCTTGTAGTCATGTTCTGCTTTGCAGGACTGGCCACGGCAGATGAAAAAAATATCCTGGTCAGCAGTGGCAGCTCCCAGGCAACTCCAATTGCCGTTGTGCCTTTCGGCTTCCAGGGCGGTAGCGTGCTGCCGGACGACATGGCTGAGATTATCGGTAACGACCTGCGCAATTCGGGTTACTACGCGCCGATTCCAAAGCAGAACATGATCAGCCAGCCAAGCCAGGCCAGCGAAATCATCTACCGTGACTTCAAGGCGGTGGGTGCCCAGTACGTCATGGTCGGCAGCATTGTTCCGGCGGGCGGTCGCCTGCAGGTGCAGTACGCACTGTTCAACGTCGCCACCGAGCAGCAAGTGCTGACCGGCAGCGTGTCGGGCGGCGTCGATCAACTGCGCGACATGGCGCACTACATCTCCGACCAGTCGTTCGAAAAACTCACTGGTATCAAAGGTGCGTTCTCGACGCGTCTGCTGTACGTGACGGCCGAGCGTTTCTCTGAGAAGAACACTCGCTACACACTGCAACGTTCGGACTACGACGGTGCCCGTGCCGTGACGCTGCTGCAATCGCGCGAGCCAATCCTGTCGCCGCGTTTCGCACCGGATGGCAAGCGCATTGCCTACGTGTCGTTCGAGCAGAAGCGTCCACGCATTTTCATGCAGAACATCGACACCGGTCGCCGTGAGCAGATCACCAACTTCGAAGGCCTGAATGGCGCGCCAGCCTGGTCGCCGGATGGCAATCGCCTGGCATTCGTGTTGTCGAAAGACGGTAACCCGGACATCTACGTGATGAACCTGGGGTCGCGTCAGATCACTCGTGTCACCAATGGTCCTGGCATCAATACCGAACCGTTCTGGGGTAAGGATGGTTCGACCATCTACTTCACCTCTGACCGTGGCGGCAAGCCTCAGATCTATAAAACCAGCGCAGGCGGTGGTGGTGCGGAGCGTGTGACCTTCATCGGTAACTACAATGCCAACCCTAAACTGTCGGCCGATGAAAAGACCCTGGTAATGATTCACCGCCAGGACGGTTTCACCAACTTCAAGGTGGCGGCCCAGGATTTGCAGCGCGGTAGTGTAAAGATCCTCACTGATAGCACTCTGGACGAGTCTCCTACTGTTGCGCCCAACGGCACCATGGTAATCTACGCCACCCGCCAGCAGGGCCGGGGAGTCTTGATGCTCGTGTCCATTAATGGACGCGTGAGGCTCCCGCTTCCTACCGCACAAGGCGAAGTCAGAGAACCGTCCTGGTCCCCTTACCTGAACTGACGCGGCGCTATACGTTTTACTTAACACACTGGGGTTCATTAGGAGTTTCACGATGGAAATGCTGAAGTTTGGTAAATTTGCTGCGCTGGCTCTGGCCATGGCTGTAGCTGTAGGTTGCTCGTCCAAAGGCGGCGACAACGCCGGTGAAGGCGCTGTAGATCCAAACGCTGGTTACGGCGCTAACACTGGTGCAGTTGACGGCTCCCTGAGCGAAGAAGCTGCTCTGCGCGCAATCACCACCTTCTACTTCGAATACGACAGCTCGGACCTGAAGCCAGAAGCCATGCGCGCTCTGGACGTTCACGCCAAAGACCTGAAAGCAAACGGCGCTCGCGTTGTTCTGGAAGGCAACACCGACGAACGTGGTACTCGTGAGTACAACATGGCACTGGGCGAGCGTCGTGCGAAAGCCGTTCAGCGCTACCTGGTACTGCAAGGTGTTTCCCCAGCTCAGCTGGAACTGGTTTCCTACGGCGAAGAGCGTCCAGTTGCTACCGGCAACGACGAGCAGTCCTGGGCTCAAAACCGTCGCGTCGAACTGCGTAAGTAATTCGTCATGCGAACGTGCCGTCGTGCTGTAACTATTTTGGCTCTCAGTCTCGCACCGCTTGCGGTGTGGGCTGCGGTTCCTGTGGTCGAGGACAACTCCGGCTATAACAATAGCGGGAGCAGTTATCCGCCTGCAGGTTACGGTACGAACGGCGCCTATGCCGGGGGAGGGGTTTCGGCCCCTGTCTCGGCACAGGGCGAGCTGTTCAACCAACTGCAATCGATGCAGGAGCAGATCTCGCGCCAACAAGGCATCATTGAAGTTCTGCAAAATGATGTAGCGCGCATGAAGCAAGAGAACCTGGAGCGATATCAGGATCTTGATCGGCGCATAGGAACCGGCGTTGCACCAGCCGCGACTCCTGATAATTCTTCCGCCGGTGGCAATTTGAATGCCCCCGGTGCAGCAGCCGGCGCAGGTGCGGGAGCGGCTGCCGCTCAAGCCCCGGCCGCGGGTGGCGAACCGGCTGACCCGGCGAAGGAAAAACTGTATTACGATGCAGCCTTCGACCTGATCAAAGCCAAGGATTTCGACAAGGCCAGCCAGGCTTTCGCCGCATTCCTGCGCAAATACCCGAACAGCCAATACGCGGGCAATGCCCAGTACTGGTTGGGGGAAGTGAACCTGGCCAAAGGCGATCTGCAAGGTGCGGGTCAGGCATTTGCCAAGGTTTCGCAGTTGTACCCCAAGCACCCCAAAGTGCCTGATTCGCTGTACAAGCTCGCTGATGTAGAGCGTCGTCTCGGTCATACCGACCGGGTCAAAGGCATTCTGCAACAGGTCGTGTCCCAATATCCGGGCACTTCCGCCGCTCAGCTGGCGCAACGGGACTTGCAGCGCATGTAAGCCTGTTTGGCCCGTTTTGAAGAAACCCGCGCTTGTCGCGGGTTTTTTCGTTAGAATTCATGCCCTTTTTATGAAACACGCTTTTTGGGATCTGCGCGTTGGCGGGGTTCCTTGAAGTGCCTGACGGAGGCGGACAGCCTGTTTAGCTGTTACGCCCGTGGCGACTATGCAAGACACATTGAGAATCACCGAAGTTTTCTACTCGTTGCAGGGTGAAACGCGGACTGCCGGGCTGCCCACTGTTTTTGTGCGCCTGACCGGTTGCCCATTGCGTTGCCAATACTGCGACAGCGCCTACGCGTTCACTGGCGGCACCATCCGCACGCTCGACGACATCCTCGAGCAAGTGGCCGGTTTTCGCCCGCGTTACGTCTGTGTCACGGGCGGTGAGCCCCTGGCGCAACCCAATGCCATTCCCTTGCTCAAGCAGTTGTGTGACGCCGGTTACGAAGTGTCGCTGGAAACCAGTGGCGCTCTGGACATCTCGGCGGTCGATCCACGGGTCAGTCGCGTCGTCGACCTGAAAACCCCGGGTTCGAAAGAAGCCCACCGCAACCGCTACGAGAACATCGAACTGCTCACGCCCAACGATCAGGTGAAGTTTGTCATCTGCTCGCGGGAAGACTATGACTGGGCCGTGTCCAAGCTGATTCAATACGGTTTGAACGAGCGTGCCGGCGAAGTCCTGTTCTCGCCGAGCCACCATGACCTGAATGCACGTGATCTGGCGGACTGGGTGGTGGCGGACAATCTGCCTGTGCGTCTGCAATTGCAGCTGCATAAATATCTTTGGAATGACGAGCCGGGGCGCTGAAATGACTGAACAACTGAACACTGCTGAAAAACGTGCGGTCATCCTGCTGTCCGGCGGCCTGGACTCGGCGACGGTCGTGGCCATGGCCCGTGCCGAAGGCTACAGCTGCTACACCATGAGCTTCGATTACGGTCAGCGCCACCGTGCCGAACTGCAAGCCGCCGAGCGTGTTGCCCGCGACTTGGGTGTGGTCGAGCACAAGGTGATCGGCCTGAACCTGAACGGTATCGGCGGCTCGGCCCTGACCGACAGTTCCATCGACGTACCGGAGGCGCCGAGCGAAGGCATTCCGGTGACTTATGTGCCGGCGCGCAACACGGTGTTTCTGTCCCTGGCGTTGGGTTGGGCCGAAGTGCTGGGTGCGCGTGACATCTTTATCGGTGTAAACGCGGTGGATTATTCCGGTTACCCGGATTGCCGTCCCGAGTTCATCGAAGCCTTCGAGCTCATGGCTAATCTGGCGACCAAGGCCGGTGTAGAAGGGAATGGCTTCCGTATCCAGGCGCCCCTGCAGAACCTGAGCAAGGCGCAGATCGTTCAGGCGGGCGTGAAGCTTGGCGTCGATTACGGGCTGACCGTTTCCTGCTATCAGGCGGACGATAACGGCCGTGCTTGCGGTAAATGCGACAGCTGCCGTCTGCGTGCAGAAGGCTTTGCGGCGGCCGGAATCAGCGACCCGACACCTTATTTTTGATTTATTTCAAATTAGGTGTTGAATAGTCCTTAAAAATCAGTATTATACGCGCCACCACACAGCGGGTCGTTAGCTCAGTTGGTAGAGCAGTTGGCTTTTAACCAATTGGTCGTAGGTTCGAATCCCACACGACCCACCATTTTAAAAAATCTGGAAGGCCCACGTAAGTGAGGATTTCCGGGTTTTTTTTTGCCCGCGATTTGAGGTTGTCCCGGTCCGGGATCGCACCGAGTGACGCAGGTCAGAATCATCTTTTGCATCCGCCGGATATTCTGTAGCCTTGCGCAGCTTCAACGCTGTCCATGCCTGATGAATACTCACTCTCCCGGCGGTACCCCGAAGGGTCCGGAGCCGGGTGTATACTCGACTTTCGCGCGAAAGCGCCTGCAGGTCTTGCGAACATGACGCAGATTTCCGAACGCCTTCTGGTTCAAGCCCACCTCGACGCCAAGCAGCCCAAGCCGCTGACAGCCGAGGAAGAGGCTTATTACCGCACAGCCATCGCAGCCGAGCTCAAAGCTCAGGACGCGGTGCTGGTTGCACACTTCTATTGTGATCCAGTCATTCAGGCCCTGGCCGAAGAAACCGGTGGCTGCGTCTCCGACTCTCTGGAGATGGCCCGCTTCGGCAATGCTCACCCGGCCAAGACCGTAGTGGTCGCCGGTGTGAAATTCATGGGCGAAACCGCCAAGATCCTCAACCCTGAAAAACGTGTGCTGATGCCAACCCTGGAAGCGACCTGCTCGCTGGACCTGGGTTGCCCGGTGGACGAGTTCTCGGCGTTCTGCGATCAGCACCCGGAACGCACGGTGGTGGTATATGCCAACACCTCGGCAGCAGTCAAAGCCCGGGCGGATTGGGTGGTGACTTCAAGTTGCGCGCTGGAAATCGTCGAAAGCCTGATGGATAACGGCGAAACCATCATCTGGGGCCCGGACAAGCACCTGGGGACTTACATCCAGCGCCAGACCGGCGCCGACATGCTGCTGTGGGATGGTGCCTGCATCGTTCACGAAGAGTTCAAGGCCAAGCAGCTCGAAGACATGAAAGCGCTGTACCCGGACGCGGCCATTCTGGTGCACCCGGAGTCGCCGACCGCCGTGATCGAATTGGCCGATGCGGTGGGTTCCACCAGTCAGCTGATCGCTGCTGCGCAAAGCCTGCCGAACAAGACCCTGATCGTTGCCACCGACCGCGGCATCTTCTACAAGATGCAGCAGCTGTGCCCGGACAAGGTCTTTATCGAAGCGCCAACGGCCGGTAACGGCGCGGCTTGCCGCAGTTGCGCGCATTGCCCGTGGATGGCGATGAACACCCTTGAACGCACGCTGAAGAGCTTGAAGGAGGGGACCAACGAGATCTTCGTCGATCCGGCGTTGATTCCGCAGGCGATTCGGCCGTTGAAGCGCATGCTCGATTTCACGCAGGCGGCGCGGATGAAGCTGGCGGGTAACGCCTGATTCGTTGGCAGTGAGCCAAAAAAAACGCCCCGGGTTGATCGGGGCGTTTTTGCATCTGGAGGATTATTTGGTCTTCTTCGGAATCCGCACCAACTGGGTGTTGGAATAGATGTCGTGCCAGCTGCGCTTCTGCTTGTCGAACAGCGACCAGAAGAACCCCAGCCCGAGGCATAACCAGGACGCGATCGACACCACAAAGCGCAGGAGAGCCTGCCACAGGCTGATGGATGAGCCGTCGGCGTTTTGTACGCGGATGCACCACACCTGCATGCCCAGGGTCTGGCCCGACCAGGTCCAGAACTTGGCGAAGAAGCCGAACAGCACAAACAGCAGAACCGTCGACAGCAGTGGGTCACCGTCCAGGGCGCCGGCCTCGGTCAGGGTGCGCATCCGGTCTTCGCCGATGATCGCCATCTGGATCATCTTGTAGATGCCGCTGGTGACGATCAGCAGCGCGGTGCACAGCAGGAAGTCGTAGAACATCGCTGCCAGGCGACGACCCAGGCCGACGGCGGGAAAGTCGCCTTGGGGGTTGAGCAGGTGTTTCGACATGGCTGCCTCAGAACGGAAAAAAGAAGCCATTTTACGGATTTGCGCGCACAAAAAAGCCCCTGATGTCAGCATCAGGGGCTTTTTCGTAACAGAAGATTAGCCTTCTGCTTGTACTTCGTCAGCCTGCATGCCTTTCTGGCCTTGCACAGCAACGAACGTCACTTTCTGGCCTTCTTTCAGGCTCTTGAAGCCGTTGCCCTGAATAGCGCGGAAATGCACGAACAGATCCGGACCGCTTTCTGGAGTGATAAAACCAAAACCTTTCTCGTCGTTAAACCACTTGACGGTACCGCTCTGACGTTGGGACATTTCTTATTTCCTTTGACGCAAAAATGAATGACAGTCTCCTTCTCGTGAAAGAGTACTGGGGCTGGTTGCAGGAGAGTAAGAAGACGTCGAACGGGATGTAGCTAACTTGTAGGCTACTGCCCAGGTCACGATTTCCAAGCGACCCATGCAAACACAGTGAACAAACTCTACGCCAACTACGGGAGAAAAAACAAGCCCCGCGAAGGCCCGGATTTCCTCAGGTTGATGGCAATTAGAGTGGTCACTAGTGCGGGCTTATTCGATCGAGTTGTTCATTGCTTTTCGATTGTTATAAGTAGCGTTCATAAACGAAACGTATGCACTATTTTATGGCGGTTGCGTTACAGATTAGTGCACTGTTAACGCAACCGCGTTACTTATAGAAACAGTCAATCAGCCACGATAGTAGCGTTGTGGAACAAATGGCATTTTGCTTACAAGCAAAGGCACCTTTTTCCCACGCACAATGGCCCAAACTGGCGTTTCCAAAACGGTATAAGCTCTGTCGAGGTAACCCATGGCCAAAGGGCCGCCCAAGGTCGGACCGAAGCCGCCGCTGCAAACGCTGCCGATGATTTCGCCAGCTTCGTTGACGATCTCTGCACCTTCACGCACCGGTGTACGTTCCTGCGGCAGCAGGCCAACGCGCTTGCGGCTGACACCGGTTTGCTGTTGGGCGAACACGGTTTCGGCGCCAGGGAAGCCGCCGGCCCGCGCACCATCGGCACGTCGAGGCTTGGAGATGGCCCACAGCAGGCTTGCTTCGATCGGCGTGGTTTCGGTGTTCATGTCGTGGCCGTACAGGCACAGACCGGCTTCCAGGCGCAGGGAATCGCGGGCGCCGAGGCCGATGGCCTCGACTTCCGGTTCGGCCAGCAGGGCGCGAGCCAGCGCTTCGGCGTTGGCCGCCGGCACGGAGATTTCGTAACCGTCTTCGCCGGTGTAGCCCGAACGGCTGACAAAGCAGTCCACGCCCAACAGTTTCACGCGGGTGAACTGCATGAAGGTCATCTTCGCAACTTCCGGTGCCAGGCGTGCGAGCACGGTGACGGCAGCCGGGCCTTGCAGAGCGAGCAGGGCACGCTCTTCGAACAGCGGTTCAATGGTGCACTGGTCGCCGATGTGCTTGCGCAGGTGCGCCAGGTCCTGGTCCTTGCAGGCGGCGTTGACCACCAGGAACAGTTCGTCGTTACCGAGGTTGGCGACCATCAGGTCGTCGAGGATGCCACCGGCCTCGTTGGTGAACATCGCGTAGCGCTGCATGCCCACCGGCAGGTCGATGATGTCCACCGGCACCAGGGTTTCCAAGGCTTTGGCGGCGTTGGCGCCGGTCAGGCGGATCTGGCCCATGTGCGACACATCGAACAGCCCGGCCTGATCACGGGTGTGCTGGTGTTCTTTCATCACGCCCAACGGGTATTGCACCGGCATGTCATAACCGGCGAACGGCACCATGCGGGCGCCGAGTTCGAGGTGCAGTGCGTGCAACGGGGTCTTCAACAGTTGTTCGGTGGACATATACAGCTCCTGAAAATAGTGCAGATGCGCGCATCAGCACTCGATAATGTTGACCGCCAAACCGCCACGGGCGGTTTCCTTGTATTTGCTTTTCATGTCGGCGCCGGTCTGGCGCATGGTGCGGATGACCTTGTCGAGGGAGACGAAGTGCTGACCGTCGCCACGCAGGGCCATGCGCACCGCATTGATGGCCTTGACCGACCCCATGGCGTTGCGCTCGATGCAAGGCACTTGCACCAGTCCGCCAATCGGGTCGCAGGTCAGGCCGAGGTTGTGTTCCATGCCGATTTCGGCCGCGTTTTCCACCTGCTGCACCGTACCGCCGAGCACTTCGCACAAGGCGCCGGCCGCCATGGAACAGGCAACGCCGACTTCACCCTGACAGCCGACTTCGGCGCCGGAGATCGAAGCGTTTTCCTTGTACAGAATGCCGATTGCAGCGGCCGTCAGTAGAAAACGCACCACGCCGTCTTCGTTGGCTCCGGGGATGAAGCGCATGTAGTAATGCAGCACCGCCGGGATGATGCCGGCTGCACCATTGGTGGGCGCAGTGACCACGCGTCCGCCGTTGGCGTTTTCTTCATTGACCGCCAGGGCGTACAGGTTGACCCAGTCCAGTACCGACAGTGGATCGCGCAGCGACGATTCCGGGTTTTTGCACAGTTGCCGATGCAGCGCCGCCGCCCGCCGTTTGACCTTCAGCCCACCGGGCAGGATGCCTTCGTTGCGGCAACCGGCGGCGACGCAGTCTTGCATCACTTGCCAGATCTTCAGCAGTCCGGCGCGGGTTTCCGCTTCCGGGCGCCAGGCGCTTTCGTTGGTCAGCATCACCTGACTGATCGATAAACCGTAGGTGCTGCAGTGACCAAGCAAGTCCTTGGCGCTTTTGAACGGGAAGGTCAGCGGCGTGGCGTCTTCAACGATGCGGTCGGCGCCGGCCGCGTCTTCATCGACGACGAACCCGCCACCGACCGAGTAATACTCGCGGCTGCGCACTTGCAGGCCGGCTGCGTCGAACGCGCGAAAGATCATGCCGTTGGGGTGATAGGCCAACGGTTTACGAATCATTGCCAGGTGTTCTTTCTCGTTGAACGCGATGCTGTGTTCACCGAGCAGGTTCAAGCGACTGCTGCTGCGAATCTCTTGCAGGCGGGCGGTGACGGTTTCGGTGTCCACGGTGTCCGGGTGTTCGCCTTCCAGGCCCAGCAATACGGCCTTGTCACTGCCGTGGCCTTTGCCGGTGGCGCCGAGCGAGCCGTAGAGCTCGACTTTGACGCAGGTAGTTGCCGATAGCAGCCCTTCACGGCGCAGACCTTCGGCGAAGCGCGCAGCGGCACGCATCGGGCCGACGGTGTGGGAGCTGGAGGGGCCGATACCAATTTTGAACAGGTCGAACACGCTTAACGACATGGTTGTTCTCCGGTTTTCTTGTTATAGGCGTTAGATGAAACCGTAGGAGCAAGGCTTGCCCGCGAAGGCGTTGTATCAGCCACCATCAATGCTGAATATGAAATCGCCTTCGCGGGCAAGCCTCGCTCCTACAGAGAGTGCGGTGTTCTTGAGGGGGGCGAGCAACTCGCCCCCCTTAGATCAAGCGTAGCTTTCGATCGACGGGCAGGCGCAGACCAGGTTGCGATCGCCAAACACGTTGTCGACGCGACCGACCGGTGGCCAGTACTTGGCTTCGATCAGCGACGCTACCGGGTAAACGGCTTGCTCGCGGCTGTACGGATGAGTCCACTCGCCGACGATTTCCGCAGCGGTGTGTGGGGCGTTTTTCAGCGGGTTGTCATCCTTGTCCAGCGTGCCGTTTTCCACCGCGCGGATTTCTTCGCGGATGCGGATCATGGCGTCGCAGAAGCGGTCCAGTTCTTCCTTGGATTCGCTCTCGGTCGGCTCGATCATCAACGTGCCGGCCACCGGGAACGACATGGTCGGGGCGTGGAAGCCGAAGTCGATCAGGCGCTTGGCCACGTCATCGACGCTGATGCCGCTGCTGTCTTTCAGCGGACGCAGGTCGAGGATGCATTCGTGCGCCACCAGACCGTTGCTGCCGGTGTACAGCACTGGATAGTGCTCTTCGAGGCGACGGGAAATGTAGTTGGCATTCAGGATCGCCAATTGCGAAGCGCGCTTGAGGCCGGCGCCACCCATCATACGAATGTACATCCAGGTGATCGGCAGAATGCTCGCGCTGCCGAACGGTGCCGCGCAGACCGCGCCTTCCTTGCGTTCCATCTGGGCGTGGCCCGGCAGGAACGGCGTCAGGTGCGACTTGACGCCAATGGGGCCGACGCCCGGGCCGCCACCGCCGTGTGGGATGCAGAAGGTTTTGTGCAGGTTCAGGTGCGATACGTCGCCGCCGAACTTGCCCGGTGCGCAGAGGCCGACCATGGCGTTCATGTTCGCGCCATCGATATACACCTGGCCGCCGTTGTCGTGAATGATGCCGCAGATTTCGCGGATGCCTTCTTCGAACACACCGTGGGTCGACGGGTAGGTGATCATCAGTGCGGCGAGGTGTTCGCGGTGCTCGATGGCCTTGGCGCGCAGGTCTTCGATGTCGACGTTGCCGCGGGCATCGCACGCGGTCACAACCACACGCATGCCGGCCATGTTGGCGGTGGCCGGGTTGGTGCCGTGGGCGGACGACGGGATCAGGCAGATGTCGCGACGGTCTTCGCCACGGCTCTGGTGGTAGGCACGAATCGCCAACAGACCGGCGTATTCACCCTGGGAACCGGCGTTCGGTTGCAGGGAGATCGAGTCGTAACCGGTGGCGGCGCAGAGCATCGCTTCCAGTTCATCGGTCAGTTGCTGATAGCCGGCGCTTTGCTCGGCCGGAGCGAACGGGTGCAGGGCACCGAATTCAGCCCAGGTCACCGGGATCATTTCGCTGGCGGCGTTGAGTTTCATGGTGCAGGAACCCAGCGGGATCATGGTGCGATCCAGGGCCAGGTCCTTGTCCGCCAGTTTGCGCAGGTAGCGCATCAGCTCGGTTTCGGAGTGATAACGGTTGAACACCGGGTGGCTGAGGATTGGCGATTGGCGAACCAGTGCGGCCGGGAGGGTGCTTTGGACCGAGGCGGCCAATGCAGCGAAGTCCGGCAGGGCCTTGCCGTCGGCCAGCAGGCTCCACAGGGTTTCGACGTCAGCCTGGCTGCTGGTTTCGTCGAGGGACAGACCCAGACGCTCAGCATCGACCACGCGCAGGTTGATCTTCTGCGCATGAGCCTTGTCGTGCAGGGCCGCCGTTTGCGCGCCGGTTTTGATCGTCAAGGTGTCGAAGAAGCTGGCTTGCTCGACGCTCAGGCCCAGTGCACTCAAGCCTTTGGCGAGGATCGCGGTCAGGTGATGAATGCGATTGGCGATCTGCGTCAGGCCTTTCGGGCCGTGGTACACGGCGTACATGCTGGCGATGTTGGCCAGCAGCACCTGGGCGGTGCAGATGTTGCTGGTGGCTTTCTCGCGACGGATATGTTGCTCGCGGGTCTGCATGGCCAGGCGCAGGGCCGGCTTGCCGAAACGGTCCACGGAAACGCCGACCAGACGGCCCGGCATGTCGCGCTTGAACGCATCCTTGGTGGAGAAGTACGCCGCGTGCGGGCCACCGAAGCCCAGCGGAACACCGAAGCGTTGCGCGCTGCCGATGGCCACGTCGGCGCCGAACTCGCCCGGCGGGGTCAGCACGGTCAGGGCCAGCAGGTCAGCAGCGACCGCGACCAGCGCATTCGCCGCGTGGAAGCGCTCGGTCAGTTCGCGGTAGTCGAACACGTCACCGTTGCTGGCCGGGTATTGCAACAAGGCGCCGAAGAACGGCGTCACGTCGGTCAGTTCACGCTCGTCGCCCACCACAACGTCGATGCCCAAAGGCTCGGCACGGGTGCGCAAAACGTCGAGGGTTTGCGGGTGGCAATGAACGGAGGCGAAGAAGGCGTGGCTGCCTTTGTTCTTGCTCAGGCGTTTGCAGAAGGTCATCGCTTCGGCGGCAGCGGTGGCTTCGTCCAGCAGCGAGGCGTTGGCGATCGGCAGGCCGGTCAGGTCGCTGATCAGGGTCTGGAAGTTCAGCAGCGCTTCGAGACGACCCTGGGAAATTTCCGGTTGGTACGGGGTGTAGGCGGTGTACCAGGCCGGGTTTTCCAGCAGGTTGCGCAGGATTGGCGACGGCGTGTGAGTGCCGTAGTAGCCCTGACCGATGTAGGTCTTGAACAGCTGGTTTTTGCCGGCGATGGATTTGATCAACGCCAGGGCATCGGCTTCGCTCAGGCCGTCTTCGAGGCCGAGGACGCTGGTGCCTTTGATGCTGTCGGGAATGACGCTGGCGCTCAGGGCTTCCAGGGAGTCGAACCCGAGGCTGTTGAGCATGGCTTGCTCGTCGCCTGCACGCGGGCCGATGTGGCGGGTGATGAATTCGTTGGCGGTCGTCAGATTGACTTGAGTCATGTCGGCGCTCCTCAGGCTTGGGCAATCAGACGGTCGTAAGCGTCTTGATCCAGCAGTTGGCCGACAGCCGAGGCGTCGGTTGGCTTGAAGCGGAAGAACCAGCCTTCGCCCAGCGGATCTTCGTTGACCAGTTCAGGGCTGCTATCGAGGGCCGGGTTGGTCTCGACCACTTCTCCGTCCAGAGGCATGTACACGCCGCTGGCAGCTTTTACCGACTCCACGGTGGCGGCTTCTGCGCCTTTGTCGTAGGACTGCAGCTCAGGCAGTTGTACGAAAACCACGTCGCCCAGTGCGTTCTGTGCGAAAGCGGTGATGCCGACCGTAACGGTGCCGTCAGCTTCGGTGCGCAGCCATTCGTGATCTTCAGTAAAACGCAACTCGCTCATGGAAACTCCTAAGGGGGCCAGACTCGTCTGGTGGACGCGATGGAATGCAGGGGCAAAAACCCTGCTTTATAGGAGGTTACTAAGCAAAAAGGCGGCCAATGTTATTTTTATGTTTAAAAACAATAACTTATAAGTTTTCGTAAGCCGTTATATTTCTGCAGCTGTAGCGAAATCGCTACAGCCTGAAGCAAAGAAAAAAGCCTAGGTGGATCAAAGCCTTGGACAGCGGTGATCAGGATGGGGTGTATTGATATCATTCCACTGTAGCGCTTTCAGTACAGATGGAGGTCGCTTTTAATGGGTTTTTCCCGGTAATCCCTGAAGAAACCTTTTATGTAGGAGCGAGGCTTGCCCGCGAAGCTTTTAGCGGTCTTGATGGCCTCTTCGCGGGCAAGCCTCGCTCCTACAGTAATGCTGTTCACTTAAACACACTCTTCAGTCATGCCTACCTTTTGTGGCGAGCGAGCTTGCTCGCGCTGGGCTGCGTAGCGGCCCCAAAAATCTGACAACCATTGCCGATTTTTGTGAGTGCTGCGCACTCAAGCGGGAGCAAGCTCCCTCGCCACAGGTCTCTCTGACTCAATACTTCCTTAAGTGAACGGCATTGCGCTTCTACAGGGGCTTGTTGGGAATCCCGTACTTGCGCAACCGATGGGCAATCGCGGTGTGGGAGGTTTGCAGGCGGCTGGCCAGTTGGCGGGTCGAGGGGTAGCTGACGTAGAGCTTTTCCAGCAGGTCCTTCTCGAACGCTTCCATGGCCTGTTCGAGGCTGTCGACCTCAATGTCGCTCTGGCGCGCCACAGAGGTGCCGGCGATGTCGAGGTCGCCGATGTCCACCAGGCTGCTTTCGCAAATCGCCGCGGCGCGGAAGATCACGTTCTGCAATTGCCGTACATTGCCTGGCCAGCGATTGCCCAGCAGCGCCGGGTAAGTGCCGGGGGCCAGGCGACAGACCGGGCGCTGGATCTGCGCGCAGGCCTGCTGCATGAAGTAACGCGCCAGCAGCAGAATGTCCTGGCCGCGCTCGCGCAGGGGCGGGACTTCGACATTCAGCACGTTGAGGCGATAGAACAGGTCTTCGCGGAAAGTGCCTTCGCTGACCATTTTTTCCAGGTCGCGATGGGTCGCGCTGAGGATCCGCACGTTGACCTTCACTTCGCGATCGCCGCCAACCCGACGGAAGCTGCCGTCGTTGAGAAAGCGCAGCAGTTTCGCCTGCAAATACGGCGACATTTCACCGATCTCGTCGAGAAATACCGTGCCCTGGTTGGCCAGTTCCATCAGCCCCGGCTTGCCGCCCCGTTGCGCCCCGGTGAAAGCGCCGGGGGCGTAGCCGAACAGTTCGCTTTCGGCGAGGTTTTCCGGCAGTGCCGCGCAGTTCAAGGCCAGGAACGGCGAACTGTGGCGGGCGCTGATGGCGTGGCAGGCGCGGGCCACCAGTTCTTTGCCGGTGCCGGTTTCACCCTGGATCAGCAACGGTGCATCAAGGGCTGCGACGCGTTGGGCGCGGGCCTTGAGCGTACGAATCGCCGGGGATTCGCCGAGCAGCGCATCGAAACCTTCAGCGTGATCGTGGTGCAGCGCCGAGAGGCGTTCACCGATGCGGTTCGGTTGATACAGGGTCAGCAGGGCGCCGGCGTCGGTGATCGGCGTGGCATCCAGCAGCAGGGTTTGACCGTTGACGGTGATCTCGCGCAGCGGCAGGCGGAAGCCGTTTTCCAGCAATGTGTCGAGCAGTGCCGGGTCGGCAAACAGCTCGCTGATGCTTTCACCCGCCGGTTCGCGACCGTACAGGGCAATCAGTGCCGGGTTGGCCAGCAGCACCTTGCCGGCGCTGTCCAGGGCCAGCACCGGGTCGGTCATGGCGGCGAGTAGCGCATCGAGCTGCAAGTGACGGCGTTGGCCGGGAAGGATGTCGACCACCGTCACCGCTTGTACACCACGCACGTTGAACAGCGCATCGCGCAGCTCTTCGAGCACGGCCGGGCTCAAGGTCGGGGCGTCGATGTAGACGTTGGGCGGCACCATTTCCACCGCATCCAGATTGAGATTGCGCCCACCGAGCAGAGCCAGGACTTCCTGGGTGATACCGACGCGGTCGATGAAACTGACGTGGATGCGCATGGGGCGGTTTGGTTCTGGAGTGCGGAGGGTGGCAAGTATGCCTTGGGGCGGGCCAATGGTGAAATCCTGTACAGGACTTCATGACAACGATGATCTCCTGTGGGAGCGGGCAAGCCCCGCTCCCACAGGTTCAGCGTTCACCGTTTTATCCCAGGTGTTCAGGTTTGACCGGGTCGCCGGATTTGATGTCGAGTTGGGCCCGCACGTCTTCAAACATTTCGTCGTAGTACTTGTGCATGGCGCCGATGTTGGCGGTCTTGGGCATGCCGTACTTTTGCGCGATGCGCGTGGCGTGGCGGGCAAAGTCGAAGGCCTGGTCCTTGGGCAGATAAAACGCTTCATTCAGCTCCTTGCCCTCGACCGAACCACGCAGCGTGAAGAGCATGCCTTGGCCTTCCTTGGGATCCTGAGCAATTTTGTATTCAATGTGCAGGTTGTAGCTGTAATCGTCCTTGTTCAGCGCATGGCGCTCGATGTGCAGGTGTCCGGGTTCGAACGTAGCCATTGGCGTCTCTCCTTCAAAGGCATTGAATCAGGGCAGACCTCACGCCTGCCCCCCTGCGTTTCTTTCTACTCGTTTCTTTCTATTGATAACTGATGCCAGGCGTCGCTGTGCTGATACGGGTGCCGGCCTTGCCCTGGATGATCGCTTCGATGTCCGAGAGTGAACCGATTACCGCGACTTTCCCAGTATGGCGGGCGAACTCGCAGGCCGCCTGGACCTTTGGTCCCATGGAGCCGGCGGCGAAGCCGAGTTTGTCCATTTCATCGGGGTGAGCCTGGGCGATGGCTTTCTGGGTGGGCTTGCCGAAATCGATAAAGGCCGCATTGACGTCAGTGGCGATCACCAACAGATCGCTTTCCAACTGTTCGGCCAGCAACGCCGAGCACAGGTCTTTGTCGATCACCGCTTCCACACCCTGCAGTTTTCCGTTGGCGTCGTAAATCGTCGGGATGCCGCCACCACCGGCGCAGATCACGATGCTGCCTTTTTCCAGCAGCCACTTGATCGGGCGGATTTCGAAGATACGTTTGGGTTTCGGGCTGGCGACCACGCGCCGGAACTTGTCGCCGTCCGGGGCGATGGCCCAGCCTTTCTCGGCGGCGAGTTTCTCGGCGTCGGCCTTGGAATAAACCGGGCCGATCGGTTTGCTGGGGGCCTGGAACGCCGGGTCGTTGGGGTCGACTTCGACCTGGGTCAGCAGGGTGGCGAAGGGCACTTCGAAGTCCAGCAGGTTGCCCAGTTCCTGTTCGATGATGTAGCCGATCATGCCGTCGGTTTCGGCGCCGAGTACGTCCAGCGGGTAAGGCGAAACCTGGCTGTAGGCCGCCGCTTGCAGCGACAACAGGCCGATCTGCGGACCATTGCCGTGGGCGATCACCAGTTGATTGCCGGAATGAATCTTGGCGATCTGTTCGGTGGCGATCCGGATGTTCGCGCGCTGGTTGTCCGCGGTCATGGGCTCACCCCGGCGGAGCAGGGCGTTACCGCCCAGAGCAATGACGATACGCATAGTGCAGTCCTTCTAAATAGGGGCGGGCAATCTGATCTCCCTGATGATCGTCCCCCACGGGGACCGTGGGAACGATCATGAGCAAGTGTTCAGCCGTCAGACGTCCGCCAGTGCCGACACCAGAATAGCCTTGATGGTGTGCATACGGTTTTCCGCTTGCTCGAAGGCGATGTTGGCCGGCGATTCGAAGACTTCTTCAGTCACTTCGACGCCGTTGGCCAGGTGCGGATAGCGTGCGGCGATGTCCTTGCCGACCTTGGTTTCGCTGTTGTGGAACGCCGGCAGGCAGTGCATGAACTTCACGCGCGGGTTGCCCGAGGCCTTCATCATGTCGGCGTTGACCTGGTACGGCAGCAGTTGCTCGATGCGCTCGTCCCACGCTTCCACCGGCTCACCCATCGACACCCAGATGTCAGTGTGGATGAAGTCCACGCCCTTGACCGCGGCTTTCGGGTCTTCGGTGATGGTGATGCGCGCGCCGCTCTCTTCGGCGAAGGCTTTGCACTGATCGATGAAGTCCTGATGCGGCCACAGCGCTTTCGGTGCGGCGATGCGCACGTCCATGCCGAGTTTGGCGCCGATCATCAGCAACGAATTACCCATGTTGTAGCGCGCATCGCCGAGGTAGGCGTAGCTGATGTCGTGCAGCGGTTTGTCGCTGTGTTCGCGCATGGTCAGGGTGTCGGCGATCATTTGCGTCGGGTGGAATTCAGCGGTCAGGCCGTTGAACACCGGTACGCCGGCGAACTTGGCCAGCTCTTCGACGATTTCCTGTTCGAAGCCACGGTACTCGATGGCGTCGAACATCCGCCCCAGCACGCGGGCGGTGTCCTTCATGCTTTCCTTGTGGCCGATCTGCGACGACACCGGGTCGATGTAGGTGACGTGGGCGCCCTGGTCATGGGCCGCGACTTCGAAGGCGCACCGGGTGCGGGTCGAGGTTTTTTCGAAGATCAGCGCGATGTTCTTGCCTTGCAGGTGCGGACGCTCGGTGCCGGTGTATTTGGCGCGCTTGAGGTCGCGGGACAGGTCCAGCAGGTAGTGCAGCTCGCGAGTGGTGTGGTGCATCAGCGAGAGCAGGCTGCGGTTGCGCATGTTGAAAGCCATGATTGGATCTCCTTGGGTGTCGGTTATCCCCTCGGCCGTGCTGGATAAGCATCGGCCAAGGCTCGAAAGTTAATAGTCGATAGGGTCGCGAATGATCGGGCAGGTCATGCAGTGGCCACCGCCACGCCCGCGCCCGAGCTCACTGGCGCTGATGGTGATGACCTCGACGCCGGCCTTGCGCAGCAGGGTGTTGGTGTAGGTGTTGCGGTCGTAGCCGATGACCACGCCTGGCTCCACCGCCACCACGTTGTTGCCGTCGTCCCATTGCTCGCGTTCGGCGGCAAAGGCGTTACCGCCGGTTTCGACAACGCGCAGCGCCTTGAGGTTGAGGGCCTTGGCCACGGTGTCGAGGAAGCTGGTTTCTTCACGGCGCACGTCGATGCCGCCCGGTTTGCTTTCATCGGGGCGCAGGCTGAAGGCGACGATCTGCTTCACCACTTCCGGGAAAATCGTCACCAGGTCGCGGTCGCAGAAGCTGAACACGGTGTCCAGGTGCATCGCCGCGCGGGATTTCGGCAGGCCGGCGACGATGACTCGTTCCACGGCTTTGTTCTTGAACAGGTTGACCGCCAATTGGCCGATGGCCTGGCGGGACGAGCGCTCGCCCATGCCGATCAATACCACGCCGTTGCCGATCGGCATCACGTCACCGCCCTCAAGGGTAGCGTTGCCGTGGTCCTGGTCGGGGTCGCCGTACCAGATCTGGAAGTCGGCGTTGGTGAACTGCGGGTGGAATTTGTAGATGGCGGTGGCCAGCAAGGTTTCCTGACGACGCGCCGGCCAGTACATCGGGTTCAGGGTCACGCCGCCATAGATCCAGCAGGTGGTGTCGCGGGTGAACTGGGTGTTGGGCAGCGGCGGCAGAATGAAGCTGGAATGACCGAGGAAGTCGCGGAACATCTGAATGGTCTTGCCACCGAAACTGTCCGGCAGGTCATCGGCGGAAACCCCGCCGATGAGGAATTCGGCGATCTTGCGTGGCTCCAGGCTACGTAGCCAGGCCCCCACTTCATGGACCAGGCCGAGACCGACCGAATTGGCGGTGATCTTGCGTTCCAGAATCCAGTCCAGCGCTTCAGGCATCGCGACGATGTCCGTCAGCAGGTTGTGCATTTCCAGCACGTCGACACCACGCTCGCGCATTTTGGTGACGAAGTCGAAGTGGTCGCGTTTGGCTTGGGCGACCCACAGCACATCATCGAACAGCAGTTCGTCGCAGTTGTTCGGGGTCAGCCGCTGGTGGGCCAGGCCGGGGGAGCAAACCATGACTTTGCGCAGTTTGCCGGCTTCGGAATGGACGCCGTACTTAACTTTTTCCGTGGTCATTACCGTGTTCCTCCAGATCAAAACATTCAGGTGCTGCTTTTCATTACAGTGCTAAAGGGTCAGAAAGCCGGCATACAGCCCATAGGCCGCCACCAGGGCGCCTACGACGACGGCGGCGAAAATCAGCTTCTCGACGTTAGTGAAAACCGGTTTGTCGACTTCAAGTTTGGCCTTGGCGAACAGGATCGCGCCGGGGGCATACAGCAGGGCGGAGAGCAGCAGGTATTTGACGCCGCCGGCGTACAGCAGCCAGATCGCGTAGATCAGTGCGATGCCACCGATGACCAGGTCTTTGCTGCGCTCGGCCGCAGCGTTTTCATAGCTCTCACCGCGCACTGCCAGCAGCAGGGCATAGGCCGCCGACCACAGATAGGGCACCAGGATCATCGAGGTAGCGAGGTAGATCAGCGACAGGTAAGTGCTGGCCGAAAACAGTGTGATGATCAGAAACAGCTGCACCATCGCGTTGGTCAGCCACAGCGCGTTGGCCGGTACAAGGTTGGCGTTTTCACGGCGCAAAAACGCCGGCATGGTGTGGTCCTTGGCGGCAGCGAACATGATCTCCGCGCACAGCAACACCCATGACAGCAACGCCCCGAGCAAGGAAATGATCAGGCCGACGCTGATCAGCACCGCGCCCCAATGACCAACCACATGTTCCAGCACCGCAGCCATCGACGGGTTCTGCAGTTTCGCCAGCGCGGGTTGGGTCATGATCCCCAGGGACAACACGTTCACCAGCATCAGGAACAACAGCACGGTGATGAACCCGATGACGGTGGCTTTACCCACGTCGCTGCGTACTTCGGCACGGGCCGAGAAAATGCTCGCGCCTTCGATGCCGATGAACACCCACACGGTGACCAGCATCATGTTGCGCACCTGGTTCATCACACTGCCCAGGTCAGGGTTTTTGATGCCCCAGATGTCGGCGGTGAAAATCTCCAGTTTGAACGCGAACAAGGCGATCAACACGAACAGCAGCAGCGGTACGACCTTGGCGACGGTGGTTACCAGGTTGATGAACGCCGCTTCCTTGATTCCCCGTAAAACCAGAAAGTGCACCGCCCAAAGCAGCAGCGAGGCGCCGATTACCGAAGCCACGGTATTTCCCTCCCCAAAAATGGGGAAGAAGTAGCCGAGGGTGCTAAACAAGAGAACGAAGTAACCCACATTGCCCAGCCAGGCACTGATCCAGTATCCCCAGGCCGACGAGAAACCCATGTAGTCGCCGAAACCGGCCTTGGCGTAGGCATAAACACCGCCATCCAGCTCAGGCTTGCGATTGGCCAGGGTCTGGAAGACGAAAGCGAGGGTCAACATGCCCACTGCGGTGATTACCCAACCAATAAGAACAGCACCGACATCAGCACTGGCGGCCATGTTCTGGGGCAAAGAGAAGATTCCGCCACCAATCATTGAACCGACCACTAAAGCAACGAGCGCACCGAGTTTCAGTTTTCCGGGGGATTCAGACATAGCATGACTCCAGTGCAGGAGAAGAGAGACAACAGAGTAGTTCTGCTGGCTGTTCAATCAGCTGACATAGATCAGTGCATGGGCACATTCCATTGTTAATGAAAGACTTATGTATCTTTCTCGGACATAGCGGTATTACCGGGGAAGCCCTGTTCAGAGGGGGCAAGTCAGGTGGGCGTAAGCGGTATTGCTTGGGCTTTGAAATTAGTGTGTTTCTGCGGTTTCGCCAATTTTCTGATAACTGTTTATATGACAGATTTGATTTATCAGGTGCGCGGTACTGGAATTAATGAATAATCGTTATTTCGTTTTATCTGTTTAGTTAAAAATAACTACGTGACAGTGTTTGCAGTGACTGTTCTGGCCTCATCGCGGGCAAGCCACGCTCCCACAGGATCACGCTATACCTGTGGGAGCGGGCTTGCCCGCGAAAGCTATCTGGTGATCACCACCACTGCGCGCGATGGGCGCCCAGTTCCCCGGCCGGCAGCGCCCATTGCAGTGGTGTCCCGGTGATCTTCAACGGCACCTGTAACCGATGGGCCGGTCCCCACGGCGTTTGCTCAATCAACATCCCTTGATCGTGGTCATCCTCTGCGCGCAACGGCTCGTTGGTTCCGGCGCCATGTTCGATCAACAGCTTCGCCGTCCGTGCCAGCGACAGCCGCGCAGAGCCACCGTGCCCCAATAGCTTGATCGCACTGGCCGCCATCAAATACCCGGTGGCATGGTCAAGGGCCTGGACCGGCAGCGGTGTCGGTTTATCCGCCTTCCTCCAGTGCATGCCAGCGTCGGCAATCCCGCTGCTCATCTGCACCAGGCTGTCGAAGCCGCGACGGTTCTGCCAAGGGCCGCTCCAGCCGTAAGCGTTGAGGCAAACATCGATCAGGCCCGGGGCCAGTGCCTGGCGTTGGGCGATGCCGTAACCCAGGCGTTCCAAGGCATCGGCGCGGTAGCCGTGGAGCAGGATGTCGGCGTCCTTGAGCAGGCTTTCGAACACCGCGCGATCGGCTTTGTCGTGCAGATCCAGGCGCGCACAGCGTTTGCCCAAGGTGACTTCCGGCACCACGCCCGGTTCGTTCCAGGTCGGTGGGTCGATGCGCAGCACGTCGGCGCCGAGCCCGGCGAGGAAGCGGCTGGCGATCGGGCCGGCGAGCACTCGCGTGAGGTCCAGTACCTTGATTCCGGCCAGCGGTTGCGCCACCGAGCCTTGCCACGGTTTGGCGGTTTGGTTGCCATCGACGCTGAACTGAATCAACGGCTCGGCGTTCACGGCCCGACCTTGGGGGTGAGCTTGCCATTGCGTCCAGCTGCGCATCTCGGCGGCGCAACCACCGGCCTCGACCACTGCTTGTTCCAGATCGCTTTTCGCCCACTGAGCCACTTTGCTCGCCATCGCTGCGCGGTCGGCACAGGCGCCGAGTACTGACTCAGCAGCGGCGCGGTGATGGGGCGCGTTGGTGTGCAGGCGGATCCAGCCGTCCTTGGTCGCGTAGTCACCGGCGACCGGATCCCACAGCGGCGGGACGCTCCAGCCCACGGGGCGGATCGAGGTGGCGAACCAGAACGACGCCAGGCGGCGGTCAACTTCAAGGCTGGGCAAACGACCGGTTTGCCGGTGCAGCAGTTCGCTGGCGGCCTGGCCGGCGGCAGCAATGCTGGCGCAGGCCAGATCGGTCACGGCAAATGCCGAGGGCAGGGCGCCGCTCGAGGTGAACGGGATTGGGGTGTGAGGCAAGCCGAGTGCGGCTTGAATGGACGTGAGTAAATCAGTCATCGAAGGCCCTCCGGAGCGAGAGCCCGAGCATAGTTCAAAAAGACGGCTCGGCCAGATGAAATCCTGTAGAGAGAGCGGTGCGGCGCTCCGACTTGCCCGCGAAGTCGTTGACCGTGTTGCGACCTTCGCGGGCAAGCCTCGCTCCTACGGGGATATGCATTCCCGTGAGCGAGCCTGTTGTCACAGAGCCTGTTGTCACAGAGGATTTATGCCAGCGCTTTACCCACGCCCCTGCAGATAGGTCGCGTAATCCGGGATGCGGTGTTCGTGAGCCTGATCCATCAACGGGCTGCTGAGCAGGTAGTCGGCGCTGCATTCGTTGCAGGCCACGGGGATGTTCCACACCGCCGCGACCCGCAGCAACGCCTTGATGTCCGGGTCGTGGGGTTGCGGTTCGAACGGGTCCCAGAAGAACACCAGCATGTCGACGCGCTGCTCGGCGATTTGCGCGCCGAGTTGCTGGTCGCCGCCCAGCGGCCCGCTGATCATGCTTTCCACCGGCAGGCCGAGGCGTTGTTGCAATAACAACCCCGTGGTGCCGGTGGCGACCAGTTCATGCTGCGCGAGTTTGTCTTTCTGCCGCTCGGCCCAGTCCAGCAAAAACACTTTGCAATGGTCATGGGCGACCAGGGCGATACGCTTGCGCGCCGCCATGGTCTTATGCGTAAAGCTGATACCGATCATCGGTTGCTGCTCCACGGTTTACTCTGCGTTGCAGAGCGCCAGGCAGTTATCGAGCATGCGGTTGGAGAAGCCCCACTCGTTGTCGTACCAGGCCAGCACTTTGAGCAGCTTGCCGCTGGACTTGGTGTGGTTGGCGTCGAAGATCGACGACAGCGGGTTGTGGTTGAAGTCGCTGGATACCAGCGGCAGGGCGTTGTAGCCGAGAATCTTCGAGTGTTGGCTGGCTTGTTTGAGCAGCGCATTCACTTCATCGGCCGACGCTTCGCGCTTGAGCTGCACGGTCAGGTCCACCAGCGACACGTTGATCACCGGAACACGCACCGCCATGCCGGTCAGTTTGCCCGCCAGTTCTGGCAGCACCAGGCCTACCGCTTCAGCGGCGCCGGTCTTGCTCGGGATCATGTTCTGGGTGGCGGAACGGGCGCGGTACGGGTCGGTGTGGTAGACGTCGGTCAGGTTCTGGTCGTTGGTGTAGGCGTGAATAGTGGTCATCAGACCGCTTTCGATGCCCAGCTCGCGGTGCAGCACCTGGGCCACCGGGGCCAGGCAGTTGGTGGTGCACGAGGCGTTGGAAATGATCTGGTGCGACTGGCGCAGAATGTCGTGGTTAACCCCATAAACCACAGTGGCGTCGGCGCCTTTGGCCGGGGCCGAGATAATCACTTTGCGCGCGCCGGCCGTAATATGCGCGGCGGCTTTGGCGCGGTCGGTGAACAGACCGGTGCATTCGAACACGACGTCGACCTTCTCCGCGGCCCAGGGCAGTTCGGCCGGGTTGCGAATGGCGCTGACCGAAATACGGTCGCCGTTGACGGTCAGGCTTTCCTGATCGTGCTGGACATCGGCATCGAATGTGCCGTGAACGGTGTCGTACTTGAGCAGGTGAGCATTCATCGAGCTGTCGCCCAAGTCGTTGATTGCCACGATCTGCAGATCCTGACGATAGCCTTGGGTATACAGTGCGCGCAGGACATTACGGCCGATACGGCCAAAACCATTGATTGCGATTCGAAGAGTCATTTACAGCGCCGCCGTCGTTTTGTTGTTGGAATTACAAGATTATTCGCAAAAAAATAGAAAACAAGCCTTTTTAGTGGCAATATTTTGTTTTATCTACAACGAGTGACCTGAATCAACTGGTCCGAATGATCAAGAAAGCCGTCTGTCATCCCGATCACAACGGCGTTTGATCAGCATAGACAATCAGGTCGCCACATCCGTTAGCCTGGAGTTCTACACATGCATCCCCGCGTCCTTGAGGTCACCGAACGGCTTATCGCCCGCAGCCGCGCCACGCGTGAGGCTTACCTTGCATTGATCCGTGGCGCCGCCAGCGACGGCCCGATGCGCGGCAAGCTGCAATGCGCCAACTTCGCCCACGGCGTGGCCGGATGTGGCAGTGACGACAAGCACAGCCTGCGGATGATGAACTCCGCCAACATCGCAATTGTTTCGTCATATAACGACATGCTCTCGGCGCACCAGCCGTACGAAGTCTTTCCTGAACAGATCAAAAAAGCCCTGCGCGAAATCGGCTCCGTCGGCCAGTTTGCCGGTGGCACCCCGGCCATGTGCGATGGCGTGACCCAGGGCGAACCGGGCATGGAACTGAGCCTGCCGAGCCGTGAAGTGATCGCGTTGTCCACCGCCGTGGCGCTGTCCCACAACATGTTCGATGGCGCGCTGATGCTCGGCATCTGCGACAAGATCGTGCCGGGCCTGATGATGGGCGCGTTGCGCTTCGGTCATCTGCCGATGATTTTCGTGCCGGGCGGGCCGATGGTGTCGGGCATCTCCAACAAGCAGAAAGCCGATGTGCGTCAGCGCTACGCCGAAGGCAAGGCGACCCGCGAAGAGCTGCTGGAATCGGAGATGAAGTCCTACCACAGCCCTGGCACCTGCACGTTCTACGGCACCGCCAACACCAACCAGTTGCTGATGGAAGTCATGGGCCTGCACTTGCCGGGCGCCTCGTTCGTCAACCCGAACACGCCGTTGCGCGATGCCCTGACCCGCGAAGCGGCGCATCAGGTCACGCGCCTGACCAAGCAGAATGGCAACTTCCTGCCGATCGGCGAAATCGTCGACGAGCGTTCGCTGGTCAACTCCATCGTGGCCCTGCACGCCACCGGCGGCTCGACCAACCACACCTTGCACATGCCGGCCATCGCCATGGCTGCGGGCATCCAGTTGACCTGGCAGGACATGGCCGACCTCTCCGAGGTGGTGCCGACCCTGAGCCACGTGTACCCGAACGGCAAAGCCGACATCAACCACTTCCAGGCGGCGGGCGGCATGTCGTTCCTGATCCGTGAACTGCTGGAAGGCGGCCTGCTCCATGAAAACGTCAACACCGTGCTCGGCCACGGCCTGAGCCGCTACACCCAGGAGCCGTTCCTCGATAACGGCAAACTGGTCTGGCGCGAAGGCCCGATCGAAAGCCTCGACGAAAACATCCTGCGCCCAGTGGCTCGTGCATTCTCGCCAGAAGGCGGTTTGCGGGTGATGGAAGGCAATCTCGGTCGTGGCGTGATGAAGGTCTCGGCAGTCGCCCTGGAAAATCAGGTCGTCGAAGCCCCGGCCATGGTGTTCCAGGATCAACAGGACCTGGCCGATGCATTCAAGGCCGGTCTGCTGGAGAAGGATTTTGTCGCGGTAATGCGCTTCCAGGGCCCGCGCTCCAACGGCATGCCGGAACTGCACAAGATGACGCCGTTCCTCGGCGTGTTGCAGGACCGTGGCTTCAAAGTAGCGTTGGTGACTGACGGGCGCATGTCCGGCGCCTCGGGGAAAATCCCGGCGGCGATCCACGTCAGCCCCGAAGCTTATGTGGGCGGCGCTTTGGCACGGGTGCGTGAGGGCGATATCATCCGCGTCGATGGCGTCAAAGGCACTCTGGAGCTTAAGGTGGACGCCGAAGAATTCGCAGCACGCGAGCCGGCCAAAGGTCTGTTGGGCAACAACATCGGCACCGGTCGCGAACTGTTTGGTTTCATGCGCATGGCCTTCAGCTCCGCAGAGCAAGGCGCCAGCGCCTTTACTTCTGCCCTGGAGACGCTTAATTGAAACTGGCTTTGGTCGGTGACATCGGTGGGACCAACGCACGTTTCGCGTTGTGGAAAAACCAGCAGCTGGAATCGGTCCAGGTTCTGGCGACGGCAGACCACGCCAGCCCGGAAGAAGCGATTGCGCTGTACCTGAACGGGCTCGGCCTGGCGCCGGGTTCGATCGGTTCGGTGTGCCTGTCGGTGGCCGGCCCTGTGAGCGGTGATGAATTCAAGTTCACCAACAATCACTGGCGGCTCAGTCGCAAGGGTTTCTGCAAGACCTTGCAGGTGGATCAACTGCTGCTGGTCAATGATTTCTCGGCCATGGCGCTGGGCATGACCCGCTTGCAGCCGGGCGAGTTCCGGGTGGTCTGCGAAGGCACGCCGGAACCGTTGCGGCCAGCGGTGGTGATCGGTCCGGGCACGGGGCTGGGCGTAGGCACGTTGCTCGATCTGGGCGAGGGCCGTTTTGCCGCGTTGCCGGGGGAGGGTGGTCACGTCGATCTGCCGCTGAGCAGCCCGCGAGAAACCCAGCTGTGGCAACACATCTACAACGAGATCGGCCATGTCAGCGCTGAAACGGCATTGAGCGGCAGTGGTTTGCCGCGAGTCTACCGGGCGATCTGCGCGGTGGATGGCCACACGCCTGTGCTCGACACGCCTGAGGCGATCACGGCGGCCGGGCTGGCGGGTGATCCGATTGCCCTGGAAGTGCTCGAGCAGTTCTGCTGCTGGCTCGGCCGCGTGGCCGGCAACAATGTGCTGACCACCGGTGCACGGGGTGGTGTGTACATCGTTGGCGGGGTGATTCCACGGTTTGCCGACTTTTTCGTTAAAAGCGGTTTCGCCCGGTGCTTTGCCGACAAGGGTTGCATGAGCGATTACTTCAAAGGCATTCCGGTGTGGCTGGTGACAGCGCCGTATTCCGGCCTTGTTGGCGCGGGTGTGGCGCTGGAGCAGGCCTGAGACCGCGTCACCTCATTCGCGGGCAAGCCTCGCTCCTACAAGGAATGTCACGAACCCTGTAGGAGCGAGGCTTGCCCGCGAAGAGGCCGGAACAGACAACATAGATCCATGATCGATCAGGCATAATCCTCCCTAACACAAACAACAAGGACGCCGCCCCGTGAGCTCAGTCAACAAGTCGATTTTGTTGGTCGATGACGATCAAGAGATACGCGAGTTGCTGGACACCTACCTGACCCGTGCCGGTTTCCAGGTCCGCACCACGCCCGATGGCGCAGGCTTTCGTCAGGCGCTGAACGAGGCGCCGAGCGATCTGGTGATCCTCGACGTGATGCTGCCGGACGAAGACGGTTTCAGCCTCTGCCGCTGGATCCGCCAGCACCCGCGCCAGGCCCACGTGCCGATCATCATGCTCACCGCCAGTTCCGATGAGGCTGACCGCGTCATCGGCCTGGAACTGGGCGCCGACGACTACCTCGGCAAACCCTTCAGCCCCCGTGAATTGCAGGCGCGGATCAAAGCCTTGTTGCGTCGCGCGCAGTTCGGTCAGGAGCGTTCCGGCGGTGAAGTGCTGGCCTTCGACGACTGGCGGCTGGACATGGTCAGCCATCGGCTGTTCCATACCGACGGCGAGGAAGTGATTCTCTCCGGCGCCGATTTCGCCCTGCTGAAACTGTTCCTCGATCACCCCCAGGAAATCCTCGACCGCGACACCATCGGCAACGCCACCCGTGGCCGTGACCTGATGCCGCTCGATCGCATCGTCGACATGGCGGTCAGCCGTTTGCGCCAGCGTCTGCGCGACACCGAAAAACCGCCGCGGCTGATCCGGACCGTGCGTGGCAGCGGCTACCAATTGGCAGCCAACGTGGTTGCCGGCAATGGTCACTGAGTTCCTGCGCAAGCTCGCCGGGCGCGTGCCGGTGCCGCGCTCGCTGCTCGGGCGCATGTTGCTGCTGACCCTGTTGGCGGTGCTGTTTGCCCAGACGCTGTCGAGCGTGATCTGGGTTTCGCAACTGCGTGCTACCCAACTCGAAGGCCTGGTCACCAGCGCCCGCAGCCTGGCCCATTCGATGACTGCCAGCGTCAGTTATTTCCGCTCGTTGCCGGTGGCGTTCAGGCCGCTGGTGCTCGACCAGTTGCGCAGCATGGGCGGCACCCGGTTCGTGGTGACCCTCAACGACAAACCCTTAGGCATGGAAGTGCTGCCGATCACGCCGCGCAAAGAAGCGGTGCTCAAAGCGGTGGACGAGGTGCTGCGCCAGTCGCTGGGCCAGGACGCGGATATTTCGGTGACGTTCGTCAGCCCCGAAGACCTGCGGATCTTCAATAGCGGGCTGAAACTCGATGAATTGCCACGCTCCTGGGCGCACTACGCGTTGACCCTGGAGCCAGTGAATCCACCGGTGCTGGTCACGCAAATCCAGATGGCGCCGGGGGAATGGCTGTACATCGCTTCGCTGTTGCCCGAGCCCTACACCAGTCTCGAAGAGCAAGGCCTGCCGGCACAGCAAGTCTGGTTCATCGTACTCACCAGCGGCTTCTTGCTCCTGTTCATCGGCCTGCTGGTGCACTGGCAGAGCCGACCGCTCAAGCGATTGGCGCGGGCGGCGCGGGACATGTCCCTGGGCGCCGACGTCGAACCGGTCGCTCAGGGGGGCGGCAGTGAAGTGGTGGAAGTCGGTCGCGCGTTCAATGCGATGCGTGAACGCATCAGCCGTTACCTGACCGAGCGCAGCCAGTTGTTCAGCGCGATTTCCCATGACTTGCGCACACCGATCACTCGGCTGCGACTGCGGGTTGAATTGCTTGAAGACGAAAAGCTGCAAGCCAAGTTCGGACGTGATCTGGATGAGCTGGAGTTGTTGGTCAAGGGCGCGCTGCAATGCGTGAAAGACACCGACATCCACGAAAACATCGAGCAGGTGGACCTCAATCATGTGCTCGACTGCCTGGTGGAACCGTATCTGGCGCCCAACGGTAATGGCCGCGTGACTCAGCAGGGGCGGGCGCTGGCGCCGTATCCCGGCAAGCCACTGGCGCTCAAGCGCTGCATCGGCAACCTGATCGACAACGCTTTGAAGTACGGGCAGAACGCGCATCTGCACATCGATGACGACGAGAGCGCGTTCGTCCTGCATGTCGACGACGAAGGTCCGGGTGTGCCGGAGCAGCGGCTGGAGCAAGTGTTCGAGCCGCACTTCCGCCTGGCCGGGCAGCAACAGGGTTATGGCTTGGGGCTGGGGATTGCCCGCAACATCGCCCATAGCCATGGCGGCGAAGTCAGCCTGCAAAACCTGCGTGAAGGCGGGTTGCGCGTGACGTTGCAGTTGCCGCGACCAATGGATTGACACTGCCCCTGTGGCGAGGGAGCTTGCTCCCGTTGGACTGCGCAGCAGTCCCTCTTTCAGGGCCGCTCCGCGCCCCAACGGGAGCAAGCTCCCTCGCCACAATTAACCACTCACTTCAAAATCAGGGTGAATGTCACAGGTCGGTGACATAACGCTCCCCCTTCGTTACCTGCCCGCCACCGACCGTTGTTTAGACTGGTCCCAGTCATAACAACAAAAAAAGGTATCGCATGGACACCTTCCAACCCGCCTTCAGCAGTTGGCTGAACGCGCCTGCCCATCAGCAATGGCTCGCCGCCGAAGGCCTGCGCCTGTTGGCATTTGCCAGGGCTTCAAAGCTTCCCGAAGGTTTCGGCAACCTTGATGAAAAGGGGCGCCTGGCGGTCAACGCGCAAGCCGAAACCATGAACACCGCGCGCATGACCCACAGCTTCGCCATGGCCCACATCCAGGGTTTGCCGGGGTTCGCCGAGCTGGTGGATCACGGCATCAAAGCCCTCTGCGGGCCGCTGCGTGACGCCGAACACGGTGGCTGGTTCGCCACGCCCGAACACCGCGACGGCAATACCGGCAAAGCCGCTTATCTGCATGCCTTCGTGGCATTGGCCGCGAGTTCTGCGGTGGTTGCCCAGCGTCCCGGTGCGCAAGCCTTGCTCGATGATGCGATCCACATCATCGACAGCCATTTCTGGAGCGAGGAGGAGGGCGCCATGCGCGAATCCTTCAACCGCGACTTCAGTTGCGAGGAAGCCTATCGCGGCGCCAACAGCAACATGCACGCCACCGAAGCTTTCCTCGCCCTGGCCGATGTCACCGAGGACCACCGCTGGCTGATTCGCGCGCAGCGCATCGTCGAGCGTGTCATTCACGAACACGCCGCCGCCAACGATTACCTGGTGGTCGAGCATTTCGACCGCGACTGGCAGCCGCTGCGTGACTACAACCACGACAACCCGGCCGACGGTTTCCGTCCTTACGGCACCACGCCGGGTCATGGTTTCGAATGGGCGCGGTTGTTACTGCACCTTGAAGCGGCGCGGGTACAGGCCGGGATGCTCACGCCGGGCTGGCTGGCCACCGATGCGCAAAAACTCTTCGAGCATAATTGCCGTCACGGCTGGGACGTCGACGGTGCGCCGGGCATTGTCTACACCCTCGACTGGGACAATCGCGCGGTGGTTCGTCATCGTTTGCACTGGACTCATTGCGAAGCCAGCGCCGCCGCCAGTGCGCTGCTAAAACGCACCGGTGATGAGCAGTACGAGCGTTGGTACCGACTGTTCTGGGAATTCTGTGACAGTCATTTCATCGACCGCTGCGATGGCAGCTGGCATCACGAGCTCGATCCGCTGAATCGCCCGAGCGCCGATATCTGGGCCGGTAAACCTGACCTGTATCACGCCTGGCAGGCTGTATTGATCCCGCGCCTGCCGCTGGCGCCGAGCATGGCCAGTGCGCTGGGGCAGTTGTCCCAGAGCGCTGCTGTGTAACCAGTCATGTAACCATGTGGTGACATTCGAGCGTCCCTTCGTTACCTGCGAAGGTATGACTCCTGTTTAGAATCCATGCAGCGCAAGCACCAGACTTGCATGCATAACAACAAGAAAGGTACTACTAGATGAATGCGATTTCTCGCCTCGCTACTGTCATTTCTCTCGCTTCACTGCTTCCCGTTGCAGCATTCCCGCTCAGTGCCCTGGCCGCCGATTCCAAAGGTTCGGTGGAAGTCGTTCACTGGTGGACGTCTGGTGGTGAAAAAGCGGCTGTCGATGTGCTCAAGGCTCAAGTCGAAAAAGACGGTTTCACCTGGAAAGACGGCGCAGTCGCCGGCGGTGGCGGTGCCACGGCCATGACCGTACTCAAAAGCCGCGCCGTGGCCGGTAACCCGCCGGGTGTAGCGCAGATCAAAGGTCCGGACATTCAGGAATGGGCGTCTACCGGTCTGCTCGATACCGACGTCTTGAAAGACGCTGCCAAAGCTGAGAAGTGGGACAGCCTGCTCGACAAGAAAGTCTCCGATACCGTGAAGTACGACGGTAACTATGTGGCCGTGCCGGTGAACATTCACCGCGTCAACTGGTTGTGGATCAATCCGGAAGTCTTCAAGAAAGCCGGCATCGAAAAAGCGCCAACCACCCTTCAGGAATTCTACGCGGCCGGTGACAAGCTCAAGGCCGCGGGCTTCATCGCGCTTGCCCACGGTGGCCAGCCTTGGCAAGACAGCACCGTGTTCGAAGCGGTGGTCCTGTCGGTCATGGGCGTCGATGGCTACAAGAAAGCCCTGGTCGATCTGGATAACGCGGCGCTGACCGGTCCTGACATGGTCAAGGCGCTGACCGAGCTGAAGAAAGTCGCGACCTACATGGACGCCGACGGCAAAGGCCAGGACTGGAACCTGGAGGCGGCCAAGGTCATCAACGGCAAGGCCGGCATGCAGATCATGGGTGACTGGGCCAAGAGCGAGTGGACAGCGGCCAAGAAAGTCGCCGGCAAGGATTACGAGTGCGTAGCCTTCCCGGGCACCGACAAGGCCTTCACCTACAACATCGACTCGCTGGCCGTGTTCAAGCAGAAAGACAAGGGCACTGCTGCAGCTCAGCAGGACATTGCCAAGATCGTGCTGGGTGAGAACTTCCAGAAAGTCTTCAGCATCAACAAGGGTTCGATCCCGGTTCGAAACGACATGCTGAGTGACATGGGCAAGTACGGTTTCGACTCCTGCGCCCAGACGGCTGCCAAAGACTTCCTGGCGGACGCCAAGACCGGTGGCTTGCAGCCGAGCATGGCGCACAACATGGCGACCACGCTGGCGGTACAGGGTGCTTTCTTTGATGTCGTGACCAACTTCATCAACGATCCGAAAGCCGATCCTGCCACTGCCGCCAAGCAACTCGGCACTGCCATTAAAGCAGCCAAGTAATGCTTGGCCTGTAGGAGCCGGCTTGCTGGCGATAGCGATGTGTCATTCAACGCAGATGTCGACTGACACACCGCCTTCGCCAGCAAGCCGGCTCCTACAGGGGACCTGCCCGAATTCTCTCTCTCTCGTACTGGATCTTCCCATGAGTTCTGTTGCTGTGTTCAGCAAGGCCTCGCCGTTCGATGCGCTGCAGCGCTGGCTCCCCAAGCTGGTGCTGGCGCCGAGCATGTTCATTGTTCTGGTGGGGTTCTATGGCTATATCCTGTGGACCTTCGTCCTGTCGTTCACCACTTCGACCTTCCTGCCGACTTACAAATGGGCGGGTCTGGCGCAGTACCAGCGGCTGTTCGACAACGATCGCTGGTGGGTAGCGAGCAAGAACCTGGCGCTTTTCGGCGGCATGTTCATCGGTATCACCCTGGTGATCGGTGTGTTGCTGGCGGTGTTTCTTGATCAGCGCATTCGTCGCGAAGGTTTCATTCGCACCATTTACCTGTACCCGATGGCGCTTTCGATGATCGTCACCGGTACTGCCTGGAAATGGCTGCTCAACCCGGGCATGGGCCTGGACAAATTGCTGCGTGACTGGGGCTGGGAAGGCTTTCGCCTGGACTGGCTGATCGATCCGGATCGCGTTGTGTACTGTCTGGTGATCGCGGCGGTATGGCAAGCCTCGGGCTTTATCATGGCGATGTTCCTCGCCGGCCTGCGTGGCGTTGATCAATCGATCATCCGTGCCGCCCAGATCGATGGCGCGAGCATGCCGCGCATTTACCTGAAAGTGGTGTTGCCGAGCCTGCGCCCGGTGTTCTTCAGCGCAGTGATGATCCTGGCCCACATCGCTATCAAGAGTTTCGACCTGGTAGCGGCAATGACCGCCGGTGGCCCGGGTTATTCCTCCGATCTGCCTGCGATGTTCATGTATTCCTTCACCTTCAGTCGCGGCCAGATGGGCATGGGCTCGGCCAGTGCGATTCTGATGCTCGGTGCGATTCTCGCGATCATCGTGCCTTACCTGTACTCCGAGCTGAGGGCCAAACGTCATGACTAGTTTCGCTGCCAAACCTGCCATCAGCCTGAGTCGCATCGCGATCTATGGCGTGCTGCTCCTTGCGGTATTGCTGTACCTGATACCGCTGGTGGTCATGCTGTTGACCAGTTTCAAGACGCCTGAAGACATCAACTCCGGCAACCTGCTGAGCTGGCCGACCGTGGTCAGCGGTATTGGCTGGATCAAGGCCTGGGGCACGGTTGACGGGTACTTCTGGAACTCGATCAAGATCACCGTTCCGGCGGTAATGATCTCCACGGCCATCGGTGCGTTGAACGGCTATGTGCTGTCGATGTGGCGCTTTCGCGGGTCGCAGTTGTTCTTCGGCCTGCTGCTGTTCGGTTGCTTCCTGCCATTCCAGACGGTCCTGCTGCCGGCCTCGTTCACCCTCGGCAAGATGGGCCTGGCCAGCACGACGACAGGCCTGGTGTTCGTGCACGTGGTCTACGGCCTGGCGTTCACCACGCTGTTTTTCCGTAACTACTACGTCAGCGTTCCCGATGCACTGGTGAAGGCAGCGCGGCTCGATGGCGCGGGGTTCTTCACCATCTTCCGCTTGATCATTTTGCCGATGTCCACCCCGATCATCATGGTCTGCCTGATCTGGCAGTTCACCCAGATCTGGAACGACTTCCTGTTCGGCGTGGTGTTCTCCAGCGGTGACTCGCAACCCATTACGGTGGCGTTGAACAACTTGGTCAACACCAGTACCGGGGCCAAGGAATACAACGTTGATATGGCGGCGGCAATGATCGCCGGGCTGCCGACCCTGCTGGTCTATGTGGTCGCAGGTAAGTATTTCGTGCGCGGGCTGACGGCCGGCGCAGTCAAGGGGTAATCATGGCTACGCTCGAACTTCGCAATGTAAACAAAACCTATGGCCCCGGCCTGCCGGACACCCTCAAGAACATCGAGCTGTCGATCAAGGACGGTGAGTTCCTGATTCTTGTAGGCCCTTCGGGTTGCGGTAAATCGACCCTGATGAATTGCATCGCCGGCCTTGAGACCATCACCGGCGGCGCGATCATGATCGGTGACCAGGACGTCAGCGGCATGAGCCCCAAAGACCGCGACATCGCCATGGTGTTCCAGTCCTACGCGCTGTACCCGACCATGAGCGTGCGCGAAAACATCGCGTTCGGTTTGAAGATCCGCAAGATGCCTGCCGCCGACATCGACGCGGAAGTCGCTCGCGTGGCCAAGCTGTTGCAAATCGAACACCTGCTCAACCGCAAGCCGGGTCAGCTCTCCGGTGGTCAGCAACAGCGCGTGGCCATGGGCCGGGCGTTGGCGCGTCGGCCGAAGATCTACCTGTTCGACGAACCGCTGTCCAACCTCGACGCCAAGCTGCGGGTCGAGATGCGCACAGAAATGAAACTGATGCACCAGCGCTTGAAAACCACCACGGTCTACGTGACCCACGACCAGATCGAAGCGATGACCCTGGGCGACAAAGTGGCGGTGATGAAGGACGGGATTATCCAGCAGTTCGGTACGCCGAAAGACATCTACAACAACCCGGCCAACCTGTTCGTGGCGAGCTTCATCGGTTCGCCGCCGATGAACTTCATCCCCCTGCGTTTGCAGCGCAAGGACGGCCGTCTGTTGGCGCTGCTCGACAGCGGTCAGGCGCGCTGCGAATTGCCGCTGGGCATGCAGGATGCCGGGCTCGAAGACCGCGAAGTGATCCTCGGCATGCGCCCGGAGCAAATCGTGCTGGCGAACGGCGAAGCCAACGGCCTGCCGACCATCCGCGCTGAAGTGCAGGTCACCGAACCGACCGGTCCCGACACCCTGGTATTCGTCAATCTCAACGACACCAAGGTCTGCTGCCGTCTGGCACCGGACGTCGCACCAGCCCCGGGCGAGACCCTGACGCTGCAATTCGATCCATCGAAAGTGCTGCTGTTCGATGCCAAGACCGGTGAGCGTCTGGGCGTTGCCGGCCTGCCAAAAACCGAAGCTCACAGCGCCAACGTGGCCCAGTTCAAAGGCCGCTGAAGATCAAATGTGGGAGCGAGCAAGCCCGCTCTCACAGGGGGGATTAGTGGCGGATGGAGACATCCGTCGCAATCGATGTAAACCGCGTTAGATAAAAACAGTTAATAACAATAAAACGAGGATGTAGGGATGAAGAAGAAGAACAACGCTCAGCTGATCTGCCAATTGTCAGCGGTTGCGGCGATGATGCTGGCCGGTAGCGTACACGCGGCTGACGCGTTCAGTGCCGATTCCCAGTGGATGACGGGGGACTGGGGTGGCGAGCGGACCAAGCTGATCGAGCAAGGTATCGACATCAAGGCCGACTATGTCGGTGAAGTGGGCGCCAACCTGCACGGCGGCTACAACGACGACAAAACGGCGCGTTACGCCGACCAGTTTGGTCTGGGCGTGGCGCTGGACCTGCAAAAACTGTGGGGCTGGGATAACACCCAGGCCAAGATCCAGCTCACCAACCGTAACGGTCAGAACATCTCCAATGACCGTGTCGGCGACCCGCGTGCCGGCACCTTGAGCTCCTCCCAGGAAGTCTACGGCCGTGGCCACATGGTCCGTCTGACCCAGCTGTGGATCAAGCACCAGTTCCTCGACGGGAAACTGGACGTCAAGGCTGGTTACTTCGGCGAAGGCGAAGACTTCAACACCTTCCCTTGCGAGTTCCAGAACCTGGCATTCTGCGGTTCCCAGGCGGGTAACTGGGCGACCGGTATCTGGTACAACTGGCCGGTCATGCAGGCAGCGGTTCGCGTGAAGTACAACATCACGCCTGAGTTCTATGCGCAGATCGGCGCGTACAACCAGAACCCATCGCAACTTGAGCACGGTAACGGTTTCAAGCTCAGCGGCAGTGGCACCAAGGGCACCGTCTTGCCGGTTGAATTGGTCTGGTCGCCGAAGGTTAACAACCTGCCGGGCGAATACCGTGTCGGTTACTACAAGAGCACGGCCGACGCCAATGACGTCCGTAAAGACGACAACGGCAATGATGCAGCGACCACCGGCAATGCCTATCGCAGCCATGACAGCAAGCACGGCTACTGGTTCGTGGCGCAGCAACAACTGACCACCCATAACGGTGATGCTTCGCGCGGTCTGAACATCGCGGCCAACGCCACCTTCCACGACAAGGACACCAACTTCGTCGACAACTACCAGTCGCTGATGTTTGTTTACAAGGGCCCGTTCGATGCGCGTCCAAAAGACGACGTCGGGATCGGTTTCTCCCGTATCCATGTCAACGATGACGTGAAGAAAAACTCCGAGTTGGTCAACGCCGCCAATGGTGTCACCGACTACAACGATCCACTGTTCGCGCCACTGCGCAGCACCGAGTACAACTACGAGATCAACTACGGTTTCCACGTTACCAACTGGCTGACGGTGCGTCCTAACTTGCAATACATCACTCACCCGGGTGGTGTGGATGAAGTTGATAACGCGCTGGTCGCCGGCCTGAAAATTCAGTCGGTGTTCTAACGCTGTTGCGATAAGCTCCTCTCTATGTGCGCATATTTGCGGACGGCCATGGCTGTCCGCTTTTTTTTGGGGGTGGCGCACCCTCGGGTGACAGATGATTTTCAGGGCCGTGGCACATGCTTGAGCATCCGCTACAACGCTTCTTCAAATCCTTGCGCGAACGTCCGGTGTTTGCGTGGGAGCGCTATCAGATGCGCGACGTGCTGGTGATCGACCATCCGCTGTGTCAGGCGGTGTTCAGTCGTCAGGGCGCACAGTTGTTGCACTTCCAGCCAAAGGGTCAGAAACCCTGGTTGTGGTGCGCGGCGAAATGGCCGCACGTGGGTGCGATTCGCGGCGGCGTGCCGGTGTGCTGGCCGTGGTATGGCCGCCACCCAAGCGAAAACGCCTGGCCGTCCCATGGTTGGGCGCGCCTGCTCGACTGGAAGCTGCTCGACAGCAGCAGTGACGACGATGGCGTGCGCCTGCACTGGCAGTTACAGCTGTGCGACTGGCAAGTGGACTTGCATGCGCACCTGGGCGAACGCATGGATTTGCACCTGAGCACCGAGCATCAGGACGACATGCCGTGCCAGTTGAGTCAGGCGTTGCACGCCTATTGGCGTATTGGTGATGTCGGTGAGATAGCGCTGTCTGGGCTCGAAGGAGCGCAAGGGTACGACCAGTTGAACCGCCAGGCTTGCCAACAGGAAGGCGAGTTGCGGGTCGACGGTGGGTGTCAGCGCGTGTTCCAGCATGACGGCGAACTGCAGCTCAAGGACCACGCCTGGCAGCGCGAACTGTGCATCGACACCGGTGATCATGCGGACACGGTGGTCTGGCATCCCGGCTCGCGGCCATTACTGGGCGTGAGCTGGAACGAGATTTCCGAGTTCGTCTGTGTGGAAGCGGCCAGCGGCGGCACCGACAGCCTGTGCCTGGCGCCGGGGGAGCGGGCGCATTTGAGTTTGCAGGCGCGGGTTGGGGCGTAGCCGATGCGCACAACCTTTGTGGCGGTGCGGCGTTCCGACAAGCCCCTTCGCCACAGTGGGTTAATTAAACTCATCCCCAATCGGATACCGACTGGCATTGAGGCTTTCCTTGATCTTGCGCAAATGCGGCTGGAAATCCACGCCTCGGCGCAAGGTCATGCCGGTGGCGAGCACATCGAGCACGGTCAGCTGAATGATCCGCGAGGTCATCGGCATGTAAATGTCGGTGTCTTCCGGCAACGGAATGTTCAGGCTCAAGGTACTGGCCTTGGCCAGCGGCGAACCTTCGGCCGTCAGCCCCAGCACCGAAGCGCCGTTTTCCCGGGCGATGCGCGCCACTTCCACCAATTCGCGGGTGCGGCCGGTGTAGGAGATGATCACGAACAACTCACCGGTGTGGGCCACCGAGGCAATCATGCGTTGCATCAGCACATCGGCATGGGCGGTCACTGCCAGGTTGAAGCGGAAGAACTTGTGCTGCGCATCCAGTGCCACCGGGGCCGAGGCGCCGAGGCCGAAGAAGTGGATCTGCCGGGCCTGGATCAACAGGTCGACGGCGCGGCTGATCAGGTTCGGGTCCAGTGCCTGGCAGGCGCTGTCCAGGGACGCGATGGCGCTGCCGAAGATTTTCTGGGTGTAAGCCTCGGGGTTGTCGTCGGCTTCCACCGCACGGCTGACATACGCCGCGCCGCTGGCCAGGCTCTGGGCCAGCTGCAGTTTCAGTTCAGGGTAGCCGCTGACACCAAATGAGCGGCAGAAACGGTTGACCGTCGGCTCACTGACCGACGCGGCCTGGGCGAGGGCGGCGATGCTGAACCGGGTCGCCTGCTGTGGGTTGAGCAGGATCACTTCGGCGACTTTGCGTTCTGCCTTGTTCAGGTCTTCGAGGCGACTCTGGATCTGTTCCAGTAAATTTCGCACGCGGTCCATATGGGGTTCCTAAATTCACCTGCGCAAACAAGCGCTCGGCTATGCAAATTGGGCCTTTGATACGGCCCATAACGGTGGCCTATCCTACTGATGGCTCCGACCGACCACCACTCGGAATCTACATTTTGCGAAAATGTTGTGGTTATTACTACATTTTCCCTTGAGTGATGCCTTGAAAAAAGGTATTTGTAGCTTAACTTGATAAAAGAACAAACATCATGCCTTCGATTACGGTTGAACCGTGCACCTTTGCCTTGTTCGGCGCTCTCGGCGATCTAGCCCTGCGCAAGCTGTTTCCTGCCCTTTATCAACTCGATGGTGCCGGCCTGCTTCATGAGGATACGCGCATTATCGCACTGGCCCGTGAACCTGGCAGCGAGCAGCAGCATCTGGCGTTCATCGCCACCGAGTTGCGTCGCTACGTGGGCGCCAAAGAGCTGGATGAAGCCGTGCTCGAGCGCTTCCTGGCCCGGTTGAGTTACCTGCATGTCGACTTCCTCAAGGCTGACGATTACGTCGCCCTGGCCGAGCAGGCCGGCAGTGCCCAGCGGGTGATTGCCTACTTCGCCACGCCGGCGGCGGTTTACGGTGCTATTTGCGAGAACCTGTCGAAGGTCGGCCTGACCGAAAACACCCGCGTGGTGCTGGAAAAACCCATCGGTTCTGACCTGGAATCCTCGCGCAAGGTCAACGACGCCGTGGCGCAGTTCTTCCCGGAGAACCGCACCTACCGTATCGACCACTACCTGGGCAAAGAGACCGTACAAAACCTGATCGCCCTGCGTTTCGCCAACAGCCTGTTCGAAACCCAGTGGAACCAGAATTACATTTCCCACGTGGAAATCACCGTGGCCGAGCAGGTCGGGATCGAAGGCCGTTGGGGTTACTTCGACAAGGCCGGCCAGCTGCGGGACATGATCCAGAATCACCTGTTGCAGTTGCTGTGCCTGATCGCCATGGACCCGCCGGCCGACTTGTCCGCCGACAGCATCCGCGACGAGAAAGTCAAAGTGCTCAAGGCACTGGCGCCGATCAGCCCGGAAGGCCTGACCACTCAAGTGGTGCGCGGCCAGTACATCGCCGGTCACAGCGAAGGCAAGTCGGTGCCGGGGTATCTGGAGGAGCCTAACTCCAACACCCAGAGCGACACCGAAACCTTCGTTGCCCTGCGTGCCGACATTCGCAACTGGCGTTGGGCCGGCGTACCGTTTTACCTGCGCACCGGCAAGCGCATGCCGCAGAAGCTGTCGCAGATCGTCATCCACTTCAAGGAACCGTCGCACTACATCTTCGCCCCCGAGCAGCGCTTGCAGATCAGCAACAAACTGATCATCCGCCTGCAACCGGACGAAGGCATTTCCTTGCGCGTGATGACCAAGGAACAAGGCCTGGACAAGGGCATGCAGTTGCGCAGCGGTCCGTTGCAGCTGAATTTTTCCGACACCTGGCGCAGCGCACGGATTCCCGATGCCTACGAGCGGTTGTTGCTGGAAGTGATGCGTGGCAATCAGAACCTGTTTGTCCGTAAAGATGAAATCGAAGCCGCGTGGAAGTGGTGTGACCAGTTGATTGCCGGGTGGAAAAAGTCCGGTGATGCGCCCAAGCCGTACGCGGCCGGGTCCTGGGGGCCGATGAGTTCCATTGCACTGATCACGCGGGACGGGAGGTCGTGGTATGGCGATATCTGAATTGAAACTGCCTCAGGGCGTCAGCGCCCATGAGTTCAAAAAACCGATGCTGCTGGCCGAAGGCCTGGCATTGGCAGTGGCCAAACAACTGAGCGACGCGATTGCCGCACAAGGCACAGCGACGCTGGTGGTGTCCGGTGGGCGCAGCCCGGTGGCATTTTTCCAGCACCTGGCCAAGCAGGCGCTGGACTGGTCGAAGGTGGTGGTCAGCCTGGCTGACGAGCGCTGGGTGCCGGTGGAGCATGCCGACAGTAATGCCGGTCTGCTCAAGCGCTACCTGTTGCAAGGTCCGGCGGCCAAGGCCCAGTTCCTGAGCCTCTACAGTGCCACCGCCAACCTGGAGCAGGCCGCCGAGCAGGCTGATCGCTTGCTCGCCGAATTGCCGGCGATCGATGTGCTGGTGCTGGGCATGGGCGACGACGGTCACACCGCATCACTGTTCCCCAACAGCCCGAACCTGGCCGACGCCTTGAAAGTCGACGGCACTCGTCGTTGCTGGCCGATGCTGGCGCCGACCGTGCCGCGTCAGCGCCTGACCATGAGTCGCGCGCTGCTGGCTTCGGCCAGGCACATCGTTCTATCGATTTCCGGTCAGTCCAAGTTGACCACCCTGAGCGCCGCACTGGCCGGTGACGATGTCGCCGCCATGCCGATTCGGGCGTTTCTGCAACCTACGTTAGAGATTTACTGGTGCCCATGAACCAAGGATCAGCCGCTATGACAAACACATCCCCGACCGTTTCCATGGCGGACAAAGTTGCCCTGATCGACAGCCTCTGCGCCAAGGCGCGGATCCTGCCGGTGATCACCATCGCTCGCGAACAGGACGTGCTGCCGTTGGCCGACGCCCTGGCCGCCGGTGGCCTCACGGCGCTGGAAGTGACCCTGCGTTCGCAGTTCGGCCTCAAGGCCATCCAGATCCTGCGCGAAAAGCGTCCGGAACTGGTGACCGGTGCCGGTACGGTGCTTGATCGCAGCATGCTGGCCGCTGCCGAAGCCGCCGGTTCGCAATTCATCGTGACGCCGGGCATCACCCGTGACCTGCTCGAAGCCAGTGTCGCCAGCCCGATTCCGCTGTTGCCGGGCATCAGCAACGCCTCCGGCATCATGGAAGGCTATTGCCTGGGCTATCGCCGCTTCAAGCTGTTCCCGGCGGAAGTCAGCGGCGGCGTCGCGGCCATCAAGGCCCTGGGCGGCCCGTTCGGCGAAGTTAAATTCTGCCCGACCGGCGGCGTCAGCCCGGCCAACATCAAGAGCTACATGGCGTTGAAGAACGTGATGTGCGTGGGCGGTAGCTGGATGCTTGACCCCGAGTGGATCAAGAACGGCGACTGGGCCCGCATCCAGGAGTGCACCGCCGAGGCGTTGGCGCTGCTGGACTGATCTGATTTACCGGATATACCGGATTTACCAAACACTTCGTTGTGTGTTCTACGGCTTTACGGTGCGCTTGGTCGGTGCACCGTTTTTTTTTGCCTGGTGAAAATCCCCATGACTGTCGAAATGCTCTTTTTAGGATCGACATCACGCGATACATAGTTACCGCATCTCGCCGCACGTCCAGCGTTAATCTGCGTTCATCTTATGGAAGAGAGAACGTCATGGACGACAACACCTCGGCTGCACCCCCACTACCGGTTTATCAACTGTCACCCGAGCAGATCGCCGGTCCGTATTTTCGAAATCCAAAACTGATCAGGCGAAACGTCAGCGAAGGCATGGACGGCATTCCCTTGGTGCTGCGGCTCACGATCGTCGATGCCATGACCGGTCAACCGGTTACCGGGGCATTGGTCGATATCTGGCATTGCAATGCGCGCGGGGCGTATTCGGGCTGGAGCAAGGTCAACCCGGACAAGGAAGTCGATGTGGATGATATCGGGTCGATCCCGCGCACCGACGACGACACCTACCTGCGTGGTGGGCAATTCACCGACAAAATGGGCATCGTGCGGTTTACCACTATTTATCCGGGGTTCTATGCCGGCCGCGCTTTGCATATTCACGTCGCGGTACGCATCACAGCCGGTAATAACTATCTGGAAGAGCGGCACGTCGCCTGGGTCGGCCAGCTTTACTTTCCCGAGGTCGCATCAAGGTCGGTGCTCAATGCCCGTGAGTACAGCGGTCGAGCCGTCTCACCGCTGACCAATGCGCAGGATATGTTTTATCAGCGCATGGGCGGCGAGGCCTCGACCCTGAATATTCACACCATCGGTCGAGACTCGAATGAGGACGGCTTTTTCGGGCACATGACCATCGGTGTCGACACGTTTGCGGCGTCATCGCAAATCAAGCCCGAGGACTTTGATAAATACACTGTGTGACGTCAGCGCAATTCGTTCAACGCCCGGGCCAGTACATCCATGTCCGCTGCCATGGTCGTGAGCCCCGGTGTGATGCGGATGCACGGGCCACACGCCGCGCCGCTGCGCGCCACGGTAAACAGGTTGTAGTCGTTGAGCAGGCGCTCGACCATCGCCTGTTGGTCGGCATGCCGGGTAAAGCGCATCGAGGTGATGCCGCAATACAGGCGCGGGTCATCCGGGGTCAGGACTTCGATCCCCGGTAACTCCCGAACGGCATCGACCCAGCGGTTGCGCAGGTAATTGAGCCGAGCGCCCTTGGCGACGGAACCGCCCATGGCCTGATGCTCTTCGAACACCAGCGGCAGGGTCAGCAGGGCCGGGATGTTCGGGGTGCTGTATGGCGTGCGGGCGCGAATGTCGGTGTCAGGGAAATGCATCTCGCCCATGTCCGGGTCGATGTCGGCCAGGCGCTCGGGCGCGATGTAAATGAAGCCGAGAGTCAGCGGCGCACCGATCCATTTGTGCAGGTTGTAGCCGGCGAAGGCAATGCCCAGTTCATCGAGGTTGAACTCGATCTGGCCCAGAGCATGGGCGCCGTCGAGGATTACATCGATGCCATGCTCCCTGGCGGCAGCGGCGATCGCCTGCACCGGCATTACCAGACCGGTGCGATGGGTGACGTGGGTCAGGGCCATCAACTTCAGTCGCGGATAACGTGTGAAAGCTTCGCGGTACGTGGCCAGCAAGCTGTCGAAACTGGCGGGGCGACGGTGCTCGATCTCGATCACTTCCACGCCTCGATAGCGGGCCAGCCAACGCATTGCGCTCTTGACCGTGTCGTACTCCAGATCGCACAGCAGGACCTGATCGCCCGGTTCCAGGCGATTGTAGTTGCGGATCAGCGACTGCAAGCCGTCCGAGGCGTTGCGGGTGAAGGCGACGGCTTCGGCCGGGGCACCGATCAGCTCGGCCAGCTGCGCGCGAATCTTGACGCTTTCGCCCTGTTCGAAGCGCTGGCGCACATGCACCGAGTTGCCGCGGTTGATGAGCTCGATGTTGCGCTGATACTCCTCGACCACGGTGCGTGACATGCGCCCGAAGTAACCGTTCTCCAGGTTCAGGGGGCCGGGTTCGACAGCATAGCGGTCGGCAAAGGTCTGCCAAAAGGCTTCATCACGGGCACGGCGGGTGTTATCGGGCATGGGCGACTCGGTGCGATAGGGCGGTTCAGTGACGAGGGGCAGGTTTGCCGTGCTTGGCGCGCAGCGGTTCGAGCAGTTCCGACAGGCCGTTGTGGTCGATTTCCTGCATCAAGGCGAGCAACCCGCCCAGTTCCCCGTGAGGGAAACCTTCGCGAGCGAACCAGTTCAGGTACTGGCCGGGCAGGTCGGCAATGATACGGCCCTTGTATTTGCCGAAGGGCATCTCGCGGGTAATCAGCAGTTCGAGCTTTTCGGGATTCATCATCAGTCGTCTTGATTTAGAACAGTCTGGAAAATACAGGCATTCTGCATGCAGGCCAATTGACAGATCATGCAAAAAAAGCGGATACAGATTTCGACTAAAGATTAACTCATTGAAATATAAGTAAAAAATTTCAATTTGAAGCTGGCATGCAGGGTGCAACGATTGATTGCATCTTTCATCAACCGCAAGGAATTGAAAAATGACCGACATTAATAAAGAAGCGATCTCTGTACTCAACGACCTGATTGAAACCTGTAAAGACGGTCAGGAAGGGTTCAAGACTTGCGCTGAAGACATCAAGAATCCCGAACTCAAAAACCTGTTCATTCAGCGCTCCGCCGACTGCGCCTCTGCCGCTGCCGAACTGCAGGCCACTGTGCGTTCCCTGGGTGGTGATCCGGAAACCTCCACCAGCGTCAGCGGTAATCTGCATCGTCGCTGGGTGGATGTGAAGTCGATGTTCACCGGCAAGGATGAAGAGGCAGTGCTGAACGAAGCGGAGCGTGGTGAAGACCACGCGAAGAAGGCTTACAAGAAAGCGCTGGATAAAATCAACGAGGACAACCTGGTGAGTATTCGTGACACCGTTGAACGCCAGTACCACGGCGTGCAACGCAACCACGATCAGGTCAAAGCCCTGCGTAACCAGGCTCGCGCACGCTCGTAAGCGTTCGTTACCCATCAAAAACGCCAGCCAGTCTGGCGTTTTTTTGTGTTCGAGATTGTAGGAGAACGAAACGCTGCATTCACCGTGGCGAGGGGGGCCTTTTGTGGCGAGGGAGCTTGCTCCCGCTGGGGTGCGCAGCGCCCCCAATCGGGCACCTCGATTCACCTGTTCCGGCGCGGAGCAGCTTTTACGACTGCTGCGCAGCCGAACGGGAGCAAGCTCCCTCGCCACAGAAGCCCATCCAGGCCACGGATGAGTGATGAATCAGCCGATGCTGATCGCCGGCAACGTCGGCAATGTCACGGTCTGCTGTTTACGCGGCGCCAGAATCTCCGCCTCGCCATCCACTACCAGTTCATCACGCTGATTGAACACTCGGGTGGCGATCCGCACACGAAACTTCGGCATTTTCTCGAGAATTTCCAGGCGCACAGTCAGCGTGTCGCCAATCTTCACCGGCTTCTGAAAGCTCATTGTCTGACCGATATAAATAGTCCCCGGCCCAGGCAGCTCGCAAGCCACCGCCGCGCTGATCAACGCGCCGCTGAACATGCCGTGGGCGATGCGTTCCTTGAACATGGAGGCGGCGGCGAATTCGGCGTCCAGGTGCACCGGGTTGTGGTCGCCGGACATCGCGGCGAACAACTGAATGTCACGTTCTTCGACGGTTTTGCTGTAGCTGGCGGTCTGGCCGACTTCGAGGGCTTCGTAAGGGGTGTTGGTAACCTGGGTCATCTGTCTCGATTCCTGTGACGAATTAAATGAATCCACAAAAAAACTATTCGGCTCTGGGTGGCCGGCGGTTGCTCAAGGCCTGGGCGATCCAGTTCAGCACGTCGGCAGTCACTTCATCGCGATTGCTCTCATTGAACAGTTCGTGCCGGGCCTGCGGGTAAATATTCAAGTGCAGGCTCTGGCAGCCAGCGTCGCGCAGGGCGTGGGCCAGATCTTTCAGACGTTTGCCTTCGCTCACCGGATCACATTCGCCACCAATCACCAGCAGCGGCAGGCCCGGATCGATCTGGGCGAGATTGGACGCTTTGCTGATTTGCTGCAAGCCGCCGAGCAAATCGATCCATAGCTGATTGGTGCAGCGAAAGCCGCAGAGCGGGTCGTTGGCGTACTTGTCGACCTCGGCCGGGTCACGGCTCAGCCAGTCAAACGAGGTGCGAGCTGGCTTGAACTTCTTGTTGAACGAGCCGAACGACAGCCATTCGATCAATGCACTGCGACCCTTGGGGCCCTGGCGCAGGCGTTCGAGACGAGCAATCTGCCGCGCTGCGCGATAGAGCGCCACGGGCTGGAAGTTCGAGCCGCTGAGAATCGCCCCGTGCAGGCTGGCGCTGTGGTGCAGCAAGTAAGCCTGGGCGATGTAGCTGCCCATGCTGTGGCCCAACAGCACGATTGGCACGCCGGGATGCTGTTGGCCGATATGTTGGTTGAGGCAGGCGAGGTCACCGACCACTTTGCCCCAGCCATCGCTGTCGGCGAAGTGGCCCAGGGTGCCGTTTTCAGCGGTTTTGCCATGTCCACGCAGGTCCGGTGCGTAAACACCGTAGCCCTGTTCGCAGAGCTTTTCTGCCAGGCGAGCGTAGCGACCGCTGTGTTCCGCCATGCCATGGGCCAGCAGGATCACGGCTTTGAGCGGTGCAGTCGGCAGCCACTGGTTGACGAAGAGGCGGCTGCGGTCGCTCGCGGTCAGCCAGAAAGTGTCATGGATCATGGCGATTCCTTTGCATGGGACTGCATGCGGCATGGGCGTCGTTGCATTGTATAGCGCATCCCGCGCGCGCCGTCTGATCAGGCAGCGCCGGGGCAGCAAGATTCACGGGATCAATGAGGACTGTGCGCATATTTGCCTGATTCACCATAGCTGCTAGTGTCCGGGAAGCACCGCTTTTCAGAAGTGATAGAAAAAGCGGCCCCGGATAGATTCAGGTAATGAGGACAAGAACAATGCAACCTGATTTCTGGAATGACAAACGCCCGGCCGGCGTGCCCCTGGATATCGACCTTGGGGCCTATAAGTCGGTGATCGAGGTGTTCGAGCGTTCCTGCAAGAAATTTGCTGACCGCCCGGCATTCAGCAACATGGGCGTGACCCTGACCTACGCTGAACTGGAACGTTACAGCGCTGCGTTCGCCGGTTACCTGCAAGCCCACACCGATCTGGTGCCGGGGGATCGCATCGCGGTGCAGATGCCCAACGTCCTGCATTACCCGATTGCCGTGTTTGGCGCCCTGCGTGCCGGGCTGATCGTGGTCAACACCAACCCGCTGTACACCGCGCGGGAGATGCGTCATCAGTTCAAGGACTCCGGTGCCCGGGCGCTGGTGTACCTGAACGTGTTTGGACAGAAGGTCCAGGAAGTGTTGCCCGACACTGACATCCAATACCTGATCGAAGCGAAGATGGGCGACCTGATGCCCACCGCCAAGGGCTGGCTGATCAATACCGTGGTCGCCAAGGTCAAGAAAATGGTCCCGGATTATTCACTGCCCCGGGCCATCTCCTTCAAGAGCGCGCTACGTCTGGGCCGGGGCCTGGGCATCAAACCGCTGAACGTCGGTCTCGACGACATCGCCGTGTTGCAATACACCGGCGGCACCACCGGGCTGGCCAAGGGTGCGATGCTGACCCACGGCAACCTGGTGGCGAACATGCAGCAGGCGCGGGCATGCCTCAGTCAGTTGGGTGCCGACGGTCAGCCGCTGCTGCGCGAAGGCCAGGAAGTGATGATTGCGCCGCTGCCGCTGTACCACATCTATGCCTTCACGGCGAACTGCATGTGCATGATGGTGACCGGCAACCACAACGTACTGATCACCAATCCACGGGACATCAAGGGCTTCATCAAGGAGCTGAAGAACTGGCGGTTCTCGGCGCTGCTTGGGCTCAACACGCTGTTCGTCGCGCTGATGGACCATCCCGACTTCAAGACCCTGGATTGCTCCAGTCTCAAACTCACCAACTCCGGCGGCACGGCGCTGGTCAAGGCCACCGCCGAGCGCTGGGAACAGCTCACCGGTTGCCGGATCACCGAAGGTTACGGCCTGACCGAAACCTCGCCGGTGGCCTGCACCAACCCTTACGGCGACAAATCGCGCATCGGCACGGTCGGCCTGCCGGTGCCGGGCACGACCCTGAAAGTGATCAACGACGAAGGCGTCGAGCAGCCACTGGGCGAACGTGGCGAACTGTGCATCAAGGGCCCGCAGATCATGAAGGGCTACTGGCAGAAACCCGAAGCCACCGCCGAAGTGCTGGATGCCGACGGCTGGTTCAAGTCGGGCGACATCGGGGTGATCGACCCGGATGGTTTCGTGCGTATTGTCGATCGTAAGAAAGACATGATCATCGTCTCGGGCTTCAACGTGTACCCGAACGAGATCGAAGACGTGGTGATGGCCCACCCGAAAGTCGCCAACTGTGCGGTGATCGGCGTGCCGGACGAGCGTTCGGGGGAGGCGGTGAAACTGTTTGTGGTGGCCCGTGAGTCGGGGGTCAGCCTTGAAGAGCTGAAGGCTTACTGCAAGGAAAACTTCACGGCGTACAAAGTGCCCAAGCACATCGTGTTGCGTGAGTCGTTGCCGATGACGCCGGTGGGCAAGATTTTGCGGCGGGAGTTGCGGGATATCGCATAACGTTTGAAGCTGCGCTACGCGCATTCGCGGGCAAGCCTCGCTCCTACAGTGGATTTGTGTCGCCCTATCGGGTGATCGACAAAAAACCGTAGGAGCGAGGCTTGCCCGCGAAGCTTTTAAGGCTATAAGCCGCGAATTCATAGGCTTTCAGGGCGGTATAGGATTTTTGCTCTAAAATGACTGCTTGCCATTCTCGAGTCACCAAAGTGACTGTAGGGGCCTGTTTAGGCTCTAGTCGGCCCTTGGCAAAGCTGCTACTCTCGGCGCGCTTTGTGACTTCTCGGCCTATGTAAAGCCAGATTCACCAATAGACAAACACCAATAATAATCGCATCAAATGCGGTGTTGAATTCGCGTTGCTGAGGAGTGGGCTTCCATGATCGAAGACTTTTGGAAGGATAAGTACCCAGCTGGAATTGCTGCCGAGATCAATCCAGACGAGTACCCGAATATTCAGGCAGTGTTGAAGCAATCCTGCCAACGCTTCGCTGACAAACCGGCATTCAGCAACCTGGGCAAGACAATCACCTACGGTGAGCTGTACGAATTGTCCGGTGCCTTTGCCGCTTACCTGCAACAGCATACCGATTTGCAGCCGGGCGATCGAATCGCCGTGCAATTGCCCAACGTGTTGCAGTACCCGGTCGCCGTCTTTGGTGCCATCCGCGCCGGGCTGATCGTGGTCAACACCAACCCGCTGTACACCGCGCGGGAAATGGAACACCAATTCAACGACTCCGGTGCCAAAGCCCTGGTCTGCCTGGCCAACATGGCGCATCTGGCACAGACCGTCGTGCCGAAAACCGGCGTCAAGCACGTGATCGTCACTGAAGTGGCCGACCTGCTGCCGCCGCTCAAGCGTCTGCTGATCAACAGCGTGATCAAGTACGTGAAGAAGATGGTCCCGGCGTATCACTTGCCCAAGGCCATCAAATTCAACGAAGTGTTGAGCAAAGGCCATGGCCAGCCAGTGGTTGAAGCCAACCCGGCCAGCAGCGACGTGGCGGTGCTGCAATACACCGGCGGCACCACCGGCGTGGCCAAGGGCGCGATGCTGACCCACCGCAACCTGGTGGCCAACATGCTGCAGTGCAAGGCGCTGATGGGCTCCAACCTCAACGAAGGTTGCGAGATCCTGATCACGCCGCTGCCGCTGTACCACATCTATGCCTTCACCTTTCATTGCATGGCGATGATGCTGATCGGCAACCACAACATTCTGATCAGCAACCCGCGCGACTTGCCGGCAATGGTCAAGGAACTGTCGAAGTGGAAGTTCAGCGGTTTCGTCGGCTTGAACACGTTGTTCGTCGCGTTGTGCAACAACGAAGCGTTCCGCAAGCTGGATTTCTCGAACCTGAAAATCACCTTGTCCGGCGGCATGGCCTTGCAACTGGCCGCGGCTGAACGTTGGAAAGCGGTCACCGGCTGCCCGATCTGCGAAGGTTACGGCATGACCGAAACCAGCCCGGTGGCTACGGTGAACCCGAGCCAGAACATCCAGATCGGCACCATCGGTATTCCGGTGCCGTCGACCCGGTGCAAAGTCATCGACGATGCCGGCGTTGAGCAGCCGTTGGGCGGCATCGGTGAACTGTGTGTGAAAGGTCCGCAAGTCATGAAGGGCTACTGGCAGCGTCAGGAAGCCACCGATGAAATACTCGACAGCGAAGGCTGGTTGAAGACCGGTGATATCGCACTGATTCAACCCGATGGCTACATGCGCATTGTCGATCGCAAGAAAGACATGATCCTGGTCTCCGGTTTCAACGTGTACCCCAACGAACTGGAAGACGTGCTGGCGACCCTGCCGGGCGTGCTGCAATGCGCGGCCATCGGCGTGCCGGACGAGAAGTCGGGGGAGGCGATCAAGATCTTCATCGTTGCCAAACCGGGCGTGACCCTGACCAAGGAACAGGTGATGGAGCACATGCGCGCCAACGTCACCGGCTACAAGGTGCCCAAAGCCGTGGAGTTCCGCGACGCGCTGCCAACCACCAACGTCGGCAAGATCCTGCGCCGCGAGTTGCGCGACGAAGAGCTGAAAAAGCTGGGCGTGAAGAAAGTCAGCGCCTGATCAAACAAAAGCCCCGCAGATGCGGGGCTTTTTGTTTAAAGCGGTATCAAAAGCGCTTTTGTGGCGAGGGAGCTTGCTCCCGCTCGGCTGCGCAGCAGTCGCAAAAGCAGCCAGCGGCCTGATCAGGTGAATCGAGGTACCTGATTTAGGGGCGCTACGCACCCCAGCGGGAGCAAGCTCCCTCGCCACAGGGGACTCTTTGATGGCTTGAGAGGATTACTGGCGGAACTGCGCGAAATTGACGTTGGTGCCCGCCGGACGCATGTCCTGCAGGTACGAGTCCTTGTCGGCGCTCAGTTCCAGGCTCAATGCAGCCTTGCGTTTACCCTGGTTGCGCACCACCAGGCCTTCGAGCTTCTCGCGCAGGAACACCGTCGGCACTTTCAGGTGCAGCAGTTCGTCGGTATCCGGGGTGTGCATCAGCAAGTGAATCCATTCGTACTGACCAATGGCCAGCCGCGCGACCGGGATATCGAACCAGAAAATGTTGCGGTTACGGTTCAATTCGGTGAAATGGCAGTTGTTGACGCCAAGCACTGCACCGCCAAGTTCCTGGTTTCTGCGGGCAATGGCCTGCTTTTTATCGAGTTTCATAACGTTCCTACGGGATTGGATCTTCAGCGCCATGGCCTGAATACGTTGCGCATTCTCGGGGCAAAGCCTGCAAACATAAAGCCTAACCTGCCTGGGGCGATGAAATGTTCTGTTGGGAAATAAATGAAACTCCGCGCAAAGGCTTTCGGTCCACCCTTATGTAACGACTTTCCCCGTTGAAATGTTCTCAGGAGACATACCATGAGCAGCACTGGCGATAAAGTTAAAGGCATGGCAAACGAAGCGGTCGGCAACGTCAAGCAAGGCGTCGGCAAGGCCACCGGTAATGACAAAATGCGCGCCGAAGGCGTCAGGCAGGAACAGAAAGGCGAAGCCCAGCAAGCCATCGGTAAGGTCAAGGATGCTCTTAAAAAAGGTATCGACAAGGCGTGATCCGGCCTTTGACGAGTAACACAAACGGCCATCCGCGGATGGCCGTTTTTGTGTCAGCTTGAACTTGAGCAAGGAAATTGTTTCAAAGTCGCCAAGTAGGCTACTTTGTTGTAGAAAACGGCCCCTGAGTCGCCATGACTTCAACTTTTTTGCGGCGAGACGCTAATGTTTTTCCCGACCATGAAAGGTCTGCCCCTGCATCGCGTGATGATGCGCACGGTCACCGAGTTCGTCGCCGACGAGATGTCGACCTATGCCTCGGCGCTCGCCTATCAGATGCTGTTCTCGCTGTTCCCTTTCATCCTGTTCCTGATTGCCCTGATCGGCTTCCTGCACTTGCCGGACTTCTTCTCCTGGCTGCGCCTGCAATCGGAACTGGTGCTGCCGCCCCAGGCGCTGGAGCAGGTGAACCCGGTGATCGACCAGCTCCAGCAATCCAAGGGTGGTTTGCTCTCGGTGGGTATTGTGATCGCCCTGTGGACCGCGTCCGCTGGTGTGCGGCTGATGATGAGTGCGATGAACGCCGCGTACGACGTGGTTGAAGGCCGTCCGGTGTGGAAGCGTTTTCCGCTGTCGATTTTCTACACCATCGGCATTGCCGGCATGCTGCTGGCCGCCGCTGCGCTGATGGTGCTCGGGCCGCAGGTGATGGCCTGGATCGCTTCGCAAGTGGGCCTTGAAGATTTCATTGTGACCGTCTGGACCATCGCGCGCTGGCCGGTGATCGTGATTCTATTGATGATGGCAGTGGCGCTGATTTACTACGTCATGCCCGACGTCAAACAAGAGTTTCGCTTCATCACCCCGGGTGCGGTGTTGTCCGTGGTGGTCTGGATCGTCGCTTCGCTGGGCTTCGGTCTGTACGTCAAAACCTTCGCCAACTACAACGCCATGTATGGCAGTATCGGCGCGATCATCGTGTTGTTGCTGTACTTCTATATTTCCGCCGCGGTGCTGTTGCTCGGTGCGGAAATGAACGCGGTGATCGAGCACATGTCATCCGAAGGTAAGAAACCCGGTGAAAAGGTGCACGAAGAACCCAAACAGCATGTCTCAGGACTGGGGCGAGATCACTCAATCCAGCCGACCACTGACGAAGTCATAAAATGATCCGTGAAATTCTGAAAATGGGCGATGAACGCCTGCTGCGCATCGCTCCGCCGGTGCCGGCGGAAATGTTCGACAGCCCCGAATTGTGGCAACTGATCGATGACATGTTCCAGACCATGGAAAGCGTCGGCGGGGTCGGCCTGGCCGCGCCGCAGATCGGTGTCGACCTGCAACTGGTGATCTTCGGTTTCGAGCACAGCGAGCGCTATCCGGACGCCGAAGCGGTGCCGCAGACGATTCTGATCAATCCGCTGATCACGCCCTTGAGCCCGACCCTCGAAGAGGGTTTCGAAGGCTGCCTGTCGGTGCCGGGCCTGCGTGGGGCGGTGGATCGCTATCAGCAGATTCGCTATGAAGGCTTTGATCCCAAGGGCGAGCCGATCGTGCGCATTGCCTCGGGATTTCATGCACGGGTGGTGCAGCATGAATGCGATCACCTGATCGGCCGGTTATACCCCTCGCGCATCACCGACTTCAGCAAGTTCGGGTTTACCGAAGTGATGTTCCCGGACCTTGATCCTGCGGCGGACGATTGAATCGCTAAAGGATCGCTGTTCATGCCGAACCTGGTTGCAAACCCATGGCAATCATCGGTTTGCTGCGCGCATAACGGCTCAACCGTTCGGCCAGGGCGTAGGGCAGGGGCGGGTCGAAGGTAAAACCACGACGCTCATAAAAGCCACGCAAATCCGGATGGCAGAACAGCCAGACCGGTTCTTCAAGGTGCTTGACGGCGTGGGCGATCAACGTCGCGGCGATTCCTTGTTCGCGACAGCTCGGGTCGACAAACAGCCCGGTCAGCCAATGCCCGCCGGCCACCGGCCGCAAACACAGCGCCGCGATGATCTCTTCACGTCTTGCGACCCACAATTGAGCGTCTCGCACCGCTTTCATCGACGATTGGTGGGCACGGTAAAACTTGTTCATCAACGGCCAAAATGGCTCGTCGAGCAAGGTGTACTGGGTGTTGGGCATGGGCTCGGACAGTCGGTGGGCAGGGCACAGATTATAAAAGAACACGCGCGCCGGGATAGGTGTATACCTGATCTCACATCCCCTGTTAGTGGAGTACGCATCATGTCCAAAGGTATGGAATCAAAGAAAGCCGCGAAGAAAAAGCCGGCGAAAACCGCAATTGAAAAGCGCGCGGACAAGAAAGCCAAGAAGGTGAATGTGTTCGGCCACTGATCCCGCGTCCATGGAGCCCGAGTCCTCGGGCTCCTGTTTTTTGCGTCTATCGAAATAACCAAACAATCTGCAAGAAATCCCGGCGCCGTTGCACAGAGGGGGATTGGTTCCCGTTCTGAGCAAAGCCATGCCCCATTACTTTGACGCTGCCCATCGTGAAGAAATCGAAACCCTGCGCCAACGTTTCACCGCTCGCACCGAGTGGCCGACCTGGCTGTTGCTGATCGGCGTTTACGTCGGCTGGTTCAGTATTGTGCTGGGCAGTGCCCGGTTGGGGCTCTGGTGGAGCACGTTGTTGCTGATTCCACTGCTGGTGTTGTGGTTGTCGGTGCAGCACGAATTGCTGCACGGTCATCCCACCCGTTGGCCAATGCTGAATAAAGTCCTCGGTTATGCGCCGTTTGCGGTCTGGTATCCCTACACCTTGTACCGCGACAGCCATTTGCTGCATCACCGCGACGAAGACCTGACCATCCCAGGTAGCGACCCGGAAAGCCGTTACCTGAGCGCTGAACAGTGGCAGCGCAGTTCGCTGTTCGAACAGGGCCTGCACTGGCTGAACAAAACCGTGCTGGGGCGCTTGGCCCTCGGTGCGCCACTGGCCTTGCTGGCGCTGGTGCGGGAGGAGCTGCAACGGCTGAAAACGGGTGAGCGCCAAGCCTGGTTGATGTGGCTGAGCCATGGTGCGCTGACGCTGCTGATGCTGGCGTTCATCGCGCGCTACAGCGTGCTTCCGGTTTGGTATTACCTGTCGCTGATCAGCGTGCCGGCGCTGTCGATTGCAATGATTCGCTCCTACTATGAACACCGTCCGCATGCGCAACCGGAGCAACGCACCGTCATCAATGAAGCAGGGTGGCCGTGGCGCTGGCTGTTCCTGAATCTCAATCTGCACCTGGTGCACCATGACTTGCCGGGGTTGCCCTGGTACGACTTGCCACGGGTGTACCGCGCGCATCGCGATCAATGGCTGGCGCGCAGTGGCGGGTTTCTGGTGCGGGGTTATGGCCAGTGGGTGCGTTGGCACGGGGTGAGGGCGATTGACAGTCCGCGGCATCCGTTTCATTGATTTTCACTGGTGAAGAAATATTCGATGACACAACACCTTGCTGAATTACTGATGTACGTCGCTCCCGAGCCGATCCACCAAGCCAACGAGCGTTGGCTGTCGCAGATACTCGAACAGCTCGGCAGCACCCGCCTTGATGCCGAAGAACTGTCGCTGATGGACCTTTGGCTATCCCCGCACCTGCTGCTGACCCAAACCTGTGGTTACCCGTTGATGACAGCCTTGCGCGGTCGCGTCCGGGTCATTGGTCGTCCTCGTTATGAACTGCCGGACAGCAGCGGCGGCAACCATTGCAGCCTGTTGCTGACTCGCGCCGATGATCCTCGAAGAACGTTGTCGGCCTTGCGCGGCAGTCGCGGCGTGATCAACGGCGAAGACTCCAACAGTGGCATGAACCTGTTGCGTCACCGACTGGCGCCGTTGCACCGCGACGGGCAGTTTTTTGCCCGTGTCGCCATCAGCGGCAGCCACCGCGAAAGCCTGCGCTGGCTGCGTGACGACCTGGCGGACCTGGCCGCCATCGACAGCGTGACCTTCGCCTATCTGGCGCAGCACGCCCAGGCAGAAGTCGCTGGCTTGAGAATATTGGCGCGCACCGCGTTCAGTCCGACGTTGCCGTACATCGCGGCGGCTGACACCACTGATGTGCAGGCTGAACAGCTTCGACAGGTGATGAACCAGACATTGAAGGAGCTGCCCGAGGTCGCCGAGACGTTGGGTCTGCGAGAAGTGTTGCCTGCCAGCGAGAGCGACTATCAGATTATTCTCGATTATCAGCGGGAAGCCGAAGCACTGGGGTATGGACGGTTGCGATGAGGCTCATTCATGTAAATTCATTTATGGAATATAAAAATTCATTTTAAGTATTTTTAATGAATAAGGCTCCTTGCTAGGATCGCGCCACCGGATCACCGGACATTCAGCGACCCCTAACCCAAGGAGCCCCTATGTCCGGCGCCGACGTTTCCCATCGCAACGACGTGGGCGGATTGTTCCGCGCCCACTACACCTGGCTGTGCGCACGTCTGCGCCGATATCTGGGAGCCAGTCCCAGTGTCGAAGACATTGCCGCCGAAACCTTCGTGCAATTGCTCGAGTCGCCAGGCCTGACGCCGATTCGCGAACCCCGCGCCTTACTCACTACCATCGCCCAGCGATTGATTTATCAGCTGTGGCGCCATCGGGATCTGGAACGCCAACACCTCGAGCAGTTACTGCCGACTGATCCGATTGGCGGGCCATCGCCTGAAGACCTGGCGCAGTTCTCCCAGACCCTGAAGCACCTGGATCGAACCCTCGACCGCCTGCCGGGCCAGGTCAGGGCAACGTTTCTGCTGTCGCGAGTCGACGGCCTGACCTACCCACAAATTGCCGCCGAACTGGGCATTTCCCAGCGTTCGGTCAGCGTCTACATGACCCGTTCCCAGGCTCTGTGCACGCTGCACAGCGCCAACGAACCCCTGAACCGAACGTCCTTGAACCGAACACCCCAGACCCGGAGGTCCGCATGAGATCGATCAAAACCCTGCTCGGCAGTTCGCTGCTGGCCCTGAGCCTTGTGGCTGGCCATGTTCCCGCCGCAGAAAAAGCCACACCCATCCATTTCGGCGACATCACCTGGGAAAGCGGCAGCCTGATCACCGAGATCCTGCGGCTGATCGTCGAGAAAGGTTATGGCTACCCAACCGACACCTTGCCCGGCAGCACCGTCAGCCTCGAAGCCGCGTTGGCCAAGAACGACATCCAGGTGATCGGCGAAGAGTGGGCCGGGCGCAGTCCGGCCTGGGTCAAGGCGGCATCGGAGGGCAAAGTGTTTGGTTTGGGCGATACCGTCAAAGGCGCCACCGAAGGCTGGTGGGTGCCGGAATACGTGATCAAGGGCGACCCGGAACGCGGCATTAAACCCTTGGCGCCGGAGCTGAAATCCGTCGCCGACCTGGCCCGCTACAAGGACGTATTCCGCGACCCCGAAGACCCAAGCCGCGGACGCTTCCTCAACAGCCCGACCGGCTGGACGTCGGAGATCGTCAACAGCCAGAAACTCAAGGCCTATGACCTGACCGCCAGCTACGTGAACTTCCGCACCGGTTCCGGCGCTGCGCTGGATGCCGAGGTCGCTTCATCGATCCGCCGGGGCAAACCGGTGCTGTTCTACTACTGGTCGCCGACGCCACTGTTGGGCCGCTTCAAATTGGTGAAACTCGAAGAGCCACCGTTCGACGCGCAAGCCTGGAAAACCCTGGCCGATGCCAACAATCCGAACCCCAAGGGCACGCGTTCGATGCCGGCCAGCCTGGCCATCGGCGTGTCGGCACCGTTCAAGGCGCAGTACCCGGACCTGGTGGCGTTCTTCGAAAAGGTCGAATTGCCGATCGATCTGCTCAACCAGACCCTGGGGCAGATGAGCGAAAAACGCCAGCAACCGCGTCAGGTCGCCGAAGCGTTTTTGCGCGATCAGCCGCAAGTGTGGAAGGGCTGGGTGCCGGGTGAGGTGGCGAGCAAAGTGAGTGCGAGTTTGTAGTTCAGCGGTGTTTGATAGATAGCTATCGCGGGCTTGCCCGCGAAGCGATCTAAAGCCTTACACCAACTCCGCCGCCAATGTCGCTTTCACGCTCGGCCGCTGATCAACCCGCGCCTGAAAGCGCGCCAACGCCGGCCAATCATCCAGATCAATCGCAAACAGCCGAGCCCAACGCAACACCGTAAACAGATACGCATCGGCAATGCTGAACCCGCCGGCCATCAAGTAGTCCTGCCGCTCCAGCGTCCGGCTCAACACGGCAAAGCGCTTGAACAGTTTCTCTTTGATGAGCGCCTTCACCTCGTCCGCAAACTGCGGATTGAACAGCCAACCCAGCCCGCCATGAATCTCGGTCGAAACGAAGTTCAGCCATTCCTGTAACCGCACCCGCTCGAACGTTCCGCTCGCCGGTGCCAGGTTTGCCTCCGGGTGCAGATCCGCCAGGTACTGCAGGATCGCCGGGCCTTCGGTCAGCACATCGCCGTTATCCAGCTGCAATGCCGCGACGTAGCCTTTGGGGTTAATGGCGAGGAAGTCATCGCCGGTGACGGTTTTCTTGCTGCTGTTGTCGACGCGGACCAACTCGAACGGCAGCTCCAGTTCGCGCAGCACAATGTGCGGCGCCAATGAGCAGGCTTGCGGGATGTAATACAACTTCATGGGCAGGGCTCTGGTTGCGGATTTGCGCCAGTGTCATAGTGCGCGGCACCCTCGGTAAAATTAATCTTTCAGAAAACTGCCATAAGGAAAGCTACTGCCATGATGAACCTGATGCATTGGCGAATGGTGGTGGCGGTGGCCGATACCGGCAACATTACCCGCGCCGCTGAGCGGGTCGGCATGACCCAATCCGGTGCCAGCCAGGCACTGGCCTTGATCGAAGAAACCCTGGGCGTTCAGCTGTTCAGCCGGGAAAACCGCCAGACCTTGCCGACCGCCATCGGCTTGCCTGTGATCGAACAGGCACGAACCATGCTCGGTGCCCTGGAAAACATCCGCAGCACCGTCGACGCCGCTAAAGGCATCCAGCGCGGGACGATTCGTCTGGCCAGTTTCCCTATGGTGCTGACGACGTTCCTGCCGCCACTGTTGCGCCAGTTCAATCGGCTGTATCCCGGCATTCAAGTGGTGGCGCTGGAGGTCAGCGACGATGAAGTGGAAACGTTGCTCAGTGCCGGGCTGGTGGATGTCGGTGTGGCGTTGAACCCGGCACCCGCGCGCAATGCCGGACGTTTGGGGCGTGATGCCTGGGTGGCGGTTTTGCCCGGTGGCCATCCCTTGGCGCGTCGCTCGAATGAAGAGGGCGTCTCACTGGCGGAACTGGCGCAGCAACCCTTTGTGCTGGCCACGGGCGGGTGCTCGACCAATGCCCGCAGCCTGGCGGCTGATGCCGGGTTGCAACTGCTGGATGTGCGGGCCGAGGTGCGTGAGTGGAGCAGTGCGTTCACCCTGGTGCGGGAAAACATCGGCGTGACCGTGGTGCCGGAAATGACCCTGCCGACTCATCGCCAAGGCTTGCGGATAGTGCCGGTGACGCCGCGCATCGACCGGGAGTTTGCCTTGGTGGTCGCGCCCGACAAAGAACCTTCGGCGGCGGTGCGGGCGCTGCTGAGGATGCTCGCAGAACATCAGTTATCGGCTGATTCGTCCGGGAACTGAAAAGGAGGGCGATCAACCCTTGCCGCCGAGCGGCAGAGGTCGACCGACCTCAGGCTACAGCGCAAGAACCACGTTGCCCGGATTCTGGAGACGCACCGTCAAGGAAACCCAATGGGAATGTCGAACTCCTGAAATGCATCGTCCACCGGCCTATAACCCAACACCCGGGTAGTTTCACTGAGGTCCAGGCGTTTGAAACGGTTATTGGAGATACCGTGGGCGATCAGGTGTTGCACACCTTCGACCTCCACAGAGAGTTGCAGCAACTGCACTGCATCACGAGGGCTGAGCCATGCACTCAGGTCGCGAGCGTTGGTCAATTCGTGACGGTCCGCAAACTCGAAAGCGCCGATGCGTATGGCAATGCTCGAGAGGTTGTGTTTGGCAGCGTAGAACGCACACAAGGCTTCGCCATAACACTTGCTGACGCCATACAGATTGGCCGGCATCACCTGCATGCCCGGTGTGATCTGCCGGTCCACCGGATAGCCCTCGATGGTCTGTGCGCTGCTGGCGAACACCAATCGTTTACAACCCGCAGCCACGGCGGCTTCGAACAGGTAAGTGGTGGCCAGAATATTGTTGGGCAGTAACTCATCGAAAGAGGCGGTGGCGTGAGGGATGCCGGCCAGATGCACAATGACGTCGATGCCTTTCAGCACTTCGCTTATGGCGGTGAGGTCGGACAGGTCCAGGCGTACAAAGCGATGCGGTGCTTCGACATTGAAGTCGGGCTCGATGCGATCCGTCAGCACGAAGGTGTAGCGGTCCTGCGAAGCTTCAAAAAAGGTTTTGCCGATTCTGCCGCAGGCGCCGGTCAGCAGTACGTTGAGTCCGTTCATGGGGTTCTCTTTTTATGGAAGGGCAGAGGGAGCGGGTTTGGCGTTATGGCACGCCGTTGCAGGCGTGTTCCATGAACCCCGGTCGCAATGCCAGTCGTTGGCAATACGCGTCGACGGCGGGATAGTCCGGGCGTTCCATCGGGGTCATCCGCCAGCGGTTGACCGACAAGCCGATGAGGATATCGGCCAGGGTGAACCGAGGTCCGGCGACATACGCACCGGTCGACGCGAGTTGCTGTTCGAGGATGCCCATTTTCGCGTTCCAGCCGCGAACGCCATCGGCGATCCGCTGCGGATCCTGGAAGTTCGGCAATTGCCGCACCAGCGCAAAAAAGGCGTAGCCCCAGGACGGATTGAGTTCGGTGGCTTGCCAGTCCATCCACTGTTCCACGCGAGCGCGCGCCGCCGGCTCGATGGGCAACAGATCGGTGTTTTGGTATTTGCCGGCCAGGTAGCGGCAGATGGTGTTGGACTCCCACAGCACGCCGGCTTCGTCGATGAGCACCGGCACCTGTGCGTTAGGGTTGAGCTGGAGAAACTCCGGACTCTGGGTCGAGGCAAAACCGCTGCCCCAGTCTTCCCGTTCGTAGGAAACGCCCAGTTCGTCGCAGGCCCACAGGACCTTTCTGACGTTGATTGACGAGGCCCTACCCAAAATCTTCAGCGCATGTCCCATTGAGCTTCTCCGTTTGCTGTTACAGGTGCCGGGAATCTAGCACGAGCAAATGGACGATTGCGTATCAGGTACTCTCGCGCACCTTCAATTCAAACCCCATGTCCTGCACCGGTTTGGCCACCGAATTGCCGGCCATCAAGGTCAGCATCAACTCGGCCGAACGACGGCCAATGGCCTCTCGAGGCGTATTGATGCTACTCAGGCGCGGCACCATGTGTTCGGACATGGGCAGGTCGTTGAAGCCGAGGATCGCCACCTGTTCGGGGATCTTGATCCCGCAGCGCAAGGCTTCGAGCAGTGCGCCCTGGGCCAGGTCGTCGTTGCCGAAGAAGATCGCATCGAGGTCTGGATGCGCAGCCAGCAATTGCAGGAACAGTTCGCCACCGAGTCCGACCGATGAGGCCCGTGGCGTCAACACTTCCAGATCCGGGTCGTAGCGCCCGGCCTTTTGCAGCGCCCGACGGAAACCTTCGCCCCGCAGCAACGTACGCTGATCCAGCTGCGCTCCGATATAAGCCAGGCGTTTGCGACCGCGCGACAGCAAATGCTCGGCCGCCGTTTCGCCGGCGGCCAGCTGCGAAAAACCGACGCAATTGAGTCCCGCCGCACTGTCCAGTTCCATCATGTAGACGCAGGGAATGTTGCTGGCCTCGATCATCCGCCGCGAACTTTCGGTGCGGTCGAAACCGGTCAGCAGCAAGCCGCGCGGCTGATAAGCCATGTAGTTGCGCAGCAGGTTTTCTTCTTCATCGCGCGAGTAATGGAAGTTACCGATCAGCACTTCGAAGCCCTTTGGTCGCAAAACCTGATGAATGGCTTCCAGCGTGTCGATGAACAGCAGGTTGGATAATGACGGTACCAACACCACGACGGAATGGCTCTGGGCCGAGGCCAGCGCGCGGGCGGCGGGGTTGACCACGTAGTTCAACTCGAGGGCAGCCTTCTGGACTTTTTCCACCAGTTCGGTGGCCACCGTGCTGACGCCACGCAGGGCGCGGGAGGCTGTAATCGGGCTGACACCGGCCAGGCGCGCGACTTCGTTGAGGGTAGGACGGCCAGTGGTTCGTGTATTTTTATCGTTTTTAGGGGTATTCATCGGACGGCTTGCCAAACAAAATTCAAGGCACTAAGGTAGCGCTGTCTCGATGCAGCTGCAAATGCGTGAGCGGGGTTTGCCTGATCCTCGCTTTTCGGCATCGAGAACGAACATGCTGCAACCCACAAAAATGACAAGAAGGCGTCGGCAACATCTGCTTTTGCACTAGAGTTTTACGTAGCAAAGGTAGCGCTGTCTGCGCGCTGAGGTGTTACATGAATCATCCCATCACCGCCCTGGTCATCATGGGCGTTGCCGGTTGCGGCAAGACGTGTGTCAGCCAGGCCCTGTGCCAGCTCAGCGGCGCCACCGCCATTGAAGGCGACACTTTCCACCCTGCCGCCAATATCGAAAAGATGAGCGCGGGTATCCCCCTGAACGACGAAGACCGTGCCGGCTGGCTCGACAGCCTGTGCGATGAACTGCGCCGCGTCGACGCCCGTGGCGAGCGCCCGGTGCTGACCTGTTCGGCCCTCAAACACAGTTACCGCGAACGCTTGCGCAGTGCCTTGCCGGGCCTGGGCTTTGTGTTCCTTGAGTTGACCCCTGAAGTCGCCGCCGATCGTGTCTCCCATCGGCCGGGCCACTTCATGCCGTCGACCCTGATCGACAGCCAGTTCGCCACCCTTGAATCGCCCGTTGGTGAGCCCCTGACCCTGGCTCTGGATGCTTCAAGTTACAGCGTCGACGAATTGGCCGCTCAGGCCCACCGTTGGTGGCTCGATCACGGCCTGAAACTCGCCAGTTGAGTTTTGCTGCAAAAGATAGCGCTGTCCTGACGGCTTCTGATTAATCGCTTTAATAACAACAACAAACAGGAGACACCCCCCATGTTTGGCATGTCCCACGAGTCGTTTCTGCTGCTCGATGCAGTGGTCACGGTGATCGGCTTGATTGTCCTGATCACCAAGTTCAAGTTTCACCCGTTCATTGCATTGATCATCGCCGCCGCGTTCCTCGGGCTGACCTCCGGCATGCCGATCGGCACCATCATCAAGGCGTTCCAGGATGGTTTCGGCGGCGTTCTCGGTTTCGTCGGGATCATTCTGGCGCTGGGCACCATGCTCGGCAAAATGATGGCCGAGTCCGGCGGGGCGGATCAGATCGCCCAGACCCTGATTCGGGCCTTCGGCAAGGACAAGGTGCAGTGGGCCATGATGTTCGCGGCCTTCCTGGTCGGCATCCCGCTGTTCTTCGAAATCGGCTTCGTGCTGCTGATCCCGCTGGTGTTCATCGTCGCCCGTCGTACCGGCGTGTCGATCATCAAGATCGGTATCCCGCTGCTGGCCGGTCTGTCCGCCGTGCACGGTCTGGTTCCTCCGCACCCGGGTCCGCTGCTGGCGATCGGCGTGTTCGGTGCCGACATTGGTAAAACCATTCTCTACGGCCTGATCGTTGCGCTGCCGACTGCCATCATCGCCGGTCCGATCTACGGTACGTTCATTTCCAAGTACATTCCCGGTCATCCAAACCAGGAATTGGTGGACCAACTGGCGCGGGAGTCGGATTCCGCCGATCTGCCGAGCTTCGGCATTACCCTGGTCACCGTGCTGTCGCCCGTTTTCCTGATGCTGCTCAAGACCTTTGCCGATGTGGTGCTGCCGGATGGCAACTTCTTCCGCACCTTCATGGACCTGATCGGTCACCCGATCTCGGCCCTCCTGCTGGCATTGCTGCTGTCGCTGTACACCTTCGGCTACAAGCAGGGCATCGGTTCGCAACAGATGCTCAAATGGCTGGATTCGAGCCTTGCGCCGACTGCCGCGATCATCCTGATCATCGGTGCCGGTGGTGGCTTCAAGCAGATGCTGGTGACTAGCGGTGTGGGTGATGTGATCGGTCACATGGCGGTGGCGGCTCAGATCTCACCGATCCTGCTGGCCTGGCTGGTGGCGGCGGTGATTCGCATCGCGACCGGTTCGGCAACCGTGGCGACCATCACTGGCGCCGGCATCGTGGTGCCGGTAGTGGGGATGATTCCGGGTGTGAACCGTGAGCTGCTGGTGCTGGCCACCGGTGCCGGTTCGTTGATCCTGTCCCACGTCAACGACGCCGGTTTCTGGCTGGTGAAGCAGTACTTCAACATGACCGTGGCGGAAACCTTCAAGACCTGGACCGCGATGGAAACCATCCTGTCCGTGGTGGGTTTGGGCTTTATCCTGCTGTTGTCATTGTTCGTCTAAATACATTTGGCAGGCACAAAAAAACCGCAGCGATGCGGTTTTTTTGTGGGTGAGATCTAACCCAATGTCGAGCAAGCTTTTTGTGGCGAGGGAGCTTGCTCCCGCTCGGCTGCGTAGCAGTCGTAAATCCGTCCACCGTGTTCTATCTGAAAAAAACATGGTGATTGGTTTTGGGGCCGCTTCGCGCCCCAGCGGGAGCAAGCTCCCTCGCCACAGATGTTTGTTCTCACAGGGTTTTGTGTGTCAGGCGTTGGTTTTGGTGACCAACCCATCCGCCCGAAACATCCCGCGAATTCCGCGTACGGCCTGACGAATCCGGTCCTGGTTTTCGATCAGCGCGAAGCGCACATGATCGTCCCCGTACTCACCAAACCCGACACCCGGCGAGACGCAAACCTTGGCCTCGGCCAGCAGTTTCTTGGCGAATTCCAGCGAGCCCAGGTGTGCATACGCCTCGGGAATCTTGGCCCAGACGTACATCGACGCCTTCGGGTTCTCGACCATCCAGCCCAATTCATGCAAGCCTTTGACCAGCACGTTGCGACGCTGGCGATACTGTTCGGCAATGTCGCGCACGCATTGCTGATCGCCTTCCAGCGCCGCGATGGCCGCGACCTGCAGCGGGGTGAAGGTGCCGTAGTCGTGGTAGCTCTTGATCCGCGCCAGAGCGTTGACCAGCTCCGGGTTACCGACCATGAAGCCGATGCGCCAGCCCGCCATGTTGTAACTCTTGGACAGGGTGAAAAACTCCACCGCGATGTCCTTGGCGCCGGGCACTTGCATGATCGACGGGGCTTTCCAGCCGTCGTAGACGATGTCGGCGTAGGCCAGGTCGTGCACCACCAGAACGTCGTACTGTTTGGCGAGGGCGATCACCCGCTCGAAGAAGTCCAGCTCCACGCACTGGGCGGTGGGGTTGGACGGAAAGCCCAGGATCATCATTTTCGGTTTCGGGATCGAACCGCGAATCGCCCGTTCCAGCTCGGCGAAGAAATCCACGCCAGGGATCAGCGGCACCGACCGCACCTGGGCGCCGGCAATCACGGCACCGTAGATGTGAATCGGGTAGCTCGGGTTCGGCACCAGCACGGTGTCGCCCTGGTCGAGGGTGGCCAGCATCAAATGCGCCAGGCCTTCCTTGGAACCGATGGTGACGATGGCTTCGTTTTCCGGGTCGATATCAACCTGGTAGCGATCCTTGTACCAATTGGAAATCGCCCGACGCAGGCGCGGAATCCCTTTGGACGTGGAGTAGCCGTGGGTGTCTTCACGCTGGGCGACGGTGACCAGTTTTTCGACGATGTGCGGCGGCGTGGCGCCGTCGGGGTTGCCCATGCTCAAGTCGATGATGTCTTCGCCACGACGACGGGCGGCCATCTTCAGCTCGGCAGTGATGTTGAAAACGTAAGGGGGGAGTCGATCTATGCGCGCAAAGCGGCGCGGCGAACCTTGTTCGGCCATTGTTGCCTCGAATAACGTAAGCGCCCGGAACCGTCCGAGCGACGCTGGCCACTGCGGTGGCCTGTGGCGGAATGTAAGGGCAGGTATGGCAAACTGTCCAGCCTCTACGTAAACAAATTTTCCGAAGGAAACGGGTTGATGGAATTTACCAGTGGCTTCCTGCTCAGCCTTTCGCTGTGCCTGGACATCGGCGTGGCCAATATCGCGATGATCACGCTGGCGATGCAGCGCGGATATTTCCAGGGTTTTGCCCTGGGGCTGGGGACTTGCGTCGGCGACCTGATTTACGCAGTGCTGGCACTGGCCGGCATGACCGTATTGCTGCAATACGAAACCGTGCGTTGGGTGTTGTGGATCGGCGGGTCGGCGTTGCTGCTGTACTTCGCGGCGAAGATGATTCATTCGGCGATCTACCACAGTGCGGTGTTGGCCGAGACCGCCGACGTTGGCCACAACTCCCATCGCAAAGAGTTCTTGCGGGGGATTTTCCTCGCCATGTCGTCGCCCAGTGCGATTCTCTGGTTCGCCGCGGTGGGCGGCACCCTGATTGCCCGTTCCGGTGGCGGCGGCACCCTCAGCTCGGCGTTGTTTCTCGGTGGATTTCTCTGTGCGGGAATTCTCTGGTGCGTCACGCTGTGCTTTGCGGCGAGCCATGGCGGCAAGCTGCTCGGAGACAAACTGCTGCGTTATTCCTACATGGCATCGGCCGCGATCTTCTGCTATTTCGCGGTGTACGTGATTCTTTCGGGTTACAACGAGTTTATCGGTGCGCCCACCGCCGGGCAGCTTCCGGGGCTCTGACTGGGCGAATCGGGTTTGGCCTCTATACTCCCAGCCGAACCCACTTTTTACGTTCCCAGGAGTCGAGTCATGGATGAGCAAATACGCGATGATCAGGTTGAGCAACGCTTCGAACACGGGCACTTCATGCTCATAGCGGGGCTTGGCGGACGATTTACCCAAGAGACGGCCGGCAAGATTCCCAAGCTCTGGGATAAATTCGTTCCCCACATCGGCAATGTTCCCGGGCAAAAGGGCGAAGTGACCTACGGCGTTTGCTGCAACCCGGACGGCAAGGGCGGTTTCGAATACATCGCCGGTGTCGAGATCAGCAAGCTCGACGACCTGCCCGAGAAATACCGCTGGGTCGAGATTCAGCCCCAGTATTACGCGGTGTTCGAGCACAAGGGCTCGCTGGATACCTTGCCCCAGACCTTTCAGTACATCTGGAACACCTGGTTGCCGCAGTCCGGTCACGAGGCAGCGGATGCCCCGGAGTTCGAACGCTACAGCGAAGACTTCAACCCGAAGCTCAATACCGGCGTGCTGGAAATCTGGCTGCCGATCAAGTCCTGATCACATCTGCGGAGGCGGCTCAACCGGCCGCCTCTGCATGTCCTGCGGGCACTATTTTCCCTTGTTCACCCGTCGCGCCCGCAACAGGTCGATCGCCAAAGAAACGAAGCCGAACGTGCTGATGCCCAACAGCATAAGAAGACCGATTTGGACGCTGCTCATGGTGTGTTCCCCTCATGGTGACTAGAGACAGGCAACACAAATAGCCCCGGGCGACGCGCAATGAAAGTGCCTATACGAAGGCTTTACGGCACTTGTCGTGATCGATATGAACACCTTATTAATTTATGATCCCAGCCTTTCCCCCGCCGATTCCGAGCTGCCATGAACACCGTCATCCGCCACGTCATTCCCGCTGACCTGGACCGCTGCTACGCCATCGAAACCGTTGCCTACGAAGGCGACGAAGCCGCCACCCGCGAGAAAATCGCCACCCGCATCGCCACTTGGCCCGAGGGCTTCATCGTCGCCGAAGTGGATGGCGTTGTAGCCGGTTTCGTCAATTCCGGTGCGGCGTTCGAGGTGGAAATGTCGGACGAGGCGTTCAAGGAACTGATCGGCCACGACCCGGCCGGCCCGCATGTGGTGATCATGTCGGTGGTGGTGCATCCGGATTATCAGGGGCAAGGCCTGGCGAAACGCTTGATGGGTGAATTCATCCAGCGCATGCGCGCACTGAACAAGGCAAGCATCCACCTGATGTGCAAAGAGCGGCACATTGCACTGTATGCCGGGTTTGGGTTTGTCTACATCAAGCCTTCGGCGTCCGACCATGGCGGGATGGCGTGGCATGAGATGGTGCTCACCCTCTGATGATCGTTCCCACGCAGAGCGTGGTAACGACCAATCCTCTAATAGAGACTATCGCGCACCCTGGCCGGTGCTTCCCGGTCATACGTCTCGGCATCGAACTGCCCATCGTTCAGCCGTTTGTGAAACGCGCCAGCGGTTGGCAGGGCAGAGCGGTCGAGGTAGCGCTCGGGGTTCCACAAATCCGAACGAACAATCGCTTTCGAACAATGGAAATACGCCGCTTCCACCGTCACCAGCATTACCGTGCGCGCCGGTTTGCCATTGACGGCAAAACTCTCCAGCAATGCGGGCTCGGCGCTGATCTGCGCCGTGCCGTTGACCCGCAGCGTCTCGCCGATCCCCGGAATGATGAACAGCAGCGATACCCGCGAGTCGAGCACGACATTGCGCAGCGTGTCGATGCGGTTGTTGCCGGGGCGATCCGGGATCGCCAGCGTGCGCTCATCGATGATCCGCACAAAACCCGGCGTATCGCCGCGCGGTGAGCCGTCCATGCCGTCGGGGCCGACCGAGCTGATAATCACCAGCGGCGAGGCGCGGACCATCGCCTGATAGTCCTCGTTCAAAAACGGGATCTGCTTGCGCACCGCGCGCTCATGGGGCAGGCCGTAGATCGCTTCCAGCGCTTCGATTGAATTCAACATTCGTTCATCCCTCCATGAATCAGAAAACCAGTCCCATCCGTCGTTCGTAACCGATCCGACCTTTGTACGCTTCGCCGCTGTCGACAAAACCGTATTTGGTATACAGCGCGATGGCCGATTCATTGTCGGCATCCACCGACAACTCCAGCCCTTTGATCTCCGGCCAGGCCTGGCGCGCAACCTCGGGCAGGGCTTGCAGGCAGGCCTTGCCGTAACCTTTGCCCTGGGCGCGGTGATCGACTTGCAGGGCGTGCAGGGTGGCGCTGTGTTCGTCGGCCCAGGCCGGCAGCACCGGCGGGCGCTTGAGCAGCAGGAAGGCCACCGGAACCTCTTCGGCCAGCAGAGCAAAGCCTTTGACGCCAGGCCCCGGTTTGGACAGCAAGGTGTGCAATGCACCGTGGATGTCGCCGGAGAATCTGATCTGTTCGGCGTGGATTTCGATGGCCTCGACCTGTCGGCGCTGCAAGGCGTTCAGGCTTTCGTAAGGCACGAGTCGGGCTGTCACTGGAGTGTCCTTTTTCCAACACAAATGAGCCTCGGATTCTAGCGAGTTTGCCTCCATGGATTATTTTTATTTCGGTTGTCGATTTGGCTTTTCGCCAGACGACTAAAGGTGTCTTCAACAAAAAACGTGGAGAACCCTCATGAACGCTCAGACACAAATCCATAACTTGATCGAGAACTACCGTCAGGCGGTCATCGCCAAGGATGTGGAAAAGGTCATGGCCCTGTACGCCGACGACATCGTCTCCTTCGATGCCGTCAAAGCCCTGCAATTCAAGGGCAAGGCGGCCTACCGTGCGCATTGGCAGGAATGCATGGAGATGTGCCCCGGCCCGCATATTTTCGAGTTCCATGAAATCAACGTCGTGCCGTCGCAGGAGATCGCTTTCGCTCACTGGCTGGCGCATTGCGGCGGCACCAATGAAAAGGGTGAAACCCAGGCTTGCTGGATGCGCGTCACCGCGTGCTATCGGCAGGAAGCGGGGCTCTGGCAGATCGTCCACGAACACTGGTCGGCTCCGTTCGACATGACCAGCGGCGCGGCGCTGTTCAACCTGGAACCCTGATGGTCGGGTTGTTTATCGGAAAGCAGCGCCAAAGCGCCAATCGACAGCCATAGTTGATCAGTTCGGTCACGGCAAAGCCGCCTGAAATGGAGAGTCCCATGAAGTATCTATGCCTGGTCTACAGCAACGAGCACGAATTGCACTCGCTGCCCGAAAGCCCCAACGACGCCGAGTGCATGGCCTATGCCGAGTCGATCCAGGGCAGTGGCCGGATGATCGCCGCCGAAGCGCTGGAGTCGGTGCAGACCGCGACCACCGTGCGCATGCGCAACGGCAAAATGTCGATCACCGACGGCCCGTTCGCTGAAACCAAGGAGCAGTTGGCCGGCTTCTACCTGATCGATGCCAAAGACCTCAATGAAGCCCTCCAGGTCGCCGGTAACATTCCGGCGGCCCGGGTCGGCTGCGTCGAGGTGCGGCCCGTTCGCCAGTTAAATGTCTGAATAACTATCACAACAGGAGTTCTTTTATGAGTGTGCAATCCGTCCAGCGAAAAATGGCCCCAGGCATGCCGGACTGATGCCGGGCGAATCGGTACGGGCGCAAGTCGAGCAGGTTTACCGCGACGAGTCGCGGCGAATCCTGGCGACCCTGATCCGCTTGCTCGGCGATTTCGATCTCGCCGAAGAAGCGCTGCACGAGGCGTTCTTCGTCGCGGTCGAGCGCTGGCAGCGCGACGGCGTGCCGGACAATCCGCGTACCTGGCTGGTGTCCACTGGCCGTTTCAAGGCCATCGATGTGTTGCGTCGGCGCGCGCGTTTTAACGCGTCCCGGCCGTTGTTGATCGCTCAACTGGAGGCGCTGGAGCAGGCTGACTGGAGTGACGAAGACGTGGAAGACGATCGCCTGCGCCTGATCTTCACCTGTTGTCACCCGGCACTGGCGGCGGACGCTCAAGTGCCGCTGACCCTGCGTGAAGTCTGCGACCTGACCACGGAAGAAATCGCCCGGGCTTTCCTCTCGGCACCGGCCACCATCGCCCAGCGCATCGTGCGCGCCAAGGCCAAGATCCGTGACGCGAAAATCCCATACCAAGTGCCCACCCTGACGGAACTGCCCGAGCGACTCGACAGCGTGTTGCGGGTGATTTACCTGGTGTTCAACGAAGGGTATTCGGCGTCCATCGGCAACGAACTGATCCGTGAAGACCTGACGCGCGAAGCGATTCGTCTCGGTCGGTTGTTGATGGAGCTGTTGCCTGAACCGGAGGTGATGGGGCTGCTGGCGCTGATGCTGTTGCATGAGTCCCGGCGTCCGGCCAGGACCTCCGCGAGCGGTGAGCTGATTGTGCTGGATGAACAGGATCGCTCGTTGTGGAACGCCGAGCTGATTGCCGAAGGCTGCGCCTTGATTGAGCGGGCGCTGACGACACGGCGCTTCGGACCTTATTGCCTGCAAGCGGCGATTGCCGCGGTGCATGCCGAAGCGCCCTCGGCGGCAGAGACGGACTGGGCGCAGATTGTCGGTCTGTACGACGTGCTGCTGCGGGCGGTGCCGTCGCCGGTGATCGAACTGAACCGCGCGGCGGCGCTGTCCAGGCGCGATGGCCCGCAGGCCGGGCTGACGTTGATCGAAGGGATTCTGGCCCGGGGCGAGTTGCTGGATTACCACCTGGCGCATTCGGCACGGGCAGAGTTTTGCCGGCAGTTGGGAAGGGTGGAAGAGGCGCGAGCGGCGTATCAGCGGGCGCTGGAATTGACACAGCAGGTGCCGGAGCGGCGGTTTATCGAGGGACGGCTCCGGGCGTTGGAGTGATGTGATTTCACTGGCCCCATCGCGAGCTTCGCTATTCCAGCATCTTGCCCAATAACCAACTCCCCGCTGGCCCCGGCGGGTGCAAACGCGACCACAGCGCATCGACATACACCGGTTTCGGCCAGCCGCGCACTTTCAATTCCACCAACGAGCCAGCCCCGAACCGTCCCACCAGCCATCGCGGCAACGGTGCCCAGCCGAACCCGCCCTGGGCCATTTCCAGCAGCATCAGGTAACTTGGCGCCGACCAGACCCGCCCCTTCGCGCGGCTTTCATACGGATTGACGATCGTCGCCAGACGCAGTTCGCGGTGCTGTTGCAGCACGTCCTGATCGATGTCGTTCAGCGTCGCCAATGGGTGCGCGTGGGACACGAACAGGGCGATTTCCGTGCGCTCGTCCACCGTCGAACTGACCAGATCCGGCGGGTAGCTGTCCTGCATTTCGGCGAAGGCGACGTGCGCGCGGCCGCGTTGTACCAGTGCTACCAAGTCATCGCATTCGGCGATCAGGCATTCAAGTTCCAGGTCCGGGTAACGCTGCTCGAAAGCACTGAGCGCCGCTTCGAAACGGTCGGACTGGTAAGTGTCGGAAATCGCCACGGTCAACTTTGGCTCGATGCCTTGGGACAGTTGGCTGGCGGTCATTTCCAGACGGCTGGTGGCGGCCAGAATCTCCTCGGCCCGTTGCAGCATGACGTGCCCGGCCGGGGTCAGGCTCGGCTTGCGGCTGCTGCGGTCGAAGAGGACAAGGTTCAGGTCGATTTCCAGGCTCGCCACGGCGGCGCTGATGGTCGACTGACTGCGCCCGAGCTTGCGCGCCGCGGCGGAAAACGAGCCTTGGGTCGCGGCCTCTACAAACGCCAGCAACACTTCGTGGGAAGCCATGAACTATCGCCTTGATCGATGGTTATTGGTTATGAAGTATCGGTTCGATGGCAGATCATGGCAACCACAGTCACTCAGGGAGTCTGGCCATGAACGCCAACAAATCCATCACTGAACGCATCTTCCAGGCCATCGGTTTCGAGCTGCTGGCCGTTTTGATCTGTACCCCACTGCTGGCCTGGATCATGGACAAACCCATGTTGGAAATGGGCGTGGCAACCATGGCGATTGCAGCCCTTGCCTTGGCCTGGAACGTGGTCTTCAACGGCCTGTTCGACCGTTTGCTCAAGCGCTTTGCCATTGTGCGTAACGCTTGGATCCGCGTGGTGCATGCGCTGTTGTTCGAAGGCGGGCTGGTGGCGTTTGGGGTGCCGTTGATTGCCTGGTGGCTGAAGATCAGCCTGTGGCAGGCGTTCCTGCTGGACATTGGCGTGCTGCTGTTTTTCCTGCCGTACACCTACGTGTACCACTGGGGTTACGACGTGGTGCGGGAGCGGCTATTACTGCGCAGGGCCTGCGAAGGCTATTGAATGACCTGTAGGAGCGGGGGGGGGGGGGGGGGGGGGGGGGGGGGGGGGGGGGGGGGGGGGGGGGGGGGGGGGGGGGGGGG
>NZ_JBWKWT010000024.1:0-82438 GCF_059422365.1 Pseudomonas sp. GW821-FHT01E10
CCCCCCCCCCCCCCCCCCCCCCCCCCCCCCCCCCCCCCCCCCCCCCCCCCCCCCCCCCCCCCCCCCCCCCCCCCTACAGTAGGGCGGCGTGCATCTTTTGATCTGGCTTTTGACCTTGATCCACCCGCACCTGTCAAAACCCTGAACACACACTCTGAAATAGCCAGGGCCATTGAAACCACCCCCCACCTGCCCCATCTAAGATCCATACCCTATTGCGCAGGTGCCCCATGACCGACCAGCAAGAATTTCCCGAAGACCCGAGCGAATACGCAGAAACAGACAACGCCGAACACCATGCACCCGGCAAAGGCCTTACCCTGCCTGGCCAGAACCTGCCGGACAAGGTCTACATCATCCCGATCCACAACCGGCCTTTCTTCCCGGCGCAAGTGCTGCCGGTGATCGTCAACGAAGAGCCGTGGGCCGAGACTCTCGAACTGGTGAGCCAGTCCGACCACCATTCCCTGGCCCTGTTCTTCATGGACGCCCCCCAGGACAACCCGCGCCATTTCGATACCAAAGCCCTGCCGGAATACGGCACGCTGGTCAAAGTCCATCATGCCAGCCGCGAAAACGGCAAACTGCAATTCGTCGCCCAGGGCCTGACCCGGGTGCGCATCAAAACCTGGCTCAAGCACCATCGCCCACCGTACCTGGTGGAAGTCGAATACCCACACCAGCCCACCGAGCCGACCGACGAGGTCAAGGCCTACGGCATGGCGCTGATCAATGCGATCAAAGAGCTGCTGCCGCTGAACCCGCTGTACAGCGAAGAGTTGAAAAACTACCTCAACCGCTTCAGCCCCAACGATCCGTCGCCCCTGACCGACTTCGCCGCCGCCCTGACCTCGGCCACGGGCAGCGAGTTGCAAGAAGTGCTCGACTGCGTGCCGATGCTCAAGCGCATGGAAAAAGTCCTGCCGATGCTGCGCAAGGAAGTCGAAGTCGCGCGCTTGCAGAAAGAGATTTCCGCTGAAGTTAACCGCAAGATTGGCGAACATCAGCGCGAGTTCTTCCTCAAGGAACAACTCAAGGTCATCCAGCAAGAGCTGGGGCTGACCAAGGACGATCGCAGCGCCGACATCGAACAGTTCGAGCAACGCCTGACGGGCAAGGTGTTGTCGCCCCAGGCGCAGAAACGCATCGTTGAGGAAATGAACAAACTGTCGATCCTCGAAACCGGATCGCCGGAATACGCGGTGACACGCAACTACCTCGATTGGGCGACTTCGGTGCCGTGGGGCGTGTATGGCGAGGACAAACTCGACCTCAAGCATGCGCGCAAGGTGCTGGACAAACACCACGCCGGCCTCGACGACATCAAGGACCGCATCCTCGAGTTCCTCGCAGTCGGTGCCTATAAAGGCGAGATCAGCGGCTCCATCGTGTTGCTGGTGGGCCCGCCGGGCGTGGGCAAGACCAGCGTTGGTAAATCCATCGCCGAATCCCTCGGTCGACCGTTCTACCGCTTCAGCGTTGGCGGCATGCGTGACGAAGCCGAGATCAAGGGCCATCGCCGCACCTACATCGGCGCACAACCGGGCAAACTCGTCCAGGCGTTGAAAGACGTCGAAGTGATGAACCCGGTAATCATGCTCGACGAGATCGACAAGATGGGCCAGAGCTACCAGGGCGACCCGGCCTCGGCGCTGCTGGAAACCCTCGACCCGGAACAGAACGTCGAATTCCTCGACCATTACCTGGACTTGCGCCTGGACCTGTCGAAAGTGCTATTCGTCTGCACCGCCAACACCCTGGACTCGATCCCCGGCCCGTTGCTGGACCGGATGGAAGTGATTCGCCTGTCGGGTTACATCACCGAAGAAAAAGTTGCCATCGCCAAGCGTCACCTGTGGCCGAAACAGCTGGAAAAGGCCGGCGTATCCAAAGGCAACTTGAGCATTAGCGACACTGCATTGAGGGCCTTGATCGACGGCTATGCCCGTGAGGCCGGAGTCCGTCAGCTGGAGAAAAACCTCGGCAAACTGGTGCGCAAAGCGGTGATGAAACTGCTCGATGAACCGAAAGCCGTCATCAAACTCGGCCCCAAAGACCTGGAAGCCTCACTCGGCCGCCCGGTGTTCCGCAACGAGCAAGTGCTGTCCGGCGTCGGCGTGATCACCGGGCTGGCCTGGACCAGCATGGGCGGCGCGACCCTGCCGATCGAAGCCACGCGCATCCACACCCTCAACCGAGGCTTCAAACTCACCGGGCAACTGGGGGACGTGATGAAAGAGTCGGCGGAAATCGCCTACAGCTACGTCAGCTCCCATCTGAAGCAATTCGGCGGTGACCCGACATTCTTCGATGAAGCCTTCGTCCACCTCCACGTACCGGAAGGCGCAACACCGAAAGACGGCCCGAGCGCCGGCGTGACCATGGCCAGCGCCCTGCTCTCCCTCGCCCGCAACCAGCCACCGAAAAAAGGCGTAGCCATGACCGGTGAACTAACGCTGACCGGGCATGTACTGCCGATTGGCGGCGTGCGCGAAAAAGTCATCGCAGCGCGTCGGCAGAAGATCAATGAACTGATTTTGCCGGAGCCTAATCGGGGTAATTTCGAAGAGTTGCCGGAATACCTGAAAGAAGGGATTACCGTGCACTTTGCCAAGCGCTTCGCGGATGTGGCGAAGATATTGTTCTGAGCCGTCACCTGATCGTTTCCATGGGTTGGGAATAATCAGACTCAACAAAAAGCCCGCTGACCTTTTAAGGGGGCAGCGGGCTTTTCATTTGTGCTACGTCTGCGGATCTAGATTATCGAGCACGCAGTTCATCATCGACTATCAAGCTCGCCTCCACGAATGCTGTCTCAAAAACTCACGAAACTGAGTTCTGAATACAACATCCCGATCATTTGACTCAGTTTCAAACGATTCTGAGACAAGCGTAGGAGCTGCCGCAGGCTGCGATCTTTTGATCTTGAAAATCAGATGCGGATCAAAATCAAAAGATCGCAGCCTTCGGCAGCTCCTACGTGAGGTGTGTACACACGCTATTGATTGGTCGGCTGTCAGGCCGCCTTCGCGGGCAAGTCGGATCGCCGCACCGCTCGCTCTACGGTGGAGCGGCGCACACCCGCCCCTCACCACTCAACAGGCAGAGCGTTAGCTCGCCTGCCGCTTTTGATCTTGATTCACCCGCCCCTTCGGGAGGCTGAGTGGAGGTGTTCATCTGGGGATTGGCGCGCAGCGCCGTTCGACGCAGTCGAACACATCGCACGTAGGTCGTAGCGAAGCAGACCGTAGGGCGATGCCCCCAGATGGATACCGGAGCGAAGGAACGCCGAGCCTTAGCGAGGGGCCGGACGCTTGGGGCGAGCGTTTTTTGCTTCCTTTTTTTGGCGTTTGTAAAAAAGGGAGTCGCCGTAAGGGCGAAACCATAAGCCGCCGTTACCGCAGCAACGGATATGTACACACCACCAACAAAAACATGGTCGGCCCGAAGGCCGCCAAGATCAAACGGGCTCTTTCCTGACCCTGAACCAAGCCGCATACAACGCCGGCAAGAACAGCAACGTCAACGCCGTCGCCACAATCAGCCCGCCCATGATCGCCACCGCCATCGGCCCGAAAAACACACTGCGCGATAATGGAATCATCGCCAGCACCGCCGCCAGCGCGGTCAACACAATCGGCCGGAAACGTCGCACCGTCGCCTCGATGATCGCCTGCCAGGGCTTGAGCCCGGCAGCGATGTCCTGCTCGATCTGATCCACCAGAATCACCGAGTTACGCATGATCATCCCGGACAGCGCGATGGTCCCGAGCATGGCGACGAAACCGAACGGCTGACGGAACACCATCAGAAACAACGTCACCCCGATCAACCCCAGCGGCGCTGTCAGAAACACCATGGCAGTGCGTGAGAAACTGCGCAGTTGCAGCATCAGCAACGTCAGCACCACCACGATGAACAGCGGCACGCCGGCCTTCACCGAGTTCTGCCCACGAGCCGAGTCTTCCACCGTACCGCCGACTTCCAGCAGATAGCCGTCCGGCAGTTCGGCGCGGACCGGATCGAGGGTCGGCATGATTTGCTGCACCAGTGTCGCCGGTTGTTCCTTGCCGTAGATGTCGGCGCGAACCGTCACGTTGGGCAGGCGGTTACGGTGCCAGATGATGCCTTCTTCAAAGCCGTATTCCAGCGTGGCAATCTGCGACAGCGCCACGCTGCGACCGTTGTCGGTCGGCACGGCCAGGCTCGGCAGCAATGCCAGTTCAGTGCGCTCATGCACCGTGCCGCGCAGCAGGATCTCGATCAATTCGTTGTCTTCGCGGTACTGACTGACACTGGAGCCGGTCAGCGAGCTTCGCAGGAACCCCGAGAGGTTCGCCGTGCTCACGCCCAGCGCCCGCGCGCGATCCTGATCGACGTTCAGGTACACGACTTTGCTCGGCTCTTCCCAATCCAGATGCACGTTGGCCACGTGTGGGTTCTCGCGAACCTTGGCCGCGACTTTACGTGCCAGGGCGCGGACGTCCGCAATGTTCTCACCGGTGACCCGGAACTGCACCGGATAGCCAACCGGCGGGCCGTTTTCCAGACGCGTGACCCGCGAGCGCAGGGCCGGGAATTGTTCATTGAGGGTTTCGATCAGCCAAGTGCGCAGGGCTTCGCGGTCTTCGATGGTTTTGGCCAGGACAACAAATTGCGCAAAGCTTGCAGCCGGAAGTTGCTGGTCCAGCGGCAGGTAGAAACGCGGCGAACCGGTGCCGACATAAGCCACATAGTTGTCGATCCCGGCGTGATCCTTGAGCAGGCCTTCGAGACGCTTGACCTCCTCGGCGGTGTTGCTCAGGGAGGCACCTTCGGCGAGTTTCAGATCAACCATCAATTCCAGTCGCCCCGATGCCGGGAAGAACTGCTGCGGCACGAAACGGAACAGCACCACGGACGCGACGAACATCACGATGGTCAGCACGATCACCGTTTTGCGTCGGCGCACGCACCACTCCACCAGCCGTCTGACGCGCTGATAGAACGGCGTGCCGTAAGGGTCGGGTTGGCCGTCGCCAGTGCCGTGTTTGGCGGCGTGAATTTTCGCCAGGTCCGGCAGAAGTTTCTCCCCCAGATAAGGCACAAAAACCACGGCGGCCACCCACGACGCCAGTAGCGCGATGGTCACCACCTGGAAGATCGAGCGGGTGTACTCGCCGGTGCCCGATTGCGCGGTGGCGATCGGCAGGAAACCGGCGGCGGTGATCAACGTACCGGTGAGCATCGGGAACGCGGTGCTGGTCCAGGCATAGCTGGCGGCCTTGATCCGGTCGAAGCCCTGCTCCATTTTGATCGCCATCATTTCCACGGCGATGATCGCATCATCCACCAGCAAGCCCAGCGCCAGCACCAGCGCGCCGAGGGAAATCTTGTGCAGGCCTATCCCTAAGTAATACATGCAGGCGAACGTCATCGCCAACACCAGCGGTATCGCCAGCGCTACGACCATGCCGGTGCGCACGCCGAGGGAGAAGAAGCTCACCAGCAACACAATCGCCAGGGCCTCCACCAGCACCTGGACGAACTCGCCGACACCGGTTTTCACCGCGGCGGGTTGATCGGACACTTTGCGCAACTGCATGCCGGCCGGCAGGTTTTGCTGAATCCGGGCGAACTCGATTTCCAGCGCCTTGCCCAATACCAGAATATCGCCACCGTCCTTCATGGCCACCGCCAGACCGATGGCGTCTTCAGCCATGAAGCGCATGCGCGGCGCCGGTGGATCGTTGAAGCCACGACGAACGTCCGCCACATCACCGATGCGGAACGTGCGATCTGCAACGCGAATCGGGAAGTTCTTGATCTCGTCGACCGTCTGAAAATTCCCCGAGACCCGTAGCTGCAAACGCTCGCTGGTGGTTTCGAAGAAGCCTGCGGTGGACATCGCGTTCTGTTCTTCAAGCGCCTGCTGCACCGCCGCCAGCGGCACCCCGAGGGTGGCCAGTTTAACGTTGGAGAGTTCGATCCAGACCTTCTCGTCCTGCAACCCGAGCAGGTCGACCTTGCCCACATCCTTGACCCGTTGCAGCTGGATCTGGATGCGGTCGGCGTAATCCTTGAGCACTGCGTAATCAAAGCCCTCGCCGGTCAGGGCGTAGATGTTGCCGAACGTGGTGCCGAATTCATCGTTGAAAAACGGGCCCTGGATACCCGGTGGCAGGGTCTGGCGAATATCGCCGATCTTCTTGCGGACCTGATACCAGAGGTCCGGGATATCCACCGAATGCATGGAATCGCGCGCCATGAACGTCACCTGGGACTCGCCCGGGCGGGAGAACGAGGTGATCCGTTCGTACTCCCCGGTTTCCATCAGTTTCTTTTCAATACGCTCGGTGACCTGGCGCGAAACTTCCTCGGCCGTGGCCCCCGGCCAGTTGGTACGAATTACCATGGCCTTGAAGGTGAACGGCGGGTCTTCGCTTTGGCCAAGCTTGGTGTAGGACAACGCCCCGACCACAGCCAGCAGGAGCATCAGGAACAGTACGATCTGGCGGTTACGCAGCGCCCATTCGGATAGATTGAAACCCATCGGGGATTACTCCTTGTGCGCCAGATTGACCACGCGATTGGAGCGATCCACCGGGCGCACTTGCTGCCCGTCGTGAAGCACATGAACACCGGCCGCCACCACCCAGTCGCTGGCGTTCAGTCCCTCGAGCACCGGCACGGTTTTCTCGCCAAATGCACCGACCCGCACCGGGACTTTTTTCAAGGTGTTGTTGGCGCCGACCACCCACACGTAGGTGGCGCCGTTTTCTGCGGTGAGGGCCGACAGCGGCACTGACAACGGCACCACTTCGGCAGTCTGGATGAACACCCGGGCGCTCTGGCCAAGTTCAGCGGGAACCTTGCCGGCGGTAAAAGCGATACGGGCGGCAAAAGTGCGGGATTTGGGATCGGCGGCAGGCGACAACTCACGGATCTGCCCAAGGAAACGCTGATCGGGTTGGGTCCAGAGCTCCACCGAGACCGGCTGACCGACCTTGAAGCGGCCGAAGCTCTGCTCCGGCAGGCTGATCAATACTTCGCGCTCGCCATCGGTGGCCAGGGTAAACACGGTTTGCCCGGCCGCCACCACTTGCCCGACTTCAACCGCGCGCTTGGCCACCACGCCATCCTGCGGCGCACGCAGCACCGCGTAACTGGCCTGATTGGTCGAAACGTTGAATTCGGCTTTGATTTGCTTGAGGCGGGCCTCACCGGAGCGATAGAGGTTTTCCGCGTTGTCGTACTGCGAACGGCTGACCATCTGCCGCTCCATCAGGGTCTTGTAGCGATCACGCTCGGCGCGCACCAGGTTCAGATTGGCTTCGGCAGCCGCGACCTGGGCACGGGTGGCTTCCAGTTGCAGGCGCACGTCCTGAGGATCGAGTTCCGCCAGGGGTTGGTCAGCCTTGACCCGCTGCCCTTCTTCGACCAGTCGTCGGCTGACTTTGCCGCCAATCCGGAAGGCAAGGTCCGGCTCATAACGCGCGCGAACTTCGCCGGGATAGCTTTCCATTGCCTGGGCCGAGGGCTCTGGCTGCACCACCATGGCCGGGCGCACGCTGACCGGAGGGGCTTCTTCATGGCCACATGCCGACAATAAAAAAGCCAGACTGACCGGCAACGCGAGGGGCAAGGCAAAGCGCAGCATGGTGAACGACCTTTCGCTAATGGGGCTTGGAATAATTATACTGACCAGTATGTTATTAATAGCAAACTCACCAGTCCAGTATTAAAAGCGAAGAATGTCAGACAATCTTTCCACCCCAAGCGGTCCGGGCCGTCCCAAGGATCTGGCCAAGCGCCGGGCAATCCTCGACGCGGCGAAAATCCTGTTTTTGAGTAAGGGATACGCCAACACCAGCATGGATGCCGTAGCGACTGAGGCCGGCGTGTCGAAGCTGACGGTCTACAGCCATTTCAACGACAAGGAGACGCTGTTCTCTTCCGCTGTCGTGGCCAAATGCGAGGAGCAATTGCCTCCGCTGGTTTTTGAATTGCCGGACGGCGTCGCCGTGGAAACCGTGCTGCTGAACATCGCACACGGCTTTCATCAACTGATCAACAGCGACGAATCGGTGAACCTGCACCGGCTGATGATGACGCTGGGCAGCCAGGACCCGAAACTCGCACAGATCTTCTTCGAGGCCGGGCCGGAACGCGTGCTGCACGGCATGGAGCGTTTGCTGAGCAAGATCGATCAGAGTGGCGTGTTGAGCATCGACAAACCGCGCAATGCCGCCGAGCACTTCTTCTGCCTGCTCAAGGGCGCGGGGAATTTCCGCTTGCTGTATGGCTGCGGCGAACCGGTAACCGGGGATGCGGCCGAAGCCCATGTGCAGGAAGTGGTGGGATTGTTTATGCGGGCGTATCGGCCGGAGTCGGCCTGATAGATATTTGGCGTGATGATCGTTCCCACGCTGTGTGGGAACGATCAGTGAAGGCGACTCGATCTTAAGGCTTGAGCGCTTTCTTCGGATAAATGTCATATCGGCTGGACTTGCCGTCCAGCGCATGGCTCGGCTTCGGCCCATCGATGCACGGCGCCTTGCGCGGGCGTTTGACCACCACCCGGTGACTGGCCAGGGCCAAGGCCGCTGCGAGCAGGGCCGGCGCATCCGGATCATCGCCGACCAGCGGCCGGAACAGGCGCATTTCCTTCTTCACCAACGCGGTTTTCTCACGATGGGGAAACATCGGGTCGAGGTAGATCACCTGCGGCGGCTCGCCTTCCCAGTTGCGCATCACCTCGATCGAATTGCCCTTGAGCAAACGCATCCGCGCCACGATCGGCGCCACGTCGAAATCTTCCGCGCCGCGTGCCAGACCATCTTCAAGCAAGGCGCCGATCAGCGGCTGGCGCTCGATCAGGCTCATCTCGCAGCCCAGGCTGGCCAGCACGAACGCGTCCTTGCCCAGCCCGGCCGTGGCGTCCAGCACCCGTGGCCGCACGCCTTGGGCGATGCCGACCGCCTTGGCGATCATCTGACCGCTGCCGCCGCCGTACAACCGACGATGGGCCGCGCCACCCTCGACGAAGTCGACCCGCACCGGCCCCGGTGCATCCGGCCCCAGTTGTTGCAGTTGCAAACCCTGCTCACCCACCTGCAAGGCAAACTCGCCGTCATCCACCTGCAACGGCAAACCCAGGCGCTCGGCCCATTGCTCGGCCTGTGGCTGGAACGTCGCGCCCAAGGCTTCGACATGGATGCGGCAGGCCGCAGGTTGCTCAATCATGGGAAAACACGCTCAAAAAATTAATGATCGGCAAAAACGGCCGATAACCAAACTATCGAGCATTTTGCCAGAGCTGAGCGTCGACCGAGAAAAATGTCAGGCATTCAACGCACATCGATAGGTTACATCTCGCCCCACGGCGATTTTGGCCTGCGAAACTCCCAAGCACTGAGCGGCGTCAGTCACCTGTGGCAAGATTTTTTTGCCCAGGCCCTGGCCGATCAGTCGGGCGATGTGGTGCCGGCGTCTCTGGACTTTCCGCCGGTCGATCTCGACAGCCCGGTCGAACCGACCGTCGGCAGCGAGCTGCTGGCGCACATCATTTCCCAGCGCGAATGTGATGTGAAAGAAACCGAAGTCCGTCCGCCGGAGCCATTGTTCCTGCCAATTGCCGAGTTCGAAATGGACCTGGCCGATAAACCGTTCCCACCGTTCCCGCCGGAAGAAATCGTCGCGCAACAGAAACAGCAGGACTTCGAAAGCGGCTGGGTTCGCCCGATCGTGCTCACCGCCGGTCAACCGCTGCCCGAGCCTGGTGCCGCGCCGCAACCGCGTCCGCTGCACTTGCCAATCGCCGAGTTCGAACTCGACCTGCTGGACAAGCCATTCCCGCCGTTCTCACCGCAAGAGTTGGTGGAACAGCAGAAACAACTCGATTTCGATAACGGCTGGGCGCGCCCGATCGTTCTGCAGAACCTGCGCATCGCCGCATAACCCCTCAGCGGCCCAACCATCACGGCCCGACCTCGTCAGCCTTTGAAGAATTGATTGGCCTTCTGGAACGGCATCGACCGGGAAGTGAAGCCAAAGGTCCCGTGTTGCTGGATTTCCTCGGCCGCGCGCAAGAACTCGCCATACGCTGCCAACGCCAGGGCCGAACCGACGCTGATACGCTTGACGCCCATTTCGCTCAACTGCGCTACCGTCAGCTTGAGCCCGCCGGACATCAACACATTCACCGGTTTCGGTGCCACGGCGCGAACCACCGCCAAGACCTCTTCGGCATTGCGCAGGCCTGGGGCGTAAAGCACGTCCGCGCCGGCCTCGGCGAATGCCTGCAAACGGCGAATGGTGTCGTCGAGGTCAGGATTGCCGTGCAAATAGTTCTCGGCACGCGCCGTCAACGTGAAGGGGAAAGGCAAACTGCGCGCTGCTGCGACAGCGGCTTCGATACGCGCCACGGCATGCTCGAAGCAGTAGATCGGACCGTCTTCACGCCCGGTGGCATCCTCGATCGAACCGCCTACGGCACCGGCCTGAGCGGCCCGCAGAATACTTTGGGCGCACTCGGCAGGAGCGTCGGCAAAGCCGTTTTCGAGATCCACCGCGACCGGCAAATCAGTGGCCGCAACAATCGCCTCAACGTTTGCCAGGGTATCGTCGAGCGTCAGCCCACCATCAGGACGGCCCCGGGAAAAGGCATAACCGGCGCTGGTGGTTGCCAGTGCCTCGAAGCCCAGGCTGGCAAGCATTTTCGCTGAGCCGGCGTCCCAGGGGTTGGGAATGACAAAGGCGCCCTCGCGTTCGTGCAGTGCTTTGAACGCCTGGGCTCGAAGGGTTTGCGCATCCATTGGCAGACTCCTGAAAAAGGGAAAACCCGCTTCAGAGCAAACCAAGTTGCTCGGCGGCGGGTTCTCTGTATAGCTCAGGCAGCGGCGGCAGGCCAGGCAAACGCAGCATCAGTTGTGCGTGAAAACGTTGTGCCAGTTTCGCCGCCAGCAGGTTATCGGCGGTGTGCAGGAAGATATACGGCGTGCGGCCCTCTTCGATCCAGACGGCGATTTTCTCGACCCATGGCACCAGGAACGGATCGTTGGCTTCAAGTTCGGGGTGGCCGATGAAGCGCACCTGTGGAAACTGAGTGAACGCCGCAGGGCGAGGCGGCACCCTGGGCTTTTTCGATTGGGCGTGGAGTACCGAAGGATTGGTCGAGGTGCAGCTGAACAGCGCGCGCGGATCGAGGCAGATGCGCTCGACGCCACGATCCAGCAGCAGGCGATTGAGCATTCGCTCGGCATCGCCCTTGGCAAAGAACTCGTCATGCCGCACTTCGACCGCCAAGGGCCGGTCCACCGCATCAATAAAACCGGCCAGCTCCGACAGTCGTTGCGGGGTAAAGCTTTTGGACAATTGCAGCCACAATGGCGAAACCCGCTCCCCCAGAGGGCTGAGCAATTGCAGGAACGTTTCTGTGGCGGTCAATTGGTCGCGCAGGTCACCGCTGTGGCTGATGTCGCCGGGGAATTTGGCGGTGAAGCGAAAGTGTTCGGGCATGGTCTCGGCCCAGCGCTGCACGGTGGCGGCAGCCGGGCTCGCGTAGAAGGTCGTATTGCCTTCCACGGCGTTGAACACTTGAGAATAAAGATCAAGAAACTCGGCGGGCCTGGCGTCCTGTGGATACAAGTAGTCGCGCCAGGCGTTTTCGCTCCAGGACGGGCAGCCGAGGTAATAAGGCAGCATCAGATGTACAGGTCGAGACCCAGCACATCCGCATCCCAGTCGACAAAAGTGGCCGTGCTCAGGTAACTGGCCAGTGCCATCGCCACGCTTTTGCTCATGGCGCGGTGATAAATCATGTCTTGTTGACGCGCGGGAAGATTGCTCAGGCGTTGCGCGGAGGCTTTGGCGGCGCGGGCGGCCAATTGCTCTTCGGTAGGGAATTCCAGCTCGCCGTCGACATCGACGGAGTCATCCTCAGACACATGGCCTTTACGAGGCTTGCGCTTGATTGGGTAGGACTGGGAGGAAACGCCGTCTATACGCATAAGTGCATGCTCGGTATCGATGATGGCAGTTTAGTGGCGCATTACCCACTTCGCAAACCGCCGAGTGATAACTAGAACACAGAAAAGCGAAAAGGTTTAAAAGCGGCGGGCAGAAACTGATGATTAGCTATTTCCGTTAGATCGCCTTCGCGGGCAAGCCTCGCTCCTACAGGTATTGAGTCGGACACAATAGTGCGGCGTCTTGGTACCTGTAGGAGCGAGGCTTGCCCGCGAAGGGGTCAACTCGGAATCAAGGATTACCGCGCTTTCGGCGTCGCGACTTTATCGCGCAAATACACCGGCTGCGCCTGATCGGCCACGATCGCTTCACCGCGTTCCCAGGCGAAACGCGCCAGGGTCAGCAAATCTTCGGCGTGGGGCAGCATGCTCGCGTCCTGGCCGCTCAGGTTCACTGCAATACGCTCGGCATAACCCCAACCGGTGCCCGCGCCGAACCACTCGCCGCTGGCATCGACCGGCAACGCGGCGGCTTCCGGTGGCAATACCGCTTCGTTGCCCACCAGCCGCATCTCCCCCGCCGTTTCGCGGTAGCAGCCCCAATACACCTCATCCATACGCGCATCGATGGCTGCCGCGACCTGGCTGACGCCGTGTTCGCGATAAGCCCGCTGGGCGAGCACCGCGAGGTTGGAGACCGGCAACACCGGACGGTCCAGCGCAAACGCCAGCCCTTGCACCACGCCAATGGCGATCCGCACACCGGTAAACGCGCCCGGCCCACGACCGAACGCAATGGCGTCGACCGCTTGCAGCGTGGTCCCGGCATCGGCCAGCAGTTGCTGAATCATCGGCAACAGCTTCTGCGCATGCAGGCGCGGGATCACCTCGTAATGGCTCGTGACCTTGCCGTCATGCAGCAAGGCAACGGAGCAAGCTTCAGTCGCGGTGTCCAGGGCCAGCAAGGTGCTCATCGATGTATCCGTAAGAGAGGTCAGAAAAAGTGCGCCAGTATAAACAACTACGGCCCGCAAGCGGGCCGTAGAAGATGAAGCCGATCAGACTTTTCAGCTCAGTGCTTCAAGCACCTTGCCGGTAATCGTCTCAACCGAGCCGACACCCGGAATATGGCTGTACTTCGGCTTGCCCTGAGCAGCGGCCAGGCCTTGGTAGAACTCCACCAGAGGTTTGGTCTGGGAGTGGTAGACCGACAGGCGATGACGCACGGTTTCTTCGGTGTCGTCCTTGCGCTGCACCAGCTCTTCACCGGTGATGTCGTCTTTGCCGGCGATTTTCGGCGGGTTGTACACGGTGTGGTACACGCGGCCGCTGGCCTCGTGAACGCGACGACCGGCGATACGCTGAACGATCTCTTCGTCATCGACGGCGATTTCGACCACGTTGTCCAGTTCCACGCCAGCTTCTACCAACGCTTCAGCTTGCGGAATGGTGCGCGGGAAACCGTCGAACAGGAAACCGTTGGCACAGTCAGGCTGCGCAATACGGTCCTTGACCAAAGCGATGATCAGATCGTCGGAGACCAGACCACCGGCATCCATGATGCTTTTGGCTTTGATGCCCAGCTCGGTGCCGGCTTTTACAGCAGCACGCAGCATGTCACCGGTAGAGATTTGCGGAATGCCGAACTTTTCGGTGATGAACTTAGCCTGAGTACCTTTACCGGCCCCGGGAGCTCCCAGCAGAATGACGCGCATTAGATGTGCTCCTCAATTTTTTATTTAGAATTACTTAAACAAAACAAAGGATTCGCCTCGTAGGGCCAATCTCAAAAAATAGGGTCGTGACCGCCCAAACGGCCAAAGGCTGATCAAGATACACAGCAGGCCCTGCCCACACAAGCCGCCGAAAGTCGGAGAAACCTGCGCAGGACGTGCCCTTTCGAAGGGGTACCCCAAGTCGCAACCCCGTCATTAACTGTCGCCTGACAGACCTTCTCAACCGCTCGCCGACAGGCACTCGACGCTCGCGCCAGGTGCCTGTTCCCTATGACGAAAACCTTAGCCGGTATTTCGCAAACCGGCGGCAATCCCCGCCACAGACACCAGCAACGCCTGTTCTACCGGGCTGCCCTGCGCTTCATCCTGCTGCCGCGAACGGGCCAACAGTTCGGCCTGCAATAGATGCAGCGGGTCGAGGTAGGTGTTGCGCAGGCGGATGAATTCAAGGGTGTCTGGGCTATGTGCCAGTAGCTGGGACTGACCCGTCAGCCCCAGGACCACCGCACAGGCCTGCGACAATAGGTCGCGTAAATGCGCACCCAAAGGGAGCAGATCCGGCTCGACCAGGCGCTCGTCGTAAGACTGGGCGATATCGGCGTCGGCCTTGGCCAGCACCATTTCCAGCATATCGATGCGGGTGCGGAAGAACGGCCATTGCTCGCGCATCTGCCCCAGCAGCTCCCCTTCGCCGCGCTCCAGCGCCTTGCTCAGCGCCGTTTCCCAGCCGAGCCAGGCCGGCAACATCAGGCGCGTCTGGGTCCAGCCGAAAATCCACGGAATGGCGCGCAGGCTTTCGATGCCGCCGGCGCGGCGCTTGGCCGGGCGGCTGCCCAACGGTAAGCGCCCCAACTCCTGCTCCGGGGTGGACTGGCGGAAATACTCGACGAACTGCGGATTTTCCCGCACCACGGCGCGGTAAGCCTTGACCCCATCGGCGGCCAGTTCGTCCATCAAATGGCGCCAGGCAGGCGTAGGAGGTGGTGGCGGCAGCAAGGTCGCTTCCAGCACCGCCGCCAGGTACAGATTGAGGTTTTGCTCCGCGATGTCCGGCAGGCCGAATTTGAAACGAATCATTTCCCCCTGCTCGGTGGTGCGGAAACGCCCCGCCACCGACCCCGGCGGCTGCGACAGAATCGCTGCGTGCGCCGGGCCGCCACCACGGCCCACGGTGCCGCCACGGCCGTGGAACAACAGCAGCTCCACTTGTTGCTCCCGGCAAATATCCACCAGACGCTCCTGCGCCCGATACTGCGCCCAGGCCGCCGCCGTAGTGCCGGCGTCCTTGGCCGAGTCGGAATAACCGATCATCACTTCCTGCGGCCCTTGCAGGCGCGAGCGATAACCCGGCAGCAACAACAGCTTTTCGATCACCGGGCCCGCGTTATCGAGGTCGGCGAGGGTTTCGAACAGCGGCACCACGCGCATCGGCCGCAACACGCCGGATTCCTTGAGCAGCAACTGCACGGCCAGCACGTCGGAAGCGGCGCCAGCCATGGAAATCACATACGAGCCGAGGGAAGCCCCCGGCGCGGCAGCGATTTCCCGGCACGTCGCCAGCACTTCGGCGGTGTCGGCAGACGGCTTGAAGTAGGCCGGCAGCAACGGCCGGCGATTGTTCAGTTCGCGCATCAGGAAGGCGATGCGCTCCTCTTCGTTCCAGTCCTCATAACGACCCAGGCCGAGGTAATCGGTGATTTCGGTCATGGCTGCGGTGTGGCGCGAGGAGTCCTGTCGCACATCGAGGCGCACCAGAAACAGCCCGAACGTCACCGCTCGGCGCAGGCAGTCGAGCAACGGGCCATCGGCGATAACGCCCATGCCGCATTCATGCAGCGAGTGGTAACACAGCTCCAACGGGTCCAGCAGGTCGCGGTTGTTTTGCAGCACATCGGCGGACGCCGGCGTGGTGGCCGTCAGGGAGGCCTGGGCCCAATTACGGGTTGCGCGCAGGCGCTCACGCAGCTGTTTGAGTACCGCGCGGTAAGGCTCGGCGCTGTCGCCAGCCTTGGCTTTCAGGGCGTCGCTGGCCTGTTGCATCGACAATTCGGCGGCGAGGTGATCGACATCGCGCACATACAAATCGGCAGCCATCCAGCGAGCCAGCAACAATACTTCGCGGGTCACGGCGGCGGTGACGTTGGGGTTACCGTCACGGTCGCCGCCCATCCACGAGGCGAAGCGAATCGGCGCGGCCTCCAGCGGCAGGTGCAGGCCGGTGGCGGCATGCAGGGCCTGGTCGGCCTTGCGCAAATAGTTGGGAATCGCCTGCCACAGCGAATGCTCGATCACCGCAAAGCCCCACTTGGCTTCGTCTACAGGTGTCGGGCGGGTGCGGCGGATTTCTTCGGTGTGCCAGGCTTCGGCGATCAGGCGCTGCAAGGTGGTCTTGATCTGCTCGCGCTCGGCGCTGGTCAGGTCGCGATGATCCAGGGCCGCCAGTTGCGCGGCGATCGCGTCGTATTTCTGGATCAGTGTGCGTCGCGCCACTTCGGTGGGGTGCGCCGTCAATACCAGCTCGATGTCCACCCGCCCCAATTGCCGGGCCAGGGATTCGGCGTCATGCCCTGCAGCCAACAGGCGAGTGAGCAGCTCCGGCAACACCCGGGCCTCGAACGGCGCGGGTTGTGACTCTTCGCGGCGGTGAATCAGCTGATATTGCTCGGCGATATTGGCCAGGTTGAGGAACTGGTTGAACGCCCGCGCCACCGGCAGCAATTCGTCCTCGCTCAACTGGTTGAGGCTGGCGCTGAGTTCGGCATCCATCGAACCGCGACGGTCGGCCTTGGCGCCTTTGCGGATTTGCTCGATCTTGTCGATAAAGCCATCCCCGTACTGCTCGCGAATGGTGTTGCCCAATAGCTCACCCAACAGGTGAACGTCCTCGCGCAAGCGTGCATCAATATCGGTCATCAGCAGTTCTCCAGCGAAAATCCGGGCGGCTATGCTTTGATAATAGAGAGTGCCGTTGTAAAGCGGTTCTTACAAGTAAACCAGGGACTGCAAACCCCGAACGTTGCAGCTAGGCTCAACACCAAGCCGTACAGCGGCTTGCCACCGGCCACCGCCGGACACTCACCCGGCCTGCCATGAGCAGGTGCGTAATGAGGTCATTATGAAAATCCGCGAGCTTGCCAAGCACTGGGAAGAAAACGCCAAGGGTCGCCTGACCGACTCCGGCTACACGATTCGTCTGGACGTGGAAGCCGCCGCACGGCTGGCGGCGATTATCGATATGTACCCCAAAAGGCACCCTGAAGAACTGCTCGGAGAATTGATTGGCGCAGCCCTTGAAGAACTTGAAGAAAGCTTTCCGTATGTGAAAGGGTCAACGGTGGTCGCCACCGACGAAGAAGGCGATCCGCTGTACGAAGACGTCGGTCCAACCCCGCGTTTTCTCGCCTTGTCCCGTCGTCACTTGCACGATTTGTCGACCGAAAACGACAAGCCAAAACACTGATTTGCGCGTCTTGCTCCCCTTCCAGAAATACGTATTTCCTGGCCCGTGCAGGGCCGGGAATACCCCTGCGTACAACTAAAGTTCCCGACTTAGAGCCTTGTCCGTCAGCTCAAAGTTTTTTCGGGCGAAAGGCCATTTTCTCTGAACTTTTAAAAAACGCCTCGGGTCAACCCAGTAACCACGCCTGGGACGGCCGTTTCAAAATGCTCTGGAAATCGAAGGTTGCGGCTCCTTGCCCAGGATGGATTCAGATGTATTTCAGGAGTTATCCAACGGAGTTGAAACCATGAAGACCAGCACTGCTTCATCCTCGTCCACCCACCTGCGCGGTCTCAAACTGGCGGCCCTGGCCATCGGCAGCAGTTTGGTTCTGGCCGGATGCGCCGGCAACCCGCCCACCGAGCAATACGCCGTGACTCAATCGACCGTGAACAGTGCCGTCAGCGCCGGAGGCACCGAATTCGCCGCGGTGGAAATGAAGTCCGCTCAGGACAAGCTCAAACAAGCCGAAATCGCCATGCACGACAAAAAGTATGACGAAGCCAAAATGCTCGCCGAACAGGCCGAGTGGGACGCCCGAGTGGCAGAACGCAAAGCCCAGGCGATGAAAGCCGAACAGGCTGTAAAGGACTCACAGAAAGGTGTTCAGGAACTGCGTCAGGAAAGTCAGCGCACCGTGCAGTGAGCGCGCATCCCGATTTTCAGGCCTGACACATTTATCGATAGAAAGGACGAACCACCATGCGCAAACAACTGATGATACCCGCCCTCCTGGCCGCAAGCATTGCACTGGCTGCCTGCGCCACACCGCCCAACACCAACCTGGAGCAAGCCCGCACCAACTACGCCGGCCTGCAAGCCAACCCGCAAGCCAGCAAAGTCGCGGCACTGGAAACCAAAGACGCCAGCGATTACCTGGACAAGGCCGACAAGGCTTATCAGGACAAGGAAGACCAGAACAAGGTCGACCAACTGGCTTACCTGACCAACCAGCGCGTTGAAGTGGCCAAGCAGACCATCGCCCTGCGCACCGCGGAAAACAACCTGAAAAACGCCGCGGCTCAGCGAGCCCAGGCGCGTCTGGATGCCCGCGACCAGCAGATCAAACAATTGCAGGCCAGCCTCAACGCCAAACAGACCGATCGCGGCACGCTGGTAACGTTCGGTGACGTGCTGTTCGCCACCAACAAGGCCGACCTGAAACCCAGCGGTCTGATGAACATCAACAAACTGGCGCAGTTCCTTCAGGAAAACCCCGACCGTAAAGTGATTGTCGAAGGCTACACCGACAGCACCGGCGCGGCGTCGTACAACCAGTCGCTGTCCGAGCGCCGCGCGACCTCGGTGCAAGTGGCCCTGATCAAGATGGGTGTCGACCCGGCGCGCATCGTGGTCCAGGGTTATGGCAAGGAATACCCGGTGGCCGAAAACACCAGCGTCTCCGGCCGTGCGATGAACCGTCGGGTGGAAGTGACCATTTCCAATGACAATCAGCCAGTGATCCCGCGTTCGGCTGTCAGCTCGAACTAAGTTTCACCTGCTGAAACACAAAAGCCCCGCCTGATCGGATCAGGCGGGGCTTCTTATTGATCGAACACTTGTCTTGGGTCCAAGCAACCCTGTGGCGAGGGGGCTTGCCCCCGTTCGGCTGCGAAGCAGTCGTGAAACCATCCCGCAAGGTGTACCTGACAAAACGCGAATGCAGGTTTTAGGGCCGCTTCGCGACCCAACGGGGGCAAGCCCCCTCGCCACAAGGGTTCATCATTGCCAATGGAGGTGGGATTTTACTGTTCGAGTTTTTGCGGGGTTTCCTGGCCCATGCAGCGCACGGCTTTTTTCTTGTTGTTGACCAGTACGCCGGTCAGGCCTTTCTGTTCGGTATCAAACATCACCAGTACGCCATCGATGCACTGCGCCACTTGCGCGGCCGGTTCCAGGGAGATTTTGTAGTCTTCGCCCGGCACGGTCTTGAGCATGGTGAAGTCGCTGAGCAGCAACGCATCCTCGGGTTTGGCGAAGTGCAGGTAGCCGTACCACCACAGGGCCCCGACGGTGCCGAGGATGCTGCAAATACCGGTGATGATCAGCGGGATGGCGTTACGTTCTTCACTCATTGCGGACTCTCTGGTGGTTCATCTTCAGAATTCGGGGGTGCCGGGTAATTCGGAATTTCACCCAGGCGGCGCAGGCCGTTGAAATGCTGCGGATCTTCGAGGTAACGCAGCATGACTTTTCGCCAGACCGGGTCGGCGAAGGTTTGCACATGACCGCCCCGGGTCAGTTGCAGCACTCGCGGCGGCGGCGCAGCTTGATACAGTCGGATGCCGTTGGAAAGGGGCACCAGCTGATCATCGATACTGTGATAGATCAGTTTCGGTACACCATTGAGCTGCGTCATGGAACGGATCGCGCTATCGCCATCCGGCACCAGCCAGGACAACGGCACCTGGAACGGCCAGGTCATCCAGGAGGTGCTGAGGGCGAAACGCCCGACATCGCGGTAGCTGGCAGGCACGCCATCGAGCACGAAAGCCTTGAGTTGCCGCTGGCGCTCGGGATGCTGGGCCAGGTAATGCACGGCCATCGAACCGCCAAGGCTCTGACCGAGAAGGATCAACGGCTTGCCCTTGACCTCCGGCGCCTGGTCGAGCCATGTGAAGGCGGCGTCGATGTCCTGATAAATCTCCGGCAACGCCGGCTTACCTTCGGACAATCCGTACCCGCGATAGTCCACCAGCAACACCTGATAGCCCTGCTTCGGCAACCACCAGCTCGCACCCAGATGCCACGCCAGGTTGCCGCCGTTACCGTGCAGATGCAGCACAGTGCCTTTGACTTCGACGCCTTTTTTCGCCGGCAGCCACCAGCCATGCAGCTTGAGGCCGTCGGCAGTGGTCAGGGTGACGTCGCGATAGTCGAGCTTGGCTTTTTCCGGGGTGAACGGCTGGCCGGACTCGGGGTAGAACAGCAAAGAGCTGCAACCGCCGAGGGCCAGGAGCAGGCAGAAGATGCCGAGGATTCTCATCCGGTGAAGCCTCAATGTGGGTGATCGTTCCCATGCTCCGCGTGGGAGTGCATACCGTGACGCTCTGCGTCACAGTGGACGCGAAGCGTCCATGGCGGCATTCCCACGCAGAGCGTGGGAATGATCTGAATCAAAGGATATTGGAGTAATCCGCTTCGATCCGGTCCAGGCTCAGGTGGTTGAGGAAGTTGGAGAAGCACATCCACGCCGACAACGCGTTCATGTCGCGGAACTGCTCGGGCAGGTACTTGGGCGGCACCACCAGGCCTTCGTCCACCAATTGGCGCAAGGTCCGCATGTCCTCCAGCGTAGTCTTGCCGCAGAACAACAGCGGTATCTGCTCCAGCTTGCCTTTGCGCACGGCCAACTGAATGTAGTTGTAAATCATGATAAAGCCCTTGAGGTAGGACAAGTCTTTGGTAAATGGCAGACCATTCGGCACCGAGCCGCGGAACACCCGACTGGCATTGCCGTAGCTTTCGGCCATTTCAAAGCCCTGAGCCCGGAAGAACTCAAAGATCTGCAAGAAGTCCGCGCCCTCCTCCACCATATGAATGGCGCGGGTGCGGTTGGTCAGTTTGCGCAAGCGGCTCGGGTAGGAGGCGAAGGTGATGATCTCCATCAGGATCGCCAGGCCCTCCTGAGTCACGGTGGACGACGGCGGGCCCTTGGACAGGAACGTACAGATCGGCTGATTCAGGCCGTTGAGGGTGGTGCCCACATGCACCAGCCCTTCATGGACTTCCAGCGCACGCACGTCGCGATTGTTGAACATCGCGTCGGTGCGGATCTTGATGTAGTCGGCGCCGGCCGCCGCGTCGGCGACGATCCCGTCGGACTCGAACACCCGGATGGTTTCCTCGTTTTCGCCAAACACCTTGTTCAACCGATGTTGCAGCAGGTCGACGGCTTCCTTGGCCGTGAGGACTTTCGGTTCGTCCTTGAGGTCGCCACGGCCGTCGATGTTGTTCAGGTAATCGGAGAGCATCAGCCCCAGGTCGGCCAGGGTCGGGTCGCCGGCGTGAAACGCATCGGACGCCGCGCCGTACAACTCCTGGGAAATCAACCCGAAATCCTCGGTGCCGCGCGCTTCAAGCATGCGCACCACCATGCGGTATTCCTTGCACATGCGGCGCATGATCTGCCCGACCGGGTTGAACTGGCCAAGTTGCCGAGTGATGTCGCGCTCGATGTTCTGGAACTCCAGCTTCACTTTGCTGGAGTCGAACGACAGCGGTCGATTGAGGTAGTAGTCGCGGTCCACGGCCGGCATTTCCTTGCCCTTGCCCTTGAGGAACCCCTTGCGAATACTGTCATCCCACTTGACCGCATCCAGAATGCGAATCGGCGTCTGCGCCAGCACTATGCGATCGGACAACATGCGTATCGTCTGCTGGTATTCGTCCACCCGAGACTCCTGTAGTAAAGCTGTTACGTGCTGGGTTTATTTGGTTTTGGCCAGGCGCTGATAGCGTACCGCTTCGACGAAGACATCGGAATTGGCCGGGTCGTCGAGGTAGGCGAATACCTGATCCAGGCTGTTGTTGATCAACACCCCATCGCCATCTTCAGTCTGAAAGCCTTCGCCACTGAGGGCTTCTTGCCCCATGGCCTGTCTGATCTGCTCAAGGTCGAGGTTGTAGACCACCAGTTCGTGCTTATCGTTGAGCTCGAAACCGGCGATGGTGAAATGCCCGCCGAACTGCGCCGGCACCTTCGCCGACAGGTACCAGCGATTGCCATGGCGCGACACCGTGAAAGGATAGGCTTCGCGCTCATGGGGTTTGGCCTTGAAGTAGCTGACCGCCTGGTAGTGATTGTCGCCGACGCGTGTCAGTTCCAGGTTCATCGGCTCGCCCCAGGCATTGGTGCTGGCCCATTTGCCGAGCAACCCTTTGGGCGCGGGCTCGCTGGCGGGCAGCGACTCCTTGAAGGTCACCAGGCAGCCACTGAGCAGCAGGAACGACAAGGCGATCACCACGACACGCCAGGCTTTCATTCAACACTCCCTATCGACACACGATGCCCCCTACTGGCCACTCTCCCACAGGGTTGAGTCCCACAAGGGGTTACACCGACGCCAGTACCAGGTGCATGTAGCGGGTCAGGATGCCGAGCATTTCCTCTTCGGCAACAGGCTCGGCATCGTTGAGCAGGCCCTGATATTCCATCCGTCCGACAATCGCCGTCAACACTTTGGCATCTTGTTGTGGCTCGCGGGAACCCAATACTTCGAAAAGCTGGCAGGTGCCCTGCAAGAGAATTTGTTGATGGGAACGCACCAACAACGCCAGACGCGGGTTGAGCAACGCTTCCTGGCGGAAGGCTTGCTCGGCCATCAGGTGCTCGCGGCGATTGATCAGTTGCCGATGAACATAGTCAGCCATCAGCCGTGCGATATCGTCCGCCAGCTGTGAGCGCGACTCGGCGGTGCCATCACTGCTGACAACCATCTCGCGCAACAGGCCTTCGTTGCTGGCCCACAACCGGGCCATGTATGCCGCGCTGCGCTCCACGTATTGGGCGAAGGTATCGGTGAGCAGGTCATCGATGTCCTTGAAATAGTAAGTGGTGGCCGACAGCGGCACACAGGCCTCGGCTGCTACCGCACGGTGCCGCACGGCCCGCACGCCATCGCGCACGACAATGCGCATCGCCGCGTCGAGAATGTCCTGTCGACGCTGTTCGCTGCCCTGTCGGCTGGCCTTGCGGCCCTGGTACTGAACACTTTCAGCGACCGCAGTGGCGATATCCGCTGCACCTTCTTGAGCAATTGCACGATTCACGACAGGTATTCCTCTCTAACGTCAAAAGTAACCAATTGATACGTTTGTACCAGACAGGCAATAAAAAGCCGCCTGTTTTAGGCGGCTTTTTAATTGAAACATTTACGCTTGCGGGCGCATGTGCGGGAACAGGATCACGTCGCGAATCGACGGTGAGTTGGTCAGCAACATCACCAGACGGTCGATGCCGATCCCTTCACCGGCGGTCGGCGGCATGCCGTACTCCAGCGCACGAACGAAGTCGGCGTCGTAGTGCATGGCTTCATCGTCGCCAGCATCCTTGTCGGCCACCTGTGCCATGAAGCGCTCGGCCTGGTCTTCCGCGTCGTTCAACTCGGAGTAGGCGTTGGCGATTTCACGGCCGCCGATGAACAGTTCGAAACGGTCGGTGACGTTCGGGTTCTCGTCGTTACGACGGGCCAGCGGCGACACTTCGAACGGGTACTGGGTAATGAAGTGCGGCTGTTCCAGCTTGTGCTCGACCAGTTCTTCGAAAATCATCACCTGCAGTTTGCCCAGGCCTTCGAAACCGAGCACCTTGGCGCCGGCCTTCTTGGCGATGGCGCGGGCCTTGTCGATGTCGTTCAGGTCGGCAGCGGTCAGTTCAGGGTTGTACTTGAGGATCGAGTCGAACACCGACAGGCGCACGAACGGCTCGCCGAAGTGGAACACCTTGTCGCCGTAAGGCACGTCGGTGCTGCCCAGAACCAGCTGCGCCAGTTCGCGGAACAGTTCCTCGGTCAGGTCCATGTTGTCTTCGTAGTCAGCGTGGGCCTGGTAGAACTCGAGCATGGTGAACTCGGGGTTGTGCCGGGTCGAAACGCCTTCGTTACGGAAGTTGCGGTTGATTTCGAAGACTTTTTCAAACCCGCCAACAACAAGCCGCTTGAGGTACAGCTCCGGCGCAATGCGCAAGAACATCTGCATGTCCAGCGCGTTGTGGTGAGTTTCGAACGGCTTGGCCGCCGCACCGCCCGGAATGGTTTGCAGCATCGGCGTTTCGACTTCCAGGAAGTCACGCTTCATCAGGAAGCTGCGGATGTGCGCAATCACTTGCGAACGCACGCGGAAGGTCTGGCGCACGTCTTCGTTGACGATCAGGTCGACGTAACGCTGGCGGTAGCGCTGCTCGGTGTCGGACAGGCCGTGGTGCTTGTCTGGCAGCGGGCGCAGGGATTTGGTCAGCAGGCGCACATTGGTCATTTCAACGTACAGGTCGCCCTTGCCGGAACGGGCCAGGGTGCCTTCGGCGGCAATGATGTCGCCCAGGTCCCAGGTTTTCACCGCGGCCAGGGTCTCTTCGGACAGGGTTTTACGGTTGACGTAAACCTGGATGCGCCCGGACATGTCCTGAATCACCATGAACGAGCCACGGTTGAGCATGAGACGACCGGCAACCTTGACCGGGATCGCAGCCTCTGCCAGCTCTTCCTTGGTCTTGTCCGCGTACTTCTTCTGCAAGTCTTCGCAGTAGGCGTCGCGGCGGAAGTCGTTGGGGAAGGCCTGGCCCTTGGCGCGCTCGGCAGCAAGCTTTTCCTTGCGCAGGGCGATCAGGGAGTTTTCTTCCTGTTGCAGGGCTTGCGGGTCGAGTTGTAGGTCGCTCATGTCTTTAAAAATTCCATCACAGATTCGTTGCCCCCAGCCTTCGGCTGGGGATCGCTGTAGGGCGTGCCTTACAGCCCTTGTTTCAGGCTCGCCACCAGGTATTCGTCGATGTCGCCGTCGAGCACCTTGTCGCAGTCGCTGCGTTCGATGTTGGTGCGCAGATCCTTGATCCGCGAGGCATCGAGCACGTACGAACGGATCTGGTGACCCCAGCCGATGTCCGACTTGGTGTCTTCCAGGGCCTGGGAGGCGGCGTTGCGTTTCTGCACTTCCTGCTCGTACAAGCGCGCCCGCAACATTTTCATCGCGGTGTCTTTGTTGGCGTGCTGGGAGCGTTCGTTCTGGCAGCTGACCACGGTGTTGGTCGGTACGTGAGTAATCCGTACGGCCGAGTCGGTGGTGTTTACGTGCTGACCACCGGCACCGGAGGAGCGGTAGGTGTCGATGCGCAGGTCCGACGGGTTGATGTCGATTTCGATGTTGTCATCGATTTCCGGCGACACGAACACGGCCGAGAACGAGGTGTGACGACGGTTGCCGGAGTCGAACGGGCTCTTGCGCACCAGACGGTGCACGCCGATTTCGGTACGCAGCCAGCCAAAGGCGTATTCGCCCTTGATGTGCACGGTCGCGCCTTTGATACCGGCGACTTCACCGGCCGACAATTCCATGATGGTCGCGTCGAAACCGCGTTTATCCGCCCAGCGCAGGTACATGCGCAGCAGGATGTTGGCCCAGTCCTGGGCCTCGGTACCGCCGGAGCCGGCCTGGATGTCCAGGTAGGCGTTGTTCTGGTCCATCTCGCCGCTGAACATGCGACGGAATTCGAGCTTCTCGAGGGCTTCGCGCAGGCGCTCCACTTCAAGGGCTACGTCGTCGACGGCGGCCTGGTCTTCTTCCTCGGCAGACATCAACAGCAGGTCCTTGGCATCGGCCAGACCGCTGGACATTTCATCGAGGGTTTCTACGATCTGGGCCAGCGCAGAGCGCTCGCGACCCAGGTTCTGAGCGTACTCAGGGTTGTTCCAGACACTCGGATCTTCAAGCTCGCGATTGACTTCGGTCAGACGCTCATGCTTTTGATCGTAGTCAAAGATACCCCCGAATAGTTTCGGAGCGCTCGGACAGGTCCTTGATACTGTTAAGGATCGGGTTGATTTCCATGGCGGGCAGCACTCGTTGGCGAACTTTTGAAAGCCGGCGAGTATAACGTAATCACGCTGTCAAGGCAGCCCGCCTGGCGGCTTTAGGGGCGAATGGTTTACGGAATAACGCGGGGGGCCCGTAGCAGCTGCCAAGCCCGCGAGGCTGCGTTCGGCGGCGCAGCCGTCGTAAAGTCAGACAACGCGGTCATTCAGGCAAACCGCATACACAGGACTTGCGAGGACTTCGTCCTCGAACGCAGCCTCGCGGGCTCGGCAGCTGCTACAGCGCTACAGTCAGCGGGTTACTCAATTCCCACCTGATTGCGCCCATTGTTCTTCGCCAGGTACAGCCCCTTGTCCGCCGCCAAGATCAATTGCCGGCAGTCGCTGCCCGGCTGCGGGATCACGGTCGACAGGCCGATGCTGATGGTCAGGCACGAACCTTCGGTCGGGAAAACGTGCGGGATCTTCAATTCGACCACGGTCTGGCGCAGTTTTTCCGCCACCAGCCGCGCACCGCCCGGCGAGGTGTTGGGCAAGACCAGGACGAACTCTTCGCCGCCGTAACGGGCCGGCAGGTCCGATGGCCTGGCGCTGGCGTCGCGAATGGCCGTGGCGACTTTGCGCAAGGCTTCATCGCCTTCGAGGTGGCCAAAACTGTCGTTGTAGGACTTGAAATAGTCGACATCGATCATCAGCAACGACAATTGCGTCTGGTCACGCAACGAACGCCGCCACTCCAGTTCCAGGTATTCGTCGAAGTGCCGGCGGTTCGACAGCCCGGTCAGGCCGTCGGAGTTCATCAAGCGTTGCAGCACCAGGTTGGTGTCGAGCAACTGTTGCTGGCTGACCCGCAACGCACGGTACGCCGCGTCACGCTGCAGCAGGGTCATGTAGGAGCGCGAGTGATAGCGGATGCGCGCCACCAGTTCGATGTTGTCCGGCAGCTTGACCAGGTAATCGTTGGCCCCGGCGGCAAACGCCGCGCTCTTGATCAGCGGGTCTTCCTTGGTCGACAGGACAATGATCGGAATGTCCTTGGTCGCCGGGTGATTACGGTATTCGCGCACCAGGCTCAGGCCGTCCAGGCCGGGCATGACCAGGTCCTGAAGGATCACCGTCGGCTTGATGCGAATCGCCTGGGCGATGGCCTGGTGCGGGTCGGCGCAGAAGTGGAAGTCGATGTTTTCTTCGTTCGACAGACCACGGCGCACCGCCTCGCCGATCATCGCCTGATCGTCCACCAACAACACCATGGCGGCGTTTTCGTCGGTTTTGAAGTCGTCGAGCTGTAATTCATTCATGTGCGGTCACCTGAGTACTGCTTGGGCCACGATTGCTGCTAATGATAGTCATTTTTGGAAAATCTCCAGCAAACGTGGCGCTATCTTGTCCAGCGGGCGGATTTCCACGGCAGCGTCGATGGCTGCGGCCGCCTTGGGCATTCCGTACACGGCACTGCTGTTCTGGTCCTGAGCGATGGTCAGGTAGCCCTGTTGGCGCATGAGTTTAAGCCCCTGGGCGCCGTCACGCCCCATACCGGTCAGTAGAACGCCCACGGCATCACCGCTCCAGTAATTGGCCACACTCTCGAAAAACACATCGATCGAAGGCCGATAGATCTCGTTGACCGGTTCGGCGGTGTAGGCCAGCGTGCCGTTTTTCAGCAAGCGGATATGGTGATTGGTACCGGCCAGCAGGATCGTGCCGCTTTGCGGCGGTTCACCTTCCTGGGCCAGGCGCACGTCCAGGCCGCTGGCGCTGGCCAGCCATTCGGCCATGCCGGCGGCGAACACCTGATCCACATGCTGGACCAGCACGATGGCCGCCGAAAAATCCCGGGGCAGGCCCTTGAGCAGCACTTCCAGCGCCGCCGGCCCGCCAGCGGATGAACCGATCGCCACCAGGTGCTGGCGCGAGGCCGAGTTGCGGTGCGGGCTCGGTGCCGATCGCTCCCGATTGCTGTGGTCACCGATCAACCAGCCAATGTTGAGGATCTTGCGCAGCAGCGGCGCAGCGGCTTCCTGAGGGTTACCAGCGCCCAGCGCCGGGGTATCGACCACATCCAGTGCGCCGTAGCCCATGGCTTCGAACACCCGGTGCACGTTCTGCTGACGGTCGACGGTGACGATGACGATCGCGCACGGGGTCTCGGCCATGATCCGCCGGGTCGCTTCCACGCCGTCCATCAACGGCATGATCAAGTCCATCAGGATCAGATCCGGGGTGTATTCGGTGCAACGTTGCACCGCCTCGGCCCCGTTGCTGGCAACCCAGACCACCTCGTGCGCCGGTTCGAACGCCAGGGCGCGGCGCAAGGCCTCTACCGCCATGGGCATATCGTTGACGATGGCGATTTTCATGCTCGCGCCCCTCCAATGAGCTCAACGACTGCATCCAGTAAGGCGTCATCATGAAAACTGGCCTTGGCTAGATAATAGTCGGCGCCGGCGTCCAGTCCACGACGACGGTCTTCTTCGCGGTCCTTGTAGGACACCACCATCACCGGCAGCGATTGCAGGCGATTGTCGCGACGCAATAAAGACACCAGCTCGATGCCGTCCATGCGTGGCATGTCGATGTCGGTGATCAGCAGATCGAAATCCTCCGAACGCAGGGCATTCCAGCCATCCATACCGTCCACCGCCACGACGACGTCGTAGCCGCGATTGAGCAGCAACTTGCGCTGCAACTCACGAACGGTCAGCGAATCGTCCACCACCAGAATCCGTTTGCGCGCGGCCTCAACGGCCTGATTGGCGTGCCGGGCAATGCGCTCCAGACGCCCGGTATTGAGCAGTTTGTCCACCGAACGCAGCATGTCTTCGACGTCGACGATCAGCACCACTGAGCCGTCGTCGAGCAAAGCCCCGGCGGAAATGTCCTGTACCTTGCCCAGACGCTCGTCCAGCGGCAGCACCACCAGCGTCCGCTCGCCGATATACCGCTCGACCGCCACCCCGTAGATCGCCTCGCGCTCGCGCATGACCACGACTTTGAGGGTCTGCGCGCTGTTCTGGCTCGCCGGCCGATGCAACAGCTGACTGGCGGCGACCAGCCCGACATGCCGGCCTTCGTACCAAAAGTGCTGCCGGCCTTCGACCTGCACGATGTCTTCCGGCTCCAGGTCGCACATGCGCTCGATGTGCGCCAGCGGGAAGGCATACGCCTCGTCACCGACTTCCACCACCAGACTGCGCACCACCGACAGCGTCTGCGGCACTTCAAGATGGAAACGACTGCCCGCGCCCGCCGTCTGCTCCAGCACCACGGCGCCGCGCAACTGCCGGACCATGTGCTGAACCGCATCCAGCCCGACGCCGCGCCCGGACACTTCGGTGACCGTGTCCCGCAGGCTGAAACCCGGCAGAAACAGGAACGTCAGCAGCTCTTCTTCGCTCAACTGCGCGGCAGTCTCGGCTGGGGATAACTGCCGCTCGACGATCGTGCGGCGGACCTTTTCCAGGTCGACGCCATTGCCATCATCGCTCAGCTCCAGCACCAGCAGACCGGCCTGATGGGAGGCTCGCAAACGGATCACTCCTTCCTCCGGCTTGCCCGCCAAGCGTCGCTGTTCCGGGGTTTCGATGCCATGATCCACCGCATTGCGCAGCAGGTGTGTCAGCGGCGCTTCGAGCTTTTCCAGTACGTCTCGGTCGACTTGGGTCTTGTCGCCCTCGATCTCCAGCCGCACCTGTTTGCCAAGGTCGCGCCCAAGATCGCGGACCATGCGTACTTGACCGCTCAGCACGTCGGCGAACGGCCGCATGCGACAGGCCAGCGCGGTGTCATACAACACTTGTGCGCGCTGACTGGCGTGCCAGGCGAACTCGTCCAGTTCGGCGTTTTTTTCCACCAGCAATTGCTGGGACTCGGCCAGCAATCGGCGGGCATCGCCCAAGGCTTCCTGGGCTTCGAGGCTCAAGGCATGGTCCTTGAGATGAACGTTGAGGCTTTCCAGCGCCCGCAGGCCATTGCTCTGCATGCGTTTAAGGCGCTGCATGGTGGCCAGGTGCGGCTTGAGGCGCTGGGTTTCCACCAGGGATTTACTCGACAGGTCGAGCAGGCTGTTCAAGCGCTCGGCCGTGACACGCAATACGCGCTCGCCAGTGTCGGTGGCGCGCCTGGTCTTGGACGCAGGCTCGGCGGGCTCTGCCTGAGGTGTTTCAATGAGTGTTTCGACGGGTGTTTCGACGGGTGTTTCGGCGGCACGAACGGGCGGCTCGACCCTGGGTGTCGACGGTTCGAGCTGAGGTTCTGCCATCGGCAGCGCGATGGGAACAGTCGCCATATGCTCAAGCAGCCGTCCCATCAAAACAACGTAAGCGTCGATATCCGCAGGCGCCGGAGCATTGTTCGGCGTCGCAATCCGCATCAGCAGATCAGTGCCCTGCAACAGCGCATCAATGTGTTCGGGTCGCAGGTACAGGCGCCCTTCCTGGGCGCTGACCAGGTAATCCTCCATCACGTGGGCGACGCTGACCCCGGCATCGACGCCTACAATCCGCGCCGCGCCCTTGAGCGAATGGGCCGCGCGCATGCACGACTCGAGGTAATCGGCCTGGGTCGGATCACGCTCCAGCGCCAGCAGACCGGCGCTCAGCACCAGGGTCTGGGCCTCGGCTTCCAGGCTGAACAGCTCCAGCAAGGAGGCGTCACGCATTTGGTCGGGGGTCATGTTAGGCTCCGGGTCACGGCAGACAGCAGCTGCTCTTCATCCAGCCAACGCAGGCTGCGACCTTTGAATGGCAAGACTCCGCGGGTGTATTTGGCGCTGGCCTGGGTGCCGGACTGGGACGCGGCATCGAGAATGCGCTCGTCGATGGCGTGAATCCCGTCCACTTCGTCCACCGGCACCACCACCGGCCCGCCGTGGGCGGCGATGATCAGCATCCGCGGCGTTACCCGCGCGCCGGGCGCCACGCTACTGGTGTCGTCGAGCCCCAACAGCTCCACCAAAGACAGGCACGCCACCAAGGCACCGCGCACATTCGCCACGCCGAGCAATGCCCGGGAACGCTGGTGCGGCAAGGAATGGATCGCTTGCAGTGGCGCCACTTCGACCAGGCTGCGAGTGGCCAGGCCCAGCCACTCTTCGCCGAGGCGAAACATCAGCAGCGAGCGGGTTTTCACCTCACTCTCGGCCACCGTGGAGATTTGCCCACGGTCGCCCTGCGACAAGGCGTAGCGGTCGAGCAAGCGCGTGGCGGCAGCCGAATACACCGCGCAATTGCGGCAATGAATGTGCTCGCTCAGCAGCGGGCAGGACTGGTCGCCGTGGATTCCGATGCGGTTCCAGCAGTCGTCGATGGCCTGGGCATCTTCATGGGTGACGCTCAAGGTGTCGGAGGCGTTCATCGTTTACGCTCACTGTCAGCGGCGCGCTCGCTGCGGGCGGCGCGGGCCTGCAATCGTCTGGCACCCGCCGTGTCGCCCTGGGATTGCAACAAGGCAGCCAGGTGCATCAACGCGTCGGGGTGTTGCGGTTCGAGGTACAACGCCTTGCGATAAAAACCCTGGGCCTCCAGGGCACTGCCGGCGACATCGCTGAGCAGCCCCAGCCAATAGAACACTTGGGCCACCGGTTCGTGACTGCGCAAATAACTTTCGCATGCGGAGCGGGCCTCGGCACTTTTGCCTTCATTGGCCAGCGCGGCGATATTCGCCAACAGCGTGGCGGCGTCCGAAGGGGTGGCCGAAGGGGTGGCGGCAGCCTGAGGTATCGGCACGACCGTCGCAAAAGGCCGACTGCGCACAGGCGGCGGAGTCACGCTGCGCAACGGTTGCTGCACTGGCAGCGACATCGGCGTGAAAGTCGCAGGCGGCTCGAGCGCGCTCTGGCGACTGAAGGCAAACGACTGCGGGATACCGATCGAGCGCATGCCGAAACGGCCGAGCAGACTGCCCTCGGCCGGGCCGATAAATAGCACGCCATCGACGTGAGTCAGGCGCTTGAGCACTTCGAACACTTGCTGCTGGGTCGGCTGGTCGAAATAAATCAGCAGGTTGCGACAGAACACGAAGTCATAGGGCGGCTCGTTGACCAGCAAGGTCGGATCCAGCAGGTTACCGACCTGTAAACGCACCTGTTCGAGCACGCGCCCGCTGAGGCGATAGTTATCGTGTTCAGCGGTGAAGTGGCGCTCGCGAAACTCGAGGTCCTGGCCACGAAACGAATTTTTGCCGTACAGCGCGAGCCTGGCCTTTTCCACCGACAGCGGGCTGACGTCCATGCCGTCGACCTTGAACTGGTGCGGCGCCAGCCCCGCATCAAGCAATGCCATGGCGATCGAGTACGGTTCTTCGCCAGTAGAACACGGCAAGCTGAGAATCCGCAGGGCGCGCATGTTGTTGATCGCCGCCAGCCGCTTGGCCGCCAGCTTCGCCAGCGTGGCGAAGGATTCCGGGTAACGGAAAAACCAGGTTTCGGGGACGATCACCGCTTCGATCAGCGCCTGCTGTTCGTCGCGCGAGCCCAGCAAAGTGTGCCAGTACTCATCGGCCGTCCGCGCCCGAACCGCCGTAATGCGCTGGCGCACCGCGCGCTCAATGATCGCCGGGCCGACCGAGCCGACATCCAGGCCGATACGCTCCTTGAGAAAATCGAAAAACCGTTGATCGCTGCTCATCCCTGCTCCTCAAACTGCGCCAGGTCCAGCGGCGGCGAGGGAAACAATAAGGCGCGAACCTGTGCATCCAGTAAATCGGCAACCCGCACCCATTGCAGCAGCCCCTGGGCATCTTCGCGCACCGGGCCGAGGTACGGCGCCTGGCGATTGTCCAGGCCATAAGGCTGATAGTCCGCCGGGTTGCAGCGCAACGTGTCGGTGACCTGCTCCAGAATCAGCCCGAGCAATTGCGCAGGCGTTGCCTCATCCGGCCGATAGTGCACCAACACCAGCCGCGTGCTGGTGCGGGCCTGGGCCGGTTGGCCAAACGTCAGCGCGCTGAGGTCGATCACCGGCACCACCGCGCCGCGATAGGCGAACACCCCCGCCACCCAGTCTGGCGCCCGGGGAATGGGTTTCAACGGCAGTTGCGGCAGCACTTCGGCCACCTCGATGGCCTGCAAGGCGTAGCGCTCGTTGCCGATGCGGAACACCAGAAACAACGACTGCTTCGCCGGCATCGCCACGCCGCGCCTGGCCGTAAGTTCGCTCATCAGACTTTGAATCGCGAGACACCGCCACGCAGCCCCACGGCTACCTGGCTCAGTTCGTCGATGGCGAAACTGGCCTGGCGCAGGGACTCAACCGTCTGGCTGCTGGCATCGCCCAATTGCACCAGCGCGTGGTTGATCTGCTCGGCGCCGGTGGCCTGGGCCTGCATGCCTTCGTTGACCATCAACACCCGTGGCGCCAGCGCCTGGACCTGATGAATGATCTGCGACAGCTGCTCGCCCACCTGCTGCACCTCGGACATGCCGCGGCGCACTTCCTCAGAGAACTTGTCCATGCCCATGACCCCGGCCGACACCGCCGACTGGATCTCGCGCACCATCTGCTCGATGTCGTAGGTGGCCACGGCGGTCTGGTCTGCCAGACGTCGCACTTCGGTGGCGACCACGGCAAACCCGCGACCATACTCGCCGGCCTTCTCGGCTTCGATCGCGGCGTTCAGGGACAACAGGTTGGTCTGGTCGGCGACTTTGACGATGGTCACCACCACCTGGTTGATGTTGCCGGCCTTCTCGTTGAGGATCGCCAGCTTGGCGTTCACCAGATCTGCCGCGCCCATCACCGAGTGCATGGTGTCTTCCATGCGCGCCAGGCCTTGCTGACCAGAACCGGCCAGCACCGAAGCCTGGTCGGCGGCGGTGGAGACTTCGGTCATGGTGCGCACCAGGTCGCGTGAGGTGGCGGCAATTTCACGGGATGTCGCACCGATTTCGGTGGTGGTGGCTGCAGTTTCGGTGGCGGTGGCCTGTTGCTGCTTGGAGGTCGCGGCGATTTCGGTGACCGACGTGGTGACCTGCACCGAGGAACGCTGGGCCTGGGACACCAACGAGGTGAGCTCGGTCATCATGTCGTTGAACCCGGTTTCCACCGCGCCGAACTCGTCCTTGCGATCCAGATTCAGGCGACTGCTGAGATCGCCGGTGCGCATGACTTCGAGGATATCCACAATGCGATTCATCGGCGCCATGATCGCGCGCATCAGCAGCAGGCCGCAGAGGCCGGCGGCGATGATTGCCACCAGCAAAGAGACGCCCATGCTGATTTTGGCGGCCGTCACCGCGTCACTGATGGCCAGCGTGGATTGTTCAGCCAGGGCGTGATTATTTTCAAGAAGGCTGTTCAATTGCATGCGCCCATTGACCCAGGCCGGCGTCAGTTTTTGCTCCAGGGCAAGCACCGCCTGGTCGTACTCTTTACGCTGATAGAGATCGATAACGTTGTTCATCTCTTTGTTGTAGAGCTGATGACGCACTTCGAACTCCTCGAACAGAGCCCGATCGTCCTCCGTGAAAATGGTTTTACGGTAGTTGGCTATTTGCTCGTTCAAGCGCTCTTCGAAACTTTTGTACATGGTCTGGTCGGCGACGGTCATTTCGCGATGCCCGGAAAGGCCGACAAGCTGTTGGGTGAGGTTAAAACTGTCGACCCACGCACCGCGGATCATCGAACTGTAATACACCCCCGGGACCGCATCGGTGCGAACCGATTCTGCGCCGGCGTCGATCTTCATCAGCCGAGAAAAAGACACCACAACCATCAGCAGCATGATTGCGATAATTACCGCAAAGCTCGCCAAAATGCGTTGGCGCAACGTCCAGTTCTTCACAGTCAGTCCTCGGTGCGGGTCAAATTGCGGGGGAGTATAGCTGAGGGCGATGTTTCATTTATAAGACGCTGAGCATCGTTTCTCATCCCGCCAATAAAAAGCAGGGATTCGACAGAAACATCACGTCCCGCATTGGAAATTTGTCGACCGTGACATCGGGCACTAGTCTGGATAAACCCATGACACAGCCGGGCCTCAGTCAGCCTCCCACAAAGCGCACTACGCTAATAACAAGCCACTCGTGGCGAACTACCCCGTTCAACGCTGTCCCGACCCTAATTAAAGAAGAGGGAAACCCCATGTTCGAACACAAGACCGCACTGCTCAGTGCAATCGCCACGGCGCTTCTGGCCAGCGCCAGCCTGCAGGCCGCCGAACCGCTGAAAGCCGTCGGTGCCGGCGAAGGTCAGCTGGATATCGTTGCCTGGCCCGGCTATATCGAACGGGGCGAAAGCGACAAGGCCTACGACTGGGTCAGCGCTTTCGAGAAGGAAACCGGCTGCAAGGTCAACGTCAAGACGGCCGGCACATCCGATGAGATGGTCAGCCTGATGGCCAAGGGCGGTTACGACCTGGTGACGGCGTCCGGCGATGCCTCCCTGCGCTTGATCGCCGGTAAGCGCGTCCAGCCGATCAACACCGCATTGATCCCCAACTGGAAGAATCTCGATCCGCGCCTGAAGGATGGGCCGTGGTACGTGGTCGACAAGCAAACCTATGGCACCCCGTACCAATGGGGGCCGAATGTGCTCATGTACAACACCAACGTGTTCAAACAGCCGCCGACCAGTTGGAGCGTGATACTCGAAGAGCAGAAGCTGCCCGACGGCAAATCCAACAAGGGCCGCGTGCAGGCGTATGACGGCCCGATCTACATCGCGGACGCGGCGCTGTACCTGAAAACCGCCAAGCCGGAACTGGGCATCAAGGACCCTTACCTGCTCGACGAAAAACAGTACAAGGCCGTTCTCGACCTGCTGCGCGCCCAGCAAAAGTTGATCCACCGCTACTGGCACGACACCACCGTGCAGATGAGTGACTTCAAGAACGAAGGCGTGGTGGCTTCCAGTTCCTGGCCGTATCAGGTCAACGGCCTGATGAACGAGAAACAGCCAGTCGCCTCGACCATCCCCAAAGAAGGCGCCACCGGGTGGGCCGACACCACCATGATGCACGCCGAAGCCAAGCACCCGAACTGTGCTTACAAATGGATGGACTGGTCGCTGACGCCGAAGGTCCAGGGTGATGTGTCCGCCTGGTTCGGCTCGCTGCCGGCGGTCCCGGCGGCGTGCAAGGCAAGCGAACTGCTGGGGGCCGAGGGGTGCAAGACCAACGGTTTCGACCAGTTCGACAAGATCGCCTTCTGGAAAACCCCGCAGGCTGAGGGTGGCAAGTACGTGCCTTATAGCCGTTGGACCCAGGACTACATCGCGATTATGGGAGGCAGGTAATACACCCCCTTGTGGCGAGGGAGCTTTGTGGCGAGGGGGCTTGCCCCCGTTGGGTGGCGAAGCCGCCCTGGAACCAGTCACCGCGGTCTAACAGATAAACCGCGCTCTCCTTTTCAGGGCTGCTACGCAGCCCAATGGGGCGGTGCGGCGGTCCGACAAGCCCCCCTCGCCACAGTGAGCATTCCAGCTAAAAAAGCACACCGATTCAGCTTTTTCAGAAGTCCAGGCAGGGGCCGCTGTGATGGGCCCCCGCTTTTTGGGAGCACCGTATCCATGACGCTTGCAGTCCAGTTCACCAACGTTTCCCGTCAGTTCGGTGAGGTGAAGGCCGTTGACCGGGTTTCCATCGACATCCAGGACGGCGAGTTCTTTTCCCTGCTGGGCCCTTCTGGCTCAGGTAAAACCACCTGCCTGCGTCTGATCGCCGGTTTCGAACAGCCGAGCACCGGCTCCATCCGCATCCATGGCTTAGAGGCCGCCGGGCTGCCGCCGTATCAGCGCGACGTGAACACCGTGTTCCAGGATTACGCGCTGTTCCCGCACATGAACGTACTCGACAACGTCGCCTACGGTTTGAAAGTCAAAGGCGTCGGCAAGAGCGAACGCCACAAACGCGCCGAAGAAGCCCTCGACATGGTCGCCCTCAACGGCTACGGCGAGCGCAAACCGGTGCAGCTGTCGGGCGGCCAACGCCAGCGTGTGGCCCTGGCTCGCGCGCTGGTCAATCGCCCTCGCGTGTTGTTGCTCGACGAACCCTTGGGCGCCCTCGACCTGAAGCTGCGCGAGCAAATGCAAGGCGAACTGAAGAAGCTGCAACGTCAGCTCGGCATCACCTTTATCTTCGTCACCCACGACCAGACCGAAGCGTTGTCGATGTCCGACCGCGTGGCGGTGTTCAACAAGGGGCGTATCGAACAGGTCGACACGCCGCGCCACCTCTATATGAAACCGACAACCACCTTCGTCGCCGAATTCGTCGGCACGTCCAATGTGATACGCGGTGATCTGGCCCGGCAGTTGAGCGGCAATCCTCAGCCGTTTTCGATCCGCCCGGAACACGTGCGTTTCGCCGAAGGGCCGCTGGCCAGCCATGAAATAGAAGTCAGCGGCGTGCTTCATGACATCCAGTATCAGGGCAGCGCCACCCGCTATGAACTGAAACTGGAAAACGGCCAGACCCTGAACATCAGCCAGGCCAACGTCCAGTGGCTGGACGTCAGTGCGCAACATCAGCCCGGGCAACGCATCAGCGCTCGCTGGGCACGCGAGGCGATGATCCCGCTGCACGACAATGTTGTAGGCGGGGTATGAGATGGACAGTGTGATCTCTCGAACCCCGGCCAACGGCTCGCCGCTGCGCCGGTTTTCCAACCTGCTGTACCGGCGGCCGAACCTGTATCTGTCGCTGCTGCTGGTGCCGCCGTTGCTGTGGTTTGGCGCCATCTACCTCGGCTCGCTGCTGACTCTGCTGTGGCAAGGCTTCTACACCTTCGATGACTTCACCATGACGGTCACCCCCGACCTGACCCTGGCGAACTTCGCAGCGCTGTTCCAGCCATCGAACTTCGACATCATCCTGCGCACCCTGAGCATGGCCATCGTCGTGTCGATCGCCAGTGCAATCGTGGCCTTCCCGATCGCCTACTACATGGCGCGCTACACCAGCGGCAACACCAAGGCGTTTTTCTACATCGCGGTGATGATGCCGATGTGGGCCAGTTACATCGTCAAGGCCTATGCCTGGACCTTGCTGCTGGCCAAGGGCGGCGTGGCCCAGTGGTTCGTTCAGTACCTGAACCTGGAGCCGGTGTTGCAGTTCGTACTCGGGATGCCGGGAGTGGGTGGCAGCACCCTATCGACCTCGCACCTGGGGCGGTTCATGGTGTTTGCCTATATTTGGCTGCCGTTCATGATCCTGCCGATCCAGGCGTCACTGGAACGCCTGCCGCCGTCCTTGCTGCAAGCTTCGGCGGATCTGGGCGCCAAGCCGCGTCAGACCTTCATGCAAGTGATTCTGCCGCTGTCGATTCAGGGGATCGCGGCCGGTTCGATTTTCACGTTTTCACTGACACTGGGCGACTTCATCGTGCCGCAACTGGTGGGCCCACCGGGCTACTTCGTCGGCAGCATGGTCTACGCCCAGCAAGGGGCGATCGGCAACATGCCGATGGCGGCGGCCTTCACGCTGGTGCCGATCGTGCTGATCGCCATTTACCTGTCCATCGTCAAACGCCTGGGGGCCTTCGATGCGCTCTGACGCTTCCTCTCAAGACCGGGCATCCCTGGGCCTGCGCATCGCCGCCTGGGGCGGGTTGCTGTTCTTGCACTTCCCGATCCTGATCATCTTCCTCTATGCCTTCAACACCGAAGACGCAGCGTTCAGCTTTCCGCCCAAGGGCTTCACCCTGAAGTGGATCGCCGTGGCGTTCTCGCGGCCCGACGTACTGGAGGCGATCAAGCTGTCACTGCAGATCGCCGCCATCGCCACGCTGATTGCGCTGATCCTCGGCACCCTCGCCTCGGCGGCGTTGTACCGGCGGGACTTCTTCGGCAAGCAAGGTATTTCGCTGATGCTGATCCTGCCGATTGCATTGCCGGGGATCATCACCGGGATCGCGCTGCTGGCGACCTTCAAGACCCTGGGGATCGAGCCGGGGGTATTCACCATCGTGATCGGTCACGCGACCTTCTGCGTGGTGATCGTCTACAACAACGTCATCGCCCGATTGCGCCGCACGTCCTACAGTTTGATCGAAGCGTCGATGGACCTCGGCGCCGACGGCTGGCAGACCTTCCGCTACATCGTCCTGCCGAACCTCGGCTCGGCGTTGCTGGCTGGCGGCATGCTGGCGTTTGCCCTGTCGTTCGACGAAATCATCGTCACCACCTTCACCGCCGGCCACGAACGCACCTTGCCGTTGTGGCTGCTCAACCAGCTCAGCCGCCCTCGGGACGTGCCGGTGACCAACGTCGTGGCGATGCTGGTCATGATGGTGACCATGTTGCCGATTCTCGGCGCGTATTACCTGACCCGTGGTGGGGAGAGTGTTGCGGGTAGTGGCGGAAAATAACTGACAACTCATTTCCCAATGTGGGAAGCGGATTCTGTAGGAGCGAGGCTTGCCCGAAGGCGTCCTCAAGAACGTCAAAAGCTTCGCGGGCAAGCCTCGCTCCTACAGAGATTCGGTTTCCACAGAGGGAAAACAACAGCTTCGGAGGACAAAGCCATGCAAACCAAACTCTTGATCAATGGCCAACTGGTCGCCGGCGACGGCCCCGCCCAAGCCGTGTTCAACCCGGCCCTCGGTCGCGTACTGGTGGAAATCAACGAAGCCAGCGAAGCCCAGGTCGACGCCGCCGTGCGCGCCGCCGATAGCGCCTTCGAAGGCTGGTCGCAAACCACGCCGAAAGAACGCTCGCTGTTGCTGCTCAAACTCGCCGACATCATCGAAGCCCATGGCGAAGAGCTGGCCAAACTGGAGTCGGACAACTGCGGCAAACCCTACAGCGCCGCGCTGAACGACGAGATCCCGGCGATTGCCGACGTGTTCCGATTCTTCGCCGGGGCCAGCCGTTGCATGAGCGGTGCGCTGGGGGGTGAATACTTGCACGGCCACACCTCGATGATCCGCCGCGACCCGGTCGGCGTGATTGCCTCCATCGCGCCATGGAACTACCCGCTGATGATGCTCGCCTGGAAAGTCGCCCCAGCCCTGGCCGCCGGTAATACCGTGGTGCTCAAGCCGTCGGAACAAACCCCGCTGACCGCCCTGCGCCTGGCAGAACTGGCGTCGGAGATTTTCCCGGCGGGTGTGCTTAACCTGGTGTTCGGTCGTGGTCCTTCCGTTGGCACCCCACTGGTCACCCACCCGAAAGTGCGCATGGTGTCGCTGACCGGCTCCATCACTACCGGCTCGAACATCATTTCCAGCACCGCCGGCAGCGTCAAACGCATGCACATGGAACTGGGCGGCAAGGCGCCGGTGATCATCTTCGACGATGCCGACATCGACGCCGCCGTGGAAGGCATTCGCACCTTCGGTTTCTACAACGCCGGGCAGGACTGCACTGCCGCTTGCCGCATCTACGCTCAGGCAGGCATCTATGACACCTTCGTCGAGAAGCTCGGCGCCGCGGTCAGCAGCCTCAAGTACGGCTTGCAGGATGATCCGTCGACGGAGCTGGGACCATTGATCAGCGCGCAACATCGTGACCGCGTAACCGGGTTTGTCGAGCGGGCCATGGCGCAACCGCACATTCGGTTGATCACCGGCGGCAAGCCAGTGGAAGGCAATGGCTTCTTCTTTGAACCGACGGTGCTGGCCGACGCACAACAGGACGACGAGATCGTGCGCCGCGAAGTGTTCGGGCCGGTGGTATCGGTAACCAAATTCACCGATGAAGCGCAGGCGCTGGCCTGGGCCAACGACTCGGAGTACGGCCTGGCATCGTCAGTCTGGACCTCGGACGTCGGCCGCGCCCATCGCCTGTCTGCGCGCCTGCAGTACGGCTGCACCTGGGTGAACACCCACTTCATGCTGGTCAGCGAAATGCCGCACGGTGGTCAGAAACTGTCCGGTTATGGCAAGGACATGTCCATGTATGGGTTGGAGGACTACACGGTTGTGCGGCATGTGATGTTCAAGCATTAAAAGCGAAAAGATCGCGGCCTGCGGCAGTTCTCCTGTAAGCGCTGCCGCAGGCCGCGATCTTTTGCTCAACGGACAAAGCCTTTGCACCTCAAAACCGCGAAACACTCCTCATCGCATCCACCAGATAGCGCATCGCAATCCGGTCACTCTCCGACAGCTCGCGATAGCGCTCCACCAACTTCAACTCCTCCGAACTGAGACGACGCCTTCGCCGCCCGGTGGCCAGGCAGGGAAAGAGTCCTAACATTTCAGTGATGCCTTGTACTTTCGACATGGACGATGTCCTTCTATACGTCAAAGAAAACTGCAAAACCGCATCGCCCTATCACTTTCAGCGGCCGTCTTGTGTGCACTGAACCCACCGGCCTGAAGGGCCGAAACCGGTCATGCCCATAGAATAGAAATTAAATCGGCGCTGAAAAGCGGTTTTTAGAGTAATTAGTCGAAAAAAGCAGATATGCCCTATAAATCAGAAAACGCTGTGAGAAACGTTACCTGACATGTCTTGTTTCATTGCCGCGCTGTCGCGGTGCTATCAATCATTTTTGCTCTGTAATCGAACGGTTTAAGCTATTTGGCATCTCTTTACAGTCCGTTGTGTTTGGCCAAGGCATGTCCGAACCGCTATTTCTGATCCAGCACGTGCCAGGAACGGCGCGGGATTGTTCACGACAGGTTGTACTTATGCATCGCAGGAATTTGCTCAAAGCGTCCATGGCCATCGCGGCTTACACCGGTCTCTCGGCCACCGGCCTGCTGGCCGCAAACGCCTGGGCCGGCAGTGGCACTGCCGATGGCGACGCCCAGGCGTTCGACTTCGAAGCGCTGAAGAGCCAGGCCAAACAGCTCGCCGGCAAGCCGTATCAGGACACCAAACAGGTGCTGCCGCCGACGCTGGCAACCATGACGCCGCAGAACTTCAACGCGATCCGCTACGACGGCAATCACTCGCTGTGGAAGGATCTGAAAGGTCAGCTGGACGTGCAGTTCTTCCACGTCGGCATGGGTTTCAAGCAGCCGGTGCGCATGTACAGCGTCGATCCCAAGACTCGACTGGCGCGCGAGGTGCATTTCCGCCCGTCGCTGTTCAATTATGAAAAAACCACCGTCGATACCCAGCAGCTCAAGGGCGACCTGGGATTTTCCGGGTTCAAGCTGTTCAAGGCCCCGGAGCTGGATCAGCACGACGTACTGTCGTTCCTCGGCGCCAGCTATTTCCGTGCGGTAGACGCCACCGGCCAGTACGGTTTGTCGGCCCGCGGCCTGGCAATCGACACCTACGCCAAGAAGCGTGAAGAATTCCCGGACTTCACCAAGTTCTGGTTCGAGACACCGGACAAGGACAGCACCCGATTCGTGGTGTACGCCCTGCTCGATTCGCCAAGCGCCACCGGGGCCTACCGTTTTGACATCGATTGCCAGGCCGAGCGCGTGGTGATGGAAGTCGACGCCCACGTCAATGCCCGCACCGCCATCGAGCAACTGGGCATCGCACCGATGACCAGCATGTTCAGCTGCGGCACCCACGAACGCCGTATGTGCGACACCATTCACCCGCAAATCCACGACTCCGATCGCCTGGCCATGTGGCGTGGCAACGGCGAGTGGATCTGCCGTCCGCTGAACAACCCGGCCACCCTGCAATTCAACGCCTTCGCCGACACCGACCCGAAAGGCTTTGGCCTGGTGCAGACCGACCATGAATTCGACAGTTATCAGGACACCGTCGACTGGTACAGCAAGCGCCCGAGCCTGTGGGTAGAACCTACAACCGCGTGGGGCGAAGGCTCTATCGATTTGCTGGAAATTCCTACGACCGGCGAAACCCTGGACAACATCGTCGCGTTCTGGACGCCGAAGAAACCGGTCGCCGCCGGTGACTCCCTGAACTACGGCTACAAGCTCTATTGGAGCGCCCTGCCACCGACGGGTACGCCGCTGGCGCGGGTCAACGCGACCCGTTCGGGCATGGGCGGCTTTGTCGAAGGCTGGGCACCGGGTGAGCATTATCCTGAAGTCTGGGCACGCCGCTTTGCCGTGGACTTCACCGGCGGCGGGTTGGACCGCTTGCCCGAAGGCGCGGGGATCGAACCGGTGGTGACCTGCTCGAACGGTCAGGTGAAGGATTTCAACGTGCTGGTGCTCGATGACATCAAGGGCTACCGAATCACCTTTGACTGGTACCCGACCAATGACAGCGTGGCGCCGGTGGAGCTGCGGTTGTTCATTCGCACCAATGACCGCACGTTGAGTGAAACCTGGCTGTACCAGTATTTCCCGCCGGCGCCTGATAAGCGCAAGTACACCTGAGGTATTAGACGGGGTCCGGGCCGAACAACCGCCCAATATCCCGAACCAGAAATCAAAAAGCCCCGGTCAACCCGACCGGGGCTTTTCGTTTTTACAGCGGCCTTCAGTCACGCAAATCCGATTCATGAATCGGCTGGTCACGATGGGTGGCCCGTTGGTACTGCGCCGGCCAGATCGCCTTGTGCCCACCCAGATCGTCATCGGCATGCAGCGGCCAATACGGATCACGCAACAACTCCCGGGCGAGGAAGATGATGTCGGCCTGACAGGTACGCAGAATATGCTCGGCCTGGGCTGGCTCGGTGATCATGCCTACCGTGCCGGTGGCAATGCCCGACTCTTTACGTACCCGCTCAGCAAATCGGGTCTGATAACCGGGCCCTGTAGGAATTTCGGCATTTACCGCCGTACCGCCCGACGAAACGTCGATCAGGTCCACACCCAGATCTTTCAAGCGTCGTGCCAGCTCCACGGTTTCGTCAGGGTTCCAGCCATCCTCCACCCAGTCGGTGGCCGATACCCGCACAAACACCGGTAACTCTTCAGGCCACACGGCCCGCACCGCTTCGGTGACTTGCAGCACCAGCCGAATACGATTCTCGAATGAGCCACCGTACTGATCGCGCCGTTGATTGCTCAAGGGCGAAAGAAATTGATGTAGCAGATACCCATGGGCGGCGTGCACTTCGACCACTTTGAAACCGGCGATCAACGCCCGTTTGGCCGAATCGACGAAAGCCTGGACGACCTCGGCGATCTCACTTTCATTAAGCTGCTTGGGTGGTGTGTGCTGGGGGTCGAAAGCGATCGGCGAAGGGCCGACCGGAATCCAGCCGCCATCTTCCGGTTTGACGCTGCCATGCTTGCCCAGCCACGGCCGATGCGTGCTGGCCTTGCGCCCGGCATGGGCCAGCTGGATGCCGGCAACGGCGCCCTGAGCGGCAATGAAACGCGTAATACGTTGCAAGGGTTCGATCTGTTGATCATTCCAGAGACCTAGGTCCTGGGCGGTGATACGCCCATCGGCGGTGACCGCCGTGGCTTCGGTGAATACCAGACCTGCGCCGCCGATCGCGCGGCTGCCGAGATGGACCAGATGCCAGTCATTAGCCAGCCCATCGACGCTGGAGTACTGGCACATCGGTGACACCGCGATGCGGTTAAGCAGGGTCAATTGACGAAGGGTATAGGGTTCAAGCAGCAGACTCATGGGGCACCTCTCAAATCAGTGGGCAGGCTCCAGGGTTCTGTTTGAATAGTCGACGAGTGACAGGAAAAAGGTGCAGCACCCGCCCCCGCGGGCAAAAAATTCGACAAGACGTCACAAGGATAATCAAGCAGTGCTTAGAGCCTAGTCGACATCGCGGGATCAGGGAGGGTTCAAGAAATGAAACACCGCCAATTTGAGGTCAAACCAAAACCACAACAGCAGTTAGACATTATCGCGGTTCGATGTGGGCAATCATCAACTGTACAGTCTCGTTCCCACGAAACTCGTTGAGGTCGAGTTTGTAGGCCAATTCGACCCACTTGATGGTCGGATTCGGCCAGATATCCCGGTCGATCCCGAAGGCGATGCCATCCAGCTTCACCGAGCCGCATTCACTCTTGAGCACCACTTTGAGGTGCCGCTCGCCAACGACTCGTTGCTCGACCAACTGGAACACCCCGTGAAACAACGGCTCCGGAAAGTGTTGCCCCCAAGGTCCGGCGTGGCGCAGGGCGCGGGCCAGTTCCAGGTGAAACTCCTCGACCGCCAGGGTGCCGTCCGACAGCAGTCGCCCGGTCAGGTCTTCTTCGCGCATTTGCCTGCGCACTTCGGCGTCGAAGGCTTGCGCGAACAACGGAAAATTCGCTTCCGGCAAGGTCAGGCCGGCCGCCATGGCGTGGCCGCCGTATTTGCTGATCAGGTTCGGATGTTGCGCCGCGACCACGCTCAAGGCATCGCGAATGTGAAAGCCCTGAACCGAACGCCCCGAGCCCTTGAGCAGGCCATCGCCAGCATCGGCAAAGGCAATGGTCGGACGGAAATAGCGCTCTTTCATACGCGAGGCGAGGATACCGATCACCCCCTGGTGCCACTCGGGATCGAACAGGCACAGGCCGAACGGCATCGATTCCACCGGCAGATCCTTGAGTTGGGCCAGCGCCTCGCGCTGCATGCCCTGCTCGATGGATTTACGGTCCTGGTTCATGCCATCCAGCTGAGCCGCCATTTCACGGGCGGCGCCAGCGTCTTCGGTGAGCAGGCACTCGATGCCCAGGCTCATGTCATCCAGCCGCCCTGCCGCGTTCAGACGCGGGCCGAGGATAAAGCCCAGGTCAGTGGAGGTGATGCGCGAATGATCACGCTTGGCCACTTCAAGGATCGCCTTGATCCCCGGCCGCGCACGCCCGGCGCGAATTCGCTCCAGGCCCTGATGCACCAGAATCCGGTTGTTGGCATCCAGCGGCACCACGTCGGCGACGCTGCCCAGCGCCACCAGGTCGAGCAATTCGCCAATGTTCGGCTGCGCCTTGCTCTCGTACCAGCCCAGGCTGCGCAAACGCGCACGCAGGGCCATCAGTACATAGAAAATCACCCCGACACCGGCCAGGGCTTTGCTCGGGAACTCGCAACCCGGCTGGTTCGGATTGACGATGGCATCGGCCAACGGCAGCTCGTCGCCGGGCAAGTGGTGATCGGTGACCAGCACCTTGAGTCCGGCCTTTTTCGCCGCTGCCACGCCTTCGACGCTGGAAATGCCATTGTCCACGGTGATCAGCAACTGCGGCTCGCGGGTCAGCGCCACTTCGACGATTTCCGGGGTCAGGCCGTAGCCGTACTCGAAGCGGTTTGGCACCAGATAGTCGACATGCGCCGCGCCCAACAGGCGTAACCCCAACATGCCCACGGTACTGGCCGTCGCGCCATCGGCATCGAAGTCGCCAACGATCAGAATCCGCTGACGCTGCTCCAGCGCCGTTACCAGCAAATCCACCGCCGCCTCGATGCCCTTGAGCTGCTGGAACGGAATCAGCCGCGCCAGGCTCTTGTCCAGTTCAGCCTCGGACTGCACGCCCCGAGCCGCATAAAGGCGGGTCAGCAGCGGTGGAATATCACCGAGGAATGGCAGGGTGTCGGGCAACAGGCGAGGTTCGATGCGCATGGGGTGACAGGTGCTTCTCTTGAATACGTAGGATAAAACCGGGGGTACGCGGCCAAGCGGCGAATAATCAGCCCCGTTCGCCGGCCAGCCATTGCAACTGGACTTCGTGCTGACCACGGTCGTCGGTGACGAAAATCGTTCCTTCGCTGATCATCACGTCCCACTTGATAACGCGCGGCATGTCCTTGGCCAGGGTTTCCAGCACTTCCTGGGGCACGGCGGCGATGTTGACGTTTTTCAGGGTCTTGATCGCCGGGATCACTTTGCCTTCCCAGACACGCAGGCTGCCGTAGGCCAGCAGGCTGGTGCGTTCGGTGCGGCGCGAGCACCAGGTCAGGCGGTCGGCGTCTGGCTGGCCGACTTCGATCCAGTGCAGGACACGGTCGTCCAGGCTCTTTTCCCACAGCGCCGGTTCATCCACGTCTGACAGACCACGGCCAAAGGACAGCTGCTCGTTGTACCAGAAGGCGTAGGCCAGCAGCCGCACGGTCATGCGCTCTTCGGTTTCCGAAGGGTGACGGGCGATGGTCTGCTTCACGTTCTCGTAGACGCTGCGGTCGAGGTCGGTGAGGTTCAGTTCAAACTTGTAGGTCGTGGACGGCTGGGCCATGAACGGGCTTCTTGATACGGGGAAAGGCGGCAAGTCTAACCGATGCAAGAGGGCAATCAACGAATTGAAGGCGAATCAACTTTGGGCGATGGATGTCGGCCTATGATAAAACGCTGTATTCGCTCAGCCTTTGTCCTACAGGATTTCGCATGCCGTTCTCCAATAAACCGCTCTCGGGTCTGAAAGTCATCGAATTGGGTACGTTGATTGCCGGGCCGTTTGCCTCGCGTATTTGCGGCGAATTCGGCGCCGAAGTGATCAAGATCGAGTCACCGGACGGCGGTGATCCGTTGCGCAAATGGCGCAAGTTGTATGAAGGCACCTCGCTGTGGTGGTTCGTTCAGGCGCGCAACAAGAAATCCCTGACCCTGAACCTGAAACACCCCGATGGCCTGGCGATCCTGAAACAGCTTCTCAGTGAAGCGGACATCCTGATCGAGAATTTTCGCCCCGGCGTGCTGGAAAAGCTCGGCCTGGGCTGGGAAGTCTTGCACGCACTGAACCCGAAACTGGTGATGGTGCGGCTCTCGGGCTTTGGCCAGACCGGCCCCATGAAAGATCAGCCGGGCTTCGGTGCGGTCGGTGAGTCCATGGGCGGCCTGCGCTACATCACCGGGTTCGAGGACCGGCCGCCGGTGCGCACCGGGATTTCCATCGGCGACTCGATTGCCGCGCTCTGGGGCGTGATCGGCGCACTGATGGCCTTGCGTCATCGCGAGGTCAACGGCGGTTTGGGGCAAGTGGTGGACGTGGCGCTGTATGAAGCGATCTTCGCCATGATGGAAAGCATGGTCCCGGAGTTCGATGTGTTCGGCTTCATCCGCGAACGCACCGGCAACATCATGCCGGGCATCACACCCTCCTCCATCCACACCAGCGCCGATGGCAAACACGTGCAGATCGGCGCCAACGGCGATGCGATCTTCAAGCGATTCATGCTGATCATCGGCCGCGAGGATCTGGCCAACGACCCAGTGCTGGCCAGCAACGACGGGCGTGACAGCCGTCGCGACGAGATTTACGGGGTGATCGATCGCTGGGTCAACTCACTGCCACTGGACGCGGTGATCGAGCAATTGAACCAGGCCGACGTTCCCGCCAGCCGGATCTTCAGCGCCGAAGACATGTTCAGCGATCCGCAATACCTGGCCCGGGAAATGTTCCTGCAAGCCAAGCTGCCCGACGGCAAGGACTTCAAGATGCCCGGCATCGTACCGAAGCTTTCCGAGACACCCGGCACCTCGGAATGGGTCGGGCCGCAGTTGGGTGAACACAATGCGCAAGTCCTCCACGATCTGGGCTACGACCCGGCACAGATCGCACGACTGCGTGAAGACGGGGCCATCTAAGCTGAATCGCCTGCTTTCATCTGTCCTCGATTACGCCGGCATCGGGCGCCTGCTGGCGGCGCTCGGGCTGTTGTCGGGCCTGATATCCCCGGCCCTGGCGCAACCTAAGGAGCATTTGTTCTGGCTGTTGCGCGACCTGCCGCCACTGACGATCTTCGAAGGCCCGAAAAAAGGCCAGGGCGTCATTGACCAATTGATGCCCCTGCTGATCGCCGGTATGCCGCAGTACGAACACACCCTGATACGGGTCAATCGCGCCCGCGGCATGCAGATGCTTCACGAAGAATCCTTTACCTGCGACCCCTCGCTGGTCTGGAGCTGGGAGCGCGAACAGTGGATCACGTATTCCATTCCGGCCTTCCGGGTGGTCAGCAATGGGCTGGTGATCCGACGTGAAGATCGGTCGGTGCTGGAGCCGTTTCTTTCCAACGGTGCAGTCGATCTGGCGGCCCTGTTGGCCAGCGGTCGACAGAAAGTCGGTGTGATCGCCGAGCGCCGTTACGGTGAGTTCCTCGACACACTGCTGCAACAGGCGCCAGCCGGCGCGCTGACGCCCCACTATGGCAATGACGCCCTCGGCAGCCTGCTGCAGATGCAACGCTTGGGGCGTTTGCAGGTGGTATTGGGTTACTGGCCGGAAATCCGCTATCAGGCCCATCAGGAAAACCTGGCCGATGAGCAACTGGAGTTCTACCCGGTCAAAGGCACGGGCAACTACATGCCCGTGTACATCGGTTGCTCGAATACGCCCCAGGGTCGACAGGCGATCAGTGAAATCAACCGACTATTGCGCGCCCTGCCCCGCGAGCACCTGGACCCGTTGTATGCCGACTGGCTCGACCCGCAAAGACGCAAGAATTACCTGGAAGAAACCAAGGCCTTTTTCGAGCATCAGGCCACGCAATGACAAATCGCAGGCAAAAAGAAACCCCGAGAAGTGGGGAGACAACTCGGGGTTAAACGTGGCCTGTATTACAGACCCGTAGCAGCAAGCTACAAGCACCGGAGCACAATGCTTGATCCTGCCGTTACATGGTCTGACTGACCTTGGCGCAGGAAGGTTCCCACAAAAAACACTTCAATTTCGGCTGGCCAGGCGCTTGTCCTGAGCAGCATTGCGCAACGCCGCGATAACACAGGGCTCCAGGCGTCCTTCAGCGATCAGCACGTCACGGTGCAAGCCGTCGACGACATCCGTCAGCAGACGTTTATCGGTTAACTGGGCCTGATTGAACAGCCGTTCGACCACGATAGCGCCGGTCGCACTCTTGAGCGTCACCAGGCATTCGCCATGGGCACCCGATGGGGTCAACGTGACTTGGTACGGGCTCAGAGCCTCGCCGAGCAATAGACTGATACTTTCCATCTCGATCACCACTCAATAGTCCGCAAACAAAGTGCCTGGGGCGTATCCACAGTAAATGACCCCAGGCCCGAGAAGAAAGTTCTGGATTCCAACGGCAGGCGCACCGGCGCCTCTGGTGGATAAAGCATGCCCGGAAAAGATGACAGTAAAAAAACAGCCGCGTTTAAACCCTTTCACCCGAGACGCATTCCTTGTAGCAGCTGCTACAGGCATTGCGCTTTACGCCTGCCTTGTCTCCGCTTGGCCAGATCGGTCCATCCGCCCAGCAGTCCTCGCAATTGACCGTCGGCACTGTAAAACGGCACCGTCCACTGATAGATGTCCCTGACGCCGTCCTTGAACATCAACTGACGTTCGCTGAAGCGGGTCTTGCGCGTACCGAGCTGGGCCATGAACTCGGCGTGCAGTTGCTCGGCGGTTTCTTTGGGCAAGACATCGAGTTCGATCAGTCGACGCCCCTGAATCTGGTCGAAACGGGTCGACAACCCCTCTTCATAACTCTTGTTGCACATGATCAAGCGCCCTTCCAGATCACGCACGAACATCGGATCGGGCATGGCGTCTATCAAGGCATGCTGGAAGGCGAGCTGGTCATTGAGATCTTTTTCCGCGTCCCGACGTTGCTGGATCAACACCGTGAGTCGCCGGTTCCACAGCAGGGATAGCAGCGCAAAAACACTGGCGAAAAAAACGCTCCAACAGCCCCATTCGGTTATTTGCTGCCAGGTCGAAGGCGTCTGTACAGGAACAATGCCATCGAGCCACTTCAAGCGAATCGCGCGTAACTCGGCAGGCGGAAACGCTTCGAGCGCCTTGTTGAGGATGCTCAACAATTGCGGCTGCCCTTTGCGTAGCGCCAGATGATCAGCCTCCCATTTACCCTCCACCGTATCGCCCACCTTGAGCTGCCCGGACGGATAGAGCTGCGCCCCGGTTTCGTTCTCGATGGTGGCGTAGGCTTCGCCGCTTTCGACCAGCGCCCTGGCCTCGGCGTAGGTTTTGACCGAACGCAGCTCGATGGACGGATAGTCGCGACGAATGGTCGCCTCCAGCGCATGCCGGGCTGGCAGCACCAGTACTCTTTTCGACAGCTGCTGCATGGATTGCACCGCTGGCGCGCCCGCTCGCCCGACGAACACCCAGCCCGCACCACCGAACGCATGACTGAAATCCAGGAACTCCTTGCGCTCCTCACTCATTGCCAGTGTGGTGCTAATGTCTGCCGCGCCGCTTTCCAGCCGCTCCAGCAATTGATCGGTGGAAAACGTCTCTTCATGGAGGAACTTCAGCCCTGTCATGGCGCTGATGCGGTTGAGCACATCGTTGTTCAACCCGCTCCAGTGTCCATGCTCATCCTTGAACAGATACAACGGGTACTGCGCCGACGCGACCGTGACCGTCGGATGTTCCGCAATCCATTGCAGCTCCTGAGCGTCTAGCCCGATAGCGGCCTCGGCGACCGCCCCCCGGGGCTCATAAGCCGCCAATTGCGCCGCCAGCCCCCATTGAGCAACGCTCATGGTGCCGACCAGAAATATCCAGCACGCAGCTGGTTTAAACCCTCTAAAAAACAGCATTGCCACTTCCTTGGTGATCGTCTCGCCCGCCCTTCATGGGCGGCTCTTCATTTACGAAACCCGACAAGTGTGGCATGCAGAAATGAGAAAGCCCGTCAGGAGACGGGCTTCAAAATGTGACAGCTTTTACCGGTTACAGTGGCTTGCCGCGGTTGCCATGCTGACTGACAAAGGCCTGCACGGCTTTCAGGTCATTCGGCAACACGGTGCAACGCTCGTCTCGCTCAAACAAATCAGAAAGATGTGCAGGTAGTTCGAGCGCTTTTCCTACACCAGCTTTTTCCACCGCGTCCGGGAATTTGACCGGATGAGCCGTGCCCAGGATCACCATCGGGATATCCAGGCTGCGACGGCATTCGCGCGCGGCCTTCACGCCGATGGCGGTGTGCGGGTCAAGCAGCTCGCCGGTTTGCTCGAAGACTTCGGCAATGGTTTCGCAGGTTTGGGCGTCATCCACGGCCAGCGAATCGAACAGCTTGCGCGCCTCGGTCCAGCGTTCCTGCTCGACGCTGAAACCGCCGCCCTGCTTGAAGGTGTCCATCAAACCGGCAATCGCCGCGCCGTTGCGACCGTGCAGGTCGAACAGCAGGCGTTCGAAGTTCGACGAGACCATGATGTCCATGGACGGCGACAGCGTGGCGTGCAGGGTTTCCTTGACGTACTGATTGCCGCTCATGAAGCGGTGCAGGATGTCGTTGCGGTTGGTGGCGACGATCAACTGGTTGATCGGCAGGCCCATGTTGCGCGCCAGGTAACCGGCGAAGATATCGCCGAAGTTGCCGGTCGGCACCGAGAACGATACCGAACGCGCCGGGCCACCCAGTTGCAGGGCTGCGTGGAAGTAATAAACGATCTGGGCCATGATCCGCGCCCAGTTGATCGAGTTCACCGCTACCAGGCGAGTGCCCTTGAGGAAGCTCTGGTCGGCGAAGCTCGCCTTGACCATTTCCTGGCAGTCATCGAAGTTGCCTTCGATGGCGATGTTATGGATGTTCTCGCCGAAGATGGTGGTCATCTGGCGACGCTGCACTTCGGACACGCGGTTGTGTGGATGCAGGATGAAGATGTCGACGTTTTCGCAATGCTTGCAGCCTTCGATGGCCGCCGAACCGGTGTCACCGGAGGTAGCGCCGACGATCACCACGCGCTCACCGCGTTTTTCCAGCACATAGTCGAGCAGGCGACCGAGCAGTTGCAGGGCGAAGTCCTTGAACGCCAGGGTCGGGCCGTGGAACAGCTCCAGCACCCATTCGTTGCTGTTCAGCTGACGCAACGGCGCCACGGCGTTGTGGGAAAACACGCCGTACGTTTCTTCAAGAATCTTTTTGAAATCGGCATCGGGGATGCTGCCGGTGACGAACGGGCGCATCACCCGGAAGGCCAGTTCGTGATACGGCAGGCCGGCCCAGGAAGCGATTTCTTCCTGAGTGAAACGTGGCAGGTTTTCCGGGACGTACAGACCGCCGTCGGTGGCTAGACCGGCCAGCAGGACGTCTTCGAAATTCAGGGCCGGTGCCTGGCCGCGGGTACTGATGTAACGCATGACTGACTCCAATGGACAGTGTTCGCAATGCCGGGCCCGCGTGCGGGCCCGGTGAACGATAACGGCTTAGTTCAGGTGCTCGACGCGGATCCGTACAACCGGACCGACCACGCCCGCCAAGGCTTCCAGGGCAGCGATCGCATCGTTGATGTGCTGTTCCAGCACGCGATGGGTCAGCAGGATCATCGGCACCAGGCCGTCGTGCTCCTCGACTTCCTTCTGCATGATCGATTCGATGTTGATGCCGCGCTCCGACAGGATGCTCGCCACCTGGGCCAACACGCCCGGGTGGTCCTTGGCCTGAATGCGCAGGTAGTAAGCGCTTTCGCAGGCTTCGATCGGCAGGATCGGGTGGGCCGACAGCGAATCCGGCTGGAAGGCCAGGTGCGGTACACGGTTTTCCGGGTCGGAGGTCATGGCGCGAACCACGTCCACCAGGTCGGCGATTACCGACGAAGCAGTCGGTTCCATGCCGGCACCAGCACCGTAGAACAGGGTCGAACCGGCAGCATCACCGTTGACCATCACCGCGTTCATCACGCCGTTGACGTTGGCGATCAGGCGATCAGCCGGGATTAGCGTCGGGTGCACGCGCAACTCGATACCGGCCGCGGTGCTGCGCGCCACGCCCAGGTGCTTGATGCGATAGCCCAGCGCTTCGGCGTAGTTCACGTCAGCGGTGGTCAGCTTGGTGATGCCTTCGGTGTAGGCCTTGTCGAATTGCAGCGGAATGCCGAACGCGATGGACGCCAGGATCGTCAGCTTGTGGGCTGCGTCGATGCCTTCGACGTCGAACGTTGGGTCGGCTTCGGCGTAACCCAGGGCTTGCGCTTCGGCCAGCACGTCTTCGAAGGTCCGGCCCTTCTCACGCATTTCGGTGAGGATAAAGTTGCCGGTGCCGTTGATGATGCCGGCCACCCAGTTGATACGGTTGGCGGACAGGCCTTCACGGATCGCCTTGATCACCGGGATGCCGCCGGCCACGGCCGCTTCGAACGCAACGATCACGCCCTTCTCGCGAGCCTTGGCGAAAATTTCATTACCGTGAACGGCAATCAGTGCCTTGTTCGCGGTGACCACATGCTTGCCATTCTCGATGGCCTTGAGTACCAGCTCGCGGGCAACGGTATAGCCGCCCATCAGCTCTATGACGATGTCGATCTCAGGGTTCGTGGCCACTTCGAAGACATCGTTGGTAATCGCAATACCGGTCGTCTGGAACTGAGGCTTTGGCGTGCGCATGGCAATTTGTGCCACTTCGATTCCACGCCCGGCACGACGAGCAATTTCCTCGGCGTTGCGCTGAAGTACGTTGAAGGTACCGCCACCGACGGTCCCTAACCCACAGATGCCTACTTTGACCGGTTTCACTGTGAACTCCCCATAAAACGGCCGACTCGAGGCCGGCCGTGAAAACAGCCGCAGGTTCGCGGCTCTCTATTGATGGCCCGGCAAATGTTGCCGCCGGACCACGCTCGTCAAAGGCTGGCCGTGACGATGCGAATTTACTTCGCGCCCAGTGCCAGTTTGGCGACTTGTGGCGCAGGCTGGTAGCCCGGAATGACCTGACCGTCAGCCAAAACGATGGCCGGTGTACCGTTCACGCCAATCGACTGACCGAGGGCAAACTGCTTGGACACCGGGTTATCGCACTTGGCGGCCTTGATTTCCTTGCCATCGACCATTTTGTCCATGGCGGCTTTCTTGTCTTTCGAACACCACACGGCTTGCAGTTGCTCGTCACCCGGCGAGCCCAGGCCCTGGCGCGGGAACGCAACATAACGCACTTCGATGCCGCGTTTGTTCAGCTCAGGCACTTCGGCGTGCAGCTTGTGGCAATACGGGCAAGTGGTGTCGGTGAACACGGTGATGTGCGACTTGGTTTCGCCGATGGCCGGGTAGACCACGGTTTCAGCCACTGGAATGCCATTGATCAGTTTGGCAATGCCCAGGCGTTCGGTCTTCTCGGTCAGGTTGACCGGTTTACCGTCCTTGAGCTGGAACAGGTAGCCCTGAACCACGTATTGGCCGTCGGCGCTGGCGTAAAGCACGCGGCTGCCCTTGAGCTTGACTTCGTACAGACCTGGCAGCGGGCTGGCGGTGATGGTTTCGACCGGCACGTCGAGCTGGAGGTTTTCCAGGCTTTTACGAATGGCTTGGTCGGCCGCGTCATCGGCGACGGCAAAGGTGCTGACCAACGCAATGGCTGCAGCGGCGAAAATCTGGGTCAGACGCATGAGAACTCCTGAAGGCGGACAAATGGGACGATCAGAACGCCCGTGCCGAAACACCGGGTCATAACCGCCCATCGTGCAAACCGGCAAAGCCTACCACATAAGGCCCGTGTGGCGAGGGGGCTTGCCCCCGTTGGGTTGCGAAGCAGCCCCTCTTTGGCGATCCCTATCCGACATATGGACCGAGGCGTGAGGCTTGACGACTGCTGCGCAGCCGAACGGGGGGCAAGCCCCCTCGCCACAGGGTTTGTAACCATCCCGCATTGATTAGCCTCTGGGGTGATGCTTGGCATGCAGATCCTGCAAGCGCGCCCGGGCGACGTGAGTATAGATCTGGGTGGTGGAGAGATCGCTGTGGCCGAGCAACATTTGCACCACCCGAAGGTCGGCACCGTGGTTGAGCAGGTGCGTGGCGAAGGCATGACGCAAGGTATGCGGCGACAGCGACTTGCCGATCCCGGCGACCTTGGCCTGGTGCTTGATGCGATGCCAGAAGGTCTGGCGGGTCATCTGCTCACCGCGCTGGCTGGGGAACAGCACATCGCTGGGACGCCCGCCCAGCAACTCGCCACGGGCATCGCGCATGTAACGCTCGACCCAGACAATCGCCTCCTCGCCCATCGGCACCAGCCGTTCCTTGCTGCCCTTGCCCATCACCCGCAGCACGCCTTGGCGCAGGTTGACCTGTTCCAGCGTCAGGCTGATCAGCTCCGTCACCCGCAAGCCACACGCGTAAAGCACCTCAAGCATGGCGCGATCACGCTGACCGATGGCCTCGCTCAAGTCCGGCGCGGCCAGCAAGGCCTCCACATCGGCTTCCGATAAGGATTTAGGCAATGGCCTACCCAGTTGCGGCATATCCACGCGCAGGGTCGGATCCACGGCAATCAGCTTTTCCCGCAGTAAATAGCGATAAAAACCACGCACACCGGAAAGGAATCGCGCCGTAGAACGGGGTTTGTAGTTTTGCTCCAGGCGCCAGGCCAGGTGATCGAGGATCAACTCGCGCCCGGCGTTGATCAGCTCCAGGCCCTTCTCCTGCAACCAGCCGTTGAACAAAGCCAGGTCGCTGCGATAGGCATCGCGGGTGTTATCGGAAAGGCCTTTCTCCAGCCACAGGGCGTCGAGGAACTGGTCTATCAGGGGATGATCGATGGCAGGCATGGGGGCTCAGGACTGGCGGGCAAAAGGCCGCAAAAAATGAAGAGTCTTGCATAACACGTTGAAGGTGACACATGAAATTCGGGCACAAAAAAAGCATCCCTTGCGGGATGCTTCTTTTTGAGTAGACGCTCAGCTCATTACCGGGCCGGTTCGTTCTGCCCCAGGATCAGCTTGCCATCCTTGTCGACCGGAATCTGATTGCCTGGATCGCGATCCATCCGCACCTTGCCTTCCTTGCCATCCAGCGAATAACGAACGTCGTAGCCTACGACCTTGTCGCTGATGTCATTGACCGTGTTACAGCGAGTCTGAGTCGTGGTGTAGGTGTCACGCTCCTGCATGCCTTCCTGCACCTTATTACCCGCATAACCGCCGCCGACCGCACCGGCCACTGTGGCGATTTTCTTGCCTGTACCGCCGCCGATCTGATTGCCCAACAGGCCACCAGCCAGGGCGCCGACCACCGTACCGGCGATCTGGTGTTGGTCTTTCACCGGCGCTTGCCGGGTCACCGTAACGTCCTTGCACACTTCACGTGGAGTCTTGATTTGTGTCTTGACCGGTTCAACGGCCAGCACTTGTGCATACTCAGGGCCGCTTTTAACCAGTTTGTAGGTGGCAACAGCACCACCGGCAGTCACACCGACAGCACCCAATACCGCACCAACCAGCAACGACTTGTTCACATGAACCTCCTGGCTATAACAGACGGGACATACCCGCGCTTCTCCCAGCCTTGGAGCATGAAAAAAGGCGCGAGTTCAACACTCGCGCCTTCTCGGCTTGCAGCAGGAAAAAGATAACCGTTATGGACGGTCGTCGACTTCCTTCTCGCTCGTCGCCACAGGAATCAGGTCTTCGCTGTTCAGGTTCAGCCAGATCAGCACCACGTTCGCGATGTAGATCGAGGAGTAAGTACCCGCCAGAACACCGATGAACAGGGCAATGGAGAAACCGAACAGGTTGTCGCCACCGAAGAACAACAGGGCCGCGATCGCCAGCAAGGTGGAGATCGACGTCGCCATGGTCCGCAGCAGGGTTTGCGTGGTCGAGATGTTGATGTTCTCGATCAGGCTGGCCTTGCGCAGGACGCGGAAGTTCTCACGAACCCGGTCGAATACCACGATGGTGTCGTTGAGCGAGTAACCGATGATCGCCAGTACCGCCGCCAGCACCGTCAGGTCGAAGGTGATCTGGAAGAACGACAGGATACCGACGGTCACGATAACGTCGTGGATCAAGGACACGATCGCACCGACCGCAAACTTCCACTGAAAGCGGAAAGCCAGGTAGATCAGGATGCCACCCAGCGCCATCAGCATGCCGAGGCCGCCCTGGTCGCGCAGTTCTTCACCCACCTGCGGGCCGACGAACTCGACACGCTTGACCTGAGCCGGGTTGTCGCCGCCGACTTTCTGCAGCGCTTCAGCCACCTGGTGACCCAGTTGCGGATCTTCGCCAGGCATGCGCACCAGAAGATCGGTAGTCGCACCGAAGTTCTGCACGATGGCTTCGTGATAACCGGCTGTAGCCAGTTGCTCACGCACCTTGGTGACATCGGCCGGACGCTCGTAGGTCAGCTCGATGAGCGTACCGCCGGTGAAGTCCAGGCCCCAGTTCATGCCCTTATGAAAGACACTGAACATTGCCAGCGCGGTAAGGAACAATGTGACGCCGAACGCAAAGTTGCGAACGCCCATGAAGTTGATTGTACGTAACATGGCAGCCCCTTAAATCCACAACTTCTTGAAGTCACGACCGCCGAAGATCAGGTTGACCATCGCGCGGGTCACCATGATGGCCGTGAACATCGAGGTAAAGATCCCGAGGGACATGGTCACGGCGAAACCCTTGACCGGGCCGGTGCCCATGGCAAAGAGAATCCCGCCCACCAACAAGGTTGTCAGGTTGGCGTCGAGAATCGCGGTGAATGCCCGGCCGAAGCCTTCGTTGATTGCCCGTTGTACGGTCATGCCGGCCGCGATCTCTTCACGTATCCGCGAGAAGATCAGGACGTTGGCGTCGACCGCCATACCCATGGTCAATACGATACCGGCGATACCCGGCAGGGTCAGCGTTGCACCCAGCAGCGACATCAAGGCCAGCAGCATCACCATGTTCACTGCCAGCGCAACGGTGGCGATGAGGCCGAAGAAGCGGTAGATGGCCATGATGAACAGCGAGACAAACAGCATGCCCCACAACGATGCATCGATACCTTTGGTGATGTTGTCGGCACCCAGGCTTGGGCCAATGGTGCGCTCTTCAGCGAAGTACATCGGAGCCGCCAGACCACCGGCACGCAGCAACAGCGCCAGCTCGGACGATTCGCCCTGGCCGTTCAGGCCAGTGATGCGGAACTGGGCACCCAGCGGCGACTGGATGGTCGCCAGGCTGATGATCTTCTTCTCTTCCTTGAACGTCTGAACCGGCACGTCTTTCTCGACGCCGTTGACCACTTGCTTGACGTAAGTGGTGACCGGACGCTGTTCGATGAAGATTACCGCCATGCTGCGGCCGACGTTGCTGCGAGTCGCACGACTCATCAGCTCGCCACCGTGGCCATCCAGACGGATGTTCACTTCTGGCGTACCGTGCTCGCCGAAGCCCGCCTTGGCGTCAGTCACCTGGTCACCGGTGATGATCAGGCCACGCTCGATCAGAGCCGGAGGACGCTTGCCTTCACGGAACTCGAATTCCTCGGAAGTGGCTTTCGAAGCACCAGGCTCAGCGGCCAGACGGAACTCCAGGTTGGCCGTCTTGCCGAGGATACGCTTGGCTTCTGCGGTGTCTTGCACGCCCGGCAGCTCAACCACGATGCGGTTGGCGCCCTGGCGCTGAACGATAGGTTCGGCAACACCCAGCTCGTTGACGCGGTTACGTACCGTGGTCAAGTTCTGCTTGATGGAGTATTCACGGATTTCCGCCAGCTTGGCCGGGGTCATCGCCAGACGCAGTACCGGTTGGCCATTGAGGTCGGCCGGAACAATGTCGAAATCGTTGAAGTTCTTGCGGATCAGCGCACGGGCCTGTTCGCGGGAGTCTTCATCAGTGAAGCCCAGCTGAATGGCACCGCCCAGTTGCGGCAGGCTGCGATAGCGCAGTTTCTCTTTGCGCAACAGGCTCTTCACATCGCCTTCGTAGACTTTCAGGCGTGCGTCGAGGGCTTTGTCCATGTCCACTTCCAGCAGGAAGTGCACGCCACCGGACAAGTCCAGACCCAGCTTCATCGGGTGCGCGCCCAGGCTGCGCAGCCATTGCGGGGTGGTTTGCGCCAGGTTCAGTGCAACGACGTAGTCATCGCCCAATGCCTTGCGCACAACGTCTTTGGCTGGCAACTGGTCTTCAGCCTTGACCAGGCGAATCAGACCGCCCTTGCCGTTTGCCGCCAGCGTGGCCGCCTTGACGTTGATCCCGGATTCCTTGAGCGCGGTGCTCACACGGTCCAGATCAGCCTGATTGACTTGCAGCGCAGTGCTTGCACCGCTGACCTGAATGGCCGGGTCATCAGGATATAGATTGGGAGCGGAATAAATCAGACCGACCGCCAGCACCGCCAGGATCAGAATGTATTTCCACAGAGGGTATTTGTTCAGCATCACGCCGCCCGCTTATGACGCGGGGCGCCTTGCGCGCCCCGTCGATTGAGTAGAAGTTGTAACTTAGATCGCTTTGAGCGTGCCTTTTGGCAGCGTGGCGGCGATGGCGCCTTTCTGGAACTTCATTTCAACGGTGTCGGAAACTTCCAGAACCACGAAGTCGTCGGACACTTTGGTGATTTTGCCGGCGATACCACCGGTGGTCACAACTTCGTCACCTTTTTGCAGGCTGCTCAGCAGGTTCTTCTGCTCTTTGGCGCGCTTGGCCTGTGGACGCCAGATCATCAGGTAGAAGATGACCAGGAAACCGACCAGGAAAATCCACTCAAAGCCGCCGCCCATCGGGCCTGCCGCAGGTGCAGCAGCGTCAGCCATGGCATTAGAGATAAAAAAGCTCATTTAGCACTCCAGTTGCAAATGTTGAATCTTGGGGTCAGAAAACTCAGTCCAAAGGCGGAACAGGCAACCCGCGTTTGGCGTAGAAGGCATCGACAAAGGCGGCCAATGTACCCTGTTGAATAGCCTCGCGCAAACCAGCCATAAGCACTTGATAATGGCGCAAGTTATGGATGGTATTGAGCATGCTTCCCAGCATTTCGCCGCACTTGTCCAGGTGATGCAGATAAGCGCGGGAGAAGTTCTGGCAGGTATAGCAATCGCAGGTCGGATCCAGCGGCGAGTCATCATGGCGATGGAACGCGTTACGGATCTTCAGCACGCCTGTATCAATGAACAGATGCCCGTTGCGGGCATTACGGGTTGGCATCACGCAATCGAACATGTCCACACCGCGGCGCACACCCTCAACCAGATCTTCCGGTTTGCCAACGCCCATAAGGTAACGAGGTTTGTCAGCCGGCATCTGACCCGGCAGGTAATCGAGTACCTTGATCATCTCGTGCTTGGGCTCGCCCACCGACAGACCGCCGATGGCCAGGCCGTCGAAGCCGATCTTGTCGAGGCCTTCCAGCGAACGCATGCGCAGATCCTGGTGCATGCCGCCCTGCACGATGCCGAACAACGCCGCGGTGTTGTCGCCATGGGCGTTTTTCGAACGCTGAGCCCAGCGCAACGACAGCTCCATCGATACGCGAGCGACGTCTTCGTCGGCCGGGTACGGGGTGCATTCGTCGAAAATCATCACAATGTCGGAGCCCAGGTCACGCTGGACCTGCATCGACTCTTCCGGGCCCATGAACACTTTGGCGCCGTCGACCGGAGAAGCGAAGGTCACGCCCTCCTCCTTGATCTTGCGCATGGCGCCCAGGCTGAACACCTGGAAACCGCCGGAGTCGGTCAGGATCGGGCCTTTCCACTGCATGAAATCGTGCAGGTCGCCGTGCTTCTTGATCACTTCGGTGCCAGGACGCAGCCACAAGTGGAAGGTGTTGCCCAGAATGATTTCCGCGCCGGTGGCGACGATATCCCGCGGCAGCATGCCCTTGACCGTGCCGTACGTGCCCACCGGCATGAAGGCCGGGGTCTCGACGGTGCCGCGCGGGAAGGTCAAACGACCGCGACGCGCCTTGCCGTCAGTAGCAAGCAACTCAAACGACATACGACTTTGGCGACTCATTCTTTGTCCTCAGGGCCACGTGGTGCGGGATTACGGGTGATAAACATCGCATCACCGTAGCTGAAAAAGCGGTATTCGTTGTCGACGGCGGCTTTATAGGCGGCCATGGTCTCGGGATAACCGGCGAACGCCGAAACCAGCATCAACAGTGTGGATTCGGGCAAATGGAAGTTGGTGACCAGAGCATCGACCACATGAAATGGCCGCCCCGGGTAGATAAAGATATCGGTGTCGCCACTAAATGGCTTGAGCACGCCATCGCGCGCGGCGCTTTCCAGGGAACGCACGCTGGTGGTCCCCACGGCCACCACACGACCGCCGCGAGCGCGGCAGGCCGCAACGGCATCGACCACGTCCTGGCCAACTTCCAGCCATTCGCTGTGCATGTGGTGATCTTCGATCTTCTCCACACGCACTGGCTGGAAAGTGCCTGCGCCGACGTGCAAGGTCACGAACGCGGTCTCGATGCCCTTGGCGGCAATCGCCTCCATCAGCGGCTGATCGAAATGCAGCCCCGCCGTCGGCGCCGCCACCGCGCCCAGGCGCTGGGCGTACACCGTCTGATAACGCTCGCGGTCCGAGCCTTCATCCGGGCGGTCTATATAAGGAGGCAACGGCATGTGCCCGACGCGGTCGAGCAGCGGCAACACCTCTTCGGCAAACCCCAGCTCGAACAACGCATCGTGACGCGCCAGCATCTCGGCCTCGCCACCGCCGTCGATCAAAATCTTCGAACCAGGTTTCGGTGACTTGCTGGAACGCACATGCGCCAGCACGCGATGACTGTCGAGCACCCGCTCCACCAGAATTTCCAGCTTGCCGCCGGAAGCTTTCTGGCCAAACAGCCGCGCCGGAATCACCCGGGTATTGTTGAACACCATCAAATCGCCTGGGCGCAAATGCTCAAGCAAATCAGTGAATTGACGGTGTGCCAGGGCGCCGCTGACCCCATCCAGGGTCAACAGGCGACTACCGCGACGCTCGGCCAAAGGATGGCGAGCAATCAGCGAATCAGGGAGCTCGAAGGTAAAGTCAGCAACGCGCATGATGGGGTTCGTCTAGCAGGGCCGGGAAGTCTAGCGGAAATATCAAAAATTCTCCATGTACCTGATTGACCAGCGGTATTCACCTCTCTATACTTCGCCGCCATTGAGCCCTGATGGCGGAATTGGTAGACGCGGCGGATTCAAAATCCGTTTTCGAAAGGAGTGGGAGTTCGAGTCTCCCTCGGGGCACCATTTGCAGTACATAGACGACTACCAGCGTCTACGCAACACCCCTAGAGCCCGCTAACTGCGGGCTTTTTGGTCTCTGGGGTTCCACCCCCATCTCTTGCAAGCCAGCCTCTTTTTGGTACATTTTCTGTACATATTCCAGTTCGAGAACCGGAGGTGTACAGCGATGCCATTGACCGCCTTGCAAATCAAAGCGTCCAAGCCTGCCGACAGACCGTTCACGTTGAGTGATAGTTCGGGTCTTGCCCTGCTGGTGAAACCTAACGGCAGCAAGTATTGGCACTTCCGGTACACGTATCAGGGTCGGGCGGCGCGCATGTCACTGGGCGTGTATCCGCATATCTCCTTGCAGGAAGCCCGTGAACGAGCTGCGGAATGCCGCAACCTACTCAAGCAAGGCACCAACCCCGGCGCCAAACGCCGCGATGACAAGCTGCGACAGCAGGAGGCCGGGCTCAACACCTTCAGGCGAGCCGCGGAGTACTGGTACCAATTCAAATCGGACTCCGGCCGCAGCAGCGCGACGCTGAAGAAGATCCGCGACTATCTCGATAAGGATCTACTGCCCGCTCTCGGCGAGAAGCAACTGGAGCTCATCACGCGAAGCGACTGCGCAAAACTGCAGGCCTGCATCGAAAAACGAGGCGCCTTCAATGTTGCGGACAAGACCCGGACCTGGCTGAAACAGATTTTCAGTCAAGCCATTGCACGCGGCCTGTGCGAACACAATCCAGCCTCCGAACTCCATGCCATTGCGATAGCGCCACCGCCCACTCAACACTACCCACATCTGCACGAACACGAACTACCTGAGTTTCTCCGGGCCTTAAGCAAGACCACCAGCCGGCTACCAGCGAGGATTGCATCATGGATGACAATTCTGACGGCGAGCCGCCCCGGCATGGTTCGCTACGCAAAATGGGAGGAAATCGATTTTGAGGAAGGGATTTGGACCATCCCGGCCGCCCGCATGAAGATGCGCAGAGACTACGTCAGCCCTCTACCTCATCAATTGATCGCCATGCTTACCAAACTGAACCAAAGCACTGGCCGCAGTCGGTATCTATTCCCAGGCTATGGTGAAAAGCAGCCAGTCATCAGTGAAAACACGATCAACCTGGTGTTCGCCAAGATCGGCTATAAAGGACGACTCGTCAGCCATGGCACTCGTCATACCGCAAGCACGCTGCTGCGCGAACATGGCTGGCTGAAGGACCATGTCGAAAGCCAGTTGGCTCACGTCGAGGGCGGCATCTCTGGTGAGTACAATCAAGCCCTATACTTGCCGCAACGTCGGATCATGATGCAGTGGTATGCGGACTATCTCGACGCCCTCAAACTAGGCATTACAGCCAGCCTTCGCGATCAATTTGATACTCGCGTTAATCAGTTTCTCGCACGCCCTTCTGCATCGCCTCTAACAACATCCCACGCACGCATAGATGATAAGTTTTCTATCGAAACAGACTAAGCTGCGATACCGCGATCACGCGATGCCTCACGAATTCGACCCGGTCGGCGTCAACATCATCGCCTTGTAAAACAACCGTGGCGCATTTCAACACTGCTTAAGCCTGTTAGATCTCCGTAGCCCAGCTTTCCACGCGGGTCCATCCAAGCAGGGCTGCAAAGCCGCCCTGCTTGGATGGACCTCACTTAAAAAATCTAAAGCCCACACAACCGTCTGGGGAAAAACACTGATTTCCACCGGAGTATAATTTCAGCCACAGCCGCAGAATCTCCATAAATTCGAACCTTGACCCGAATTATCCACAGGCGTAGAAAAGATCGGGCAAGGGCTGTCGTTGACAGCAACCCAGGTGGCCAGAACCTTTAAGGCTACGCCACAGCGTGGTGGTTCTCCCAAAGTGCGATTAGCGTCCGGCGGCTTGCACGGTCACTCACCGAGTGATGGATGCCAATTCCAGATCATTGCCATTGCGGCAAATACATCCCCCTCCCCCAACTGCCCTGCAGCAACCTATCCGCTTGGCCATTTCATTGTGCCAACCTGCGCCCGTCTCTTTCTTCTGGAAAGAGACGGGCGCTCCTACCGCTGCTGCAGCCCAACTCTTACAAGGCTTTGCGGCATTTCCCCTCGTGACAATCGGCGTGACAAACACCGGAGTCACCAGCAACAGCGATGCAGATGATGGTGCCGCAGCCCATGGAATGGACTGCACCTGACTGACAGTCAGGCATACCCCAATCATCGCATCACTGCCTTCACCTGACTCAGGATCTCGCGGCGCTGGTCTCGTCAGCCAGCGCAGCCTCCACCCGCCCACTTCTGCGGAAGTGTTCAGGAGGCCAGATCATGAGATGCCCAAGCTCCCGGTCGTAAAGAGCCGTCAGTCCCGCGTTAGTGGACAACCCTCACAGGTCGCAGGGACCTTGATCCCTGATAACACTCAACATTCTTGGCGGGATGACGTGGGGAAAGTTTTAAAAGTTTTGGCTTCGAGAGGAGTTTGATCATGGCATTGGTAGGTAGGCGGGATGGGCGCAATTTTGGCTATGGCCGGCAACTGAGCTATGCAGGGCCGCAGGCATTGCGCGACCTATTTGGCGGCGGGCATTACGGCACGGTCAAAGCACACAGTGACCGCTGGCAGGCGTTTGTGCGCTGGTGTCACTCGGAGGATGGGCCGGGGTTTAACGATGCGCGGCAGATTAATTGGCAGACCTTGCTGGACTACGCCGGACATCTACGCCAACAAGTTGAACAAGGTGAGCTGGCCATCGCCACTGCGCAAAACCGGCTGTCCAGTGTGAATCGCACCATGGCCGCGCTTCGCGGTGATCAGTATGTGAAAGTGCAGAGCCCGAGTAAGGCGCTGGGAATGCAGCGCACAACCGTCCGCACAGCAGCCCCGCAAGGCCAGGATCGTGAACAAGTTAAGCGGATCGTCGAGGCGCTTTACGAACACCAACTGCCGCGCGCGGCTGCAATCGTGCAGTTGGCCCGAGCTACCGGCATGCGCTTACGCGAGGCCATCTTAGCCGACCTTCCGCGCCTAAAACGCGAAGCCGAACACTACGGCAAGATCAACATCCAGGATGGCACCAAAGGGGGCCGATCCGGCGCGTCGGCGCCACGTTGGATTGCGGTGGATGACCATATTCGTGACGCGCTTGGGTTCGCAAAACAGGTGTCGCCTACGGGTAGCCGCAACCTGCTTGCACCGAACGAAAGCTACCTCGATTTCTTGCAGGGAATCGTCTGCCCCGCACGGGACATCATCCATAAGCACGACCTCAAAGGCTTCCACGAATTGCGGGCAGCCTATGCTTGCGAACGCTATGAGCAAATCACCCACCATCCCGCCCCCATCAACGGAGGCCATTGCTATCAACTCGACCGACGTCTCGATCAGGAAGCCCGAGTACAAATCAGCTATGAACTGGGGCACAACCGTATCGTCGTGGTGGCCGCTTACATTGGTGGTCCCACATGAGCACGGCATTCGATATGGATTTGTTCCTGGCGGGCGTCCTGACCGGGTCGCATACCACGCGCCAACGCCACCTGCGTCAGGCGAAGGCCATCCAAACAGCGATTACTGAGCGCTGGCAACGCGACAATCCATGGACTTGGCAGAGAAAACACCTTGCGTGGTTTTTGAATCACCAGCTAAACCAGCACACTGAATCGACGCGCTATTACTATTTGCTGACCATGCAATTACTCACTCATCGCTTAGGAAAATCCTGGCAGTTCAACCTTTAAACGAAGGTCAGAAAACGGGGCCATAAGCAGCCATTCGTGAGTGGCGGTTTTCGACCGATTCTGTTGAAAAAGTCGGCCCTTGTTTCCACGGTAGAAAAGTACGCGCTAGAGCTTAAAATCTTTGCATTGAGCAGTGGATTCCGGGTTCGGATTTCGCGTAGCAGCGCGCAAAAAAGGTGTTTTCAGCGGTCAGTATCCGGGCCGTCTGAAAGAACCGACTTTTTCAACAGAATCGACCCAAGGCAGCCGATTGAATACTTACGGCACACCCACGGATAGCTCCAGCAACTGATGAAATCGGTAAATGGCAATATTTATATCGTCCATGATTTCATCATCCTACTCTTCGATGATTCCCAACTCGGCTTTCAATGCAGCGATTCGCTCCTTGATCTCTGCTACGAGCCAGCACGATCAGTGGCGATAATTTATGAATTGCCACGGTTTTTTTTAGACTTTTAGACAGTTCCTGGCCGATTTGGGCCATTCGCGAGTACTCTCTTTTGCCGGGGACGGATGGCCAAGCCATAAGGGACATTAATCTGACCGGCCAAAGACGCCTCGATCTAATAAGCGGGGGCGCCTCCCCTGTTAATCCCTGTCAGCTTGCCGAATTGCGTGCCATGACGATCCACGCCGCGCCGTCGATCATCACCGACCGCTCGCCGGGAAGGCTGGCGAAAGCGCCACGAACCGCCGCCGAGGCGCGGGCGCGGATGTCGTCGGGCTGATCGGCGAGCGCAAGCGACAGCGGGCCGCCCTCGAACGCCATCTTCACCGCGTCATCGATCGCCGCGTCTCGCGTCCCGCCCTCACCGAACGGGATACAAGCATCGAAGGGCGCGATAGCGATATCGGTGAAGCCGGCCGCTGTCAGGATGCGCGTCACCCGTCCCCGGTCGCCGAACGAGAACGGGCCGGGCGCTTCGGGACCGGGCGGCGCGGGTAGCGGGACGATGTCCTTGATCGCGCCCATCGGCAGGCGCAGCCAATCGTTCTCGGCCACGCCGCGCCAGCAGACGAAAGCGACCCGCCCGCCCGGCCGCAGCGCACGCCGCATATGGGCAAACGCCCCAGTCGGATCGTCGAAGAACATCACCCCGAAACGCGAGAACAGGATGTCGAACGCGCCCTCGGGCAGCTCGGCGCTGCTGGCGTCGGCCACCCGGAACAGGGCCGGCGTATCCTTCGGCGCAAGCGCACGCGCTCGGCCGATCAACGGTTCGGATATGTCCACGCCTAGCACATGGCCGCCCGCGCCGACGCGAGCGGCCAGAGCCAGACTCGAGGCGCCCGCGCCGCAGCCGACGTCCAGAACGCGTTCGCCCGTCGCGGGCGCGGCGGCTTCTATCGCGGCCTGGCCGAACACCGCGAACATGGCGTCGAGCCGGGCCTGGTTGGCGGCCCAGTACTCTCCACTTTGGCCATTCCAGTCGGCTACCTGATAGGCATTTTGCTCTGTCATGACATCTCCTCGTTTTGATTCGCTCTTAACTAGGCCGTGCAAAAGCCGGGAACGGCGACCTTCTGGAACAGGTGCGGGCTGCCTACGACGGATGACGGATAGGCCGAAAGCTTCGCGACGAACTCGGGATGGGTGAGGCCGGCGCGGACCGTCTCGGTGGATTCCCACACCACATAGTTCAGGTAAGTCGGGCTATCGCCGATCGCTCGATGCAGTTGCATGGAAATGAAGCCCGGTTGCTTCGTTATGATCTCGGCAGCCGCCTTGAAAGCGTCCAGGAAGCCCGCTTCGTCGGCGTAATCGAGCGTGAAGAGGTTGATTAGCACGACTGGCGCGGCCGCGATGCCGAGTTGGCGCTCAAGCGGGAATTTATCGTCTAGCGGTTTGAATTTACGGTCTTGCGGCTTTAGGTCGGCCATGGTGATGCTCCCGTCTACTGCGAAATTGAAAATGGCGTGATCGATGCTGCTTCGAAGCAACCTTTAGAAGCCTGCGACAACCGAAGAAGGGTATCTGTGCTCTCAAACCAGCATCGACTGCTGGGCGAAGATTCCCGCCATCGCGCCTTGCCATGATGCCGTGGTGACCGAGGGCATGAGGGGATTGGCGAGGTCGCCGGCGGCGTAGACGCCGGGCACGCTGGTTTCGCGACGCTCGTCAACCTTGAGGGCTATGCCCTGGGGCGTATCGACCGTAGCGAGGCCCAGCGATTCATGCAGGCGTGCGGACGGCTTGTTGCGCGGATGCGCGAACAGGATGTCGACCGCAACAGAGGGGCTGGCGTCGAGCCTGACGGTGGCGTTGTGGCTCTCGTCATGGTCGATTTCGGTGATCCGGCCATCGACGACAGGGATGCCGCGGCGCGCCAGATCGGCCCGGATGTCGGGTGGAATGTCGTGATCATTGGCGAAGACCGTTAATGTGTCGGTCCAGTCGTGGTACAGCCTGACGTAGTTGTGCGACGGCGGGCCGGACCAGACGAGGCCCCAATGCCGGCCGGCAACTTCAAAGCCGTCGCAATAGGGGCAAGGCACGATGGAGGTGCCCCAGCCTTCGGCAAAGCCGGGAACTTCAGGCATCTGGTCGGCGACGCCATAGCTCAGGATCAGGCGGCGCGCCCTGAGGCTTTCGCCATCGCCAGTAAGGACGGAGAAATCGTCGATGGCGCCGGAGATGCTCTCGGCCCGGGCAGTGACCAGCCTGACCGTGGGATAGCGCGCCAGCTGCTGCCGCGCCTCGGCCAGGATCTCTAGCGGTGGCTTGTGGTCGTGGCCGAGCAGGCCATGCGAGTGGTCGGCGAAGCGATTGCGCGGCAGGCCGGTGTCGAGAACGGTGACCTTGCGCCGGGCACGGCCGAGCTGCAAGGCGGCGGCAAGACCGGCAAAACTGCCGCCGATGATGATGACGTCATTCATGGTGATGGGCTCCGCGCTGTGGATAAAGGGAGATCGGCTTGCACACTTAAGATACTTTGGAGTACCCTAATTCAAGAATTAGAATACTGTCAAGTACTGGAATTTTTTATGAGCGAAAACAGCCAGAGCCGGCGCGGCCGGCCTGCCAACGAGGCGCTTGGCCAAACGATAGCCGACGCCGCGTGCGAACTTTTTGTGGAATTGGGTTTTCAAGCGACGACCATGGATAAGGTCGCCCAGCGGGCGAAGATATCCAAGCTAAGCATCTATCGGCACTTCGAGAACAAGGAGGCGCTGTTCAGCGCAGCCATCGCGGCCCACTGCCAGCAGTTTGCACCACAAGCCCTTTTTGAAGGCGTCGGCGGTTCGGCCGAAGATCAGCTAATGGCGGTGGGATCAACCCTGCTTCGCACGCTGTTGAGCCCGGACGTGCGGAGTGTCGAAGCCATGATCATGGCCGACAAGACGAATCAAAAGTCGTTAAGCAAGCGCCAATACGAAGCCGGCCCCGCCTATGTCATCGCCCAAATCGAGGCCCTGTTGCGTCAGTTGCACGCGAAGGCGGTTCTGAACGTGCCCGATCCTCTCCAGTCCGCCCGCTTGTTTGCCGCGCTTTTCAAAGGATCCGATCTCCTGATTATCGCGCGCTTCGATGAGGCGAGAGCAGAGGACGACAACGAAATCGAATCCTATTGCCGGTCGGCCGTCGCCATGTTCATCGCCGCGCACGGCGGCACCGACCACGCTGGCGATTAGGAGCTTAATTGCCCCGGCCAGCCTGGCCAGCGCCCCTGCCGGCCAAGCTAGCGGCGGCGCGATCGCATCGGCATTTAAAGGGGATGCGTTTGCGATGCAGTAGCCAAGAGTGCTCTTGCTTCCTGCAAGTGCTTGCGGAACCGGATGGCGTAGTCCTCTGCAACTGCCGCCTGAATGCTGAAACGGCTGGCCAGCGCACGACGCCAATCAGCCACTCGATTCAGTCCATCGAACAACTGATGATTGGGTTCGAATCCAAGTATGTCGAAGTAGCGAAAAACTGGAGCCACGGCGATGTCGACCATACTGAGCCTCTCGCCGGAGAAATAAGGGCCGTCCGATATTTCACTGTCGAATCGTTCCAGCCTTCCTCTCAACGCTACAGATTTGCCAAGGGCTGTCTGCTGGTCGGTGGCGTTCAAAAATCCCCATGCATCCGCCAGCGTGGCAGAGGCGAATTCGATCCATGCACGGTGCTGTGCTCGGATCAACGCATTCATTGGATGTAACGCAGGTTCCGGGTACACCTCCTCCAGGTATTCGCAAATGGCGACGCTCTCGAATAGAACGGACTCGCCTTCATTGCCGTCTGGAACCTTGAGCAGCGGAACCTTACCGCTTGGCGACATCGCCAGAAACCAGTCCGGCCTGTCGCGAAGATCGACATCGATACGCTGAAAGGTAATACCTTTTTCGAGTAACACGATGGCCACTCGCTGAACGAATGGGCATAACGGATGGCTGACGAGTGTGAACTGTGACTGTGGCATTGGAATAGACCCACTGAAGAATCAAAGCCCGCCGCCACGAGTGGGAGCGGGCCGTATAGAAGCTACGTCCGTGACTTCAAGAAAGCCTGAGTGGCAATCAGTTTTCCGTAAAAGCGCAGGAGACGTTCCTTCGCGTATCGTTGGCAGCTAAAGCGAGCGGCCACCGTCGACGATGAGTTCCGAGCCAACCGTCCATCGTGACTCGTCTGACGCCAGGTACAGCACGGCCTTGGCCACTTCCTCGGACGTACCAAACCGGCCGAACGGAATGGTCGCTGCGATATCCTGGTTGAGCTGTTCGCGATAGGCATCGGGAATACCGAGCTTGTCGTAAAGCGGCGTATCAATCGGGCCAGGGCTGACTGCATTGACGCGAATACCACGCGGGAGCAGTTCGCTAGAAAGCGTCTTCGACATGTTCAGGAACGCGGCCTTGGTCGCGCCATAAACTGATGAACGCGCGGCGCCGAGGTGTGCACTAACCGAGGTATTGAGAACCACCGACGCAGGGTTCGCGAAGACTGGTAGCAATGCCTGGATCAGAAAGTACGGCCCCTTAACGTTGATGTCGAAGGAGCGATCGAACATTTCCTCCGTCCACTCTTCGATCGGCAGCCAAACGGATACGCCTGCATTGAGAAAGGCAACATCGAGTTGGCCATAGTGTGTCTGAACGGCCTGCGCCAGTTCCTTCTGCGCATCGATGCTGGCTGAGTCAGCACGCAGTACCAATACTTCGCTTCCCAGTTCCGCCTGGGCCTTTGCGATGGACTCCGGATTGACTCCGGTAACGATCACGCGCGCGCCTTCGGCGAGGAACTGCTTAGCCGTTTCCAGGCCAATGCCGCTGGTGCCGCCGGTGATGAGAGTGCGTTTGCCTTGCAATCGGGACATGTAAGTTTCCTTTTCGGTTTTTCACGGTCAGTCGATGTACTGACCTGCCAGAGGGAAACTATGTATTCATACCTGTGCATTGATAAGATGGCCTATTCGAATACATTTCATGCTTATATTGCATGAATGAGAGGCCTAGATGGATCGACTACTGCTGATGACCTGCTTTGTTCGCGCTGTTGAGACAGGAAGCTTCTCGGCTGCGGGGCGTGACCTGGGGCTGGGGCAGCCTAACGTCAGCCGCTATGTGGCGGCGCTGGAAGATCATTTGCAAACCAGGCTGCTTCACCGATCCACACGAAAGCTTGCCCTCACCCCCGAAGGAGAACGCTATTACGCAGATGCCCGGCGCATTCTCGATGCCGTGGAAGAATCGGAGTCGTCCTTCAGGGAGAACGTCGCCCCGTCCGGATTGTTGCGAGTCGCCTGCCCGACCGCGCTAGCCCATGCATTCGTGGTGCCGCATGTATCCACATTTCTGGAGCGCTATCCAGAGTTGACGCTCGACCTGCAGATCAATGATCGCTATGTGAATCTGGTCGACGAAGGGGCTGAACTGGCGATCCGCATCGGACATCTGGAAGACAGCGCAATGCGTGCCCGGCCGCTAGGCTGGTTCGAGCGTGTATGCGTTGCCAGCAAGGGATACCTGGCCAAACGCGGAATCCCCACGACGCCCAATGATCTGAGAACGCACGATTGCCTGATCTACACCCTGCTGTCGACAGGCACCACATGGCGCTTTCGGGATATCGATGTTCCCGTTTCTGGCAGGCTTCGGGTCAACTCACCTGAGGCCATACGAGAGTGTGTAAACGAGGGGCTGGGGATCGCACAGGGGCCCGAATGGCTTTACGAGGAAGGGCTGAAAAATGGCAATCTGCGGGTGTTGCTTAGGGACTACGCAGCTCCGGCTGTCCCCGTGCAAGTCATTTACGTTGCCGACCGGCTTCTCCCCAAAAGGGCCATTGTATTCATGGATTTCATCGCCGAGGTGTTCGCAAAAAATTCTGCATTTAACGATCAACCCAGACCATCATAATTGCAGTAGTCAGCTTGGTGTGCTCATGACGCCCGACTAATCATGAAAATTCGCCAGGTGGCGGTTCGGCATTTTCGGCAGACCAGGGAGTCTATCCTTAACCAGTTTCGTGAAAATATTATTGACAGCTCGTCGGAAATTGGATGGAGGTATCCGATCAAACTTTCATCCACACCAGTCCTTATTGAAGGCAGGTAGGGTGTACACTTCGCAGTACAACGTGCAAGTGTACATAGACAAAAAACTATTTAAATCATACAGCTATGCTATTATTCGAGTCTCCCTCGGGCACCAAAATTAAGAAAGGTCTTGCTTTGCAAGGCCTTTTTTTTCGCCTGTAGAAAAGCCATTGCCCGCACCGCTGTCGTGTAGGGGCCGCCGAAGGTTGCGATCTTTTGATCTTGCTTCTCTTAGCACGTCCCGCACCGGCGGAACATTTCACAAGGATTCCCACCATGGAATTGCAGCTGGAAAGCGTCGCCCTCTTCTCCCTGAAACTGGCTTACGAGACGGAAGATTCAAGTCCGATTTTGCGTGACGATCTGGTCATGGGTGATTACCAGCGGGATGTGTTTGAGTTGCTGGTGCGGCGGGGGGATGTTGAGACCATTAAGGTCAAAGTGGGTGAATGCGTGGAGTTGGCGCTTGAGGCGATAGGTGGGGGTGGTACGCCGCTGGGTCGAGAGCTGGATAGATTGTCAGGAGATTTCAGCGCTGCGCAGACGATGGAACAGCTTGATACGCCGCTCATTGCCCTTAAGGAATACTTGAAAGATATTCAGTGAATGAAAATGCAGTGTGCAAACCGGGCGTTTCCGGCTTTTCTTAAACAAGAGGCAGAGGCTCTCGACCAGGTTATAGGGCAGCTCTGCCAGGCGCGTGTGGAAATGCATCGATTCATAGAGGTCAGAGTCGGTGAGGAGGAGTTGATCATTCCCTACCGGATTTATGACCTAGGTTATGAGACAGCCTTTGACTACTTGAGTGAAACCCAGAGCCTTTTGTACTCGTGCCTTCTGACACGGCACCACGATGGTCATGTGCGCCAACGTCAATTGGAACGGATTCTCTCAGTGCATGCCCCCTGGATTGTCCCGTTCGTGTTGCAACTGACAGGCGAGTACGTCATCCAGATTCTAGAAACCGTTGAAGAGCACCTACCCAAGTTCGATCCGGCGCTTTACGGTCGTTTTATTCGGGACAATCAGGCGTACTTTCAAACGACGCAAGCACGCATGATCAGTTACTGGAATTGCTACTACCGACACTCGTACAAATGCCAGTCCGACTATGTAGGGTTTCGGCTGTTTACCAAATTTCGCGATTTTCAAGAAAGCTGCTAGAACTCAACCCTGTTATAAACGCCTTCAGCTCCCACATTATGACCAAAGCCGCACCACTCACCTGCCGTGCGCTTTACAGTGAGCAGATCTTTTTTAATGTCGAAGTCGTATACGCAGTCGCCTTCGTCATCTCCGCTCATGGCGTATTTAGCCTTGCCATTATCAACCTCTAATACCGTTGAAAACTCACCTATATTGGGACCGTAGTACATCGCCATCAGGCCAGTGTAATAACCCTGAAAATCAACTTTGTATTTCTGACCCTGCGGCTTGATAGTCATGGTGCTCCATAACGACGCCCCGGCATATTGCCAATATTGTCCTTCTGACTTAGCAGACAGTTTTTCTACCGAGTTTTTTATATCACCACTGAATTTTTCAAGATTGAAAATCGACTTTTTGTCGTTTGGAAGAATATTCAGCCATGCCCGGGCCTTAAGGTAATTGCCTTCGTGTACATAGGTGAGAGCGACGTTATTGTAGGCCATCGCAACTGCCTCTTCGCCCAGCTGACAACTTTCCGACCAGCCGACCTGACGCTCGTATTGCTCCCGAGCCTTGGCGTATTGCTTAAGCTTGTAATACTTTCCGCCCTCGGCGGAGTATTCACTAATTTTAAGACAGTTAGCCGTCGCCTCCTCCTCAGTAATGTCTGCATGAGCAAAAAGCGGGGTAATAAAAAGCAGTATGATCGCGTCAATTTTTATAAAGCGGCGCGCTGAAGGATAGAAGTACTGAATGTCCATATTATTTTTCCTGTTAAAAGCTTAAATTCCAAACGGCGCAAAGGGTAGCGTTATCATGCGGGAGAAACAATTGCATAAAAAGGGGACAGTCCATCTGACGGCAGTGACATTTTTTGCGATGCCTGAAGCCGCCATGCCTGGGCTGCGCATTATTTGACGGCGATGAGTAAGGCGGTGGTTGATGATGCGTTGAAGGTGCTTGCGCGGGATCGGGATTCTGCGCCGGCACCTGAGCGGGCGGCGACATCTGAAGGGTAGTGGCTGGAGAATGGCGGGATGGTTTTGATGCCGGTGGGTGACCGGTATGACGCCTGTGGGAGTGAGCTGCTTGGGATGGTGGCCGGGCATCAGTATTGATGTTGGCTGAGCTGGCGCTTTCGCGAGCAAGCTTCGCTCCTACAGGGGTTGCGGTTGTCTGACAGGGATTGTTAGCCCCGAGCTTTTCGGGGCTTTTAGTTGATCAGATCAAAGCGGGGCTTTTTATCCAGCGTGAATGTTTATAGGGCCTTTGGTTTACAGCGCAATAAATCAACGCAACTGCTCCCTGGAATTGCCCACGGATCTGATGCTGTTTCTTACCTGTGATGCTTGATATATATCAGGCATCGACAGGCCCTCAGGGCATTAGGTCAGTGAGCGAACGCCCCACGCCCCGCTCATCTAGACTTAATGGATAGTCGTAGGCAGAACCGAACACGTCGCTTTGGTGCGGATGATTCAAAGGCGGCGTGGCAAGCTGCGTGATATGCCTGAAGAGGTGCGGCAAAGACCGCGCCGGGCACAACAAGATGCCCACTCAGGGTGCCCTGGCCAACGGTCTGAAAATGCCACGAAACCGTGACGTGGTGTGAACGCCGCAGCCGACACTTTCGGACGACCGACAACCGCCTGGTTTGTCCGTGACCGTGAGGAATGCTGTATGTCTGATGAGATGTTGCACCTGCCTATGGTCAACAGCCTGCTGGAGCGCCACAAGGGTTTGCCCGGCGCATTGTTGCCGATCCTTCATGAAATTCAGGAGGGCATCGGTTATATCCCCGATGCCGCCGTTCCCGAGATTGCCCACGCCCTCAACCTGAGTCAGGCCGAGGTTCGCGGGGTGATCAGCTTCTACCATGACTTCCGTACCGCGCCTCCTGCCCGACATATCCTGCGTCTGTGCCGGGCCGAGTCCTGCCAGAGCCGTGGCGCCGAGCAGCTCGCGGCGCAATTGCGCGACCGCCTGCAACTGGACGACCACGGCAGCAGTGCCGACGGCAACATCAGTCTGCGCCCGGTGTATTGCCTCGGCGCCTGCGCCTGCTCACCTGCCCTGGAGCTGGATGGTCAGGTGCATGCGCGGCTCACTGCCGAACGCCTGGATGCCCTGCTCAACGCTTGCCAGGAGGACGCATGATGCCGACGCTTTATCTGCCCTGTGATTCTCTTGCCCGTGCCGTAGGCGCCGATGAGGTGGCCGTGGCCCTGACCACTCAGGCCCGGGAGCGCGGTCTGCCGCTGGACTTGCAACGCACCAGCTCGCGCGGCCTGTACTGGCTGGAACCGCTGCTGGAAATGGACAGCCCGCAAGGTCGTATCGGCTTCGGCCCGCTGACCGCTGCCGATGTACCGTCCGTGCTCGATGCGCTGCAAGGCGAGCCGTCCGCTCATCCGCTGGCCTTGGGGCTGGTGGAAGAGTTGTCTTATCTGAAGAGCCAACAACGCCTGCTGTTCGCCCGCGCCGGCATTACCCGGCCGCTGTCGTTGGAGGATTACCGGGCTCACGGCGGCTTCGAGGGCTTGACCCAGGCCATCGCTCTGGGCGGCGAGCAGACCGCGACTGCAGTATTCGATTCGGGCCTGCGTGGCCGTGGCGGCGCGGCTTTCCCGGCCGGGATCAAATGGCGCACGGTGCGCGCTACCCAAGCGACGCAGAAATACATTGTGTGCAACGCCGACGAAGGCGACTCCGGCACCTTTGCCGACCGCATGTTGATGGAAGGCGACCCCTTCCTGCTGATCGAAGGCATGGCCATTGCCGGCATCACCGTCGGCGCCAGCTACGGCTACATCTATGTGCGCTCGGAATATCCACAGGCCGTGGCCACCTTGCGCGAGGCGCTGGACATCGCCCGGGCCGCCGGTTACCTCGGCGCCAATGTCGGCGGCAGCGGACTGGCCTTCGACATGGAAGTGCGGGTCGGTGCCGGCGCTTACATCTGCGGTGAGGAAACCGCGCTGCTGGACTCCCTCGAAGGCAAGCGCGGGATCGTCCGCGCCAAGCCGCCGATCCCGGCCTTGCAGGGCCTGTTCGGCCTGCCGACCCTGGTGCACAACGTGCTGACGCTGGCCTCGGTGCCAATGATTATGGCCAAGGGCGCGCAGTTCTATCGCGACTACGGCATGGGCCGTTCCCTGGGCACCATGCCCTTCCAGCTGGCGGGTAATATTCGTCACGGCGGTCTGGTGGAACGGGCCTTTGGCCTGACCCTGCGGGAATTGGTGGAAGACTACGGCGGCGGGACCGCCAGTGGCCGGCCGCTGAAGGCCGCGCAGGTTGGCGGCCCTCTCGGTGCGTGGGTGCCACCCTCGCAATTCGACACGCCGCTGGATTACGAAGCCTTCGCCGCCATAGGCGCGATGCTCGGTCACGGTGGTGTGGTGGTGGCTGACGACAGCCTGGACATGGCCCACATGGCGCGCTTCGCCATGCAGTTCTGCGCCGAAGAATCCTGTGGCAAATGCACGCCGTGCCGTATCGGCTCGACCCGGGGCGTTGAGGTGATCGACCGCCTGCTCGCTGCGCCTGACCAGAACGGTCGCGATGAGCAGGCGATTATCCTCAAGGACCTGTGCGACACAATGCAATACGGTTCGCTGTGCGCGTTGGGTGGCATGACCTCCTATCCGGTCGTCAGCGCCCTCAAGCACTTCCCCACCGACTTCGGTCTGCAAGCCTCGGAGGCCGAGCAATGATCACTGTATTCGACCCGAAAACCGATATGGATCTGGGTACCCCGGCCCGCGAAAGCCAGGTGCAAGTCACCCTGAACATCGACGGCCAAAGCATCAGCGTGCCCGAAGGCACCTCGGTGATGCGCGCTGCGGCGATGCTGGGCACCACCATTCCCAAACTGTGCGCCACCGACAGCCTGGAAGCCTTTGGCTCCTGCCGCATGTGTCTGGTGGAGATCGACGGCATGCGCGGCTACCCCGCATCCTGCACCACGCCGGTCAGCGAAGGCATGACCGTGCACACCCAGACGCCGAAGCTCGCGACCCTGCGCCGCAACGTCATGGAGCTGTACATCTCCGATCACCCGCTGGATTGCCTGACCTGCTCGGCCAACGGCAACTGCGAGCTGCAAACCGTCGCCGGCCAGGTCGGCCTGCGGGAAGTGCGTTACGGCTATGAGGGCGAGAACCATCTGGACGACGTGAAGGACACGTCCAACCCGTACTTCGACTACGACCCGAGCAAGTGCATCGTCTGCAACCGCTGCGTGCGCGCCTGCGAAGAAACCCAGGGTACGTTTGCCCTGACCATTACCGGGCGCGGGTTCGAATCCCGGGTCGCGGCCGCCGGTGGCGAGGACTTCCTCGACTCGGAATGCGTGTCCTGCGGCGCCTGTGTGCAAGCCTGCCCGACCGCGACACTGATGGAAAAAAGTGTGGTCGAACTGGGTCAGCCCGAACATAGCGTCATCACCACCTGCGCCTATTGCGGCGTGGGCTGTTCGTTCCGCGCCGAGATGAAAGGCGACCAACTGGTGCGCATGGTTCCGGACAAGAACGGCCAAGCCAACCACGGCCACTCCTGCGTCAAGGGGCGCTTTGCCTGGGGCTACGCGACTCACCCGGATCGCATCACCAAGCCGATGATCCGCAAGTCCATTAACGACCCTTGGCAGGAAGTCAGCTGGGATGAAGCGGTGACTTACGCCGCCAGCGAATTCCGCCGGTTGCAGCAAAAATACGGCCGCGATTCCATTGGTGGCATCACCTCCAGCCGTTGCACCAACGAAGAAACCTACCTGGTGCAAAAACTGGTGCGCGCCGCGTTCGGCAACAACAACGTCGACACCTGTGCGCGGGTCTGCCACTCACCGACCGGCTATGGCCTGAAACAAACCCTGGGCGAGTCCGCCGGCACACAGAGTTTCGACTCGGTGATGCAGGCTGACGTGATCCTGGTGATGGGTGCCAACCCCAGCGACGCTCACCCGGTGTTCGCCTCCCAGCTCAAGCGCCGCCTGCGTGAAGGCGCGCGACTGATCGTCATCGACCCACGCCGTATTGACCTGGTGGACACGGTGCATGCCCGCGCCGAACTGCACCTGGCCCTGCGTCCGGGCACCAACGTCGCCATGCTCAACGCCCTGGCCCACGTCATCGTCACCGAAGGCTTGCTCAACCAGGCCTTTATCGACGCCCGTTGCGAAGGCAACGATTTCGCCCACTGGAAAGAGTTCGTCAGCCGAGCGGAAAACTCGCCGGAAGCCCTTGGCCCTGTCTGCGGCGTAGAACCTGCCGATATCCGTGCCGCTGCGCGCTTGTATGCCACCGGCGGCAACGCGGCGATCTATTACGGCCTGGGCGTCACCGAGCACAGCCAGGGCAGTACCGCGGTCATGGGCATTGCCAACCTGGCCATGGCCACCGGCAACATCGGTCGAGAAGGCGTGGGCGTGAACCCGTTGCGTGGGCAGAACAACGTTCAGGGCTCCTGCGACATGGGCTCCTTCCCCCACGAACTGCCCGGTTACCGTCACGTCTCCAACGAGGTGGTTCGGACGCAGTTCGAACAGGCCTGGAACGTCACCCTGCAACCCGATCCGGGCCTGCGCATTCCCAACATGTTCGAGTCTGCACTGGCCGGCAGCTTCAAGGGCCTGTACTGCCAGGGCGAAGACATCGCCCAGAGCGACCCCAACACCCAACACGTCACCGCGGCGCTGTCGGCCATGGAATGCATCGTGGTGCAGGACATTTTCCTCAACGAAACCGCCAAGTTCGCCCATGTGTTCCTGCCGGGCGCCTCGTTCCTGGAAAAAGACGGCACCTTCACCAACGCCGAACGGCGCATCTCCCGGGTACGCAAGGTCATGGAGCCTCTGGGCGGCAAGGCCGACTGGGAAGGCACCGTGGCTCTGGCTAACGCCCTGGGCTATCCGATGAACTACAAGCATCCGTCGGAAATCATGGATGAAATCGCCAGCCTGACGCCGACCTTCACCAACGTCAGCTACGCCGCACTGGATAGTCACGGCAGCCTGCAATGGCCATGCAACGCCGCGGCACCGGACGGCACGCCAACCATGCACATTGAGGAATTCGTGCGTGGCAAGGGGCGCTTCATGCTCACCGGCTACGTGCCGACCGAGGAGAAGGTCAACAGTCGCTATCCGCTGCTGCTGACCACCGGACGCATCCTCAGCCAGTACAACGTCGGCGCCCAGACCCGGCGTACTGAAAACGTCGCCTGGCACGACGAAGACCGCCTGGAAATCCACCCGACCGACGCCGAGAGCCGTGGGATCAACGAAGGCGATTGGGTCGGCATCGGCAGCCGCGCCGGCCAGACCGTACTGCGGGCACGAGTCACCGAACGGGTTGCCCCAGGCGTGGTGTACACCACCTTCCACTTCCCTGAGTCGGGTGCCAACGTGATCACCACCGACAACTCCGACTGGGCTACCAACTGTCCGGAGTACAAGGTCACCGCCGTGGAGGTCAGCCGCGTCTATCACCCTTCCGAGTGGCAAAAACGCTATCAGGCATTCAGCGACGAACAACAACGCCTGCTCAACGAACGTCGCCATGAACGCAGCGCCGGGACAAAAGCCGAGGTACGCCGATGAGTACGGAAAACCTGATCAAGATGGTCAACCAGATCGCCCAATACTTTGCCAGCGAACCGGATCAGCAACAGGCCGTGCTCGGCGTGCGCAATCATCTGCAGATGTACTGGACGCCCGGCATGCGCAAGGAGTTGCTGGCCTGGCAGACGACGCATCAGGGAGCAGACTTGCACCCGCTGGCGCAGGCGGCGGTCAGTGGCGCGGGCTGGGAGGCTTAGGTTTACAGATCCCTTGGCCTGTTGAGACGGGCCAAGGGAGCATTCCAGCGTTTTTAACGTCGACCCTGTATTCAATGAGTGACGGAGTCAAACGCAGCCAAAATCCACATCAGTCAGCAACATCCTTCGGCATAACCCCATCGGTTTGATATCGTGTTGCCATCGCCTCATCTCATCAAAGATGACCAATGGCGGTTTCAGGGTTATTGCGAACAAGGAAAAGGATTGAATGCTGCTAATTGGCGTATTGGTGTTCCTCGCTGCGACAGTGGGGATGTGGATCTGGGTGGTGAAGAACCGCGGAGCTGTGAATCTATGGCTCGCCAACCTGGCAGGTGCCGTGGGTAGTTTTATTGTCGGGATAGCGGTGCTGGTTTTGTTCAATAGATGGCTTGCCCCCGGAGAAGCCTCCTCAGCACGGATCGTTTTATACGTACTCTATACGTTGATGGCGGTTATGGGCGCCTTCGTCGGCACATGGCTCTTGGTGATTGCCAGACTCAAGCAGTCTGAACACCCCGCCTTCCGTCATTTGATTGCCGGGACGTGTAGTCTGTTGGCGGCAGCGATCACTTTGGTAGTGTGGTCAGTAATCCTCCTCCCCAGCAAATGAGTATCCCCCCAGGCAATTGCTGAACTTCAGCCTGGGCCTGCATGATCATCGCCGGCGAGAGTCCTTGCCCGTCGGCGTGAAACTTCCGGAAGTCAGGCTCGCACGTAGACCCAGGCACTGATGCCGGACTTGAGGGTCACACTGACGCGTTTGTAGTCCGCCACCTCGTATTCGTCGGCCGCGACCAGCTCTTGGGCCGTGATCTCGAAAACAGTGCCGGCGATCTCGTCCGACAGGTCGCCACTCTCCTGCACGATCGGATGATGGCTTTTCCCACTCGCCGCCAACACCGCCGGATCGGTTATCTCGACCAGGTTCTGCTTGTAACCTGGCAGGCTGTCCAGGCGCCCTTTCAACTCGCGCCCGAAGGTGGACAGCTGAACGGCCCGGTCCTGCAAAGTACCGTAGGAGAACAGCAGAACCGGTTGCTCTGTTTGGTTTGGCATGAGGTTTCCTTGATCAGATAAGCAAGTCTTCGTAGAACGCTCCGAAAGGGCGCTCAGGGTGGGCGATCTGGATTTCCAGAATCCACAGGCCGGTCGTTGGGCACTTGTCTAAATCCCCGAGGTCGCCACCACGGTGAATGGCATGAGGGAAATCGCTGACTCTGTGGCCCTTGATGTCCAGGTTGAGCTTCCACCCCATGGCTTGCGCCTGGTCGGCCGCATAGCGGTAAAGCTCCATGCCGGAAACCCGCTCGCTGCGCCAAAAGCCTTCGACCCGATTGAAAAGCTCCCGGGAGGCCGCAGCACAGGCGATCATTTCCGGGTCGGAACCGGTGGTGAACGTCGCCCCTGCATCACCTTCGTGCCCTTGCCAGACCGCGCCCATGTCGACGAAGAAAATATCTTCGTCACCCAGCACAGGATCGCCATCGGAGCGCTGTTTGAACGTCTTGAGCGTATTGGCGCCAAAGCGGATCAGCAGCGGGTGCCAGATGCGATCCATGCCAAGTTCCGACAGAACCTGTTTACCCAGTGACTGGGCTTCGGACTCGCGCATGCCGGGAGAAACAACCCGGGCAATCTGTTCGATGGCCTTCCAGGTCATCTGCTGCGCATGGCGCATCGTTTCCAACGTGTAATGCTCGCCTACTGCTTCTTTACCGCTCAGGGCCGCTGTCATCGATCATTCCTTTTGTACGAATTCTCGCTATATATTTTCATATACTGCGATATTCGATAAAAAAGATATAGCCATGATCCAGGCTGAAGAAACTTTCCTGCGGGCAAAACAAAACCCCTACCTGCATACGCAGATAGGGGTTTCGGAATTTAATCTTGACGATGACCTACTCTCACA
>NZ_JBWKWT010000025.1:0-69228 GCF_059422365.1 Pseudomonas sp. GW821-FHT01E10
CCCCCCCCCCCCCCCCCCCCCCCCCCCCCCCCCCCCCCCCCCCCCCCCCCCCCCCCCCCCCCCCCGCTCCTACAGGATTTTTGTCGCTCAAACCCCTTTATTTTTCCCAATCAGCCTTGGCGATATGCAAGCCATGCAACCCTTTGTAAGCCGCACGCTCCGGCTGGCTCCAGCCTTCAAGCAACGAATCCTCCAACCGGTAAATCTCCACTCCCAGCGGGCGACAGACGCTCAACGGATCCTGCGCATCCGGCCCCCACATGGCCAGCGACAGATCGCCACCCGGGCAGGTCGATAGCGCACACAAAAGATCAATCTCGGCAAAGAACTCCAGATAGTCGCCCTTCTGCGCCGGGCAGGCTTTCATGAAATACAGGTCGTCGTGGTTCAGGCCGGTGCACTGGAAAATGTTCAACACGTCATGCACATCGAACTCGGTCAGGCCATAGGGCAATACGGCGCGAGTCAGGTTGGAGTGGCAGTGATGATGGAAGTCTTCGCCGGTAAGCATTTTGTTCACGTAAGGATCGCAGCGCGTTCCCAGCAAATCGTGCAAACGCCCGCCGTGTTCGTCGATGCCATAACCGGCCAGGCTGTCGTCGGTAATGGTCACCAGCGGCCGTAAAAATGGCAGGTTCGACCAGAGCCGGTCATGGGTGCTGACATGGGCGCCCTGCAACTGCCGGGTCCGCGCCGCCCACAAGCGCTCGCGCGGATCGTGGGCATTCCAGACGTTGAAATCCCCGACTTGCGGGCCGACCGGGGTCGTGACCCTGAACACATGCCCGGCCGGTACATTCCAGGCGCGACCGGTGCGGATCGGCACTTCGAACTGCTCGATCAGCGTGCGCCCCTCTTTCTGGTCGCGGATCCGTTCATAGAAGGCTGTGTCCACCTGCAAGGCCGAGCCTTTGCTGACTTGATAGGCCGCCGGATAGTCTTTGTACATGGCACAAAATCCTCGATCAGTGATGGGAAGAAGGGGCAAGCATCTGCAACAGGAGGTGTTCGGAATCGTCGAGATAACGGCTCATGGCGTCCGCAGCCGCGCGTTTGTCGCCGTCGGCCAGCAACTCATGTATCTGCCGGTCACGCGCCAGCCAGGGCGCCTGAAAACGTGATTCATCGGGAGCGGTGCAAAACACCAGGCGCAGTTGCGCGACGACGTTGGTGAAGAACTCATCGAACAACGGACTGCGCAGCAATCCGACGATGTGTTGATGAAAGGCCAGGCTGTGGGTGCCGACCGCGCGCCAGTCCTCACGCTCCCGGGCCAGTTCTGTGGCCTCCAGGGCTTCGAGCATCCGGTCGGACTGATACTCACGCAATGGCTGGCTGGCGCTGATGGCTTGCAGTTCCAGGGTGCGCCGAACCTTGAACAGATCGCGCACATCATCGACACCCAGCCTGCGCACCATCACGCCCTTGTTGCGGACATAGCGGGTCAGCCCTTCCTGCCCCAGACGGTGCAACGCCTCGCGAATGGTGTTGCGCGAGGCGTTGTAGGCCGACACCAGATCGTTTTCCACCAGCGCCATGCCGGGCAGCAAACGACCGCCGATGATGTCAGCGCGCAATTCCAATGTGATGTGGTCGGCCAGGGACAGTCCGCTGCTCATACTCAACGCCTCGTGATTGTTCAACAATCGTCTGCGAATGAGTAATCACTATTCGTGCCATCACCTGCCTGTCGTGAACTAATCCTCCCAGTATTTGAACAATACGCTGGCGTTCACACCGCCGAATCCGAAACCGTTGGACATCGCGTAGTCGATGTTCATTGGTCGCGCCTGACCGTGGACGATGTCCACGCCTTCGGTGGCCGGATCCGGGTTATCGAAGTTGAGCGTGGGCGGCACCACCTGATCTCGCAGTGCCAACAGGGTAAAGATCGCCTCGACTCCGCCTGCGGCGCCGAGCAGATGCCCGGTGGCGGACTTGGTCGACGTCACCGCGATCTTGTTGTCCGAGCCGAACAACGACTTGATGGCCGCCAGCTCTCCCAAATCGCCAACCGGTGTCGAGGTGGCGTGCGCGTTGAGATGCTGCACCTGTGCCGGCGAAATGCCCGCCTGAGCCAGCGCCAGCGACATCGCCCGACGCGCACCGCTGCCATCCTCCGGCCCCGCAGTCAGATGATAGGCATCGGCGCTGGTGCCGTAACCAACCAGCTCGGCCAATGGTTGAGCGCCGCGTGCCAAGGCATGTTCCAGGGATTCGATCACCAGCAGGCCCGAACCCTCGCCCATCACGAAGCCATCGCGCCCACTGTCGAACGGCCGCGAGGCGCGCTCCGGGGTATCGTTGTAGCCGCTGGACAGGGCCCGAGCCGCCGCAAATCCGGCGAGACTGACCCGATCGATCGCTGCTTCCGCGCCGCCACACACCGCAATGTCCGCCTCACCGCAACGAATCAGCCGCGCCGCGTCGCCAATCGCCTGGACCCCGGCCGCGCACGCTGTTACCGGAGCCCCCAAAGGCCCCTTGAAACCGTGCTGGATCGACACATGGCCCGCGGCGAGATTGACCAGAAACGAAGGAATGGTGAACGGCGATAACCGTCGCGGACCACGGCTGTCGGTGGTGCGCACCGCATCGGCAATCGCGCCGAAACCACCCACGCCCGAGCCGATAATAGTAGCCGTGCGCTCCTGGGCATTGGCGTCGAGCGCTTGCCAACCGGCCTGCTCCACGGCCTGACGCGCCGCTTCCATGGCGAACACAATGAAGCGGTCCATCTTCTTCTGCTCTTTGGGCGGCGTCGCCCGATCCGGGTCAAAACCCGCCTCGGCATCTTCCTCCAGAGTCAGCACCACGCCACCGACCTTGGCCAGCAGATCGGCAACCACCTCGTCCGGCAACGCCCGCACCCCGGAGCGTCCAGCCAACATACGCGCCCAAACCGCTTCGACGCCGCTCCCCAACGGACACACCAGACCCATGCCCGTGACTACCACCCGACGATTACTCATAGCGCAAATACCTCAGTCGATTCATGGCGCCTCACTTGTAACGCGCCGCTGCCATGCTTCTGGACAGATTCGGCGCCATCGCATGACGCGCCGCCATAAAAGCTTCCCACTCGGAGACATTCGGTAACGAAGGAATGGTGATCAGTTCACCCTGATCCAGACCCGACAGCGCCGCGTCGACCATCTCTCCCGCGTCCATGATCATGTCCTCCGGAATCTGGGACGCATCAATACCTGAGCGCTCCAAAATCTCGGTGCGTGTCACTCCCGGCAATACCGCTTGCACTTGGACCCCGGTGCCTTGCAGCTCAGCGTTCAACGACTGAGTCAGGCTCAATACATAAGCCTTGCTCGCGCTGTACGTCGCATTGAACCGCTCAGGAAACAACGCCACCACCGACGCAATATTGATAATCGTCCCACGACCGGCCTTGGTAAAACCGGCTGCCGCCGCAGAAGCCAACCGCGTCACCGTGGTGACGTTCAACTGAATCAAGCGCTCCATCTGATCCATGTCGGCGTTGGCCAACAAACCATCCGCCGCGATACCGGCGTTGTTCAACAATAGGCTGATGCTTGAATCGCTGCGCAGACGCTGCTCAATCTTCAATACATCATCCTTTTGCGTCAGATCCGCCTTGAGCACCTCAACCTGAACACCATGCTCCGCGCGCAATTTGCTCGCGGCAGCCTCCAGCCGTTCCTGATCACGGGCGACCAGCAATAAATCAAAACCACGCGCTGCCAACCGTTGCGCGTAAACCGCACCGATGCCAGAAGATGCGCCGGTGACAAGGGCCGTACCTTGGGCCTGGACAGAATTCATGACAGTGCTCCTGGGTGGATGCTTAAGGGAAGACGAACGCTTCAACGAACGACAGATTTATTATAGGCATAATTTTATCGCCATATGATAGCCGTAATTTTTTGCATCCCGATAAAAGGTGCCAGATAGCCCTCTGCAGCAATAAGCAAAAAAAGGCCGGTCAATGACCGGCCTCCTAGTGTGGATTTATAAGCTTAGTTCACTTCCAGCTTCTCGCGATTCTTGTCCAGAATGGCTTTGCCGATACCCTTCACTTCCAGCAGTTCGTCTACCGACGAAAATGGCCCATTACTCTCACGATAAGCAACAATCGCCTTGGCCTTCGCCTCACCGATCCCGGACAACTCCCGTTGCAGAGTTGGTGCATCAGCCCCATTCAGATCGACCTTGGCGGTTTGAGGCTTGGCGGCAGCGTCCAGCACCAAGGGTGCCTTGGCAGCCTCTGGCGCAGCCGTCGGCGCAGCAATGGCCGCAATAGAGGCGCTGGTGAGCAGGGCAAAAACCAGAGAGTAGAAATAGCCAGTACGCATAAATGAAGCTCCATGACATCGATTGGAAGAAGCAGCTTTTCCGAAGCTGCCTCCCAAACTTAGGCGATGTGATGGAGCTGTCAAAAGTGTGTCCGTTACAGGATGTGAAACAATCGAAAGCGCTCCATGAACCCTTGGGGAGTTCAGGATCGTCAGGCATCTGCACGGCAGACCCTGTAGCGCTTCATAGGTGACCTGCGTGACTGTTACATCACAAATACATACACTTGCTCAAGCCCCTGAATTGAGCTTCTCACCCACAACAGGATTGAACGCCGAATCGGCATCAGCACCATTCGATACAGACCTGACTTTATTTTTTGGCTTGAATCTGAGAACCCTTTTCTCTATCAAATGCCAAGAGGCGTATCCTAAAACCAGCGTAATGACCACTGTAACAACAAGGTAAGTTGAATAGGCCATATCAGGGAATTTTAGCAAAACAAACTGCTGAACCGGAAAAGCATAGATATAAACACCGTAAGAGCAGTCACCCACTTTATTAACCAAGCTCCCCAACCAACTTCTGGAAAGTCCATATGCCAAGACGACATACGGTAACGTAAGCCATAGCAGGGACTTCGAAAACGATAAATACGGCGCCAGCAAAAGGGTAATCATCACCATGACAGCTACGCCGGAGAGACTGAACCACCGTTCGAGCCCCCACTTCGCATAACAGGCCCCAATCATGAAATAGATGCCGATCAACGGAATGTTTCTTACATCAGAACCGTAAACCACCAGCAAAGGCGCATCTCGCCAGCACCAAAAAACCACAATCAGCGCAAACAATGCTGTGGCAATTGTGTATACAAGACGACCGCCATTGAATAGAAGCCCAAGTGCCACCACTACCAAATACATGAAAAACTCAATAGGCAAACTCCATAGAGGACCATTGATCACATTGGCAACTCTGGAGTGTTCCAGCACGCCCGGCAAATAAAATACCGGACTTAAAATTATATTCTTCAAGTACATAACAAATGCCAGATCCGAAAAATACTGCTTGACTGTCAACGTCGAAAAAATGGGACCAAGCAGAAACGAAGTTAGCACCACAACAACAATCAGGGCTGGAAATATTCGCAGCGATCGCTTAACTAAAAAGCTAATGACCGAAGGATCAAAACTCCAACTTTTTGAAATCAAATAACCACTTATGATAAAAAATATCGCGATCCCGAGCCCGCCATAGGAATCAATACCAATAAAAATCTCCGGGGTATTACCGTAAATATCGAATGAATGAGCATATAGCACCATCAGCGCGGCAACCAACCGTAACAAGTTCAAGTTATTATCCTTGTGCAGCATGTATTTCCGCCTGATATTAATTACAGATGATAAGAAATTTCTATTCTTGCAGTAGCTCATTGGCCGCGTAGGGCAATAGCCCGGCGCTTCGTCAGGCCTGGGCAAATGTCTTCGCTGGAAGACTGGATCACACGTATTCCCGTGCCATCATTGATGACGCGGAGAGGATGATACAACGCCACTTGGTCCTCTGCAGCTCAATCAGCCTATGCACCGTCCAACTGCGAGCTGGAGCGCGCCGCTACTCTGAACGCGCTTGTGCTGCTGCTCTGCCAAGACGTCGTTGCGATAAAGCGTGTCGGGGAGGTCAGGAGCGTAAGAGTTCCTGAGCCTTGAACCTGCCCCCGCCGTCCTCTCACACCATCGTACGTACGGTTCCGTATACGGCGGTTCCTGCCTACTGATAAACAACGCCAGCGAGCTTGGTTCAGTTGATGTGTCGCCTGCGGTATCTAAGCACCCAGACCGGCCCTCGGATCCTCCGGCTCCTACCTCCTGATGGTCTCGACCCCCGCTATGCGGAGTTTCTGCTTTACGCTCCAACAGAGATCACACCCAACTATCCACTCATGGCAGGTTCAGCCATTCATTGCTCCGGTTTCGAGCAACTACCCATCCCGTCATCTCGCGATGCCGGTAGCACATGGCAGGCTAAACAGATCTCCCAGGGTTAATTCGCGCGACCTTCCCGCATATGCTTGTCGGATCTATGTCACAGTGTTCCGTGCAAGTAACGGGCTTTGAAGATATCGGCCTTCTTACCCGCCGCGCCGCCTGATGTCTTGGGATAAAGGTAGGCTAAAGATGCCCCCCCCACACCCTGCGAGGGCTACGCTTTCGCAGAGTGTTTTATTTTCGGAGGCCATCGTCATGATCGATCTAACACTGGAAAGTATCGATCTCGGCAAGCATTGCTTTCATCTGCACGACCGCTACAAGCTGACCTGTGGGGATCACCAAACACCGGAGGATCGTTGCTCACCAGATACTCAAGCAAGCCTTCAATGCCGCATGCGATATCGCCCGGAGCATCCATCAGCATGTCAAAAAACGCGAATCCCCGATACGAAATCGATTGCAGGGACTCATGTATTAGCCGGTTGGACTACCACGCGGAAAAAATCCATTTATATGGTTTTCTCACAACGGCGAATCGAAGCACACATTTGTCACAGACGCTTTGCGCCAGGATGTCTGGATCGACACAGCAGGCCTCGGGAGGAATACAGTGTGCTCCAGCGCATGCTCGAGAATGTCCAGCATTCGAACATTGCACGAATCTGTGCGGTATTCAAACTGTCTCCCTTCTGACGACATGCGGCGGCGTGACCGCCGCCGTCAACGCGAAAAACGCACGAGTTCGGTCGGCCACGGGACGACGTCGCTATTATTCGCACGCGAACTTTGTGTTCCATGTCGGCGGCGTATCATATGCACTGTGTCCGGTACGGGCTTATGCGGAAAGCCTTTCGAAAGAGTCGTACAGTTCCAGTGCCAATCCTCGTGCCCATACCCCGACGCCAGTTCGTTCTTGCGGAACGGGAAATCCGCATAGATCTCGCGCGGCGCGAACGACAATGCCTCCCAATAATTGCCAATCTGTAGATAATCCAGGTCGAAATCCGGGTGGTCCGAATCAACATGCAACCAGAACAGCCGCTCACGCCCGAAGATGATGCTCAATTGCGAATGAGCGATGACCGGTCTACCCATCTCAGTACAGAAACGGTGCGCGGCGACGAGCCAGTTGAAGCTCCAGAGGTCGTCCGCATCCAGAAAGGTCGCGTAGCGCCCCGAAGCCAGGCTGATCCCATGATTTCGAGCGAGTGCCGGGTCGCCAAAATCGGTCAAGACGACCTTCGCTCCCCAGCGATCCGCGTCGGCGAACATGGTGCGGGTCAACGCATCGGGACGATCAAGCACGACGATTGGTTCGACAGTAATGCCTTGATCTCTTGCATGATCGATTGCCTCGCGGAAGCTCGAGATCGACGGGCCGCTAAGCACTCCTTCTCTATGGGCCGTCATAATTGCGGAAACTTCCATCACGCACCCACCTTTTCATTCAGAACATCCGACACTTGCTTCGCATAGGCCTGCATGCTGTGCCGACTACGTGCCCGTTCTCGCAGACGCTGCGCCCGGACAATTCGTTCGTGAGGCGCTTCAAGCGCAGCATGAATTGCGCCGACATAATCGTCGACACTGCGAACACCGTCAACCGGCCACCCAGTCTGCTCGTCGATCAGCTCGGGAACCCCGCCCACAGCGCTCGCGACTATACTGACGCCGCGTAGCGCGAGCTCGATGATTATCGTCGGCATGCCTTCCCAGTCCGACGTGAACAGCCAGAGATCCGCATCGTACAGCGGTAATTCGTCGTAGGATGAAAAGCCTTCATGCAGAATCAGGTTAGCCGGAGAGCGGCTGTAATCCGGCGGAGAATTGAGCAGCGGCGCTCCCCAGCACAGGAAATCGACCTCAGGCATCTTGTGCGCGATCTCCTGCACAAGATCGAATCGCTTCTGCCGATCGAGACGGCCGGCCCACAGTACCCTTCGGCGTAGGCGTTTACTCTCGGTCTTGATACTTTCTTCGGTCGCCGTTTGCCCGCCGATATCCCCACGCGACGGCGAGAACAGTGGAACAATCCGCTCGGAGAGTGACGCAGGCAGGTTGTAGATCTTCGCCAGTTCGTTCTTCATATGGATCGTGTCGGTGAACACAGCTCGCAGATGGCTCGCCGTTCCCGGGAAGAATTCGCTCGGGTAGCCGGCGCGATAGCCGCTTGCCGTCTGATCCCAGCAGAAGAGGTAGGAATACAAATCGATGCTTTCGGACAACTGTGTTCCGAAGCGCGCCATCACGTCCCAGCATAACCGGCTGTTGATGTTGATGATCCAGGACGGCGCGAGTCCCATGAACAGACTGTACAGCAGAGTTTGCGCCTGGAGGGGCGGAAGATCCCGGAATACGCTCGATGCATCGACAACGTCGACACCAGCAGATACCCATTCCGGGCGGTCGAAGTTTGGCTGATCGGTACGGAGCAGTAAAACCGACTTGTTGGGAAACGCCAGGGACACCGCTTCGCAAATCTGGCATGCAACCAAATCGGCGCCTCCCGTGCGAATCCAAGGCACGCATACGATCATATCGTAGTGATCGCGCTCGAACAGCTCGCGCAGAGCACGACGAGCTAAATTGCGACCGTCGTGGAGCGGCGCTACATGCACGTTGCTGATGTCCGATACGTCACCGATGGCGGGCTCAATCATCAACGCGCGACTTATCGTCTTCGCGAATACTGTGGAATGAAGGATATCTTCGATGACCTGCGAGTAGTGAGGCACACCACGATACAGCTCACCCAGATCGCCGCCATTACCGCAGGATGACAGGAAGTACTTCCAATTGTTAAGACGCGCTTCGCCGTCCCGCATGGATGGTGGTTGAGCGACAATCAGCTGCGGCAGACTTGACGCACGCGCCCCTTCAAATACACCCCGGCTGATAAAATGCTCGAACGCCCACGTGTAGGCTGCAACTACAGACGGATATTGTGCGTAATAGTAATTCTCGTCGAAATAGGGTGTGGGAACGATCCGCTTGTCAATGCCCTCGCGAAGGAAATGCTGCAGGAGAGTCTCCCCGTCCTGCAGCACAAGACCACGGTTCTGGATGATGCGTCGGTAATGCTCCACGCTGAATAGGGGGCCCGGTGCGATTTCCATTTTCCATGCGGCCGTCAGAAAGGCGATCAGACGCTCGATGGTGTCAGCGCTTTCTGTACCGATTCCCGGATGATCTTCGTAAGGCGAGAACAGCGCCACTATAATCGCGAATTTGTCGCGACCGAATCGCGCCCACCATGGCTGGGCCGCTGCAACAAGTCGCATGTACTGGTCACGAGCGTCCTTCGGCACGTTGGTCCGACACGCATAAAGCGGCTGGAGTTCAGGCAATGGCGGATGCATGGCCGCGTCACGCGACCAGAAGAACGCGAATGGCGTGCATTCCCCGTCCTCTTCCGTCCGGACGATGAATCGCCTATACCAGTCAGAGTCAAAGAAGGCATTCGGTGCGCGCCCTTCACTCTGCCCAGAACGGACGTAATGCAGCAATGGATTGATGTCCGCCTGTGCAACATCGGGGTTGTGAACGACATACCAGGCCCCGTCAAAGAACGCGCTCGGGTTACGCCCTTCTTTCCATCCGTGCTCGAGATAGTGCGCAATCGGATCAGCTCCGCTCGCGGCGATGTCAGTGTTCGTTGCTAGATACCACTCCCGGTCAAATAAACCGGACAGATCCAACAATGTATAATCGACCGTTCTCTGGCGGCTGGCCGCACCCGGCAAGAACGGCCCCACCAACATCTTGATTCTCGATAAAATCATATCGCAGTTCCTGTTGACGCGTATTGTTGTTGAGCCGCCGGCTTGCCGTCCTCTCTTCGCGAGAGCCACAAACGACGCATGCAACCTCTATTTGTATGGCTCGCGCATGCAACGCTTTGCAAGGTCGGAATGAGCGATGCCATATATGTTCCGAACGCCGTCGCGCTTGCGATGTCCGAGTGGAAAGGGCGGCCTAGTATTTCTCGCCCGTCGTCCATGCGTGGTAGATGAGGATCGCCGCCAACGAACTTTACTCATCGCTGAGAGGCCTGACTCAACGCCCCCCTTGGTGACGGTGCGCGATATCAGCAGAGTTAAAAAATGCCCGACATCCGTTCGACTGCAGCCTATTTTCGCGATGCGTCGGCAACGACGGAGCTGATGAAGCCACCGCGCCCTCAACGGCAAGCAGTGTATATGTTACCGCTCGATACGTAAAAATCTTATTAGTTACCCAAGCTTGCGCACGCATAGCCCTCATACGACTGACCCAATATCACCGTAGCGAGCAGAAACGCCACCTGCCACTTGCTCTCGACCATGCCATCTGCCCTCGCCAGCTCCAGCGCAAATGGCGGCGACGCTTCTCTCTACTTTAGCCCGCATTTTCTAAGTAAGGGCGCATCGCTAATGGGCAATACCTAAACCCTTTCATTGACTGGGGCACGTATTTGAAAGCTGCACGCTTCCGTTGCGATACGGATCATAAATTAGGTTTTTAGAAGCCCCCCATGGGAGACTCCTATCTGGCCCTGGGCTACCTGATTGCGTATTCCGAAGCGGCCATGCTGGGTGCCATCGCCGATTGGTTCGCTGAAACTGCCTGGCTCCGACACCCAATTGGGACTGCTAATATCATTGGACGGTATACCGCGTAGATTGCAGGCCACTGCATTGGTACCCTGCGAACAGGACAACACTCATTGCCCATGTGGCTGCGCACTCAAACACCGGAAGAACAGCTTTTCCGAAGCTGCCTCCCAAACCTAGGCATGGGACAATTCTGTCAAAAACGTGTCCGCTACAGAGCGCGCAACGATCAGGTCTCGAGGCGACGCTGCTGGTAAATCAAGTCGACGATTTCACCATCCGGGGCGTAACCACTGACAGTGTCACGCAGAAGTTGGCGAACCCGCGAATAATCATCCCGCTCAACGGCAGACAGCAACTCCATCAAGTTGCGCTTGAGCACTTCCCAAGGCAAATGGTCCTCTTTGGCACTCATGATCATCGGGTGCCGGGTAGCGGACACGTTGTCGCCGATCAGCAACTCTTCGTAAAGCTTTTCCCCAGGACGCAGTCCAGTGAACTCGATGGCAATATCGCCTTGCGGATTTTTCTCCGAGCGAATGCTCAAGCCAGACAGGTGAATCATCTTCTCCGCCAGCTCAATGATCTTGACCGGCTCGCCCATGTCCAGCACAAACACGTCACCGCCCTGCCCCATTGAGCCGGCCTGTATTACCAGTTGTGCCGCCTCGGGAATGGTCATGAAGTAACGGGTAATCTTCGGATGGGTAACCGTCAAGGGCCCGCCTGATTTGATTTGGCTGTGAAAGCGCGGAATTACCGAGCCAGACGAGCCCAACACATTACCGAACCGCACCATGGTGAAACGGGTCTTGTTGACCCGGGACACATTGGACTTGTCCCCGAACAACACCGGTGCCAACTCACGACTGAGGGCCTGCAAGGTCAACTCGGCCAGCCGTTTGGTGCTACCCATGACATTGGTCGGGCGTACAGCCTTATCGGTCGAGATCAGCACAAAGTTTGCAACACCTGCCTCCAATGCAGCCTGAGCGGTATTGAGCGTCCCGATCACATTGTTCAGCACACCTTCGGCAATGTTGTGCTCAACCATCGGCACGTGCTTATAGGCCGCCGCGTGATAAACCGTGTCCACATTCCAGGTCTTCATCACATCCAGAAGTTTATGGGGATGACGAATCGACCCCAGTATCGGCAACAATCGGACAGACAACGACTCACGAGCAATACGATGCTCGAGCTCTGACAAAATGCTGTAGAGATTGAATTCGCTATGATCGAACAACAACAGCGTGGTTGGCCCCAGGGAGAAAATCTGACGACAGAGTTCGGAACCGATCGAACCGCCCGCCCCCGTCACCAAAACCGTCTTGCCCTTGACGCATCGAGCCAACAAATCAGGCTGCGCCGGCACCGAATCCCGCCCCAACAGGTCAGCAATGTCGACTTCCTGAATGTCGTCCACCTTGACCCGGCCACTGGCCAGATCAGTGAAATTCGGAACACTGCGCACATGGAGCGGGAAGTCCTCCAGAAAATTGAGAATCTCCCTACGCCGCGCACGAGTCGAAGACGGCAACGCCAGAAGGATTTCCTGAGCACCAGTCACGTCGATCATCTGCTGAATATGCTTGGGCTTAAAGACCTGCAACCCAGCAATCGAACGATCCGCGATAGAGGAATCGTCATCGATAAACGCCACAGGACGCATCACGCGCCCCATGCGCAACGCTGCAACCAACTGGTTGCCCGCGACGCCAGCACCGTAAATGGCGACCTTGGTCAAACCATCGTCTCGATTGACAAACGGTACATGCTGCGCAGCGGTGAACCAATCGCCCATGAAATACTGACGCATGCACAGACGCAGGCCACCAATGATTACCAGGCTTAGCCACCAATAATTGAAGATGATGGAGCGCGGCACCACGACTTCGTGATTGCTGTACCAGTAGACCACCACGGCGAGGATCAGCGAGGACAGACTGACTGCCTTGACGATGGCAATCAGCGCGTCATTGCCGAAGTAGCGCATGACGGCGCGGTACATGCCAAAGCGTACGAAAAGGGGAATGGCAATAATCGAGGCACTGACGAACAGCCAGAAATGCGACTTTAGCGGATTGTACATGTCGTCGATGCCGAGGCGGACGATAAAGGCCAGCCACAAAGCGACCCACACCAAAACCACATCGGTGGCGACCTGTATCAGTCTTTTTTGCCTACGAGGCAAACCCAGCAAAACTCTCCGTACTTTATCCATTCAAACTTTCGAGCACGCAGCCCCCCTCCTTTTTACGCGGTCGTTGGTCAGCATTGTAACCTCAATGAGGACGAGATCGCCCAATACTTGCACATGGCAGGGTCCAGGAAGGAGCATTTAACTGAAAGCGCCGCTATAATTCACCCCTCTGACCGGCCTGCCCGACAGACAGCGCACGGAGGCGAAACTCGCTTGAAAACCACGAAACGTTGCTGCCGCGACACTGCTCGTCGGCAACCATTGGCTAATCGCTCCGCCCGCTTCCGAGCAGGCGATTTATTGGAGCCTGACGATCAGACGCCGTGACTTAAACCCAAAATGCGTTTCTGGGGTGAGGGAAATATCTTGGGAGTTCTCCTCTGACCGTGGGATGATAGAAAAAGTGCGAATCATCTGACAGAGATTTTATCTATGATCGCTAGCACATCTAGCTTACCAGACACAAGCACTTTTTAGCGAATAGCTCAAACTTGGCACGATAGCGCGCGCGCCATACGAAATAGCTGCAGACTTTATGCTCCCTCCTTGCAACAGGGGGAGGCACTCTACGTGGAGCACATCCCGCGATCGCAAAAAACTGGAAACCAGACGGGATGGAAAAAGTGACACTCCCCCCTCCTACAAGATTACAATCATTGACTGTTTTGACAACCCGGTGTTTCGAATGCTAAACAACTCAATTACCGCCGCCATGGCAGATATAGCGACAGCTGTAAAGCGCTATTCTCTGGTAGGCATGCTCGGATGGCAGGATGTACGTCAACGGTATAGACGCTCTGCTGTCGGACCGTTTTGGCTAACCATCAGCATGGGCGTTATGATTGGTACCATTGGCCTCGTATTTGGCCAAATATTTAACTCCCCCATGAAAGACTTTCTGCCATTTCTTGCAGCAGGTATGATTCTCTGGAGTTTTATTTCTACCTGCGTGTTAGAGGGCTGCACCAGCCTCATCGCCGCAGAAAGCATTATCAAACAACTCCCCATCCCATTATTCGTGCATATTTTACGCACAATATGGCGCAATACTTTGATCCTCGCGCACAACATCGTCATTTTCCCGCTTGTACTGCTGGCTGTTCAGAAGCCATTGGGTCTTGGAGCACTGTTGAGTGTCCCGGGCTTTGCACTGCTTGTTCTCAATCTGGCATGGATCTGCTTGATATTGAGCCTTTTATGCGCTCGATATCGCGATCTCCCGCAGATCATTGCGAGCGCCTTGCAAATTGCCTTTTACTTGACGCCAATCATGTGGCTTCCAAGCCTGCTACCAGGACGAGCCGGCACTTATTTACTGGATTTGAACCCCATCTATCACCTCATACAAATCGTCAGGGCCCCCTTGCTCGGACAGGATGTGAGCACTGTTAGCTGGTGCGTGGCCGGGGGCATGGCTCTGTTTGGCTGGTGCATAGCGATCATCATCTATGGCCTCTATAAACGTCGCATTGCTTATTGGCTCTAAGAAGAAAACTATTATGGCTTGTATTGAATTTCATAACGCATGCGTTGATTTCCCTATCTACAACGCAAGTTCTCGCTCTCTGAAAAAGCAACTGATTCAAGTCGCTACAGGCGGCAAACTCAGTGCCAACGACCAAGGCCGAGTGATCGTCAGAGCACTGGAGGACCTTACTTTCTCCCTCAATGACGGAGACCGGGTTGGATTGCTCGGTCATAACGGCGCTGGCAAAAGCACATTACTCAGACTGCTGAGCGGTGTATACGCCCCCTCCGCTGGCACCGCCAGTATCAGCGGCGAAGTCGCTTCCCTCATTGATATTTCATTAGGGATAGACCCGGAGGCATCCGGCAGGGAAAACATCTTCATGCGCGGCATCCTGCTTGGGATGACAAAAAGCGATATTGCAGAAAAACTCGACGAAATCATTGAGTTTTCAGAACTGGGTGACTTCATTGACCTGCCGGTACGCACGTACTCTTCCGGCATGCACTTGCGCCTGGCCTTTGCGGTATCGACGACCATCAGACCTGAAATATTGATCATGGACGAATGGCTGTCGGTAGGAGACGAAGGCTTCAAGCACAAAGCAGAAGCCCGGATGAACGAACTGGTCCAAGCCACCAGCATTTTGGTGATAGCCAGCCACTCCCGTGACCTGGTGCTGCATACATGCAATCGGGTCATTTGGCTGGAGCACGGCAAAATAAAAATGGACTCGGACCCCGAAACAGTTACCCGAGCTTATTTTGGCCACTAATATTTTCGTTCGCGCCTGCAACCCTCAATAAGCTAATAAACCGGCGAACTCATAAAAAACCACTTTATCAAGTTAGGATGAACATTGGTTTTTTATGAAAGTAGCCGCTTAGCCATTGCAGCGTAGAAGCCAAAGCAACAACGTCTCTTGCCAGCTACACCTCATGATGTAACCCGACGCAACAACCGAAAATGTTTATCTGCATCCAATCCCCCCCAAAAAAAACTATCGATAGCCTCGCAACTCCGATTGAACGGGTCATTATGGTGACGTTATTCACCTACCTGCGCTGACGTGCTCGTCAACAAATTCGGCGACCGTGTGAAAACTCCCCCAGCGCGGAGAGAGACGACGCCACCGCTGGGCAACTCCCCCAAAGCTATTGGCCAAGGCTAGCCAAAACAAATAAATATGCCTATTATCCCGCACTCATAGATCAAACGATAAATATTCAAGGCCTGACATGTCAGCAAAACTGGAAACTGGAAGCAATAGACTATTCCCCCTAGAAGCCTATAGGGGAATAGCTGCATTTATTGTGCTTGTTCACCATTTTTTTTTAGGGTTTTCCCCATATACAACTGGATTATTAGGGGACGCACGAAACAAAGACAGTTTAATAGGGCAGCCATATTTTGCTCTTTTTAACGGCACAGCAGCTGTCGGTTTTTTCTTCACCCTTTCCGGGTTTGTTTTATGCTGGTCCTATTTTAATCATGAAAACCCACAAAAACTGCTTCTGGCATTTCTTAAAAGATTTCCTAGACTGGCCGCCACAGTAACGATTACCACTGTCGCAAGCTACTGCTTATTCAAGCTTGGTTTTTACTATTTCCACGACGCTTCACAACTTAGCTTGAGCCCATGGCTTGCGACATTTGCTTACGGATGGACGCCAGGGTTTGAACCGAGCTTCTGGGGAGCTCTAACACAAGGAATGACAACTTTTTTCACAGGAGTAGCTAGCTACAATACAAACCTTTGGACTATGAAACCCGAATTTTACGGCAGCATGATTGTCTTTATGCTTGCATGCTTTATTTCAGTAATACTCGAATACCGCTACCTTACTTACGCCTTCATAATCATTTCAATATCAGCACTATTCTATAACGACTTCATATTCCCCTTTGTTGCCGGTACATTTCTTTCTGTTTATCTGACCAAAAACAAAAATGAAATCCCCTTCCTCGCTTCCATAGCATTAATTATTTTCGGGTTATACTTGCTCGGATACATGATCCCGGAAAAATCATACGCTTGGGCTTCAGTCATCCCAGATATTATGAAAGCTCACACCCAAACCTTGCTCCACACACTTGGTTCTGCCTGCATAATATTCGCAACCATGAGCAATCAAAAGGTTTTTAAAAACCTGAACGGGAAATTTTTAAGGGGTATTGGAAAAATCAGTTTTCCACTCTATCTTGTCCATACCCTTGTGATCTGCTCACTATCAAGCTACGTATATATCAAACTTGCAAATCACGGAATCAGCAACACACAAAGCTTAATTATCGTATTTATTGTCACCGCTACCACTTCAATTGCATTAGCAGTACCACTTTCTCGCTTTGATGACTGGTGGGTTAAGCAGGTTAACACCATCACACGAAAACTATTGAAAGAGAAACAATTAGTCCATTGAGTTCTACACCATAAGACGCACCTGCCAATCACCGACAAATCAGCTACAGTCGCGTCAATTGGTCTTTCATGGATGAAAGGAAATACAGAAACAAGAACGCCGATTTGATTGATGATGTTCGCGGGTGCAAACATATCTAACAAATCGGCGTTCTTATATGTAATATTCTAGAAGGGCATTTCTTTCGTCACAACCCGGCCGGATGGCAACCCTTTACAGATCGATTTGACGCCTTATGCCCCCCCGCTTTTGAAGCCTTCCCAGAGATCGTAACCACCCCATAAGCTCACCTTCCAAGAAGCGGGCTTATGCAGTGCTTACATCGTTAAATCAACGTGCTTATTCCGGATTATCCAATAACCAAGCAGCAAAGCGCTCCAACCCCTCATCGAAACTCACGAAAGGGGCCCACCCCAAAGACTGTTTGGCGCGCTCGATATCCAGGACACTGACAGGCACATCAAATCCTCGACCCGACAAGTACTCACGACTGGCATTTCGCCCCGTGACCCTCTCGATCGCGTCAAGAACCTCATTGAGACTATGTCCGCGCCCTGAACCGATATTGAACACATGCTCTTCACCGGATTGCGCTGACGATGCCAACAACGCTTTCACCACATCAGAGACATGAATGTAGTCACGTACAACCGTGCCATCGCCCCAAATCTCAACCGTCTCGCCACGCAGGACTTTGCCAAGGAATACGGCTACCGCGCCTTGGCTAGCATAGGTGCGCTGCCCCTCACCAAAGGGGTTTGCAAGACGTAGAACAGTATAATCAAGGCCGTATAAGCGATGGAAAAGCGCCAAATACTTCTCGATCGCCAACTTGGCAATTCCATAGGAACAGGCCGGGTCAGTAGCATGGGTTTCTGGAATAGGTACTTGCGTAGGGTCTCCATACACCGTGCCACCTGAGGAGATAAAAACAATCTTCCTCAGCCCGGACTTCACCGCGAGGTTTAGCAGGCGGATGGTCGCAACGACATTGCTCTCCACATCGAAGACGGGATCCGCATTTGAAGACTTGGGGAGGGTCGTAGACACCAGGTGATAGCAAACATCGCAACCTTCCAATGCCTTGGCGACTTCGGCCTCGCTGGTGAAGTCTCCTTCGCAAAGCTCGAAATTAGGATGATTGAAGTGGGATTCACCCAACGGCGCCACATTGGGACGATCGAAACAGCGCACAAAATGGCCCTGATCGAGCAATGCGTCTATCAAGTGGGTGCCTATGAAACCACGCCCCCCCAAAACCAGGGACCGCTTAACGGGATTAGGGGAAGTGTTCTCGGAATTATTCAACGTTGCCCTCCAGCGCTTGATATGGTTGAAACTGCCGCCTTGTGCAGCAGCAGACAAGGCGGGCGTGACCTGCCCCATCCTTGGCAACCATTGCAACGACCTACACTTTATTGTTTAACGGAACACACTGTGACGGCTAATGATACGTCAAGAGAGGCGGCTTACCAAATTGCCGGAGACGCCCGTCTTGCTCTCAGCGCAGGCCTGGTAATCAGCCGGACCTGCCCTGTGAGCCCTCCCCTTAACGCTAGCTGTCCTGCTTACAGCAACTCCGGCTACAGGTCTTGGACAGTCAGGCCAGCGCCTTCGGCCTTCGCCGACTCCGCCCTGCGCTGCTGAATGTCACGCTCGAACAAACGAAGATATTGAGAGGCAACGGCGTCAATTCGATATCGACTGGAAACGTCTTTCACCAGGCCGACGGCTTCCTTGTATTTCCGTTCATCTGTCGCGAACGCTGCAATCACGCGGGCCGCACTCTCGATTGGGACGACCCAATCTTCCAACCCGATAATCTCCCCGGCAACGCCGCTCTCTATCGTCAACATGTTTTTGATGTCGCCTACGTCTGTGGCAATGTATGGCTTGCCGGCGAACAGACAATCGACAATGGTCAGAGGGAAACTCTCTGACCTGAAGGTCGATAACATGATGCCCATGTCCGCGGCAGCATAATGGCCTACGGAGTTATCACTAAAGCCAGCCAGGTAAACGAAGTCCGGCGCACCTGCTTGACAGTATTCATCGTACACCAGGCCATTACCGACCAATATAATACGGATGTCCCGACCGGAAAGTGATCGCGCAAGTTCTACCGCCTGGATAGCTTCGCCCCAGCCTTTATCGGGAATTGCCCGACTGACACAACACAATACAAAAGCATCTTCCGGTATACCCATCTGCACGCGCGAGATTGGAACGATTTCCGGCGGCTGCAACCCGTTAGGAACCTTGACGAAACGGGGAGAAGACTTGTCGTACAGTGAGATGTCCGAGAAAGGAACAAGATTTTTCTCAGCGGTGTAGACCCATGTACTGACACCTTTGTCAGCAATGCGCAACTGTTCATCAGTCACTCCATTGCCATGTTCAATCATCCCGTGCAGAGCAGCCACATGGGCGCCAAGCTCGGAAAAAACATCCGGGACATCGACCGGATACTTCTGAACGTACCACTGGTGGCTATTAAGTGCTTCAATTCCGAAATCATGAATGATCTCTTTCACTGATTCGATATTCGACGTCTCGATCACCGGCACGTCGTTTCTCAGCATCTTGCGAACACCATCTTCGCGTTTTGGTATCCCGGCGCTAAACAAGGAGACGGAAATACCTTGGCGTTTAAACTCGTTTGCCAGTCGAATAGGGAGAATTTCGGCACCGCCCGGATAGAAGCCGATGGTGGAAACCATCACGTTCGGCAGTCGGTCAGCCCTTGCACGAACAATCGAATCATGGTCGTACCAACGTAGAAACTCTTCTGCGGAGCCCCCGACATAGTGGTCATACAGCTTCTTGCTGGATTCCTCACAAGCCTCAAGCACCGACACCGGAACATTGTAGAGGGACTGGACCGTTCTGTTCGCCACCCCGAGCTCGCGATAAAAGACCTCTTTGCGATAAGTGGTGTTGGCAGTACTTGCATAATGTCGACGGAAATAGTTTGTACCCTCAGTGGAGTAAGCAATCTTTCCGCCACGCATGATGTGCAAATAGAAGACCCAGTCACCGGCAACCTTCATTGATAACCACGACTGATCATCCAACAGTGGCATATCAACGGGACGCTTGAAAAGCACGCCACTGGCATTAGGTATTGTGTTTTTAATACCCAACACCGAGCGCACTTCGTTATGCGCTGTGCTTACATAGGAACCCGCCCATTTATTCGCACACTCCAGATCACTTACATAGTTAAGGAACTGGTCCGGCATCACAACTTCGTCGGTCGTTACGAACTCACATTTCGAGTACGCAAGCATGACCGCTTCATCATCAAAACAACTAACAAGCGCCTCCAGGAAACGCTCATCACAGTAATCATCGCTTTCAGCGACCCATACCAGATCACCTTTGGCCGCCTTGATCCCCTTAGCCCACTGATGAAAAACGCCACCCGAATTCGTCTCATTGAACAACAAGCGCGTTATATCAGGGTACTTTTCCGCATAACCAGTTAACACCGAACGGCTATCATCAGTCGAACAGTCATCCATCAGGATAACTTCTATATTCTTGTAAGTCTGCCCATAAATACTATCCAGCCGACGAGCAAGGTAGCTCTCATGATTATAGTTTGGAACAATTACCGAAACTTTTGGCATAACGATACTGGAATCAATGTCCAGCAAAGCGCGTGTTGTTTCGTTCAACCGACCAAAACCGGTGATACTGTCTGGCTCAAGGAAAAGTCCTTCCTGCCAATTGTTCCAGGCATTCACGAACAGTAGACGGCGATCCTCGGGGAGCGCCTTTCTCGCGCCCCTGATCGCCGCGTCAAGCCAACGTCCATAGTCACGAATGTGAAAGCGCGAATACACAAGAGGAGAATATTGCTTAAGCGCAGTTTCATCACGCCCCAATGAAATAGCGTGGAAAACCGGAGTAGTACGAAGATGTGTTTTCTGCGCTCGTACGATCCCTTGCGAAGCAACAAGGTTATACGGAACGGTATCTATTCCATTCTTGTTTTGCGGTGTAAATACGCCAGTTTCGCCCGGTACAGGATCTGCAGAAAGATCAAGCACGGCGTCACACAAACCATCCAGGTCCTGCGCCAACTCTTCCGAACCCGCAAAACCAAACTGAGCAATCAGGTACACGCCGTCACACAGTTCATTCAATCGCTCACGTAGCTTGCGAATTGAATCAACGATGTCTTCGTCGTACTCATTGAGCTTAACCACGATGACGGGACGCTCATCAACCCGCACACATCGCTTATCAGCTAGAACTGCAACAACAGGCGTAATCAAGTTGTTCGCCAGGCCTTCCAGATGCAAATCTATTTGAACGCAGAAATTAAAGTCGATTTCTGTGTGGGCAAGAAAAATGTCCAGAGGCTGTGGCGACGCTTGCACAACCGAATCCGCGCTCAGTTTAAAGCAAAAGCCAAAAAAGCCATGGCTCTTGGCACTGAGTACCTGCTGGGTGAGCACACGCCCATCCAACGGATCATACAACCCAAGCATCTTGTCAGGACGTGGTCGCTGCGAATTGCCTTTGGCAGCGAATCTGGCACTACGCAACACCTCCCAGTCAGGCGATACATAGAACGCGAGCAACTTGATGTCGCTGTTAACCTCACCAAAACGGATGTCGTTTTCGTGATTAATGAGTGCATCCGGTACCGCTATTCTATGCTCCGCCGCGCCAGTGACAATGTAATGCCAAAGCGGGTTGAGACCAATGTGTTGAATGTCTTTGTAAAGTGCGAGATAGGCGCGCGTATCAAAGTCCATGGAAGGATTTTTACCTTCGCGCCAGCCTTGTTCGCAGTAGTGCCTGAGCGGATCGACCGAGACCTCTGGCACATCGCTGTACATCGCAAGGTAGTACTTCTCGTCGAACAATCCTGACTTTTTGACGGCTTCGATCTGTGCCTCGAGCACAGCCTTGAGAACCGGTATCGGTGTATATTCACCATACGGATTGAAAACCGCATTGCGCCCGACGGGTCGACGCTTGACCGCCGTCATTTCGCAAATGCGAACTGGCAATCTGATTGGGCGACCTTCGAGCTGTCCGCATTGAATGTAGTGAAGCAGCGGATGAACCTGAGCCTCGGCAACATCAGGGTTGGCCAACAGATAATCCGAAGGACTGAAAGCGGCGCAAGGATTGCGATTTTCTATCCAGCCCTTGAGCATGTAGTGCTTGAGTGGATCAGTGCCTTTTGCACGCACTTCTGCATTATTGGCCAGGTAATAATCCGGATCAAACAACCCGCTTTCCTGAATCTCACGAAGAGTATTTTCGTTATAAAGCTCTCGACGACGCCTTAACGAGTCGACAACTTTACTCCATGTCAGCGTTCTGACGTTATGGACGGACTCTCGCACAAACCCTGAAACCATGCGCACAGACGACATTAAACGCCAGGAATGCGAAGAGAGTAATGCCTGGAGTTCCTGCTGCGTCTTGAGCAGATCAGCCTTCAGACTGACATTCTCTTTTTCGTAATCAACCAAAACGGCTTTGAGATCGACTAACTGCCTATTGAGCACACCCACAGATTGCTCAAGACTGGCGATATGCCGGTCACGTTTAACCAAAGAACCCATGAGCTCTTTTAACTGCGATTCACGCTCGAACAGAGTCGGGTTCAATGAGGCAATTCGCTGATTCAAATCCTCGATCTGTTGGGTCAAGTCCTGAATTTGAAGGGAGCGCGCACCTATTTGTTGACGACTTTCCCGAATCAGCCTGGCCGCGTCAAACGCAAGATCCAACTGCTCTACCGAAAACGCTTCTGTACGTTCTGGTACTTGCCTATCATATTCGAAGACATCAAAATCTTCGGCATACAACTCTTTAATCAAACTCGCACTTCGTTCCGTTATAAAAGCAGGAAGGAAGGGAATGACATTTTCACTTTGCGAAGGCTCTGCGAAAGGATCGGCGGCCTGCTCACCGAAGTGCTCCGATAATGCTTTATGGAGTTCAGAGGAGTTTTCAATTTTGACCAACAAGGAATAATTGATCAAATCCGGACGCAATAGCGTGGCTTGAGGCGCCCAAAAATCTTTTTCAGGTGAAGATGCGCTATTACTTACGAGATACTCCAGAAACGCCTCAAAAGCCGAAGCAACATCCGCTACGCTTTTTACCGGCTGCTGTAATAACTCAAACTTTGGATACGATGCGACCTGCTCCGGATCTTGTAACAGTATTTTCGACTGCCATGCGGAGAAGATGCGCTTATAAGGATTTCGTACGGCGGCAAATCGAAAATATGTATCAGCAAGAAGCGGTTCCAAAAGGTCGTCTATTTCCAGCCCGCTGACATGGGGCGCAACCTTGTGAATCTCGTGAACAACTTGATCAGAATTGCTTCCCGCAGCCTCACCGACGCCGCGCAAGGCCTGCGAGCAACCTTCCAGTGACGCAAACCACCACTTCAGGGAAGTACTCGCAACTTTTGGGGTACTAACGTATAAAACCTTGTACTTCTCGGAACGGAAACTGTTCCACTTGAGATAGTCGAAGACTTTTTGTTTGTCCACTGATGACAAATCACTAATATTTAGCATATGCGTCAAAAAATCCTATGGGCATGCTGACTCTCAGCAACGCACTTCCAAACGAGTAAATTATCTGCACTAATACGAACACCCTGTAAGACGGCTACAACCATAGCCCTACATAAAAGGGTAACACTTGCAAATGACCACTCCCTGGTTCCACGACGACTTTACGTCGACGACGTTAGCCCCCTTGGGCCGAGTGAACCTCAAACGCGGTCACTGACCCGGAGCAAACAAGCGCGAAACCATCCAAAACTGATTTATAACATTTTTTGGTCTTAACATTCAAAATAGCTCAGAAATACCGGGTTCCTTACCTATGGTCTAGCTGCAGCCCCCAACAAAAAAGGTTCCCCCCTACCGCCAAGAGCGAAAAACACGTCAACCCCAGGCAGACACACGGCGGACTGAATCGTTGACGGGACAGAGGATGGGCACCGCTCGAAACCATCCCGGCCCAGACCTGCGCCCCCTCCCGAAACAGCCAGATTTGATTACTTTAAAGGGCTGCCGCCGTCCATCTGAAAAAAAGCCAGAATATTGAGGAGCAAAAAACCAATAAAGAGTCAACAAATCGTATACAAAACCAACCACTTCGACTAACGAGCCAGAGCTACATCAGTAGAAAAATACAAAAAAAGAGTCACTCACTCGGAATGACTCAATTCAAAAACTCGATACCACAAACCGCTAAAGCACGAACTCAGGTATAACTCTTACACGTTTTCAGCGCGTGATTCTTGGCAATATAATATGCGTCATGCAACTGCATATGCCGCTCTACCCGTACAGTGGGGTCACCTGGAGTTCTAAACAAAGACGTGGTTTTTGGCACATAAACAAACTTATTGCCATAACCATACCGCAACCAAAGATTCCAGTCTTCGAGACTGCTCATATCGGTTTGAAATCCGCCTCGTTGCAAGAAGAGATCCTTTTGAAAAAGGAGAGACTGGATAGCTATATAGTTGTGATCCAGCAGAACCTCATAGTCATATTCTTGCTTGAGAATCGGAGGTACCGCATGGCTAACCTCAAAATATTGCCCTTCCACGCCACTGGCAACAGTACCGACTTCCAGCGCCAACGAGTAGGCCGCTACCGCGTCAGCATTTTTCGCCAACGCACCAACAAGCACCTCGACATGATCCGCGAAAAGCAAATCATCATCATCGAGAAACATGCAATATTTTCCGGCAGCCTTTTCCAAACCATAATTACCGGTCACCGAACGACCGACTTTATCGAGGGAGTAGTAACTAACACTCATTCCCTCCGGAAATTCAAAATCAGACACAACCGAGCTCATCGTAGAACCGCCATCCTCAACGACTATCAACTCGATATTCGGGTACGTCTGATTACACACAGACATCATAGACTGTCTGAGAAACTCTCCTCGATTCTTGTAAGTTCGAGTAACCACAGTAACAAGAGGGTAATCAGCCAATGATTCGCCCACCTCCCAGAACGCCCCATCCCTGATCATTTCATAATCAAAGCCCCTGAAAGGGAAATAGCAGTTTTCACTCGGTCCCTTGCCCCGCATAAAATACCGAGCCTTCTTGAATATCACACCGAAGTTTCTGAACACATCGCGACGGGCGCCAGCATAGGGTTCTGGACGGAGCAAAAGCAGGCACTGCAAGATGAAGCCACCCACTCTATCGCTCAAATTCCCATAGCGCAGCCTGATATAAGCATTGGCCAGCGTGCTGCCGGTATACTGAATCGGTTTTATATGATGCTCATGCTCATAGGTATAGTGATAGACGACGGCGGACGGGCAATACTTGAGTTGGTATCCATAGGACCTGAAGCGATAGGAAAGCTCGACGTCTTCGCCATACATGAAGATCTCGCGCTCGTATCCACCGACTTCAACGTAAGCCGACCTTCTTACAAGTACGCAAGCATGGGACGACCAGTTGGTTTCCAACGTTACCGGATCATAATATTTAGGGTGTTCATAAGGTGCCTGCCTCAACTCCCAGGATGCCACCTCAGCCTTGGCATCAGCCAGAGCAGCAGCCACCACTTTGGTTATAGAGTCTTTGGCAAAAACGATATCCACATTACTAACAAGAAAATATTCAGAGCGTCCTTTACGGATTGCCTTTTCATGCCCGGCACCAAACCCGACATTGTCGCCTTCCATAATATCGAAACCAGCCACATCCTGACCAAGCAATGTCTGCCAACGCTGCAATGCTTCGAGGGTGCTGTCCGAAGACCCGTTATCAACAAAGAACATATTCAATTTGCTGAGCGGGTAATTTTGCGCTCTTAACGATTCAAAAAAACCATCAACCCACTTGCCACTATTGAACGTCACCACCGACACATCAATAACTGGTTGCGCCTGAGCGATCGACGAGCTCTGGAACCGTGAGAAACGACGATTCAATATAGCCTGGATAGCCTTGGTATTATTCCGCGAATTAATCACTAACATTATGTTTTCGCGCAAACGCTTGAAAAACAAATGTATACGAACACGAATCCACACAAGGAAAGGAAACTTTTGGTAAAAGGGCCGGATAAACGCTTTAGACTTAGCCAAAAAAGAGCGCAGCCCTCGTGAAAAACGCGTTATGACTTGCCAGATTTTTGAAGCAACCATACTGAATAAACCACTCATCAAATCGAACTCCCTAACCAATGCAACTTAGCGACCTGCAAATATCACAACATCAGCGGCAGGTACATCCCTAGATGCTCTATAAGAGAGGCGACCATGCAAACCCGTGTTGATATGTGTTTTTGACGCTTTTTAATTACACTACTTGCTCCGACTCTCCTGCTTTGTAGGTACGTGCGATAAACAGCAGTGGCGCATAAGCTACGACCATACCAAAAAATCCGGAAATCCAGCCACTTGCTACAGCGATCGATAACGGCATGAGCCATACAAAATTGATAGTGATCGATGCCAGCGTTACTGTTTTATGGCTACGGTGCTTGCGAGAGGCATATTGGTAACCATGACTGCGATGGGCTTCATATACCTTTTCACCTCGTAAAAGCCTGCGCATCAGGGTCCACGTCGCATCAACAATGAAAACGCCAAGCATGATCAACCAGCTCCAGAGCAACTCGGGCGACTTGGAGGCTGCCTCAATCGACATCCCTGCTAATACAATCCCCAAAAAACCGCTGCCTGCGTCTCCCATGAAAATTTTCGCCGGCGGATAGTTCCAACAGAGAAAGCCCGCGACCGCAGCTACCAGAGCCAGAGGCCCCCAGGCCAGTTCGAGGTTTGCGCTAAACCAATAGACCAGCAACATTCCGAGGCAGACGCTGATCGCTTCAGCACTGGCCAGGCCGTCAATGCCATCCATGAAGTTGTAAAGATTCAGCATCCAGACCAAATACAGCACAAACAAAATATTCCCAATCCACCCTGGATCAAGGGTGACTCCAAAGAGCGTGACACCAGGAGAGCCTCCCAGCCAATATAACGCCCATATCGAGGCTGCAAAATGGCCTAATAGGCGCCACCTTGCGGCGATATGCCCGTGATCATCGGCAAAACCGATAAGCGCTACCAACAAGCCGCCCCCCAGTAAACCGACGAGCGTCGCCAGGCTCATCAAATCAAGCCCCCGAAGGATCAGAAGCGCCAACAGAAAGGAGACAACGATAGCTACCCCCCCCCCCCGAGGAGTAGGCACAGAGTGAGAGCTGCGCTCGTTTGGTGTATCCATCAAGCTATTGGCCAAAGCATAACGACGTAAAACAAACGTCAGCCCCCAGGAAACAACGAATACTGCTAGTAGCAGCCACAAAAAAGTCATTTCGTCTGCGCGTCCAGATAGTGACCTGCGGTTTGGCGCATGGCTTCATCCATGTTGATGGGGGGGGTCCACCCCAATAATTCACGATTTTTGCTGATGTCGACCTGCAATGACCCGCAGATCCGTTGAGCAACAGATTGCTTTCTCAATGCCGAAGCTGCCATTACCAGCAACCACTTTGGCAGTGGCAAGAGCCAGGCCTTCGTCCCGAGCGCATTGCCCAGGCGACGTAGTATTTCAGTTGTGGACAAGTCCTGGCCATCACTGACCAGAAAGGTTTGGTTCGCTGCGGCAGGATGATCGATACAGGTGATTACAAGGTCCACCAGGTTTCCGATCGCCACAAGGCTACGCTGGTTCCGAACCGCTCCCAACGGTAACGGAATACCTTTGTTCAGCCAGCGCAGCATACTCAGAAAATTGGCTTTAACACCCGCCCCATAGATCAATGGCGGGCGAATAATCACCACTTCCATTCCGGTTTCATGAGCAAGTTTTCTCAGGCCTTGTTCAGCCTCGTGCTTGGACACGCCATAAGGATCCGCCGGGGCCGGTGTATCATCAGCCTTGAACGGCTTGCCTGGCTGGGTGCTTTCGCCATTGACCTTGATCGAACTGATGAAGATGAAGCGTTTGACTCCCGATTCAGCGGCGCGCTTTGCCAACCGAAGAGTGCCCTCCACATTAACCTTGCGAAACTCGGCCAAGGCATCAGAAGCGATTTCGTTCATCACATGAACTCTGGCCGCCGCGTGGACGACCGCACTGACTTCCTTCAACTCAGGCAAGGCTTCAGGATCATTCAGATCAAAGGGTACAACCGGGCATAAACCCTGTAACCGGGTGAGACTGCGAGCGGCCGCGATCGGAGCGAACTGTTTGTCCACCAACATCCTGAAAACCAGCGCCTCACCCACGAAACCGCCTGCCCCCGTGACCAATACCTTTGGGGCTGTCATTGAGCTTTGTTTCCCATCAATGCGGTGAACCAACAGATAAAAAAGAAAAAAATCTTGTCCCGCACCCGGCGCCTGCATTGCCAGGCACTGAAGGACAGTTTCATCAGTTCCGTACGCCGTAATTGCAACAAGACGCCTTTAAAGGGCTTCGCCCCCTGCCCCACCAGATCTGCAATCAGGTGAACCTGACCGAACCACCAACCGTCATGAATGGTTTTGTAACGAGCGATCAACGGACTCAGGCCTGTGTTGGCACCCACCTGATTACGCTCGTGCTGCCGGTAATCCATGCTGGGTAACGGGTCGATATACCAACGGTAACCATGACTGCGCGCAAAGGCGTAGAAATACCAGTCATGCAAAGTTACACCTTGCAGTTGCTGCCAGTTGGCGAGCATCGAGCCTTTCAAGGCTTCTATCAGGCTTTTTCTAAAGACATAGGTGCAGCCAGGCCCGGCTGCCTCGAACAAAAAATCCCAGGCGACCTGAGGTTGCGCCTTGTCCAGCAGCAGGGTTCTGCCATTTGGCCAGAACGCCGTCACGTTACTGGAGTAGGCATCCACTCCTCGTGCCTGCAACGCCTGGGTTGCTCTGTGCAGCTTATCGGGATACCAGATGTCGTCCTGGTCGGCAAAGGCGACGAAGTCGTAGCCATCGAAGTCAACGTCCCGGATCAGCCGAAAGAAGTTGCGCGCTGCTCCGCCGAAGCGATTGGCATCCGGAAGCACTACAACTGCTGGATGCTCAGCCGCATAAGCTCTGCACCACGCCTCGGTGCCGTCAGTAGAGGGGTCGATGCTAATGTGCAGGGTAACGTCGACCGATAACTGGCCGAGAATCGAGACCAATTGCTCCTCAATCCACTGCATTCCGTTGTACGCAGCCAGCAAAACTGCAACCTTGGGATGTTTTACTGGCATGCTATTCCTGCTTGCTCGGATTAAACGCTAGGTTTGAAAGTAAACCCTCTCGACTCAGAGGGAATCCAAATCCAGCAGTTTTTGCAGGTACTGACCATAGCCAGTCTTCTTCAGCCTATCGGCCTGAGCGCCCAACTGTTCAGCGGTAATCCAACCGTTGTTGTAGGCGATCTCCTCCAGGCAGGCCACTTTCAAGCCTTGACGCTGCTCGATCGTGTGCACGAAGTGACTGGCCTCGAGCAACGAGTCGTGAGTCCCCGTGTCCAGCCAGGCAAAACCGCGTCCGAGCATTTCTACATTGAGGGTGTTTTGCTCGAGGTAGGCGCGGTTAACGTCGGTGATTTCCAACTCGCCACGCTCGGATGGCTTGATGTTCTTGGCGATCTCGACAACCTGGTTGTCGTAGAAGTACAGGCCAGTCACCGCGTAGCTGGATTTTGGCTTCAGCGGCTTCTCTTCGATGCTCAAGGCACGGCCGGCAGCGTCGAACTCGACGACACCAAAACGCTCTGGATCCGACACGTGATAGCCGAATACAGTCGCGCCGCGTTCTTGAGTGCTAGCCGAACGCAGGTTGTCCGAGAAGTGTTGACCGTAAAAGATGTTGTCGCCCAGGATCAGGCAGCAAGGATCCTTGCCAATGAATTCTTCGCCGATGATGAAAGCCTGAGCCAGACCATCCGGGCTAGGTTGCTCGGCATAAGTCAGCTTGATGCCGTACAGGCTGCCGTCACCCAACAACTTCTGGAAACATGGCAGGTCTTCAGGCGTGGAGATAATCAGGACTTCGCGCATACCGGCGAGCATCAACACCGACAGCGGATAGAAGATCATCGGCTTGTCGTAGATTGGCAGCATTTGCTTGGATACGCCGAGGGTCAGCGGGTGCAGACGAGTGCCCGAGCCGCCAGCGAGGATGATGCCTTTACGATTTGTCGTGGTCATTTATTCAGGACTTCCATAAGCATTCGGGTGACACCACTTTGCCAATCCGGCAAGTGTAGAGAAAAATTTTCGCGCAGCTTCTGAGTGTTCAACCGGGAATTCAGAGGGCGGCGTGCCGGTGTTGGATAAGCGGTCGTGTCGATCGGATTGATTGCCGTGACAGCAAGCTCTTCACCGTTGGCCTTGGCAAAACCAATCACATGGCTGGCATAGCCGTGCCAGGACACTTCGCCAGCGGCCGCCAGATGATACAGGCCCGCCAGCTCAGGACGCTGCAAGACTTGCTGAATAGCCAGCGCCGTCACGTCGGCGATCAGGTCTGCGCCGGTAGGGGCGCCGATCTGGTCGGCGATGACGCTCAGGGTTTCGCGATCCTTGGCCAGGCGCAACATAGTCTTGGCGAAGTTGTTGCCGCGTGCGCCATAGACCCAACTGGTGCGGAAGATCAGGTGCTTGCAGCCGGAGGCGATAATCGCCTGCTCGCCGGCAAGTTTGCTGGCACCGTAGTGATTCACCGGCGCGACAGCATCTGTCTCTTGCCATGGCGTCAGGCCTTCACCGCTGAACACGTAATCGGTCGAGTAGTGAATCAGCCACGCCCCTAGAGATGCCGCCTCTTCAGCCATGACCTGACTCGCCTGACCGTTCACGCGGTCGGCCAACTCTGTCTCGGACTCAGCTTTATCGACCGCCGTGTAGGCCGCTGCGTTGACGATGACGTCTGGTTTGACCTGACGAATCGTCGTGCGCAACGCATCGAGATCAGACAGGTCACCGCTCAAACCATCAACCGGGTGACGATCCAATGCGATCAGTTCACCAAGAGGCGCCAGGGAGCGTTGCAGCTCCCAGCCCACTTGACCGTTTTTTCCCAACAGGAGGATTTTCATGCCTTGTCCGAACGGTCCGTGTAGTTCTGGTCGATCCATTGCTGGTAGCTGCCGCTCTTCACGTGAGCGACCCACTCAGCGTTGTTCAGATACCACTCGACGGTTTTGCGGATGCCGGTTTCAAAAGTCTCTTCCGGCGTCCAACCCAGCTCACGCTGGATCTTGCTGGCGTCGATCGCGTAACGCTGGTCGTGGCCCGGGCGATCCTGAACGTAGGTGATCAGGCTGGCGTGTGGACGATGAGCGGAGTCTGGACGCAGCTCGTCGAGCAGTGCACAAAGGGTATGCACCACTTCGATGTTTTGTTTCTCGTTATGGCCGCCGATGTTGTAGGTCTCGCCGATAACACCTTCGGTCACGACTTTGTAGAGTGCGCGGGCGTGGTCTTCGACGTAGAGCCAGTCACGGACCTGATTGCCTTTGCCGTAGACCGGCAGCGGCTTGCCTTCCAGCGCGTTGAGAATGATCAGCGGGATCAACTTCTCAGGGAAGTGGCAAGGACCGTAGTTGTTCGAGCAGTTGGTGACCAGGGTCGGCAAGCCATAAGTACGGCTCCAGGCGCGAACCAGGTGATCGGAACTGGCCTTGCTCGCGGAGTAAGGCGAACTTGGCTGATATGGCGTTGTTTCGGTGAAGAGGTCTTCCGGACCTTCAAGGTCTCCGTAAACTTCGTCAGTCGAAATGTGGTGGAAGCGGAAGCTGGCTTTACGCGCGTCATCCAGCGCCGCCCAGTAGTGGCGCGCAGCTTCAAGCAGGGTGTAAGTGCCAATAATGTTGGTCTGGATGAATTCGGACGGGCCGGAGATCGAGCGATCAACGTGGGACTCTGCGGCCAGGTGCATGATGGCATCCGGTTGGTGTTCACGCAGGACACGGTCAATTTGATCGCGGTCACAGATATCGACGCGCTCGAACGCATAGCGCGGGTCTTCGCTGACTTCGGCCAAGGACTCAAGATTGCCGGCATAAGTCAGCTTATCGACGTTAACGACAGCGTCAGTGGTGTTGGAGATGATATGACGGATGACCGCCGAGCCAATAAACCCGGCGCCGCCGGTAACTAGAATTTTCACGCGAAACCATACCCTTGAGTTGCTGACAGGGCCGCCAACCGAGCACTGTCGAATCCATGAATGCAAAAGCCATCAAATTCGCTGAGGCTTCTGACAGAGTCAGTCTGAACCGATGTGGGAATATGCCACTATCGGATAAGCGCAGCATTTTACAGCTAAATGAAGGTTTTACTAATGGATATAGACAAGCTGTGATGCAAATCCGATGCTCACCATGGGTTTGTCGCAATCAGACAAGGCGCTTGCGTGAGGCTCTGGACGTACGCCCCAGAAACCAGCCGAGAACCGGCCCTATCACCATACCGATCAGCAACGTAATCACCATGATCAACGACACTGGCAACTGCGGGCTCGCCCACCCCAGGAACAGCAGTGACATGGCCTGCTGATTCTCAAGAACGAACGCCAGGATCGCCAGAACAAGCAACAGGACAAATACAGCGAGGAGTACGCGCTTGAAGTTACGCATCAGCGGCTCCCTGGAGTGCAACAGCCGTCAAAGCCCTTCCTCCTCATCCTCGTTCACACGATCACGCAGTTCTTTGCCTGGCTTGAAATGTGGAACGAACTTGCCGTCAAGGCTGACGGACTGACCGGTTTTTGGATTACGCCCCACGCGCGGCGCGCGATAGTGCAGTGAAAAGCTGCCAAAACCACGGATCTCGATTCGATCACCAGTGGCCAGACATTGGGACATTTGCTCAAGCATGGTCTTGATGGCCAGCTCCACATCTTTAGATGAGAGTAGCCCTTGATGGGTGACAATTCGTTCGATCAACTCCGACTTCGTCATATTTTTCCCTTCTTTTTCAAGCAGCTAGATCAGCGCTTCAAAGGTTTTAGCATGCCCCGAGTAATTTGAACAGCCCGAGTGTTGACATATCGTCCCCAGCAGCGAGATGCCCGATTTCAAGGCACCGGAACTCTGATCGAACCCACACACTCACCTGCAGATAACCAGCATGGTGCGTGTCAGATAGCCCGCGGGATTGAAACCGAAAGGGAATATATCTTCCTCCTTGGCGTCATCAGACCTTACGATGACTTTATAACCTGCCCCTTTACACTCCTTGGCCGCTCGCTTGTGACACCTCTCCCATCCTGAGCCCAATCCCGAACAATCGACCTCTATACCACTGACGCCGCGCACCACATGAGTCTTGGCGCTGGTGGTACAACCTGCCAATGTCATTACTGCTATCACGACAATGAGCTTATTCATTCACTTCCTTATGCCGGATACGCAACCCAGCGGTCGTTCACTTCAGACTAAGCCTAGCCTTGAATAGACGATTGACCTACTTGAAGAAACAGACAACCCAATCAAATCATTGGTTTCATGAATGAAACACTGCAATCCCCACACACCCTGAATTCACCAAATCGCAGACACAAAAAAGGGCGACCGAAGTCGCCCTTTTTCTATGGTCTGACAGAACTCAGTTCTGTTTTTCCATTTGTGCACGCAACAGGTCGCCCAGAGTGGTAGGACCAGCAGCGATGTCAGCAGCAGGCTTGTCTTTCAAGCTCTGGATTGCTTCTTTCTCTTCAGCATCATCTTTCGACTTGATGGAGAGCTGGATTACGCGGCTCTTGCGATCAACGCTGATGATCTTGGCTTCTACTTCCTGGCCTTCTTTCAGAACGTTACGCGCGTCTTCAACGCGGTCACGGCTGATTTCGGAGGCTTTCAGAGTCGCTTCGATATCGTCGGCCAGAGTGATGATGGCGCCTTTAGCGTCAACTTCTTTCACGATGCCTTTAACGATGGCGCCTTTGTCGTTCTCTTGAACGTACTCGGAGAACGGATCGCTTTCCAGTTGCTTGATACCCAGGGAGATGCGCTCGCGCTCTGGGTCAACCGACAGGATAACGGTGTCCAGCTCGTCGCCTTTCTTGAAGCGGCGTACGGCTTCTTCGCCCACTTCGTTCCAGGAGATGTCGGACAGGTGAACCAGACCGTCGATGCCGCCGTCCAGACCAATGAAGATACCGAAATCGGTGATCGACTTGATGGTGCCGGAGATTTTATCGCCCTTGTTGAACTGGCCAGAGAAATCTTCCCATGGGTTAGATTTGCACTGCTTGATGCCGAGGGAGATACGACGACGCTCTTCGTCGATGTCCAGAACCATAACTTCCACTTCGTCGCCGACTTGTACGACTTTCGAAGGGTGGATGTTCTTGTTGGTCCAGTCCATTTCGGAAACGTGCACCAGACCTTCAACGCCTTCTTCCAGCTCAGCGAAGCAGCCGTAGTCGGTCAGGTTGGTTACACGAGCGGTAACGCGAGTGCTTTCTGGGTAACGGGCTTTGATAGCAACCCATGGATCTTCGCCCAGTTGCTTGAGGCCCAGGGAAACACGATTGCGCTCGCGATCGTACTTCAGAACCTTGACATCGATCTCGTCGCCAACGTTGACGATTTCGGAAGGATGCTTGATACGCTTCCAAGCCATGTCGGTAATGTGCAGCAGGCCATCGACGCCACCCAGATCGACGAATGCGCCGTAATCGGTGAGGTTCTTGACGATACCTTTGACTTGTTGGCCTTCCTGCAGGGATTCCAGCAGAGCTTCACGCTCGGCGGAGTTCTCGGCTTCGAGGACGCTGCGACGGGAAACGACAACGTTGTTGCGTTTCTGGTCGAGCTTGATGACCTTGAATTCCAGCTCTTTGCCTTCCAGGTGCGTGGTGTCGCGCACTGGACGGACGTCAACCAGAGAACCTGGCAGGAACGCACGGATGCCGTTAACGTCGACAGTGAAGCCGCCTTTAACCTTACCGTTGATAACGCCCTTGACCACTTCTTCGGCTGCGAAGGCTGCTTCCAGAACAATCCAGCATTCAGCGCGCTTGGCTTTTTCACGGGACAGCTTGGTTTCACCAAAGCCGTCTTCAACCGAGTCCAGAGCAACGTGAACTTCGTCACCGACGTTGATGTTCAGTTCGCCAGCGTCGTTGTAGAACTGCTCAAGCGGGATGAGTGCTTCAGACTTCAGGCCAGCGTGAACGGTTACCCAGCGAGCTTGGTAATCGATATCAACGATAACACCGGTGATGATGGAGCCTGCCTGAAGGTTCAGGGTTTTTAGGCTTTCTTCAAAGAGTTCCGCAAAGCTTTCGCTCATTTTAATTCCTGTTGATAAGGGCGAAGAATACGCCCATCTCCACATCCCAGACGATGTGGGTTAGTTTCATTTAAAAGAAGCTCCGCAGGACTATGACTGGTCCCCTGCGGCCCTCTTGGTCACCCGGCGATATCGCGAATGGCGATCTCGCTCATGATGCGTTCCAGCACCTGGTCGATGGATAATTCCGTGGAATCCAGCTGTATGGCGTCAGCCGCCGGTTTGAGCGGGGCTACCGCTCGCTGGGTGTCACGCTCATCGCGCGCACGTATCTCATCTAGCAGACTCGACAGACTAACACCATCGACTTTGCCCTTCAACTGCAAGTAACGTCGGCGCGCACGCTCTTCGGCACTGGCAGTGAGGAAAATCTTCAAGGGCGCGTCGGGAAATACCACCGTACCCATGTCGCGACCATCGGCCACCAGACCCGGCGCCTCCTGAAAAGCCCGCTGACGCTGCAGCAACGCCTCGCGAACCGCAGGCAACGCGGCGACCTGCGAGGCACCCGAGCCGACACTCTCGGTACGGATCACATCGCTGACTTCATCACCTTCCAGAATAATGCGCTGCAACTGACCGTCGGTCGCTGCGATGAACTGCACATCCAGATGAGCGGCGAGCTTCTTGAGCAATTCCTCATTGGTCAGGTCGACGCCATGGTTATGCGCGGCGAAAGCCAGCAATCGATAAAGTGCACCGGAATCCAGCAAGTTCCAGCCCAGGCGCTTGGCCAGAATCCCGGCGACAGTACCTTTGCCAGAGCCGCTTGGCCCATCAATAGTGATGACCGGTGCAATGCTGATCACGACTGAGCCTCTTGTGCAACACGGATACCGACCTGCGCGCACAGCGCGAGGAAGTTCGGGAACGAGGTCGCGACGTTGGCGCAATCATGGATGCGGATCGGCGCAGTGGCGCGCAGTGAAGCCACGCTGAAGGCCATGGCAATCCGGTGGTCGCCGTGACCGTGCACTTCGCCGCCGCCGATCTGGCCGCCGTCGATGATGAGGCCGTCCGGAGTGGGCTCGCACTTGACGCCCAGCGCCAGCAGACCGTCCGCCATGACCTGGATCCGGTCCGATTCCTTCACGCGCAGCTCTTCGGCACCACGCAGCACAGTGCGACCTTCGGCACATGCAGCCGCCACGAACAGCACCGGAAACTCGTCGATAGCCAGTGGCACCAGCGCTTCGGGAATCTCGATACCTTTGAGTTTAGCTGCCCGTACGCGCAGGTCGGCTACCGGCTCGCCACCGACTTCACGCTGGTTTTCCAGAGTGATGTCAGCGCCCATCAGACGCAGGATGTCGATTACACCGGTACGGGTCGGGTTGATGCCGACGTGTTCGAGCACCAGCTCCGAACCTTCGGCAATCGACGCCGCCACCAGGAAGAACGCCGACGACGAGATATCGCCCGGCACCTCAATGTGGGTCGCGGTCAGCTTGTGGCCGGACTCGACCGAGGCGGTCGCCCCGTTAACGGTCACCGGGTAGCCGAAGCCACGCAGCATGCGCTCGGTGTGGTCGCGAGTCGGTGCCGGCTCTGTGACCGTGGTCTTGCCTTCGGCATACAGACCCGCCAGCAGCAGGCACGATTTAACCTGGGCACTGGCCATCGGCATGGTGTAAGTCAGGCCCTTGAGCTTGTTGCCGCCACGAATGGTCATCGGTGGACGACCGTCAGCGGCGGTCTCGATCACAGCGCCCATTTCACGTAGCGGATTGGCCACGCGATTCATCGGACGCTTGGACAACGAAGCGTCGCCGGTCAGGGTACTGTCGAAGTTCTGCGCAGCCAGCAGGCCAGACAGCAGACGCATCGAAGTGCCGGAGTTACCCAGATAGATCGGGCCCGGCGCAGGCTTCAGGCCATGCAGGCCGACGCCGTGAATGGTCACGCGACCATGGTGCGGACCTTCGATGACGACACCCATGTCGCGGAAAGCTTGCAGGGTCGCCAGGGCGTCTTCGCCCTCGAGGAAACCTTCCACTTCAGTGACGCCTTCGGCCAGGGAACCGAGCATGATCGAGCGGTGGGAAATCGATTTGTCGCCCGGTACACGAATCCGCCCAGTCAGGCGGCCACCAGGTTGTGCCAGGAAAATCAGATCGTTGGAATTCATAGCGTCCACATAGGCCCGGCGGGCCAGGATTTTACTGAAATGCTCGCGGGCAACCCGGGCGCGAGTGAACACGCCCAACAATTGGTGCCCATCCCCTGCATCGACCGCGTCGCGCAAGGCGTCGAGGTCGCTGCGAAATGTATCGAGTGTGCGCAGGACAGCTTCGCGGTTGGCGAGGAAGATGTCGTGCCACATGACCGGGTCGCTACCGGCGATTCTTGTGAAATCGCGGAAACCGCCCGCAGCGTAACGGAAGATCTCAAGATTTTCATTGCGTTTGGCCAATGAATCGACCAAACCGAACGCCAGCAAGTGCGGCAAATGGCTGGTCGCCGCCAACACTTCGTCATGACGCTCGACTTGCATGTGCTCGACGTCGGCGCCCAATTCGCGCCACAACCGGTCGACCACCGCCAGCGCGGCCGGATCGGTCTGATCCAGCGGCGTCAGAATCACTTTATGGCGACGGAACAGGTCAGCATTGGAGGCTTCCACCCCGCTCTGCTCGGAACCGGCAATCGGATGCCCTGGCACGAAACGCGCCGGCATGCCGCCAAACGCTTCGGTCGCCGCGCGCACCACATTGCCCTTGGCACTGCCGACGTCAGTCAGGATCGCCTGTCCCAGATCCATGCCCGCCAACAGCGCGAGCAGTTTCTCCATGGCCAGGATCGGCACCGCCAACTGAATCACGTCCGCGCCCTGGCAAGCCGCCACCAGGTCTTCTTCGCAGCGATCCACCACACCCAACTCGACCGCCAGCTTGCGCGACTGCGGGTCGAGATCGACCCCGACCACTTCGCGGCACAGACCGCTTTCACGCAGGCCTTTGGCAAACGAACCGCCGATCAAACCCAGACCGACCACCACCAGGCGACCGATCATAGGTTCAGCAGATTGCAGTGCAGTGACATCAACCACGAGCCATAACCTTGGTCAGCGCCTCGAGGAAGCGGCTGTTTTCCGCTGGCAAACCGATGGTGATGCGCAGGTGATTCGGCATGCCGTAGTTGGCCACCGGACGCACGATCACGCCTTCGCGCAGCAACCCCTGGAAAACCGGGGCAGCAACGCGACCCAGATCGACACAGATGAAGTTGCCTCTGGATGGAATCCAGCTCAGCCCCAACTCACGGAAACCCGCCTCAAGCTGCTGCATGCCGGATTGGTTCAGGCGACGGCTTTCAGCCAGGTACTCGACGTCTTGCAGCGCGGCACAAGCGGCGGCCAGCGCGAGGCTGTTGACGTTGAACGGCTGACGCACGCGATTGAGCACATCAGCGACGATGGCCGAGGACAAACCGTAGCCGACCCGCAGCGACGCCAGACCATAGGCCTTGGAGAAGGTGCGCGAGACCAGCAGGTTCGGATAGGCCGCCAGATAGTCCAGGCCATCCGGCAAGTCGCTGCCTTCGGCGTACTCGATGTAGGCCTCGTCCAGCACCACCAGCACATGGGCCGGAACGTCCTGCAGGAATTCATCCAGCGCCTCGGCATCGAACCAGGTCCCGGTCGGGTTGTTCGGGTTGGCGATGAACACCACGCGGGTATCGGCATCGATCGCGGCCAGCATCGCCGGCAGATCATGACCCCAGTCTTTGGCCGGGATCACTTTTGCCTGGGCACCAACGGCCTGGGTCGCGATCGGATAGACCGCAAACGCATGCTCGCTGAACACCGCGTTCAGGCCCGGCGCCAGATAGGCACGCGCCACCAGCTCCAGAATATCGTTGGAGCCGTTGCCCAGCGTCACTTGGTTCAGCTCGACGCGACACTGATCGGCCAACAGGGTTTTGAGCGCAAAACCATTGCCGTCCGGATAGCGGGTCAGCTCGGCCAGCGCTTCGCGAATCGCCGCCAGCGCCTTGGGACTGGCGCCCAACGGGTTTTCGTTGCTCGCCAGCTTGACGATGCTGGCCGGATCGAGGTTCAGCTCACGGGCCAGTTCGTCCACAGGCTTGCCCGGAACGTAAGGCGAAAGTTGTTGCACGCCCGGCTGTGCCAGAGCGAGGAAGTTGCCACTCATTTGCTACCGCCCTTAGAGAACTGCTTTCGGGTAGGAACCCAGCACCTTGAGTGCCACCGCTTCCTGACTGATCTTTTCCAGCACACCTTTGACCAGCGGGTCGCGGTGATGGCCGACGAAGTCGATGAAGAACACGTAGGTCCATTTACCGCTGCGCGACGGACGGGTCTCGATCCGTGTCAGATCGATGCCATTGTCGTGGAACGGCACCAGCAACTCGTGGAGAGCGCCGGGCTTGTTGCTCATGGAAACGATGATAGAGGTCTTGTCGTCACCGGTCGGCGGCACTTCCTGGCTGCCGATCATCAGGAATCGCGTGGAGTTGTCCGGGCGATCCTCGATTTTCTCAGCCAGACGGGTCAACCCGTAGAGGCCGGCAGCCATGTCGCCGGCAATCGCTGCCGAGTTCCACTCACCCTTGACCCGTTTGGCCGCTTCGGCGTTGCTGGACACCGCCACGCGCTCGACATTCGGGTAATGGGCGTCCAGCCACTTGCGGCACTGGGCCAGGGACTGGGCGTGGGAATAGATGCGGCTGATGCTGTCGGTCTTGGTGTTTTCGCCAACCAACAGGTGATGGTGAATACGCAGCTCGACTTCGCCACAGATCACCATGTCGTGTTCGAGGAAGCTGTCGAGAGTGTGGTTGACCGCGCCTTCGGTGGAGTTTTCCACCGGGACCACGCCAAAGTTCACCGCACCGGCCGCCACTTCACGGAACACTTCGTCGATCGCCGCCATTGGCTTGCTGATCACCGCGTGACCGAAGTGCTTCATGGCCGCAGCCTGAGTGAAGGTACCTTCAGGGCCGAGGTAAGCCACTTTCAGCGGCTGCTCGAGGGCCAGGCACGAGGACATGATTTCGCGGAACAGCCGCGCCATCTCTTCGTTGCCCAGCGGCCCCTGGTTACGCTCCATCACGCGCTTGAGCACCTGAGCTTCACGCTCAGGACGATAGAACACCGGCACTTCGCCTTCGGCCAGCGAGGCCATCTTTACTCGCGCAACTTCCTGGGCGCAGCGTGCGCGCTCACTGATCAGCTCCAGGACCTTTTCGTCCAGAGCATCAATGCGCAGGCGCAGTGCCTTGAGTTCTTGCTCAGACATTAGCCGTGTTCCTTCTCGAACTCTGCCATGTACGAAACCAGTGCGTTGACTGCAACGATATCGACGGCGTTATAGATGGAGGCACGCATGCCGCCCACGGAACGGTGACCTTTGAGGTTCAACAGGCCACGTTCGTCGGCACCGGCCAGGAACGGCTTGTCGAGACGATCGTCGGCCAGACGGAACGGCACGTTCATCCACGAGCGGTCCGACTTGTTGATCGGGTTGCTGTACAAGCCGCTGGCGTCGATGAAGTCGTACAGCGTGCGCTGCTTCACTTCATTGAGCTTGCCGATGGCTTCGACGCCGCCCTGCTCTTTCAGCCACTCGAACACCAGGCCGGACAAGTACCAGGCCAGTGTTGGCGGTGTGTTGTACATCGAGCCGTTGTCGGCCGCGACCTTGTAGTTGAGCATGGTCGGGCAGATGGAACGGGCGTTACCCAGCAGGTCTTCGCGAACGATGTTGACGACGATGCCGCTCGGGCCGATGTTTTTCTGGGCGCCGGCGTAGATCATGCCGAAACGCGAGACATCCACCGGGCGCGAAAGAATGTCCGAGGACATGTCGGCGACCAGCGGCACATCACCGGTTTCCGGGATCCACTGGAATTCCAGGCCGCCGATGGTTTCGTTCGGTGCGTAGTGAACGTAGGCCGCATCTTTCGACAGGTTCCATTCGTTCTGACCAGGCACAGCGAAATAGTCGTAAGGCTTGGCGGTTGCGGCAACATTGACGTGGCCGTAGCGCGAGGCTTCTTCGATCGCCTTCTGAGACCAGATACCGGTGTCGATATAGTCGGCGGTGCCGCTTTCCGGCAACAGGTTCAGCGGAATCTGAGCAAATTGCTGGCTCGCGCCACCTTGCAGAAACAGCACTTTATAGTTCGAGGGGATATTCAGCAGATCACGCAGATCCTGCTCGGCCTTGGTGGCAATGGACACGAACTCATCGCTGCGATGGCTCATTTCCATGACCGACAGGCCCTTGCCGTGCCAATCAAGGAGTTCAGCCTGGGCGCGCTTCAGGACAGCTTCGGGAAGCGCCGCAGGACCGGCACAGAAGTTATAGGCTCTCTTGCTCACATCCAATCTCGCTCTGATTTGGTGGTATCACGCAATAAATCTGTAGGAGCTGTCGAGCAGAGCGAGGCTGCGATCTTTTAGTGCTGAGCGAAAGCAAGAGCCAGATCAAGAGATCGCAGCATCGCTTCGCTCGACAACTCCTACATAAAAAACAATTCCACAGTTCCCTGAGGACAAACAACAAGGGGGCGAATCTTCATCCGCCCCCTGCTTGCCCGCTTACTCCTGCGGCTCTTCGTCGGCGGCGGCGTCGAGTTGCTGGTCGTCGGCAACATCGTCGATCACGACCTCACCCTCGAACACTGCACCCTCTTCACCTGCAAGCCCTTCGCCTTCCAGCTCTTCGCCTTCGACTTCCGACGGCTCCTGAACCCGCTCCAGGCCCACCAGCGTTTCATCGTTGGCCAGCTTGATCAGGGTCACACCCTGGGTGTTACGGCCCAGGCTGGACACTTCGTCGACGCGGGTACGAACCAACGTACCCTGGTCGGAAATCAGCATGATTTCCTCGCCGTCGAGCACTTGGACCGCGCCGACCAGACGGCCGTTACGCTCGTTGCTGACCATGGCGATAACACCCTGACCGCCACGCTTGTACTCAGGGAACTCGGTGATCGCGGTGCGCTTGCCGAAACCACGCGCCGAAGCGGTGAGGATCTGGCTGCCTTCTTCCGGGATCAACATGGAAATCAGCTTCTGGCCTTCCGGCAGACGCATGCCGCGGACACCGCGAGCGGTACGGCCCATGGCGCGAACGTCGGTTTCCTTGAAGCGAGTCACCTTGCCGCCGTCGGAGAACAGCATGACTTCGCGATCGCCATCGGTAATGGCCGCAGAGATCAGCACGTCGCCTTCATCCAGCTCCAGCGCGATCAGACCGACGCTGCGCTGACGGCTGAAGGATTCCAGCGGGGTCTTCTTCACCGTGCCTTTGGCAGTGGCCATGAAGATGAAGTGACCTTCGGTGTATTCCTCGACCGGCAGCATGGTGGTGATGTATTCATCACTGTCCAGCGGCAGCAGGTTGACCAGCGGGCGACCACGGGCCGCGCGGGAGGCTTCCGGGATTTCGTAGGTTTTCAGCCAGTACACTTTGCCTTTGCTGGAGAACAGCAGCAGCGTGGTGTGGCTGTTGGCGACCAGCAGGTGAGCGATGTAGTCCTCATCCTTCACGCCGGTAGCCGATTTACCTTTACCGCCACGACGCTGAGCCTGGTACGCAGCCAAAGGCTGGGTCTTGGCGTAGCCACCGTGGGAAATGGTCACGACGCGCTCTTCTTCCGGGATCATGTCGCCCAGGGTCAGGTCGAGACGGGCATCGAGAATCTCGGTGCGACGCACATCGCCGTACTCGGCACGGATCACTTCCAACTCTTCGCGGATCACTTCCATCAGGCGCGTGGCGCTGTTGAGGATGCGGATCAGCTCGCCGATCTGATTGAGGATCTCTTGATACTCGGCCAGCAGCTTCTCGTGTTCCAGACCGGTCAGGCGGTGCAGACGCAGCTCCAGAATGGCTTGCGCCTGCTCTGGCGACAGGAAGTACTTGCCGTCGCGCAGGCCGTATTGCGGATCGAGGTTTTCCGGACGGCACGAATCGGCACCGGCACGTTCAACCATTGCAACCACCGCGGAGGACTCCCACGGCGTGCTGATCAGCGCTTCCTTGGCTTCCGACGGGGTCGGCGAAGCCTTGATCAGGGCGATGACCGGGTCGATGTTCGACAGGGCAACCGCTTGACCTTCCAGGATGTGGCCACGTTCGCGCGCTTTACGCAGCTCGAACACGGTACGACGGGTCACGACTTCGCGACGGTGACGAACGAAGGCTTCCAGCAGATCCTTGAGGTTGAGGATCCGCGGACGGCCGTCGATCAGCGCAACGATGTTGATGCCGAACACGCTTTGCAGCTGAGTCTGGGCGTAGAGGTTGTTGAGAATCACCTCAGGCACTTCACCGCGACGCAGCTCGATCACGACGCGCATACCGTCCTTGTCGGACTCGTCGCGCAGCTCGGTGATGCCTTCAAGCTTCTTCTCTTTGACCAGCTCGGCGATCTTCTCGATCAGACGGGCCTTGTTCAGCTGGTAAGGGAGTTCGGTAATGACGATCTGCTGACGGCCACCGACCTTGTCGATGTCTTCGATGATCGAGCGGGCACGCATGTAAATGCGCCCGCGACCGGTGCGGTAGGCTTCGATGATGCCGGCGCGACCGTTGATGATCGCGGCGGTCGGGAAGTCCGGACCGGGGATGTATTGCATCAGCTCATCGACAGTCAGCTCCGGATTGTCGATGAGTGCCAGGCAACCGTCGATGACTTCACCGAGGTTGTGCGGCGGAATGTTGGTCGCCATGCCCACGGCGATACCGCTGGAGCCGTTGACCAGCAGGTTGGGGATCTTGGTCGGCATGACCGCGGGGATCATTTCGGTGCCGTCGTAGTTCGGCACCCAGTCCACGGTTTCTTTATGCAGGTCGGCCAGCAGCTCGTGCGCCAGCTTGGTCATGCGTACTTCGGTGTATCGCATGGCCGCGGCGTTGTCGCCGTCCACCGAACCGAAGTTGCCCTGACCGTCCACCAGCAGGTAACGCAGCGAGAATGGCTGCGCCATCCGAACGATGGTGTCGTACACCGCGGTATCACCGTGCGGGTGATACTTACCGATCACGTCACCGACAACACGGGCAGATTTCTTGTACGGCTTGTTGAAGTCGTTGCCCAGCTCGCTCATCGCGAACAGCACACGCCGGTGCACGGGCTTCAAGCCATCGCGCGCATCCGGCAGTGCCCGCCCGACAATAACGCTCATCGCGTAGTCGAGGTAGGACTGCTTCAGCTCGTCTTCGATATTGACCGGGAGGATTTCTTTGGCCAGTTCGCCCATGAGAAGCCTGATTCCTTTTTCTGGTGAAACTTCGTCACATCCATATGGGACGAACGAAGCTCGCCGGTACAGACTGAGTGCCATGCACCGACTTACGACAAATCAACGAGTTATGCCATGGATCTGCGCAGTAAAGGCAGCCACATCAGGCTACCCTGGAAACCGCCGGATGTTATCACAAGAGCCGCCACGCACCTATCCCCCAGATGCGCATGGAGCATAGTTAGTTGACCGGTGACAGGCTTGAAGGAGACGAGAGGGGCTTAGAGGCGTGATCAACCGGCATTCAACCGTATTTTTCACTTGTAAACACCGATTTCGTGCAGCCTGAATGATTTAATGCAGACGCTTGCGGCACATCAATTGAGCCATTTTCGCGGTGTCCGGGCGCTCGACGATACCTTTTTCGGTGACGATCGCATCGATCAGGTCGGCCGGGGTCACGTCGAAAACCGGGTTGAACGCTTCCACATCTGCCCCCACCCGCTTGCCGCCAACTTCCAGCAACTCGCGGCCATCACGCTCCTCGATAGGAATCTCGTCGCCACTGGCCAGGTTCATGTCGATGGTCGAACTCGGCGCCACCACCATGAAGCGCACGCCGTGGTGCATGGCGTTGACCGCCAACTGGTAGGTACCGATCTTGTTCGCCACATCGCCATTGGCGGTAATCCGGTCGGCGCCGACGATCACCCAGGTCACACCCTTGGTTTTCATGATGTGCGCGGCAGCGGAATCGACATTGAGGGTCACCGGAATACCCTCATTGGCCAATTCCCACGCAGTCAATCGCGAACCTTGCAGCCATGGCCGGGTTTCGTCGGCGTAGACGCGCTCGACCATGCCTTCGATGAACGCCCCGCGAATCACCCCCAGCGCCGTGCCGAAACCACCGGTGGCCAGTGCACCGGTGTTGCAATGCGTGAGGATCGCCTGGGCGTTGCCTTGATGTTTGCGGATCAGGTCGACGCCCAACTGGGCCATGGTCAGGTTGGCTTCGCGATCACTTTCGTGGATGGCGATGGCTTCGGCTTCCAGCACCGACAACGGATCGGCGTGCTCCCTCAGGCGCTCAAGCCGCTCACGCATGCGACCCAAGGCCCAGAACAGATTGACCGCGGTCGGACGGGAGTCGGCCAGCAGCGCGAAATCCTCTTCCAGCGCCGCTTGCCAGTCGCCACCTTCGGCAAAACGGGTACGGGCCGCCAGCACCACGCCATAGGCCGCACTGATGCCAATAGCCGGCGCACCGCGCACCACCATCGAGCGAATGGCTTCGGCCACACCCGCAGCGCTGGTGTAGGCGATCCAGGTTTCCTCGAACGGCAAAATACGCTGATCCAGCAAGTACAGTGCGCCATCACGCCAATCGATGGCCTTCACCTTCTCCGCAGCCAACAGTCGATCGCGCATCCCACACCCCGCACTCATGAACAAAAGCCGCCGATTATAGCGATCCCCCCGCGAAGACGCTCGGGTATACTTCGCCATCCTTTACAAAAGCACTGGAACCGACTCTCGATGCCGACCCCCACCGCTGCGCTCGACCTATTATTGCTGCCAACCTGGCTGGTACCCGTCGAACCGGCTGGCGTGGTCCTTAAAGAGCATGCCCTGGGTATCCGCGACGGTCGTATCGTGTTTATCGGCCCACGCGCAGCAGCCTTGAAGCTTAACGCAGCCGAAGTGCGCGAATTGCCGGGCATGCTGCTCAGCCCGGGCCTGATCAATGCCCACGGGCATGCAGCAATGACGCTGTTCCGCGGCCTGGCCGACGATCTGCCGCTGATGACCTGGCTGGAAGACCACATCTGGCCGGCCGAAGCCAAATGGGTCGACGAGGCGTTCGTACGCGACGGCACGGACCTGGCCATCGCCGAGCAGATCAAAGGTGGCATCACCTGCTTCTCTGACATGTATTTCTTCCCGAAGGTCGCCAGCGAACGCGTACATAACAGCGGCATTCGCGCCCAGATCGCCATTCCGATCCTCGATTTCCCGATTCCAGGCGCCAGCACGGCGGATGAAGCCATTCGTCAGGGCGTCGAATTATTCGGCGATCTCAAGCATCACGAACGGATCAAAGTCACCTTCGGCCCCCATGCCCCGTACACCGTGGGCGACGAAAACCTGGAAAAAATCCGGGTGATCGCCGAAGAGCTGGACGCCTCGATTCACATGCATGTCCACGAAACCGCCTTCGAAGTGCAGCAGTCGGTGGAGCAGCGCGGCGAACGCCCGCTGGCCCGCCTCGGCCGCCTGGGCCTGCTCGGGCCGCGTTTCCAGGCCGTTCACATGACCCAGATCAGCGATGAAGACCTGGCGCTGCTGGTAGAAAGTAACACCAATGTGATTCATTGCCCGGAGTCGAACCTGAAGCTGGCCAGTGGCTTCTGCCCGGTCGAGCGCTTGTGGCAGGCTGGGGTGAATGTGGCAGTCGGCACCGACGGCGCGGCCAGCAATAATGACCTGGACCTGCTTGGTGAAACCCGCACCGCCGCATTGCTGGCCAAGGCTGTCGCCGGCTCGGCCACCGCGCTGGACGCCCATCGCGCCCTGCGCATGGCCACGCTCAATGGCGCCCGCGCGCTGGGAATCGAAGCGCAAACCGGTTCGCTGGAAGTCGGCAAGGCGGCAGACATCGTCGCATTCGACCTGTCGGGCCTGGCGCAGCAACCGGTCTACGACCCGGTTTCGCAACTTATATATGCCACTGGCCGCGACTGCGTGAAACACCTTTGGGTCGCCGGCAAGCAACTGCTCGACGACCGCCGCCTGACCCGCCTGGATGAAGCGCAACTGTGCGCCACCGCCAAGGCCTGGGGCAGGCGCATCAGCGGCCACACCGAATCGTAAGCACCCTGGACCAAAACCGGGGCAACAGAATTTTTCAAGTTTTAGAGGACTGACACCATGAGCAACGTCGACCACGCCGAAATCGCCAAATTCGAAGCCCTGGCCCATCGCTGGTGGGACCGCGAAAGCGAGTTCAAACCGCTGCACGACATCAACCCCCTGCGGGTCAACTGGATCGACGAGCGCGTCAATCTGGCCGGCAAGAAAGTCCTCGACGTCGGTTGCGGCGGCGGCATCCTCAGCGAAGCCATGGCCCAGCGCGGCGCCACCGTGATGGGCATCGACATGGGCGAAGCGCCGCTGGCGGTCGCGCAATTGCATCAACTGGAATCCGGCGTAAACGTCGAGTACCGGCAAATCACCGCCGAAGCCCTGGCCGAAGAAATGCCTGAGCAGTTCGACGTCGTCACCTGCCTGGAAATGCTTGAACACGTTCCGGATCCGTCCTCGGTGATCCGCGCCTGCTTCCGCATGGTCAAGCCTGGCGGCCAGGTGTTCTTCTCCACCATCAACCGCAATCCGAAGGCCTATCTGTTCGCCATCGTCGGCGCCGAATACATCATGAAGCTGCTGCCGCGTGGCACTCACGACTTCAAGAAATTCATCCGCCCTTCCGAGCTCGGTGCCTGGAGTCGCATGGCCGGCCTGACCGTCAAGGACATCATCGGCCTGACCTACAACCCGCTGACCAAGCACTACAAACTGGCATCCGATGTCGACGTCAACTACATGATCCAGACCCTGCGCGAGGAGTAAGCCGATGCGTATCAGAGCAGTTCTTTTCGACATGGACGGCACCCTGCTCGACACCGCGCCGGACTTCATCGCCATCTGCCAGGCGATGCGTGCCGAGCGTGGTTTGCCGCCGATGAACGACAAGCACATCCGTGACGAGATCTCCGGCGGCGCCAGGGCGATGGTTGCAGTGACTTTCTCGATGGACCCGGAATCGCCGGGCTTCGAGGAGCTGCGCCTGGAGTTTCTGGAGCGCTATGTCAAAGGTTGCGCGGTGCACAGCAAGCTCTTCGACGGCATGGGCGAATTGCTGGCCGACATCGAGAAGGCCAACCTGATCTGGGGCGTGGTCACCAACAAGCCGCTGCGCTTCGCCGAGCCGATCATGCAGCAATTGGGGCTGGCCGAGCGTTCGGCGCTGCTGATCTGCCCGGATCATGTGAAGAACAGCAAACCGGACCCGGAGCCGTTGATCCTGGCGTGCAAGATGCTCGACCTCGATCCGGCCAGCGTGCTGTTCGTCGGTGATGACCTGCGCGATATCGAATCCGGCCGCGATGCCGGCACCAGAACAGCCGCCGTGACCTACGGCTACATTCATCCGGAGGATAACCCGCGGCATTGGGGCGCGGATGTGGTGGTCGATCATCCAATGGAGTTGCGCCTGGTGCTGGATAGCGCTTTGTGCAGTTGCTGATCTGACTGGCAACAGGAAGCATTTGTGGCGAGGGGGCTTGCCCCCGTTCGGCTGCGAAGCAGTCGTAAATCCAGAGAACACGGTCTGGCTGAAGGTAGCGAATGGAGGGCCGCTTCGCGACCCAACGGGGGCAAGCCCCCTCGCCACAATAAGCGCTCTTGCCACAGATGCGATGCATGCCTACGTTGAATTGTTGTGAGGTTTTTTATGTTTGATTATTCCGCCCGTCCTGAATTGCTCAAGGACCGGGTCATCCTGGTCACCGGCGCTGGCCGAGGCATCGGTGCTGCCGCCGCGAAAACCTACGCCGCTCATGGCGCCACCGTGTTGCTGCTGGGCAAGACCGAAGCCAATCTGACTCAGGTCTACGACGAAATCGAAGCGGCCGGGCATCCACAACCGGTGGTGATCCCGTTCAACCTGGAAACCGCCCTGCCCCACCAATACGATGAACTGGCGGCCATGATCGAAACCGAATTCGGCCACCTCGACGGCTTGCTTCACAACGCGTCGATCATCGGCCCACGCACACCGATCGAGCAGTTGTCCGGCGAGAACTTCATGCGCGTCATGCAGGTCAACGTCAACGCCATGTTCATGCTCACCAGCACCCTGCTACCGCTGCTCAAGCTATCGCAGGACGCCTCGGTGGTGTTCACCTCCAGCAGCGTCGGTCGCAAGGGTCGTGCGTATTGGGGCGCTTACGGCGTGTCCAAGTTCGCCACCGAAGGCCTGATGCAAACCCTGGCCGACGAAGTAGACACCGTCGCCCCCGTGCGCTCCAACAGCATCAACCCCGGCGCCACCCGCACCAGCATGCGCGCTCAGGCCTACCCTGGGGAAAATCCGCTGAACAACCCGACACCCGAGGAGATCATGCCGGTCTACCTTTACTTGATGGGGCCGGACAGTACCGGCATCAACGGTCAGGCGTTCGACGCTCAGTAATGCCCGTGCGTCGCTTTTGTGCCGCGACGACTTCCCGTCGCGGCACGCAAAGCCCGTGATAACTGTTGCTGTTTCAAGTCAAATAAATGCCAATACCCCCGACACCATCCTTCGCAACCTCCCCAACCTTGTTGATTTAGAACGCTTTTTAACCGACTGAACCGAATGGCACGACTTTCGCTCTAATTTTGCTCAGACACGCCGTGTGAAAGCAGACGGGGCAGAGCTCGAGCCGAGAGGTTACTAATCTTCGGCAAAGCGGACTAAACTCGTGCCAAATGTCCTACGGGACTGATGGACCAGTATGACGCGCAGCCCAAAGCCGCTCTCACCCAGCCTGTAAGACAGTCTTACTGTTTAGGGGCTCACGCCATATGAAATCGCCTTCCCAGACCAACGCAATTGACTTCGACAGCGCCAAATTGCAACGCCTGGGCTTTGGTCAGCAGCCTCCCCTTCTGGAGCGGCCCGTCAGTCTTGCGCAGTTGCGTCAGGAGCTGGGCCTGCAACTGCAAACCAGTCTTGAGCCGCAACGTATTCTCGGACTTTTCTTCCGTGAAATTCAGCGCCTTGTACCGCTGGATGCCTTGAATTATGAGCATCAGCCCAGCGACTTGCGCCTGCAGTTCGGCCAGCGAGGTCATCATTCGATCAGCTACAGCCTCAGTCATGAAGGCGAGCAATTGGGTGAACTGGTGTTCCGTCGCAATCAGCGTTTCAGCGATGAAGAGCAAGGCCATCTGGAATCGCTGTTATCAGCGCTTCTCTACCCGATGCGCAATGCCCTGCTCTACCGTGCCGCCACCCAAAGCGCCTTGCGCGACCCGCTGACCGACACCGGCAATCGCATCGCGATGGATCAGACGCTGCAACGGGAAATCGAGATGTCGCGCCGACACTCACAGCCCCTGTCGTTGCTGATGCTGGACATCGATCACTTCAAACAGATCAACGACACCTACGGGCACAGCGCCGGCGATGAAGTGCTCAAGGCCGTCGCGGCCTCGATCAAAAGCCAGTTGCGTAACGTGGACATGGTGTTCCGGTTTGGAGGCGAAGAATTCATGATCCTGCTGTCCAACACCAGCCGGGAAGCCGCGGCCATGGTCGGCGAACGACTGCGGTTCGCTGCGCAGGCCCAGGACTATGTGGCCGAAGGCAAGACCATCGAACTGACGGTCAGCCTGGGTTGCTCGACCCTGCTGCCCGGCGAGTCTGCCGAGAGCCTGTTGCGACGAGCCGACAGTGCGCTGTATGTGGCCAAGCGCGAGGGGCGTAACCGGTTGGCGATGGCGGGGTAGATATTTTTGAAGAGATCGCAGCCTACGGCAGCTCCTACGAGCTGCCGTAGGCTGCGTCTTTTAGCTCTCGGCCAACGCCATCCGCTCACGGACTACCGGGGCTTTTGCCGCCAGTTCCAACTGCATGCATCGCTCCAGGAACAGGTACATGTAGTCGTAACTTTTGCAGACTGCCTGACGCAATTCCATTTGCAGGGATTTGCTCGGGTTCAGCCCCGCCAGGGTGCAGATGATTTCCAGCGCTTCCCAAGGATGGGCATCGTCGTACTGGGCGTGCATCTTCAACCACTTCATGGCCCGCTTGCGATCTTCCTCGGGGAACGATGCCGCATAGACACCACTGGAACAGACCAGCGCCGACCACTCCCCGGTAGCACCCTCGATGGCATAGTTGGTGGCGGCGATAGCCACGATCAACGAGTCCGACGAACTGGTGTGCCAGCACCAGTGACTCAAGGCGTGAAGTTCAGGGGCAACCTGTTGCGCCTGCAGATCTTCCAGGCTGATACCGTGAGCACGGCTCCAGTGCACCCAGTAATCGGCATGGTTCAGTTCGACGCGAATATTGCGCATCAGCCAGCGACGCGCCATGTCTTCGCCAGGGTGGCGTGCAAAACGGGTCTTGGCCAGGTTCTGTGCCATGTATAAGGCGAACTGTTCGACCACCGGCCAGCCACCAATGAGGTACTGACGCATGGTTTTTGCGCTGAGCTTGTTATCGCGCATCCGCTGGTACAGTTCATGTTCGACGACGCGGCGCTTGCTCTCACTGCAATCCTGAATCAATTGCTGAGCCCAGGCGGGGTAACTTGCAGCTTCCATGAGGGGTCCGGTTCTGTTGAATGTGTCGATCACTGTCGCGCTCCTTTTGATTGTGATTTCAAGATCGACAGGAGCTTTCAACGGAATGTGCCGGGCGCCTTGAATAACAGAGGCCGGGGTCTGGCAGGACGACTTTGTAAACTGTCGCAGGTAAACAGATGCGGGCGTTCAATCAGATACCCTTGAGCGTAATCCACCCCGATCTCCAGCAATGCCTGCTCGATCTGAGGTGTTTCAACGAACTCGGCAATCGTGCGCTTACCCATGACATGCCCGATGTGATTGATCACTTCGACCATGGCGCGGTTAATCGGGTCGTCCAGCATATCCTTTACGAAACTCCCGTCGATCTTCAGGAAGTCTACAGGTAAATGTTTCAGGTAAGCGAATGAGGACATACCGGCACAGAAGTCATCTAATGAGAAGTGGCAACCTAAGCCTTTGAGTTCATTAATAAATCTAATTGCGCTAGGCAAATTGGAAATCGCGCTGGTTTCTGTAATTTCAAAACAAATCATTTCAGGCGGAATTGAATATGCAACAAACTGTTCACGAAGGAAGTCCAGAAACGCCTCATCTCCGATAGTAATACCTGACAGATTTATCGCACACATGGCCAGCGGCTCTTCGCCCTCTTGGGCGATGGCCTGGGCAATGACCTTGAAAACGTTCTCCACCACCCAGCCGTCAAGCGACGTCATCAAACCATAACGCTCGGCGGCCGGAATGAAACTGTCCGGCAGAATCATGCGCCCGGCTTCGTCATGCAGGCGCAGCAGGATTTCGATATGTCCGCCGTCCCGCTCGCCAAGACCCAGAGGCGCGATTTCCTGGGAGTACAGGCAAAAGCGGTCCTCCTCCAACGCCATGTGCAGGCGCTGCACCCAAGCCATCTCGCCATAGCGCAGGGACAGCTCCGAATCGTCGGCGTGATAGACCTGAACCCGGTTGCGGCCCTTTTCCTTGGCCATGTAACAGGCCATATCAGCGGCTCGCAGCGAGGCCTCGAGGGTGGCCGGACTCTGAGTGACGTGCACCAGACCAATGCTCACCGTGGTCACGAACGGTCGGCCTTTCCAGACAAAATGCAGGTTCTGCACAGTCTGGCGCAGGACTTCGGCAATTTTCTCAGCCGCTTCCGGCGCACAGTTTTCCAACAGAATGCCGAACTCGTCACCACCCAATCGGGCCAGGGTGTCGCCTTCGCGCAATCCTGATTGCAGCAACGCACAAATATGCCGCAACAACTCATCGCCGGCAGCATGACCGCAGGTGTCGTTGACCAGTTTGAATTGATCCAGATCGAGGAACATCAAGGCGTGACGCCCCGCTTGTCGCATCAGGCTATGCAGGGCCTGTTCCAGGCGATATTCGAATTCGCGGCGGTTGGTCAGCCCGGTCAAGGCGTCATGGGTCGCCTGCCAGGACAGATTGGCGATGTACTGCCGCTCCTGGGTCATGTCATGCAGCACCAGCACGGTGCCACTGACCTTGCCCGCGTTACGGATCGGCGCACCGACCAGGGTGACCGAAACCGTGCTGCCATCCAGTCGCTGGATCAGTTTGGAATGTTCGCTGCCGCCGCTGAGCTGGCCGCTCAAAATGTGTTCGATCAAGGTAAAACCGTCGGCCTGAGCGTTCTCGTCCAGCAGATTGAACAGCGCCGCCAATGGCAACCCCGTCGCCTGTTCGGCCTTCCAGTGAGTCAAGGCCTCGGCGGCCGGGTTCATGTAGGCAATCGCGCCCTCGACGTCGGTGGTGATCACCCCGTCGCCAATCGATTGCAGGGTGATCTGCGCCCGGTCTTTCTCCAACTGCAAGGCATCGGCGAAGGCATGCCGCTGTTCGAGCAGTTTGTGGGTACGCAGCAACGCCAGCACGATCAGGCCCAGCGCGGTGGCGAGGTTCGTCGCCAGCAGCAGCCGGAGAATCATGCGCGAGCCCTCGCCCAAGGCATCGCTGAACGCTTTGGCAGGGGGCGTCACACCATCGTTGATGGCCAAAATCTGCACCTTCCAGCGCTTGATGTCGGCATCGGTGGCCTGGTTATCGACGATACCCTGATGCATTTCCCGCGCGACGTCATCGAGCCGCACCAGGTACGCGTCACCGATCGTCCAGAGCTCGATGGCTTTTTCCAGGTAACTGAAATGCCGGAAATTGAGGTACAGCCAAATCAGGCTGGGGACGTCGTCCGGGTGATTGCCGCCCTTGAGAATCGCGAGCCGCGCGGCCTCGATATTCGGTGGCTGATGATCCAGCGCCATACGCAACTCATGGCCGCCCTGAGGCACGGCAATCGCGTTCTGGTATTTGAGAAAAATCGTCTCGTCGCGACTGTCGGCGTAGAGATTGAGGTAATAGATGGCGTCTTTCTGGCCCTTGGACCACAGGCTCTCACCGCCGACGTAGCCACGAACCGCTGAAAGAACGTAAAGACTGACGCCGCCCAACAGTGCCTGAAACAACACAACGGCAATAAATGGCCAGACGATGCCCAACAGCCGTGGCGTTCCGAGAGTCCGCGCTTGATTCATGAGGTCCCTTGTTTTAGCACCGCCAGATCATCATCCAACGTGATCGCTACAGCTAGACTAGGGTGCGTTCTCGAAACCGGCAAGCAGAGGATCGACCTCAACGCCGTACACGTGCGCCCCATATAGATATATACCGCCAAGGCCAGTTTGGAGATCTGTTTACTGGGCACTTCGGGCTCCCCCTATCCGTTACGGGATCCCTTTCAAAGGAGTGCAACATGACAGAGACGTCTTCACCTTCACCCGATCAACCGGCGCTGTCACCGGCAGACGAAGAATTTCGCGCCAGACAGGCTCTGGGACTCGACGACGGCCCGGATATCGAAAACTTCGGCCTGCGCACCACCGCCCAGGATCGACGAGGGTTCAAGCTTATTCAACGCGGGGGCCCCAACCTCGCGCAACACATGACCATCGACACTTACAAGGCAAAACGCATCGATGTTCAAATCACCAACATCGTGAAGGCTTTCCTGAATGGCAAGCGTTCGTTAATCGGTCATCTTGGCGCCTCGGTACTGGCTTCCACCTCCATGGATCAACTGCGAGCAACGCCGTCTGTATTCCTCCAGCGAATACTGAACACAGTCGAAGCGAAAGAGTTGGGGGACAGGCTGCTCAAGATGCTCAGGTGGTATGGCGCAGGCCCTGGCGAACAAACTTCGGCGTCCGTGCGCCATCAGCTCGTATGCAAAGCCATATGCCTTTACTTGCAAGCCCCGTCAGCGGATGAGCCGCAGGAAGTCGCCGGATTCCGCTGGCAAGACACGGCTCACTGGGGCAAAAGCTACCAGGCCCTGCGCAGCGATTTTGAACAGCACTTGCTGCGCACCAACCGGGTGACCGATGCAAAAGAGGCGGCCTTTCTCGCGCGGGTGTTCGAGACCCGCCTCTCAAAGGACTTCGCTGTGCGCGATATCCCGTCCGACCTTCCTTACAAAAGTTCGGTGGTGTGGGTGAACTTCATGCACGGCGTGCTGCTGGCAGATGAACTCGGCCTTGATCGATTGCAAGCGCTGTCCTTTCAACAACTCGTCGACTTGCCCCTGAGCCGGAGCGCCGACGCCTCGCCCGAACAACTTGAGCAGATAACTCGACTGAGGATGGGGCCGGCACTGGAATGGGCGGTCTGCTGCGGCATCGTTCAATCGCGAACAAAATCCGATTACGACGAGGACGATATGAAGCGGGCGATGGCGGCGCTGGAAAGCCACAGCAAGAGCCTGAACAACGCCATTATGGCACTGGACTTGCCACCCCCTGAAAGATTGAAGATGGCCAAACGGGTAAAGGATGATCTGTTTGGCGAGGCCATGTTCGAATCGGACGGGCTCAAGTTGCTGCGCGATGATCCACCGAGCGGCGGCCCCAAAGACACGCCCTCATTGAAGCTGCCAGGCTATGCATTCCTGGATGTCTATGCCGACGGCCAATTCGATGACAAGAGAAAATGGTTTGTAACCCGGTCCGACGGAAAAACACGAACCCGTCACTGGATCAAGATCGACGACAAGCGAATCCTGCGTCATGAGGAACTCTTTCGCAAGGATCATGAGGGGATCGAAAGGCGTGTGATTACCAGATACGGAGGCAAGACGTTGCCCGATATCAACACGCAGTTTGAAACAGACTTCACAAACTACCTCTCGAAAATCAGGACGGCCTATCAGCCCCTGATCGCCAGTTTGCTGACCTCACTGCCACTGACCGACCGCCAGGCCCTTGAACGGGGTGACGTCCGCTTGCTGAGCCTGCACCTGGACGAAAAACTCATCAAGGCAAGGGGAGACATCCGGCCAAGAAAAGGTTTCGTTCTACAGGTGACCCACAATCATGAAATTACCTATTACGAACTGATCCCGAATGCTGGCGTCATTCGTCGTCGACCCCACCTGAGAGTTTCAACAGTCAACGGGGTTCGCACCACGTTTCCATTGCACGCCTCGATCCCCGGACAAACATATACTGCTGAAATCAGCACTACGCTGCTTCTCGATTGGGCCGCTCACTTAAATGGCACGCAGCCTGCTGAAAGAGCGTACTGCGTGGCGATCCTCGGCGTGGTAGGCGACGTGCCCACAGTTGTATCGCCAATCGCAGCCGTTAACGATAGCGAAGTAACAGCGCTGGCATCCTCCCGTTTGAATGCAGTGGCCCACTACATTGCAACGAACTTCCTGTTCGTCGACGAACAGCTGTTGCGTACCCAGTCTCGCGGCGTGACGGCATTCGACACCATCAGGACCAGAAGCGAACAAAGGATCAGTACGACCCTGGAAATAGCCAAAGGGCTTGTACCCTTCTGGGGCAGTATCGAGGACATTTTGTCGGGCAAAATTGAGCAGATACTCATAGGCGTAGCCGGAGTCGTGCTGGACCTGGCTTCATTCCTCACCCCAGTCGGGAAATTCATGTCAGGTTCGGTGCGGCTGATCAGGGCGGGCGCCAAAGCCTCGCAAATGACCGTCAAAGCAAGTCTGCCTTCCTTTTCAACATTGACCCGAAAACTCCTGACCGCTTCCCTGAGCAACCTCAATCCGCTGGATGGGGTCCCGACACTACTCAAGACACTGGGAAGCGGTGCGTGGAAAGGACTGCATACGGCGGGACGCATTGGTGTTAGCGGGTTCAAGAAACTGACAGGACACGCCGACAGCTACCGACTGGTGCACAACCTGCCCCAGACAACCGATCCGGGGCGCTGGAAGCCGCTGGCAAGCGGTGATCGACTGGCAACGGTCAACGGTGTCGATGATGTACTTGTGCGCAATACCAGCCCATCGGACCTGACCCGATTCCACCCCGTTGATCCAGTGACATCCTTGCCCTACGGCCCCCGCCTGCACAATCACAGCAAAAACCTCGTACAGGGCCGGTCAACCTTCAAAACGTTATCTCCTACCGAATCCCACGTCCTGGTAGAACTTCCGAAAGACGCCCATGTCCGTGAAGTACTTGAGGTCGATGGTCGAACCACACTGTTCGTTGATGACATTCCCTATCGTCTGGACGGCAACCAACTGCGCCGTGCCGACTTGATTGATGATCAGGCAATGTTCAGATCCTTGCCTTGCCGGGTACGTCGCGCCCCTGGTCCCGAGCTGTGTCAAACAAGCTACGTCACTCGCGACCCGGCTCCTACCCCTGCTATCGCTACTTTCGATGAAACCAAAGGCTGGGCCCCCTGGTTCGGAGACGCCATTTACACCCCCGCAACAGGCAGGACACCGATGCAAGTGTCCTCAATAGCTGCCAATTCATCCCTCAAGGCCGTACTGGAGTTTCAGAAAGGGATGTATGGGCGGGTCATGGTCAGCGTTCCCGTATCCGGGCAAAAACTCGTCGATAAATTTCGCGTGGGCGCAACTATCGTAGAGTCAATCGACGGCTCAAAACATTATGTGTTCACGCGGCTGAGCGCGGGAGACTTTTACGTTACCTCGCGCGCAAAGGGCCAAAGCGTTAAAGACCTCCTGACCTTCAGAAAAGCCGACACCCTTCCTGACGAACTGAGGAAAGAGTTAATGGTGGTGTACACCGGCTCACTGAACTCCAATAACATGGTAAGAATCCATGGCCAGGAAGCGGTGGAGCGCGCATTGAGAGCCATGGATGAAATTGCCATTTCGATCGGTAGCCATGCCAATCCGCCCGATACGCTCAGATTGCTCAAGGTCGATACCAGCCCAGCAGAAGCGGCCCTGTTCGATCACTCCACAAGAATGATCATCAGGAACTCCACCGATGGCGCCGCGACCTGGTCCTTGTCCAAGGCTACGCCGGACAGCGTGCGGGATACGACTGCGGAGGTTTTCAACACACTGTTTCAGAAAACCGTCATAACCTTGGAGTCGTCGGTTCAGGGCGGACCCAAGGCATTAAAAATCGATGACACAATGCGGCAACTACAAGAACTTATCAGGCAAAAAACCGGTCGGCCTTTGCACAACCCCAGGAACATTGCGTTCGTCGAAATCAAGACCAAGGCAGGGGTGCGTGAAGTGTATGTCAGCGTATCCGGTAGCAAGCGTGACACCGGCTTTTTGCCGTTGTTTGCCAAAAACAGAAATATGGATGAAGTAAAAGTCGGCAGTACGAGTTACTTCAATATAGATAATGGAATGCGCTTCCCGGAGACGGCACTTAGCGTAACTCCCCAAGGCAAGCTACAGGCGATCCCCCACACCATCGACAATATTGAGACGTACACGCCTGCGCTCACATCTCGCCCCACTTCGCTGGACACCGAAAGCAAGCTCATCAGCGTCATACGAACCAAATACCCTGACCCCAAAGATCTTGATTCCATCACGATAGCCACCACTATGGCGCCTTGCGACTCATGCGCCGTCGTCATGAAGCAATTTGGTTATGACGGTAGCCCTGGTGCACTGCAAGTGACCTGGAAATGACTTCGCGACTTTATCAGTGCTGCTGCAAATGCCCATATAACTTGGCGTACAAACCACCATCGGCAATCAACTGCTGATGGTCGCCATCCTCGGCAACCTGCCCGCCATCGAACACCAGCACCCGATCGGCCTGCTTCACGGCCGATAATCGGTGCGCAATGATCAACGTGGTGCGGTGGCTCAAGAACCGCGCCAGCGCCAGGTGCAGGTTGTACTCAGTGGCCGCGTCCAGTGCGGACGTGGCTTCGTCGAGGATCACCACTTTGGGCTCGGCCAACACCATTCGGGCAATCGCCAGGCGTTGACGCTGCCCGCCGGATAAACGCACGCCGGATCGCCCGACGATACTGTCCAGGCCATTGGGCAGTTCACGCACCGTGTGTTGCAACTGAGCAATTTCCAGTGCCTGCCAGCAGGCCTCGTCACTGCGTTCGCGGCCCATGGTCAGGTTGGCGCGTACGGTGTCGTTGAACAGGGCGGGATGTTGCAGGACCACGGCGACATTTTCGCGCACGGTTTCCAGGCCGATCTCTTGCTGAGTCGAACCACCGAAACGGATAGTCCCGGCCAGCGGCGTGTACAAGCCCAGCAGCAACTGCACCAGGGTACTTTTGCCTCCACCGCTGGCGCCGACAATCGCGACTTTTTCACCGGGGGCAATCGACAGGTTCATTTGATTCAGCACCAACTCGTCGCCGTAGCCGAAACTCAGCCCCTGCACTTCGATGCCCACCGTGTCGCGCCCTTGGAACGGATCGACACTGCCGGTGTATTGCGGCTCGTCGGCACGGGCCAGCAACTCGTTGATCCGCGACAGCGCACCACCAGCGGCATAAAAGGCGTACTGCAGATTGAGCAGCTGTTCCACCGGACCGATCATGAACCACAGGTAGCTGAACACCGCCAGCATCTGGCCGATGGACAGGTCGGAAAACAGCACGGTGAGCATGGCCGCGGCGCGGAAAATATCGATGCCGAACTGGAACAGCAAACCGCTGGCCCGATTCGATGCATCGGTTTTCCACTGCGAGCTCACCGCGTAATCGCGCACTTCCCGCGCTCGCTGCCCCAACCGTCCGAGGAAAAAACCCTGACGATTACCGGCACGCACTTCCTGGATGGCGTCCAAGGTTTCGGTCAAGGCTTGGGTGAAGCGTGAGGTGCTGTCGTTCTCGAGCTTCTTCAGATGTTTGACCCGCTTGCCCAACTGCACCGTGGCGTAGATCACCAGCGGGTTGAACAGCAGAATCAGCAGCGCGAGTTTCCAGTGCATCCACATCAGGATCGATGCGGTGCCCACCAATGTCAGCATCGCCACGAGGAAACGACTGAGGGTTTCGCCGACGAATTTGTCCAGCGTGTCCAGGTCGGTGACCAGGTGCGTGGTCACCGTGCCGCTGCCCAGGCTTTCGTATTCGCCCAGCGAGATGCGCTTGAGCCGGTCGATCAACCGCACCCGAATCCGATACACGATGTCCTTGGCCAGCGCCGCAAACAATTTCGCCTGCACCACGTTGAACAACAACGCGGCGCAACGCAGCGCCAGGGTCACCAGCAGCATCAGGCCGATATAACCCGCGGCTTTCTGCCAGACGTCGGGCAGTGCGTGGTTCATGACTTTCAGTGCAACGTCACCGTGGCCCAGCAGCACTTCGTCCACCAGCAACGGCAACAGCAACGGGATCGGCACGCTGCACAGCGTTGCCAATACCGCAACGCCGTTGGCGATCCACAGGGATTTTTTATGGTGTAGGGCCAGGCGGCGGACTTCCGCCCAGCTCAGCCGATCGACACGTTTGGGAGCTGCTGCATCATCGGGCAGATCATGCACAGGCAGCGCGCTCCAGCCAGCGGCCGAGCAACGGTGACAACTCGCTCAAGGGCTGATAGCCATTGGTCAGCAGCGCCAATTGACCATTGCGCTCTGCCAGCAAGGTCGGAAAACCGGCAATACCCAGGTCCTGGACCCAAGTGAAATCGGCGGCGGTCGCAGCGTGCTGATCGGCACGATCGAAGGCTGCGGCAAATTCGATGCGTGGCAAACCGGCCTGCTCCGCCAGTTCCACCAACACGCTGGCACGGGTAACGTCGCGACCTTCAGCATAGAACGCATGCTGGATCAGCCCGAGCAGTGTCCAGGCGCAATCCGGCGCCAGGCTGCGCGCAGTCACCAGCGCCCGACAGGCAGGCTCGGTGTCGTAGACAAACCCGTCGGGCAACGCGCCTTCAAACTTGAACGGCTGGCCGGTGGCCTCGTGAACCGCCTGCCAGTGCTCAAGGATATAGCGCCGGGTGGTCGGCTCCAGCGCCGCGCCACTGCCGGTGCGCAAACCACCCACCACCAGATGCAACTCCACACCCGCCGCCTGCGCCTGCTCAACCAGCGCTTTGGCCACCGGAGCGAAGCCCCAGCACCAGGAACACATCGGATCCATCACATAGAGCAGGCGTGCAGACATGGTTCAAGCCTCGGAAGCGGATTGCTTGTAGTTGTAACCGATCGGGTGCGGCATGTTGCGCGCCTTGGCCAGTTCGATCTGCTTCTGCCGGTCGATGGCACTGCGACGGGTTTTCTCGCTCAGCTTATCCCAGCAGTGCGGGCAACTGGTGCCGGCCACATAGTGCTCGGATGCGCGGTCTTCAACGCTGACGGGCGTACGACAGGCATGACATTGATCGTAGTCGCCTTCGCTGAGATCGTGACGAACGGTCACGCGGTTATCGAACACGAAGCAGTCGCCCTGCCATTTGGTTTCTTCCTGCGGCACCTCTTCGAGGTACTTCAGGATGCCGCCCTTGAGGTGATAGACCTCGTCGAAACCCTGGCTGAGCATGTAGCTCGACGCCTTCTCGCAGCGAATGCCGCCGGTGCAGAACATCGCGACTTTCTTGTGCACGGCCGGGTCGAAGTTGGCTTTGATGTAGTCGGGGAATTCGCGAAAACTGGTGGTCTTCGGATCGATGGCGCCTTCGAAGGTGCCGATCGAGACTTCGTAGTCATTACGGGTGTCGATCAACAGCACTTCCGGATCGCTGATCAGCGCGTTCCAGTTCTGCGGATCCACATAGGTGCCGACCTTTTTGTTCGGGTCCACGCCCTCAACGCCCAGGGTGACGATTTCTTTCTTGAGTTTGACTTTGGTGCGGTAGAACGGCTGTTCGTCGCAGTACGACTCTTTGTGGTCGATGTCGTCCATGCGCGGGTCGTTCTTGAGCCAGGCCATCAGCCCGTCGATGCCTTCGCGGCTGCCGGACACGGTGCCGTTGATGCCTTCTTCGGCAATCAGCAGCGTGCCTTTGATGCCGTTGTCGATCATCGCTTGCAGCAGTGGCTCACGCAGATCAACGTAATTTTCCAGGGTGACGAACTTATACAGTGCCGCCACGACAATCTGTTGTGTCATGGGTAATTCTCCAGGTGGCTACCCTCGTAAGGGGTGAACCGGATGCGAAAAAAAACGCGCCGGGTAAGCGGCGCGTTGCGGATTCTAGCAAAAAACCAAGGGTTAATGCTTGCTGCCGCCAGCACAGGTCGGCGAGGCCGGAGCCGCATCGATCTGCGCCCATTCCTCCGGCGTGTAGGTATGCAGCGCCAACGCATGGAACTCGCCCATCAGTTCGCCCAAAGTGCCGTACACCTTCTGGTGACGCTTGACGCGATTGAGCCCTTCGAACTGCCGGCTGACCACCACCGCCTTGAAGTGGGTCTGCAACCCACGGCTGTGCATATGGCTTTCATCCAGCACTTGCAGGTGCTCGGGCTGTAGCAGCCCCAGCGTCGATTCGATGCGTTGTTGCATGGTCATACCCGGCTCCGCTTAAGGCTTTTTCTTGGCTGCAGGAGCAGCGGCGCCGGCTTTAGGATCCAGCTCGTTAGTCATGTCTGCCAGCAGTTTGTTGACCACAGGCACCGCGCTTTCCAGCTTGGCTTGAGTCATCTGGGCCGATTGCTGAGTCAGCTGCGGCATTTTTTCCAGGACTTTCTTGCCCAGTGGCGACTGGTAGAACGCCACCAGATCCTTGAGCTCGGATTCGCTGAAGTTGGTGGTGTAGAGCTTGACCATGTCCGGCTTCAGCTTGTTCCAGCCAATGGCTGCGTCCAGCGCTGCGTTGGCCTTGGCCTGATAAGTTTCCAGAACGGCTTTCTTCGACTCAGGGGCTTTGGTCTGTTCAAAGCGCTGAGCGAACATTTGCTGCACTTGCATGTACACCGGAGTGCCCAGTTTGTCAGCGTGCGCCAGGGTCAGGAAAGCTTCGGCACTGGCGTTGTGGCTGGCGGTATCGGCAAAAACCTGGCCGCTGGCGCAAACCAGTGCAACCGCGGTACAGATGGCACGAAGACGAGTCATCGAGTTTCCTTTTCTAGCAGGCGAGGTATAACCCCAAGGGCGCCCATTCTGCGCCTAAAAAAGTGTGTCGCTCAACCCCAAGCCTTGTCGCGACTGATTTAGAGGGGTTGAACGGTCAAATTCCAGACTGATGGAACCACAACCGGCGATCACAGCCTAAACTGCGCTATCAGACCTACAGGAGTGTGCATGATGAGCCGTATCGAAACCGACAGCCTGGGCCAGGTGGAAGTCCCGGATGACGCTTACTGGGGCGCTCAGACGCAACGCTCGCTGATTAATTTCGCCATTGGCAACGAACGCATGCCGCTGGCTGTGTTGCATGCCCTGGCCCTGATCAAGAAAGCCGCGGCACGCGTCAACGATCGTAATGGCGACCTGCCCGCCGACATCGCCCGCCTGATCGAACAAGCGGCCGACGAAGTGCTCGACGGCCAACATGACGACCAGTTCCCGCTGGTGGTCTGGCAGACCGGCAGCGGCACCCAGAGCAACATGAACGTCAACGAAGTGATCGCCGGTCGCGCCAACGAACTGGCCGGCAACCCGCGCGGTGGCAAGAGCCCGGTGCACCCCAACGATCACGTCAACCGCTCCCAGAGTTCCAACGATTGCTTTCCCACGGCCATGCACATCGCGACGGTTCAGGCGGTGCAACAGCATTTGCTGCCGGCGATCGCTGAGTTGTCCGGCGGCTTGGCGGAGCTGTCCGCGCGGCACATGAAACTGGTCAAGACCGGTCGTACCCACATGATGGACGCCACGCCGATTACCTTCGGTCAGGAACTCTCGGCGTTCATCGCACAACTGGATTACGCCGAGCGGGCAATCCGCAGCGCGTTGCCGGCGGTCTGTGAACTGGCCCAGGGCGGCACCGCGGTCGGCACCGGGTTGAACTCACCCCACGGTTTTGGCGAAGCGATCGCCGCCGAACTGGCCGCCCTCTCCGGCCTGCCGTTCGTCACCGCGCCGAACAAATTCGCCGCACTGGCCGGTCATGAGCCACTGACCACGCTGTCCGGCGCCCTGAAAACCCTCGCCGTGACCCTGATGAAAATCGCCAACGACCTGCGCCTGCTGGGCTCCGGGCCACGTGGCGGACTTGCCGAAGTGAAACTGCCGGCCAACGAGCCGGGCAGCTCGATCATGCCCGGCAAGGTCAACCCGACTCAGTGCGAAGCCCTGTCGATGCTGGCCTGCCAAGTGTTGGGCAATGACGTCGCCATCGGTTTTGCCGCCAGTCAGGGGCACCTGCAATTGAACGTGTTCAAACCGGTGATCATCCACAACCTGCTGCAATCGATCCGCTTGCTGGGCGACGGCTGCAGCAACTTCCAGCAGCATTGCATCGCCGGCCTGGAACCGGATGCCGAGAAAATGGCCGAGCATCTGGAACGAGGCTTGATGCTGGTGACGGCGCTGAACCCGCACATCGGCTACGACAAATCAGCCGAGATTGCCAAGAAGGCCTACAGCGAGGGGCTGACACTGCGTGAGGCGGCGTTGAAGTTGGGGTATCTGACCAATGAAGAGTTCGATGCGTGGGTGAGGCCGGAGAATATGCTGGAGGCAGGGGCCAAGGGCTGAGTTCTCTAGCGCCCGACAGTCAGTCATCGCGGGCAAGCCACGCTCCCACAGGATTTGTGTCAATCACAACACCCGTGAGCGACCCAAAACCTGTGGGAGCGTGGCTTGCCCGCGATGAACGATAACGCGGTCTAACTGGCTGCCATCCGCACCCGCCGTGCCCTGAGCCCGGCGATCAACGATGGCCCCAACGCCACCAGCGCCGACCCGAGCACCACCAGCACCGCCCCGCCATAACCCAGACCGTTGATCGTTTCGGCATGCACAAAATCAGGCCATAACCAGGCAGCCACGGCCACCGCGGCAAAGGTCACCAGCGGCGTGATCGCCAGCGTCGCGCTGACCCGCGACGCTTCCCAATGGGCCAGGGCTTCGGCGAAGGCGCCATACGCGATCAGGGTGTTCAAGCAGCACGCCAGCAGCAGCCAGCCTTGCAGCGGGCTCAGTTGCAGCGCTTCCAGCGGATGCACCCACGGCGTCAGCAACAGCGCGCAGAACAGGTAAATCACCATCATCACCTGCAACGAATTCCACACCGTGAGCAACTGCTTCTGGCCCAAGGCATAGAAGGTCCAGACCGTCGACGCCAACAGCACCATCAGCACACCCGCGGTGTAATCGGTCAGGGAGGTGAGCAACTCGCCCAGGCGCTTATTGAAGAACAGTGCAAAGCCGATCAGCAGCACCAGCAGGCCAATCCCCTGCCCCACGCTGAAACGCTCCTTGAACACGAACAGACTGGCGATCAGCAACATGATCGGGCCCATCTGCACCACCAGTTGTGCGGTGCCGGCGCTGAGCAGGTTCAGGCCCATCAGGTACAGCACGTAGTTGCCGACCAGTCCGAGTACCGCCATCAACACCAACCAGCCACCGCGCGGGCCGAGGACTTTGCGACTCGGCAAGCGTCTGGTCGCCGCCAGATATATGAACAGGCACCCGCCGGACACCATCAGGCGAAACCAGGTCACTGTCACTGGGTCCATCACCAACAGCACTTGCTTGAGTTTGATCGGCAGAATTCCCCACAACAACGCGGTCAGCAAGGCCAGGAATAAACCGTACACCCAGCGACCCGATGAAATATGCATGCTGCCCCCGAAGCCCATTGGCAAGAATGCTCATTCTAGGCTCAGACCGAAGCGCGACACAGGGACAGTTGCCCTCGGGCCGCGAATGAAACTGTGCGGGTCGCACCATGACATTGACGGGATGCCGTCGATCAGCTCGCCAGGCGTTGCAAAGGGTTCATGCATAAGCTCATTGAAACCGCCCTCTGCAGGAGATCGCCCATGTACGGCATGCGCGCCCAGGACACCGCCCCCGCCACACACTTTCGCTGTGACCGGTTGTGTCGTGTCAATGGGGAGTTGTATTTCACCACCCGGGAACAGACCCTGGAGGGGCCGTTCGATAATCCGGCGACGGCCGAGAAGGAGATCCAGGCTTATATCGAGCGGATGCAGGCTTTGAGCATGAACATGTCATCGAGATGACAACACCCGCGAGCATAACTGCTCTCGCGGGGTGTAAGCGCAACATACAAGGAGCGAGGCTTGCCCGCGAAGGCGACCTTACGGAATTACCGCACCGCCTCAAACAACCCCGTAGCCCCCATCCCACCGCCCACGCACATGGTGACGATGCCGTAGCGCAAGTTGCGCCGCTGCAACTCGCGCACGATGTGCCCGACCTGACGCGAACCGGTCATGCCGAACGGGTGGCCGATGGAAATCGAGCCGCCATTGACGTTGTATTTGTCGTTGTCGATTTCCAGCCGATCGCGGCTGTACAGGCATTGCGAGGCGAACGCTTCATTGAGCTCCCACAAATCAATGTCGGCAATCTGCAACCCCTTGGCCTTGAGCAACTTCGGCACCGAGAACACCGGGCCGATGCCCATCTCGTCCGGCTGGCACCCGGCCACGGTGAAACCGCGAAAGAAGGCTTTGGGCTTGAGCCCCAGCGCCAGGGCTTTTTCCAGGCTCATCACCAGGGTCATCGAAGCACCGTCGGACAGCTGCGAAGAGTTGCCGGCCGTTACTGAGCCGTCTTCGGCAAACACCGGTTTCAATCCCGCCAGGCTTTGCAGGGTGGTGTCGGGGCGGTTGCAGTCATCGTGATCGACAATGCCGTCGAGGATCTGCACCTGGCCGGTGGCCTTGTCTTCAACGCGATACTTCACCGCCATCGGCACGATTTCATTGTTGAACAACCCGGCGGCCTGCGCCAGAGCGGTACGTTGCTGGCTTTGCAGGGCGTACAGATCCTGCTCCTCGCGGCTGACGCTGTAACGACGCGCGACGATCTCGGCCGTCTGGCCCATGGGGAAATAGATACCTGGCACCTGCTCTTTCAGCAGCGGGTTGATCAGGTGATCGGTGTTGACGCTTTTCATGGTCAGGCTGATCGACTCGACACCACCGGCGACGATGATGTCGCTGCAACCGGAAGCGATCTGATTGGCGGCAATCGCGATGGCCTGCAAGCCCGACGAACAGAAGCGGTTAAGGGTCATGCCACCCGTGCCGATGCCCAGGTGCGACAGCACCGCGACGTTGCGACCGATGTTGTAACCCTGGGCACCTTCGTTGGAACCGGCGCCGACGATGCAATCCTCGACGCTGGCCGGGTCGACGTCATTGCGCGTGAGCAGCGCGTTGACACAGTGGGCCGCCATGTCATCGGGACGGGTCATGTTGAACTTGCCGCGAAAGGATTTGGCCAGGCCGGTCCGCACGCTGTCGACGATCACCACTTCACGCATGGCATACACCTCATTGTTGTTGTCAGTCGGGAGTTGGATCGAGCATAAGTCCCACTCATGACTGACCGCGACAATCATTCACCCCGCGTATGCGTAACCATCGGCTCAGCGCTTGCGCTTTTGCAGTTTCTTCTCCCGTTTGTCGGACTTTTCGAATGCTGCTTCCAGCGCCTCATTGAGGGTGCGCAATACCTTGACCCGCGCCCAGCGCTTGTCGTTGGCCTCCACCAGGGTCCAGGGCGATACCTCGGTGCTGGTGCGGTCGACCATATCGCCGACCGCGGCGCGGTAATCGTCCCACTTGTCGCGGTTACGCCAGTCGTCTTCAGTGATCTTGAAACGCTTGAAGGGGATCTCTTCGCGCTCCTGGAAGCGCTCCATCTGAGTCTGTTTGTCGATGGTCAGCCAGAACTTGACCACGATCACCCCGGCATCGTCGAGCTGCTCTTCGAAGTCGTTGATCTCGCTGTAGGCACGCAACCAGTCCGCCTCGCTGCAAAAACCCTCGATGCGCTCCACCAGCACCCGGCCATACCAGGAACGATCGAACACAGTGAATTTTCCCCGCGCCGGAATATGCCGCCAGAACCGCCAGAGATACGGCTGCGCCCGTTCTTCTTCGGTAGGCGCGGCGATCGGCACGATGTTGTACTGACGTGGGTCGAGTGCCGCGGCCACCCGACGGATCGCCCCGCCCTTGCCTGCCGCGTCGTTGCCCTCGAACACCGCGATCAACGCGTGACGACGCATTCGTTTGTCGCGCATCAGCCCGGAAAACCGTGCCTGCTCGGTAATCAGTTGCTCTTCGTAATCGTCCTTGTCCAGGTTCAGGGTCAGGTCCAGGCTGTCGAGCAGATTCACGTGATCGACGCTGGGAGACAAGGGCGCGGCACTGACTTTGTGCGGGTGAATCCTGGGTCTCTTGAGCGCGCTCTGCAGGCCCTCGAGCAGAATCTTGCCGACCGCCAGGCTGCGATAACGCGCATCCAGGCCAGCAATCACGTGCCACGGCGCGTAGTCGCGACTGGTGCGGCGCAGCACCCGTTCGCCGTACTTCACGAACTTGTCGTAGGTCGCGGATTGTTGCCAGTCCAGCGGGCTGATGCGCCAGCTGTGCAGCGGATCGTCGTTCAGCGCCTTGAGCCGCGCTTTCATTTGTTTCTTGGAGAGGTGAAACCAGAATTTGAAGATCAGCGCGCCTTCGTCGCACAACATCTTCTCCAGCCGTTCGGCGCCGTTGATGGCTTGATCGAGTCGCGGATCCTTGAACAAACCATGAACCCGCCCTTGCAGCATCTGGCTGTACCAGTTACCGAAGAAAATCCCCATGCGCCCCTTGGCCGGGAGCATCCGCCAATAGCGCCAGGCGGGTGGTCGAGCCAGCTCTTCGTCGGTTTGCTGGTCGAAGGTGCGGACCTCGATCAGGCGCGGGTCCATCCATTCGTTGAGCAACTTGACCGTCTCGCCCTTGCCGGCCCCTTCGATGCCGTTGATCAAAATGATCACTGGAAAACGGTGTTGCTGCCGAAGTTCGAACTGCGCTTCGAGCAAGGCTTCACGCAGGGCCGGCACTTCGGCTTCATAGGTTTCTTTGTCAATGGCATGACCGATTTCGGCGGATTCGAACATGGAGACACTCCTTCCAGGATTGAGCAAGACTAGCGGATTCGCCGCACAACCTGTAGGAGCGGGGGGGGGGGGGGGGGGGGGGGGGGGGGGGGGGGGGGGGGGGGGGGGGGGGGGGGGGGGGGGGGGGGGGGG